>JBBSQA010000022.1:0-36426 GCA_038258285.1 Actinomycetales bacterium | reverse complement strand
TTGCCCTCCGCCGGCGGCTCGTCGTCCTCGTTCGGCTGAGGCTCAGGTCCGGGGTTACCGGGAGCGGGTGGCTCCGTGTCGATATTCGGCTGATCTTCCGGCCCCGGGTTGCTGTTGTCGTGTTCCGTCTTCGACGGGTCGTTCGGCGTAGAGGTCATTCCCCCACGGTAGCCCCCGCCAGAGGGGGTTGCACGGGGTGCCCAGCGCCCATCCACTGCCGACGTCTTGCCTAGCCTGGCAGGAAGACTCCGTTGCCTGGCCCCAGCGGGAGGTCGGCGAAGTACCAGATGCCCACGAGCGTGGCCCAGGCCAGCCAGAACGGCACGACGAACGGGATGAGCCGGGCCATCGCCGTCCCCAGCCCCGCCTCCGGCTCGTAGCGCCGAAGCAGCCCCAGCAAGACGATCATGTAGGGGTTCAGCGGGGTGATGATCTGTGTCGCGGAGTCCCCTACGCGGAAGGCGGCCTGGGTGAAGGCCGGCTCCAACCCCAGCAACGCGAACAACGGCACGAACACGGCGCCCATCAACGTCCACATCGACGAGCCCGACACGATGAACAGGTTGAGGATCGAGGCCAGCAGGATGAAGCCGAGCACCGCCGGGAAGCCGGTCAGGCCGATGCCTTCCAGCCCGTCCGCACCCCGCACCGCGATCCAGCTGCCGATCCCCGTCCAGGCGAAGAGTGCGATGAACTGACCGAGCACGAACGCCAAGACCAGGAAGCTCATCATGTCCGTCAGCGCGGACCCCATCATCGTCACGACGTCCTTGATCCCACTCACCGTGCCGACCACCGCGCCGAAGACGACGCCCATCAGCATGAAGTAGGCGAAGACGATGAAGACCACCGAGTCCAGCAAGGGTGAGTCGGGCAGGAACCCGCCGTCGGAGTTGCGCCACGGGGAAGCGGGCACCAGGACCGAGGCCAGGATCACCACCGTCAGCGCCGCTCCGGCGGCCAAGGACCACCGCAAGGCCGTGGCTTCCCGGGGCGTGAGGTTCGAGCGGACCTCTTCCTCCTCGTCGGTGTCTTCTGCCGCTGCGCCGGTCTGCTCGGTCGGCACCTCCTGACGCCACAACCGGGGCTCCAGGATGCGGTCGATGATGAAGCCGCAGATGGCACCCAACATCAGAGCGGCCACGATGTTGAAGTAGTAGTTCGACACCGGGTTCACCGGCGTGGTCTCGATGCCGGGCAGGGTCTCCATCACTCCGGTGGTGATCCCGGCGAACAGCGCATCCAGCGAGGTCGGCACCAGGGCGGTCGAGTATCCGGCCCCGACTGCGGCGAAGCCGCCCAGCAGACCCGCGACCGGATGCCGTCCGGCGGCCTTGAAGACCATGGCTGCCAACGGCGGGATCACGATGAAGGCCGAGTCCGCCATGATCGAGCCGGTCACTCCGACCAGCCCCACCACATACGGCAGGAACCAGCGCGGCGCCGAGCCGAAGCAGACCCGCACCACGGCGGCGAGCATGCCGGTCTTCTCCGCCACGCCCACCGCAAGCAGGATCGTGATGACGGTCTGCAGCGGCGGGAATCCGATGTAGTTGGCGCCGAGATTCGTGGTCAGCCAGACCATGCCCTCCCCGGTGAAGAGCCCACGGATGACGATCGGCCCCTCGTCCGACCCGGGCACCGTGACCTCGACGTTGGCCAGCGCCATTGCCGTCGAGACCGCGCCGGTGATCAGGATCAGGTAGAGGAAGAGGGCGAACGGCTCGGGCAGCTTGTTACCCAGGATCTCGATCCGGGTCAGGAGGCGATCCCCGAGGGTCGTCCTACCGGTGGTTTCTGCGTTGGCAGTCATGGCTGCTCCTCGTGGTCCACGAAGGAATGGTGCAGGTCGGGGTCAGTCGAAGTAATGCTCGACGTCGACGGGGCCGCCCGCCTCGTCGAACTCGCGGCGCACGGCGAGCGCCAGATCGTCATCCGCCAGGTAGTCCCAGGCCGTCACCGCCAGGCCGATGGCTCCGTCGATGGCTGCCGTATCCGCCCGCTCAGTGGCGGCGGCCGCGGCGAACTCCTTAGTATGCAGGGCGACGTCGGAGTTGCTGATGGCGATCATGGGGTGGATGCCTGGCATACGGACACTGACGTTGCCGAAGTCCGTGGAACCGGCCAGCACCTCCGGCACCACTCCCGCCGGCAACGCCACCCGGCCCCTCTCGGCCTGCGACTGGGTCCAGCGAGCAGCCAGCGTCTGGTTGTTCCGCACCGGCAGCGACGGCGGGTAGGCGTCCCACTGCAGCTCCACCCCGGTGTCCGTCATCAACGCGGCACCCTCCATGATCTGAGCGACCCGACGCGACAGGTCCTTGAGGGTGTCGGGGTAGGCCGATCGCACGTACAGATCCAGCTGGGCTCGGTCGGGGATGACTGAGGGACGGTGCCCCCCGTCCGTGACGATGGCGTGCACGCGATCCGAGGGCGGCATCTGCTGGCGGAGCAGCCCGATCGCCTGGTAGGCCAGGCTCGCCGCGTCCAGCGCGTTGCGACCCTGGAACGGTTGCGCCGACGCGTGAGCGGAGTAACCGGAGAAGGTCACGGTGAGCAGCCGGCGCCCCAGGAACAGGTGCGATGCCGTGTCGTATCCGAAGGGATGGACCATCACCGCACAGTCAAGGCCCTCGAAGGCTCCACCCGCGGCCATGACCTCCTTGCCGGTGTGACCTTCCTCGGCGGGCGTTCCGAGGAAGACCACTCGACCCTGCACCCCTGCGTCGGAGGATCGGATGATCGAGGCCAAGGCCAGGAAGGCTCCGACCCCCGTGGCGGCGATGACGTTGTGTCCGCACCCGTGGCCGATCTGCGGCAGCGCGTCGTACTCGCTGAGCACGGCCACGGTGCGGTGCTGGGTCGGGTCGAAATTCGCCGTAGCAACCTCGGCCCGCAAGGCCGTCTCGACACCGTGTGCCCCCGTTGTGACGTCGTGCCCGTGGCGCTGGAGCACCTGCGCCAACAGTGCCGCGGAGCGCACTTCCTCGTAGGCCGTCTCGGGGTCGCCGTGCAGCGTGTGGACCATCTCGAGGAGGTCCTCACGGAGGGACTCGACGAGCTCGCTCAGCCGCTCGCGGTCAGCCTCTGGAGCTCCTTGGAACTCGCTGACCTGGGGCGATGCCTCGATGATCGACAGATCGACCTCGGCTTTGAGGTGCTCGAGGTATGCGGTGTTGGGAGGGGTGGCGTCACCGGTGCTCATGTGTCCGTAGCGTGGCACAGAGACACTGCTGGCGCGAGGTATGCCGCCCCTGCGCGCCGCGCCGAGTGCGGACTCGCAGTCTGACTCAGCGGCGGACCAACCGCCCCAAGGCGTACCAGGCGACCGGGGTGTAGCCCACAACGACCGGCCAGGATCCCTGCAACCGCAGCCACGTCGTGCAGCCGGCCCGGCGACTCTCCACTCCGTGAGCCAGCGACACGGTGACCAGGTTCCGGCCGCGGGCACGCAGGTGAACGGTCCAGGCCCACGTACGGCTCGGCTCATCCACGGCATCCACCGTGAACGGCACCCGCAAGCCGAGCGGACCGCATACCTGCCCGCCCGTGTGCGGCTGCAACCGGTCGAGCGGGTACTCGACCCCACGGATGTGCGGGGCCCACGAGGCCCACCGGCTGGGATCGACGTACCGCTCCCAGACCAGGGTGGCGTCGGCCGGGCCGCCGCGGCGCAGGGTCTTTCTCAGCGCGCTCCCTGGGGGGCCTTGAAGTAGCGGTTGGAGTCGGGGCGGTAGAGGAAGAACACGATGGCCACCGAGAGCACCAGGCTCACCAGCGTGATGATGACCAGCAGGATCGGCTGGGAGCCCAGCAAGCCGAACAGGTTCAGCAGGATCCCCAGACCCAGAAGCACCGTGTAGACGATGCGAGCCCAGTTGGCACCCCTGGAGATGAAGTAGGCGAACAGGGCTGCCAGGGCAACGCCGATGAAGAGGCTGACCACCGCGCCGACGATGGCACCGGCTCGGGCCGTGTCTCGGTCCACGCCACCAGCCCCGTTCATGGCCGCGTCGACGAGGTCATCCAGCAGGATGAAGGAGAGCACGGTCGAGACGACGCTGAGCGCCACGCTCGTCCAGATCAGTTTGACGGCCGTCCTGACCGATGCGGGTGCGGGTCCTTTGCCCTCGGTCACCTCGTCGGATCCAGGGCTGTTCGGGTATGACTCCATGACGGTCCTCACGTCGAAATGGTCGGAAAGCGTAGCCGCCCCCGAGCCGGTCCGGGCCAGCCTGCCACTTCAGCAGGCTCTCGTCCCGCGCAACGCCGGGCCTCTCCCTACCCCGTCCGACCCCCTGACCGTTGTGCGCGCCCTTGTCGCCGCCGCCGCGTGCAGGGGCGAGCACAACGGTCAGGGGTGGGGCGCTAGGTGGCGCAACGCTTCACGGCGCGACAGCTCCGACAGCCACTCATCGCGAGCCTCGAGCGTGGTCCTTTCCGCCCCCGGGTTGCGCCGGCTCGGGGACCCGGCCCCGCAGACGTTCCAACCGGGTGCGCAGTCCGTCACGTCGCTCGGCGTTGCCCGACAGCTCGATGTAGCGCTGGCCGAAGATGTGCAGCAGCGCGTCATCGAGACGTCGCACCGCCCCGGGCGGATAGCGGTAGTCCATCCCGGTGTTGATGGCGGCCGTGTCGACCCGGGCCAGCAGCTCACCCAACTCCTGCAGCGAGCTCACCCCCACCTCGAGGAGCAACCCGGAAATCCACTCGTAGTGGTCGGTGCGCGACCACCCGGCACCGGCGAAGCGACCGGCCAGGAACGAGGCCAGGTCCTGCGCTGTGATCCGCGGGTCGTCCTCGTCGGTCTCTCCCTGCTGGGAGCTCATACTCTCCTGCAGCCGATCCCGGATGGTGGAGAACTCCCGATCGGCCAGCTCCAGTAACCCGGCGGCCAGCGTGAACCGTCGATCCAGGTCTTGGGCGTGCTCGGGCGGCACGGTGCCCTTGTAGCGGATGTCGTGCTCGAACTCGGCCCACGCGTGCTGCAGGACCGTGCGCACCTGCACGGAGGCACGGTGGCCGGTGAAGACCGAAGGCGCGTCTGCAGCGTCCGTCTCGACCAACAGGTGCCGGCTGGAGTACCCGAAGCGGCCTTCCTGAGCGGTTTCACGGCCCATGTCGCGGTCATCCAACACGGTCATCTGGGCCGCCAGCAGGTCTGCCACGGCCGACACGTCGCTGTGCACGTACGTGATCACGCGGACCCCGATCTGGTCGGTGATCTCACGCATCGGGTCGCTGAACTCCGGTCGCCCGTCGATGCGGCGGTGCGCCTTGACGGCGAAGGAGGCGATGCTCTTGGTGCGTCCGGTGACGCTGAGGTAGTTGATCCCGGCGTCGTCGAGCAGCTCGGTCACCAACGCGGTATAGGCGTCGGTGACGCCCAGGGCTGCGGGTCGCTGCTCCTCGTAGAGCCGGACCGCGCGTCGGGCCGCCGAGTCGATGCTGGGGTGCGGGTCGCTCGAGGGCCGGTGGCCGTGCGGCAGCGTGGGCGTGACGATGTAGCCGGTCTCGACGTCCCCGTAGAGCGTGGTGGACTCGGGTCGGGTCTGGGCGAACATCGCGATGTAGGCACACAGCACGGCGTCGACCTGGTCCTCGACGCGGCGCAGCTCGCTCTTACGCTGAGCGGCCTCTACCTGCTTGAACAGGTCGCGCCATCCGTGGTGGTCGGCCACGTACAGCGCGGGATCGGCGCCCTTGAGGGTCTCCACGAGGTTCATCAACTGCAGCAGGGCCAGCTGGAGGTCGGTCGCGGTCCGGCCGGTGCGCGCCTTGTACTTCAAAGTTTTGCCGAGCCGGAAGAGCGCGATCGTGGCGGGATGGGGATAGACCTCCACGGCACGTCGCTCAGCGCTCGAGTGGGGGTCGATGTCCAGGCCCAGGGCTGTCGCCAACCGGGCGCCGCGGGGCACTCCGCGGAACTCCGGTTTGCCGGTGTTGGACGGATGGGCCCCAGCCTGGAAGGCGCGGTAGTCCTTGTTCAACGCCTTCTCGGCCGGTCGGTTGCCGGTCGGGTTGGTGACGACCAGGGGCGCATCGATGGCTACCAAGCACGGACCGATCGGGTATGCCGAGAGCGCCGCGACGATGCTGGCGTCGTCGGTCTGCGAGGACACGTGCAGCAACCGTCCGCCGCTGTCGACGACCGCAACTCCTGTGGGCTTCTTTTCGCCCCAGGCAAGATCAAGACCTACGTAGTGCATGCCGACACTCTGCCCTGTTTCCCCTGACCGTCGTGGACACCGGCCCCTAGCTCGACTCGTTCCGTGTCAGCGGCGGCCGCAGCCACCCCGTCGATACACTCAACCGACTCTGGCGTCACCTGGGAGGTCTTGATGGCTGACACACACGTCTTGGCCCGCGTTTTCCATTCCGCCACGGCCGTGGTGTCCATCGTGGCCGTCCTGCTCCAGCTCGTGCTGGTCGTCCAGGGCAACGCCATCCTGGACGAGACCGATCCGCCGGGGCTGGTCAGCCGAGTCGTCCGGTTCTTCAGCTACCTCACCATCTGGAGCAACATCCTGGTGGCGATGGTCTCCGTGCTGTTGACGATCCGGCCGGATCGCGACGGACGAGTATGGCGAGCCGTTCGACTCGACGCCATGGTCATCTGTTTCGGTGGGGGCATCGTGCACTTCTTCCTGCTCCGACCGTTGCTCAACCTCAGCGGCCCCGACCTTCTCGCCGACCGCCTCCTGCACGTTGTCGTGCCCCTGTTCGCGCTGGTCGGGTGGCTGGCGTTCGGACCGCGAGACCGGGTGAGCCGCGGTGACCTTGGTCCCTTCCTGGTGATCCCGGTCTTCTGGCTGGTCTACACGCTGGTGCGGGGGGCGTTCGTGGACTGGTATCCCTACCCGTTCATCGACGCCGGTGAGCTCGGCTACGCCCTGGTCGCCGTGAACGCGGTGGTCGTGTCGGCCCTCATGCTGGGCTTGGCGGCCCTGGCCTCGTGGCTGGACCCGCACCTTCCCGGCGTGCGAAGCCGCGAGACGGCGTCCTAGTCCTGCGAGGAGCGACACCGGTAGACGCTCGGCCGAAGCGTCCAGGTGCGCTCCTTGTAGCGATCGCCTAGGTCGCCGTCCACGTTGACGAGGAAGTCCTTGTCGTCGCCCACCGCTTCGATCCGCACCTCGGTGCCCTGCACGACCTGCACGTCATCGCGCTCGATATGCCGACCGCGGCGGAGGTCGGACGCGAAGGTCAGCCGGTCCCAGGCGCCCAGCCCCGTGGCGATGACCACGTCGGCCTTGTGGTCCGTGGCCTTGGCATCCGGGGCCACCGGTGTGCCCCCGCCTACCGAACCGCCCACCGCGATCGTCACCATCAGCGCGTCGTGCTCCTCGTCGAGGACTTCCTCACCATCGACCCAGACCGCCAACTCCCACCCCTTGGTGCTCATTCCGGCGGTGAACGCGCCGAGGGCGTACCCACCGGCACCCAGAGCGCCTTTGAACGACTCCGCGTTCCCGGTCGCGGCGGCCGCGATCCCGGCGTGCACGGCGTTCATCACCACGTTGTCGTCCTCGTCGACCAAAAGGTCACAGTCCTGAGGCTCCCCTTGCACCGCCACGCGGGCGGCTTCGCGAAGGTCCAAGGGCAGCTCCATACCCCGGGCGAAGTCGTTGCCGGTGCCCATCGGCACCAGCCCGATGACGCCGATGCCGTCGAAGAGATCGCTGCTCAGACACGTGCCCAGGACCCAGTTGAACGATCCGTCTCCGCCCATCACCACCACGTCGCGGCCCTGGGCGGATCGCAGCGCCGACGCCATGGAGTCGGCGTCCTCGGGGACGACGACCTCGGTCTCGGCGAGTTCGCTCAGGACCTCCAGCACGAAGTCGACATCCTCGTCGGAGGCCGACCCGGCGGCGGCGTTGGCAATGACCAGGATGGACGGTAGGTCGCTCATGGCTCTCACTGTGCCACTGACGGGACATCCCACCAACGTGGGACAGCTAGCTGACGAAATCCTCTTGCCGGATCAGGAAGAAGCACAGGATCGCCGCGACGAACGCGATCACCGCGGCAATGAGGGTGATCTGGTTGAGGGCGTCGACGAAGCCCACGGTGGCCACCTGCTCGATCATGTCCTTGGCCGAGGCCGGCGCCATCTCGACCACTCGTTTAATCTGCCCGCCGGTGACCGCAGCCGCGATCTGGTCGGCCTGACCGGCACCGGCCGTCCCCGCCAGCTGGTCGTTGATGTCCACGGTGACGATCCGGCTGAAGATCGACCCCAAGGCTGCGATGCCGGTGGCTACGCCGACCTGCCGGAAGGTCGAGTTGGCGCCGGAGGCCATGCCCGCCCGGTCGGTGGCGACGACCCCGACGGCGGTGGAAGCCAACGGCACGTTGATCATGCCGACGGCGACGCCGCAGACCGTCAGCCCGGGGATCAGCGCGGTCCACGAGGAGTCGACGTCGATCAGCAGGAGCAGGCTCAGGCCGACCCCGAGGGTCAGAAAGCCCGGAGCGATCAGCCACTTGACGGGGATCTTGGCGGTCAGCCGTCCGGCGATGCTAGCCGAGAAGAAGGAGGCGATCGACAGGAAGAGCAACCGGACCCCGGCCTCGACGGCGGAGTAGCCCAGGACGTTCTGTAGGTAGATCACCAGGTAGGCCAGCAACGAGAAGACCGACGAGGACACGGCGAAGGCGGCGACGAGACCGCCGACGAAGGTGGGTTTGCGCAGCAAGGTGAGGTCGAACATCGGCTTGCGCTGCTTGAGCTGGCTCACCACGAACACCACCAGAAGCACCGCCGATCCCCCAAGCACGCCCAGGATCAGCGGGTCGGCCCAGCCGCGGGTGCCCGCGTCGATCAGCCCGAACACCAACAGCCCCAGAGCGCTGCTGAACGTCACGAAGCCGATCCAGTCGGGGGCTCCGGCGTTCGGATCCTTGGACTCGGTGACCTTGCGCAGGGTGACAATGATCGCGAAGAGGCAGACCGGCAGGTTGACCCAGAAGATCCAGCGCCAGGACAGGCCCGTGGTGAGGACACCGCCGAGCACCGGGCCGACCGCCACGGCGATTCCGGTCACGGCCCCGAACACACCGAAGGCGATGCCGCGCTCCCGACCGGAGAAGGTCGCCGCCAACAGAGCCAGAGCCGTCGCGAACATGGCCGCACCGCCGATGCCCTGCGCGCCCCGAGCCAGGGTGAGCGACAGAATGTTGGGCGCGATCCCACAAACGAATGACGCCACACCGAAGAGCGCCACCCCGATCACGAACACCCGTTTGCGGCCGAAGAGGTCGGCCAGCGACCCGGCCGTCAGCAGGAGCGCCGCCAGGACCAATGCGTAGGCGTCGATCACCCACTGCAGATCCGACAAGGTGGCGTCCAACTCACGCTGGATGTCGGGCAAAGCGACATTGACGATGGTGATGTCGAGCAACAACACGAACAGGCCCGTGCACACGGCGACGAGGGTCCACCATTTGGCTGCCATAGGAAGAGATCCACCGATCACGAAGGAGAAGGAGTCGTGCCAACCGAAGCGAGCCAGCGACCTGCGGAGCAAGCCTACGACCGGCCGGTGACGGACCTACCGGCGGTCACCGGATGCTGGTGACATCTGTCACTCGTGCCGCTCCCGGCCCGCCCCTACAGTGAGGAGCACACAGCCAGGAGAGGGGTGGGACGTGACTCAACAGCCAGACGCGCCGGTGCTCGAGGTCACCGAAGTGGTGCGCAGATTCGGGTCGTTCACCGCGGTCGACGGGGTCTCGTTCCAGATCGCCCGAGGTGAGACCTTCGGCCTGCTGGGACCCAACGGCGCCGGCAAGACCACCACCATCTCGATGGTGGCCGGCCTGATCCCACCCAGCGCGGGCACCGTCACCGTCGCCGGGCACCGGATGGCAGCCGACACCACCGAGCCCAAACGACACATCGGACTGGTCCCGCAGGACCTGGCCATCTATCCCGAGCTCTCTGCGCGGGAGAATCTGCTCTTCTTCGGCCGGCTTCAGGGGCTGACGGGCAAGGAACTCAAGGGCCGCAGCGCGGAAGTACTGGAGCTGATCGGCCTGTCCGACCGGGCCAAAGAGGCAACCAAGAAGTTCTCCGGGGGCATGAAGCGGCGGCTGAACATCGGGGTGGGTCTGCTCCACCGACCCGACCTGCTGATCCTCGACGAGCCGACCGTGGGCGTGGACCCGCAGTCGCGCAACTCGATCCTGGAGTCCGTGGAGGCACTGTCCACCGAGGGCATGGCCGTGCTCTACACCACGCACTACATGGAGGAGGCAGAGCGACTGTGCGACCGCATCGCCATCATCGACTCCGGCACGATCCAGGCCGAAGGCACCCAGGACGAGCTGATCCAGCTGACCGGGGGTGTCGACACGATCCGCCTGGCGGGATCGGGCAACGTCACTGACGCGGCTGCGGCCCTGGGAGAGCTGCCCTCGGTGCAGCACGTCGACAGCGAGCGTCGCGAGCTGCGGCTGACCGTGCGGGATGCGCCGACCGCGGTGGCATCCATCGTCAACACGGCGACCTCGGCCGGCATGGTGCTCAGTGACGTGGAGATCTCGCGACCGGACCTGGAGTCCGTTTTCTTGCACCTGACCGGCAAAGCGTTGCGGGACTGACCGTGGGCGCCCTGCTGACGATGACGTCCTCGGACCTGCGGCAACGGCTTCGGGACCGGTCGGTCATCATCTTCGCGCTCATCGTGCCGCTGGCTTTGATGTTCGTGTTCAACCTCGTCTTCGGCAACGCCACGAGCTCACAGCTCCAGCCGACCACGGTGGCCATCTCGGCGCCCGCGGATGACCAACTGGCTCCCACCTTCGCGACGGTGCTGAGTCAGGTCGACATCGTGGACATCACCGTCGAGGAGGTCTCCGAGACGCAAGCTCGCAGGCTCGCCGAGGACGGGTCGGTCGACGTCGGGCTGATCATCCCCGAGGGCTTCAGCGCGGCCCTGACCTCGGGCGAAGGCGTCGACCTGGTCGCCGTCGAGTCTGACACCGCGGGTCTGGAAGGGCAGGTGGTGCTCAGCATCGTCGACTCGGTCCTAACCCAGTTCAACGACGGTGCCTTGGCCGCAACGGCCGGCTTCGACCTCGGCATACCCCCCGCCGACCTGGCGCAGGTCGCCACGGAAGCGGCGACGGCCGGGCCAGCCATGACCGTGTCGCAGGGCACCCTCTCGGCGGAGCAGCTCAGCCCGGCCGCCTCGACGGTCGCCGGTCAGGCCGGGCTCTTTCTGCTGTTCACCGTCGGGTTCGGCGTGCTGGGACTCATCTCGGAGAAGGAGCAGGGCACCTACGCCCGGCTACGCTCCATGCCGATGAAGCCAGGCCTGATCGTCGGCGCCAAGGCCCTGGTCAGCTTCGTCCTGGGCGTCGTCGCCACGGCGGTGCTGCTCGGTGCGGGAGCCTTCTTCTTCGACGTCAGCTTCGGCTCCCCCTGGGTCGTCGGGGTGCTCATCGTGGCCGTGGTCACCGCCAGCACCTCGTTGATGTTCATCGTGGCCAAACTCGCCAGCACTGCCGAGCAGGCCGGGATTGCCCAGTCCATCCTGGCCATCTCGCTCGGTATGGCGGGCGGGGCCTTCTTCCCGATCACCGGGACCGGCATCCTGGGGACCATTCTGGACCTCAACCCGATTGCGGCTTTCACGCGTGGGCTGGGGATCAGCGCCAACGACGGCGGCCTCGCAGACATCATCGGACCGTTGTTGGTCATGCTCGGATTCGCCGTGGTCACCATCATCATCACGGCCCTCGTGCCCGACCGGAGCGAGCAGCGATGAGGGGCGTGCGGGCGTCAGTCGCCATCGCGAGGGTAGAGCTGCGACGCTTCCTGGCCGACCGCTCGAACATCTTCTTCGTCTTCATCTTCCCGCTGGTGCTGGTCGTCGTCATCGGGTCGTCCTTCGGCGGCGACGGACCGGCCGGCAAGGTCGCGATCGCCGGCGACGACACCGCCTTGCGGACCGCGATCTCGGACCAGCTCACCAACGACGGCGACGCGCAGGTCTCGTTCGGTGGCGAGGACGCCATCCGGGAGCAGGTCGGCCGGGGGCGGACCGACGTGGGGTTGCTCATCACCCCGGAGGCAGCCGTGGCGTTCGAGGCCGGTGACGACGTCGACCTTCAGATCCTCGTCGGGGCGAACGCGAACGCGCAGATCGCCTCGCAGTCCGTCAACGCCGCCGTTGCCGCGGCCAACGCCCGCCGCGACCAGGTCGCTGCGCTCAGCGGAGAAGGTCGCGACGAGCAGCAGATCCAAACGGCCCTCGACGCCGCTGCCCAGCAGCGCTCCCCCGCCACCCTGCGACTGGACAGCGTCGACGAGACCAGCCAGGAATTTGCAGGACTGGCTGGGCAGTTCGACCAGGGCGCGGCCTCACAGCTGCTCCTCTTCGTCTTCATCGCCTCGCTAACCGGCGCGTCCACCCTCATCCAGGCGCGACGCTACGGCGTGGTCGGCCGGGTCTTGAGCGCACCGGTCACCACCCTGCAGGCCATCGCCGGCCAGGCCCTTGGCCGCTGGGCCATCGCCGCCTTCCAGGGGCTCTACATCATGGTCGCCACCGCGCTGATCTTCGGCGTGGAGTGGGGCTCCTGGCCGCTGGCCTTCGTCGTGCTGTCCGTCTTCAGCACGGTGGCGGCGGGGGCCGCGATGCTCTTGGGGTCGCTCATCGACAACGAGGGTGCCGCAGCCGGCGTCGGCATCGGTGTCGGTCTGGTGCTTGGCGCGCTCGGGGGCTGCATGTTTCCCCTTGAGCTCTTCGGTGACTCGATGCGCACGGCCGCCCACCTCACTCCGCACGCCTGGGCCTATGACGCCATGGCTGACGTGCAGCGTCGTGACGCCAGCCTGGCCGATATCGCCCCGGAACTGGGGGTCCTCCTGGCGATGGCTTTCGTCCTCTTGGCCCTCGGAGCCTGGGCTCTGCGGCGCAGCACATCACGGGCCATGTGAAAGAAACGAAGCGGCAGGATATTTTATCCTCCATGATCCCGTCTTCGTCGAGCACTGGTGCTCGTCCTACGCCCCTGACCATCGACGTCTGGTCCGACGTCGTCTGCCCGTGGTGCTACATCGGCAAGCGCCGGTTGGAATCGGCCTTGGATCACCTCAAGGCCAACCGCAGCGACCTCACCGACGTGCAGATCCGCTGGCGTTCCTTCCAGTTGGACCCCTCCGCGCCGGCGGCGGGCGAGCCGGGCCACGGCGTGGGCGTGGCCGCCCATCTGGGTAAGAAGTACGGCGGTGGTCTCAGCGCCGGCCAAGCGATGACAGCCCAGATCACCGAGGTAGCCGAAGGCGAGGGCCTCGACTTCCATCTCGACGACGCGGTGGTGGGCAACACGGTGGACGCCCATCGACTGCTCCACCTGGCCAGCGACCTGGAGCACGAAGACCTCGAAGACCACGGTGGTACCCAACTCCAGGGGCTGCAAGGCCGCGTCAAAGAGCGGTTCCTGAAGGCGTACTTTGTCCAGGGTCTGGACGTCTCGGACCCCGACGTCCTGCGCAGCCTCGCGCTGGAGGAGGGGATGCCGACCCGCCGGGTTGCGGAAGTCCTGCGCTCCGCCGCCTACGCGAAGGAGGTGCACGCCGACCAGGCGCAGGCTCAGTCCTATGGCGCGAACGGCGTTCCGTTCACCGTCGTCGACGGGCGGTACGGGATCTCCGGCGCTCAGCCCATGGAGGCCTTCGTCGGCACCATCGAGCGGGCGCTTGCGGATCGCGCGTCCCAGCTCGTCTCCGTCTCAGGTTCCAGCGGCGGCTCCAGCGCGTGTGGAATCGACGGCTGCTAGAAGCCCTGGGGGTGCGTCGACGTCGGTTCAGCTGGCCAGCCTGCGCTGGACCGTATCGACGTCGACGTCGGCCCCCGCAAGACTGTAGGAATGCTCACCGTGACGCCCGATGGGGTGTGATCGGGCGTAGCGCGTCAGTCCCGACTCGAACGGCGCCGACACCACGGTGTGCATGGAGTCGTACAGATTCCTGACCGTAGAGACCGGGTCGGCCACCATCGCGGAGTAGTCGACGTCGTACATCCGTGAGGAGTGCAGGTCGCGCGCAGCGCGGTGACGCTCGATCTCGTGAGCGAACAGATCCAGGGCCGCTTCCGACGTGGCCGCATCGGACACCTCGGGCACGGTCAGCGCCTGGGTGGTCTTCGCCATACTGAGGTAGCTGGCGAAGGACGTCACGGGATCGCGGTGGATGTGCACAACGTGCGCTTCCGGGATGGCCCGCAGCAGCGCATCCACCGCGCCCATGTGCTCAGGGGCTTTCAGCACGAGCCGCTTGGTCGGAGCCTGCTGCTGCAGGATCTGCAACCAGGCTCGGTACTCGCGGTACTTCTGGGTCCGGTCGTGTTGGAGGTACCACTGCAGGTATCCGGTCACCGGGGCCATCGCCCAGAAGAACACGGACTCGAAGGTGCTGGCCAGCAGATACAGGCACTCTTCCGGGGCGTCCGCGTCGATGGTGTGCATGCGGCTGAGGTTCGGCATCAGCGCCGTGCGCATCGCCAACGAGCGTTGAGCCTGCCAGCGGCGAGTGTCCTTGCCCGAGGCTCTCGGGATAGGGGCGACGAGCTGCCAGTACGGCGGGGCGTGGTTGCTCGGATCCTGGGCGAGGAGGCGGTGCAGGTGGGTGGTGCCGGAGCGGTGCAATCCCGTGACCACGATCGGGGGCCGCAGCGGGCGCTCGAAGACTTCCGGGTGTTCGTGACGCTCCCGCGCCAGAAGCAACCGGTTGGTCAAACCGTCGACGATGGTCTGCCGGAGCGCGATCTGACCCACCAGATGGGGCTCGATGTCCTCTTCGATCGAGCGCAACAGCGCATCCAGACCCTCTTCGTAGCCCGGGTCCCCGAAGTCGGTGAGACCGGTGACCCGCGTCGCCTCACCCAACACCGTCTCCTTATCGAGCCGGAAGCGGTCGATGCGGTCCGCAGGCGTCAACCGACCGACGGTGTTCAACATCCGCAGTGGCAGAGGCAATCCCATTCCCCTCACGGGGCGACCTGCTTTCTCGCTCACTACGACACCTGTCCTCGAGCTCCCGGCCGAATGGCCTCTTGAAGTGTGACAAATCAACCTCTTTCCCGCGACCGCAGGGAGTTAACGAGACCGGGCGAGCGGTGGTGCAGGGTCGGTTGTCATGATGTCGTGATGATCACGACCGATTTGGCACGCGCGCTCCACACGGCGGGACTCATCTGGTCCCCGTTGCCCGGGGACCGTTTTGCGGTCGACACCCAGGGCATGCTGGGCGACGTCTTCTACCTCGCCGATATGACCGTCGACGTGCAGCGGTTCGTAGGCGGCTCGGTCATCGGCTTCAACGGCGTGTCCGAGTGGGCCTTGGACTCCGTCGATCTCGAGGAGACGTTGTGGCTGCCTCGCGAAGACCAGATGCGGGCCGTCCTCGGGGACGACTTCGTCAGCCTGGAACGCACCGACGGGGGGTATGCCGTTCGTCTCGCCCCGACCGTGACTCACGCCGCCGCACCGCACGAGGACGCCGAATGCGCCTACGCCATCGCGGTGCTCGCGGTTCTGGAGGCGGGCGAACCCATGTAGCGTAGGCGCGCGCGTGGTTTGGCTCTGCCGGCCTCGCCGGGCCCCTAGCTCAATTGGCAGAGCTGCGGACTTTTAATCCGTAGGTTGTGGGTTCGAGTCCCACGGGGCCCACCGGTGTGGATCGACGAAAGGCCACCCTGTGTTGCACGACAGCACCAAAGATCTCCTGACCGTCGTGGCCACGGCTTCCTTGGCCTACGTGTGGTTGGTCGTGTTGCTCAGGGTCAGCGGCAAGCGCACCCTGGCCCAGCTCAACGCTTTCGACTTCATCGTCACCGTCGCTTTGGGGTCCATCGTGGCTACGGTGGCTCTGAGTGAGTCCGTGGCGTGGTCCGAAGGGGCCATGGCCCTGGGCGTCCTCACCCTTCTGCAGTTCGTCAGCGCCGCCGCCTCGTCGCGTTTCGCGTGGGCACGGAAGACGTTGACGTCCCAGCCCACTGTGCTGTTGCGCGACGGTCAGATGGTGGGTGCGGCCCTGCTGCGTGAGCGCATCCATCCGGACAGTGTCTGCGCTGCGGTTCGCAGCAGTGGCGTCGGCGGACTGGAGTCGGTGGCGTTCGTGGTCCTGGAGACCGACGGCACGCTCAGCGTCGTCCCCCACTCCAGTCTCGGCAGCGGCACTGCCCTGTCCGAACTCACCTGAACGGCCGGGAGCCTCACGGGCCTCCACGCTCGAACGCTGCGGCCCGGAGATGCTCGTGCGCACCGGCTAGGTCGGACAGCTGTCGCTCGGCCCGGGTGCTTAAGCCCGCAAGCTCGGTCGGTTCCACGGGGAGCATGTGACTGAGATCCGTCAAGGTTTGGAACAACCGCAGCTTGCCGATGACGGCGCCGGAAAGTATCTCCAGCTCCAGAACGGGAGACAACGGCGAGCGGGTGCGCCAGCGACCGTTCAGCTTCAGGCGCCCCAGCAACTCAGCGACTCGGGCCCCGGACTGTTTGACCAGACTCGGGTCCAGGCCCAGTCGCGTCACCAGCGCCGCGACCCAGGCGAACTCCTCACGAACTTCGGTGTGCAACTGCTCCATCAGCGGCGCGATCGGCAGATCCGTATAACCCGTCATCTGCGCCAGACGGTCCATCACACCGCGGGCGCCAGCCTGGTGGTCCGCCAGGTAGATCTGGAGCAGGTCACGGTCAAGATCGCGCGGCTCGGTCATGCCCAGACCGTACGTCCTACCTTGGTTGGTGGCATCCTCAGCGGCGGCGGGCCACGAACGCATCGGACACCGCGGCGCGCGTAGTAGCCTCACTAAGCACTTTGGTGCTTGCTGTCCGAGCATTCTTGAACTGATGTCGTCGTGGTGGTGCGTGCGCCCCGGACAGGGAAGGGGGGCCCGTGGGCCTGGACGCTTGGATCACGCTGGCCGTCGTCGTCGCGGTGTTGGTCATTCTGGCTCGGGGCAGCGTCGCGCCCGCCGTCGTGACCTTCGGCGGGGCCACTGCGGTCCTGGTCACCGGGGTCATCCCCGCCGAACAGGCCTTCTCCGGGTTCTCCAACGCGGCACCCATCACGGTTGCGGCGTTGTACGTGGTGGCCGCCGCGATCGAGAAGACCGGCGCGCTGACCCCGGTCATGCAGGGCACGCTGGGCGACCGCGGCCGCTACCGACTCCCCTTGCTGCGCACATTGGTGCCGACGGCCGGAGCATCCGCCTTCCTCAACAACACCCCCATCGTGGCCATGCTGATCCCACAGGTCCTGTCCTGGGCCGATCGCCGCGGGGTCTCCGCCTCCAAGGTGCTGATGCCGGTGTCCTTCGCCGCCGTCCTGGGCGGGTTGATCACGGTGATCGGGACCTCGACGAATCTCGTGGTCTCCGGGCAGATGCCGGCGCTGGGCCTGGAGCCGATCGGCTTCTTCGAGATCGGCAAGATCGGTCTGCCGATCGCTCTGGTGGGTGTCGCCGTGATCATCCTGATCGCCCCGGCCGTGCTCCCCGGCCGCCGCTCCGCAGTGGCGGAGCTGGAGGACGCCAGCCGGCGGTTCGCCATCGAGATGATCGTCGATGCCGGGGGACCTATCGACGGCAAGACCGTGGAGCAGGCCAAGCTCCGGGGCCTGTCTGGTTTGTTCCTCAGCTCGGTCGACCGCGGCGATACCACGATCGCCCCGGTGCGCCCGGAGACCGTCCTGCGCGGAGGCAACCGGCTGCACTTCGCCGGTCAGGTCTCCAAGATCGTGGAGCTGCAGGCCATCAAGGGACTCAGCTCCTCCGAGCTCAAGCACGTCCTGGACCTCGACAACCCAGCCGTCCGCTACTTCGAGGTCGTCGTCGGGTCCCGGTCACCCCTGGTGGGGAGCACCTTGCGCGACGCCGGCTTCCGGTCGACCTACCAGGCGGCGGTGCTGGGCATCCACCGCTCGGGGGCGTTGCTGCAGGGCAGGCTCGGGACGGAGACGATCCGGCTCGGGGACACGCTGATCATCGTGTCCGACCCCGGCTTCCGGAACCGGTGGCGCGACCGGGCGGACTTCCTGCTCATCGCCAACCTGGACGGCACCCCACCCACCACCTCCGGACGCGGCTGGATCCCCCTCGTGCTGCTCCTGGCCGTGGTGGTATCCGCCGCGACGGACGTGCTGCCCATCCTGCAGGGCTCCCTCATCGCCGCCGTGCTGCTGGTGCTGACCAAGGTGCTCTCGCCTCTCGAAGCGCGCCGGGCCATCGACGTCGAGGTCATCATCGTCATCGCCTCGGCCTTCGGACTGGCCGCCGCCATGCAGGCTTCGGGGCTGGCCTCCGTCATCGCCGGCGGCCTCGTGGACTTCTTCGGCGACTACGGGGACCGAGGGGTGCTGCTGGGCCTCGTCCTGGCCACCATGATCCTGACCGAGATGATCACCAACAACGCTGCCGCCCTACTCATGCTGCCGATCGCGGTGACCGCGGCGCAGGCCACCGGACTGGACCCGCGGGGTGCGGCGATCGCCGTTGCCATCAGCGCGTCAGCCTCGTTCCTGACCCCGATCGGATACCAGACCAACATGATGGTCTACGGGCCCGGCGGATACCGCTTCGGCGACTACGCACGGTTGGGTTGGTCGCTGTCGCTCATCGTGTTGGTGCTCACGGTCGCGCTCGTTCCGCTGCTCTGGTCCTGACGGCCCCGCGTCACGCGGTGCCAGGTGAGCAGGGCCAGTGTGATCATCGAGAACCCGAACACGAAGTCCTCGATGGGCGAGTTCCACCCCACCCGTATGCCGAGAGTCTCGGCGTCGTCGTAGCCCACGATGGTGCCGTCCGCCTTGGTCAGCCACCCGTCGGTGGGGAGCTGGAAGCCCCAGACGATGATCATCGACAGCCAGTACTGTGCCGTGCGCAGCATCCCGGTCTTCAACCAGGCGAACTCCAAGACCAGCACCGCAACCACGGAGCACGCAGCGATCAACGTGTACTCAGGCATCCTGGGACTCCCGAGAGGACGTCCGGCTCACGCGCCACGGTGGCGGACCGCCGCGGGCCCAGGCCAGGCAGTTGCCCACGGCCTCGTAGGTCAACAGCCCACAGATCGGCACCACGATGAAGAAGACCAGCTCCTCCAGGGGCATCGGTCCCAGGTGGATCCCGGTGATGAACTCGTCGGCGTAGAACCAGTGACCCTGCGCAATGCCCCACAGGTCCCAGATGACGAAGACGACCACCACCGGGATCAGCGCCAGCGCGACCTGCCGGGGACGACGCCACACGCGCGCCCCGAGCACCAGCTCTAACGGAAGGGTGATGACCAGGCACGCAGCCATCGCCAACAGGTAATGCCCTTGATTCATGACGGACGGCCCGCCAACACCCGGCTCGGGGTCACCATCAGCCGGGTCGCGTATCCGGCCTTACGCCAGGTCGGCACCCGCAACCGATCGCCGAAGACGTCGTAGTCGGCCTCTTCGATCAGGTCCAGGATCTGGCAGTAGAGGTGTCGGGCGGTCTGCACGCAGCGGCGCGACGCCGGAGGCAGGTAGGGCAGCCCCTCGTCGGCGCTGCGGTACAACGCCCGGTTGCGGCCGATCTCGAAGGACATCAGGGCGCGCCAACCGGGAGTGACGTGGTCGATGGTGCGCTCGACGCCGAACCGATCCAGGTCGTCGGTCGGCACGTAGGTCCGTCCGAGGTCGCGGTCTTCGGCGAAGTCGCGCAGGAAGTTGGTCAGCTGGAAGGCCAGCCCCAGGTCACGGGCTCCCGGCAGGGCACGGGCGTCGGTCGGACGCAGCACCGGCAGCATCATCTCGCCGATGACGGCCGCCGAGCCATCCATGTAACCGAGCAGATCGTCGTACGTGGAGTAGCTGGTGACCGTGAGGTCCTGGGTCATCGCGGCGAAGAACCGGTCGAAACACTCGGGGTCGATCTCTCGGCGGCGCGCCGTCTCCGCGGCGGCACGGATGACCGGCTCGGCGACCCGTTCCCCGCCCAGGGCCATCCGGAACTGCTCGGCGAACGTCGCCAGCTCCTGCTGGGTCTGGGCCACCGTCCGCGCGTCACCGCTGGTGGCACCCGGCGCGTCGACGATGTCGTCCGCCATCCGGCACAGCGCGTACACGGCATACACGTCGTAGCGATGCTCCCGGGGCAGGATTGCGGCACCCCAGTAGTACGTCGTGCCGTGCTCCCGCGTGATCGTGCGACAGATCGCGTGGTCGGCGGTAGGTGCCCGATGTTTCATGCGGCCTTCGCGTCCAGGTACGACACGACCCGCTGGGCGGCCAGGTTCCCACTGATCAGGACCATCGGGACGCCGACGCCGGGGGTGGTGCCCATGCCGGCGAAGAACAGGCCGGGGATGTTGCGCGGGGCGTTGCGGGGACGGAAGGGGCCGGTCTGGCGGAAGAGGTGCGACAACGAGAACGGGGTGCCCGAGGCCAGTCCTTGGTCGGCCCAGTCGGCCGGAGTGACCAGCTGCTCGGTGCGGATGTCGGTCGGGTAGCCGCCGCGCTCCAGGAACTGCAGCAACCGCTCACGCATCGGCTCACGTTGCTGCTGCCAGTCGATCTTCCCGGTCAGGTCGGGCACGGGCTCGAGAACGAACATGGTGCTGCCGCCCTCCGGGGCACGATCCGGGGCCGTGACGGTGGGTAAGGTCACCAGCCGCGACGGGTCGCTCATCAACGTGCCGTCGCCGATCAACTGGTCGAAGCTGCGCTCCCACTCGTGGCCGAAGTGGATGTTGTGGTGGAGCAGGTGATCAGCCGAGGCGTCCTTGGTCCCGATGTGCCAGACCACCGCCGAGGGCGAGTAGCGCGGGCGACGCAGCGACAACGGGGTCTTCACGTCGGACAAGAGCGTGTTGTATGCCGTCGACACGTCCGTGGTGCAGACCACGGCGTCGGCGGCCAGATACTCATCCCCCAGCACCACACCGGTGACCCGGCCGGAACCATCCCGGGGCAGCACCGTCACGGGCGTGTCCAACCGGATCGTCACCCCGGCGTCCTGGGCGGCTGTGGCCATCGCCCGCGGCAGGGCGTGCATGCCCTCGTCGGGGAAGAACACCCCGTTGATCGCGTCCATGTAGGAGATCACGGCGTAGATACCCCGGGCCTCGTGGGGCGCCAACCCGGCATACAGGGCTTGGAAGGTGAAAAGCCGGTGCAGCCGTTCGTCGGAGAAGCGTTTGGCGACCAGCGAGCTGAGGTTGCCGAAGGCGCCCATCTTGACCAACCCCGCCGCCGGCTTGGGGCGGTTGACCAGGCCGAGCGGAGAGTCGAAGTTGCGGTCGATGAAGTGCGGCATCTCCACGTCGTAGAGCCGCTTCAGCCACGGCACGAACTCGTCGAACGCTTTCGCGTCCTCCGGTCCGCTCATCCGGGCGATCTGGTCTCGCATCGTGGCGTGGTCGCTCCAGATGTCCATCTGCGACCCGTCGGCGAAGAACGCTCGGTAGGCCGGGTCGAGCTGCGTCATCGGCAGCAGGTCCAGGCTGCCGCCAGCGGCCTGCAGGGTCGACTCGATCAGGTCCGGCATGGTCAGCACGGTGGGACCCAAGTCGAAGACGTGACCGTCCTGGTGCTGCTCGCCGGCCAGACCGCCCACCTGGGAGCGGGACTCGACCACCGTCACCTCGTGTCCGGTGCGGCTGAGATGACAGGCGGCAGACAAGCCCGCGAGTCCGGCTCCGATAATGACGATCTTGCTCATGAAGCTCCTTCTGGGGTGGATCCTAAGCGTACGGAGCCCTCTGAACGACCGTGCTGGGGGGCGCTGAGGTGGAGGTTCAACGGGCCTGCAGGGCGCAGCGTGACGCCGGCTCTGGGGCTGAAGTCCCCGTCGACGAACCGCAGGACGCGACCCTCCAGCGCCTGCAGCACAGTGGCCATCAGCAGGTGGGCGTAGTGCCGTCCGAGGCAGGTCCGCTCCCCGGCAGCGAACGGGATGTAACCCCACGGCGGCACCGGGGCCTCCGCGAACCGCTCCGGTGCGAAGTCGGTCGGTCGGTCCCACAGGTCCGGGTCGCGATGCGTCAGGTAGGGGCTGTAGAGCACGAGAGTGCCCCCCGGGATGTCGACCCCGTCCACGGTGACGTCCTTGGCGGCTCGCCGACTGCCCGTCCACCCCGCGGGGTAAAGCCGCAAGGTCTCCTTGATGGCCGAGTCGTGCCGCGAGGGGTCCAGCAGGTCGGGTTCCTGGGCGGTGTGTCCCAGCAGCCAGGCCAGGGTGTGGGCGGTCGTGTCGTAGCCCGCAGCCAGCGCCACCCGCATCTCCGGGAGGCCGCCGTGGGCCGCGAAGGTCTCGGCCAGGCTCCCGGGCGGCGGGTCGCCCAGTGCTTCCCGCAACCGGGCGTCCATGGCCCGGAAGCGCCAGGGTCGGGGCAGGAAGGGCATCGGAAGCGGCTGCTCCATCGGCCCGAGCCACCGGTCGAGCACCGGGTCGGTGGTCGGGGCACCGAGGAAGGTGGCCGACAGCACCGCGCGGACGACGGTCGAGGACCAGTGGACGGCGTCGAAGTCCCCTACCGGCAGGTGGCGCTCGACCGTCGTCTGCATGCTGGCCCGCAGGTCGCCCAACGCGCTCTTGGTGAAGCCGGGGTTGAGCGCATTGCGCTGGGGACGGTGCTCGGGGGCGTCGGTCTGCACGATGCCGGCGTTCAGATAGGGCGAGAGCTCACTCAGTCCTCCACGACTGCGGAAGGTCTCGAGGTCGCCGAGCACCCCGCGGTTCCATGCGGGCGAGTAGCCGACCAGCGCACGTCGCCACAGCCGCAGCTCGAACGCTTTGCCTGGCGTGGCTGCCTGCGCGCCCGCTTCCAGCACGCCCAACGGGTTGATGCCCCACTGGCCCAAGTGCCCCACCAGCCGTGACGTCGGCGGAGCGGGCAGAGAAGCAGGGCGATCCGGCGATCCACCAGCGCGTCGTCGTCGAGTGACCGCGCTCATCCGTAGGTCCGCCCGCGCCAGACGGGCCGACCGCGCAGCGCACGGACGACCAGCGGGACCATCGCCGGAGCGATCGCGGGCACCAGCAGCGACTGCCAGAGGGCATACCTTCGTGTCTTGATCTCCACTAGCGCGCGCTCGAGCAGGCCGACCGCCAGGGGGAGCGCCCATCGTCGATCTCGGGGCAGCAACAGCAACGGCACGGTGTATGCCGTCAGGTGGGCGGCCCAGCCCAGGACCAGGACGGTGGGTCGCCCATTGCTCATCGGCATCAGACCCCGAGAGAGCCCACCGACGACCTCGCGGTAGGTGTCGTACATCCTGACGTGCAGCAGGTCCCCTCCTAGGGCCAGGCCCAGGTGCAGACCCAAGGACCGAGCACGGCGCGCCAGGGCGACGTCCTCGACGACCTCACCCCGCACGGCCGCAAAGCCGCCGACCTCGCGGTAGCTGTCCCGGTCGAACACCAAGCACGCGCCGTGAGCGGTGGCCGCGGCGGGCACCGGCAATCTCAACAGCGGATGGGCCAGCAGGCACAGCAGGACATCATCGATGGTCGGCACCACGAGGTGCTCCCCGAGCGTGCCCGTCTCCTGCCGAGGAAAGACCGAGAACACGTCCGCGCCGACGCGATCCTTCTCCGCGACGATGGCGGCCAGCGCTCCCGGCTCCAGCGTCACGTCAGCGTCGAGGAACACCAGGATGTGGCCCTGAGCAGCTTCGGCCAACTGGTGGCACGCCCAGGCCTTCCCGGTCCATCCCTGCGGCAAGGGCGCACCGGTGAGCACCCGGGCTCGGGGGTGACCGGAGCGCTCGATCAGGTCGCGGGCGACCTGGGTCGTGCCGTCGCTGGAGTCGTCGTCGAGGACGAGGACTTCCGTCTCGTGGTCCATCAGGATCGCCGGCAGAGTGCCGGGCAGCCGTCCTGCTTCGTCGCGGGCGGGGACCAGCACGGACACCGCACGCAGGTCGGTGTCGTCGGCACGGCTGAGCAGCGGGAAGCGGACCAGGTTGATCGCCAGCACGAGCATCTTGACGGCCAGGAACCCCTCGACGCAGCGACGCGTCAGATCCACCACCGACGGGTTTGTCGACGCCATACCTAGCGGCGCCACGGGGTCAGCACGGAGATCAGGCCGTCCACGGAACCGCGACCGGCCACGATGGTCCGGTAGCCGGGTAGCGGCTCGAGCGGGCTGGCACTGGCCAACGTCTCGTCCAGCTCGGTCAGCGATCGCCCCAAGGCCGGGGCGAGCTGCTCCGCCGTGACCGGGTCCCCGACGTCGAGGAAAGCCTCGGCATACTGCGACCCTCGCATGACGACCCGTACCGCCACCGGCACCAGGGGCACCTCGGCTTCGGCGGCGATCCGCCCGGCGCCGCCGCGCAACGGACCCAGGGGTCCGGGAGCCAGCATCCGGCCCTCGGGCATGATCAGCAGCGTGCGACCGGCGCGTAGCGCCTCGACCGCACGCTCGGGGTGGGACGCCGGGGCCGCGTCGATCCAGTTCAGCACGCCGAACGAGGCGAGGTTCTGGTCCGAGACCAGCGCCGTCGGCCGCTGGCCCTGCGTACGCAGCACCGAAGCCGAAGCGAAAGCGTCCCACCAGTGATGATGGTTCATGGCCCAGACGACGGGCTCGCTCGGAATTCGTCCCCGGACCCAGACGCCCTTGAGGCTGAGCCGGACGAACTGGTCGAAGCAGGTCAGCAGAGTCTGCCCGCGGAGGCGGACGGTGCCGGGCGGGGGTTTCGCGGGGACGCTACGACTCACGCCAGGCCACCCGTTCGGCCATCCGCTGCAGGCCTTCGATGCCCTCGGGGGCGAGGCAGCCTGCCTGCAGGCCCGCGAGCGCCTCCTCGACCAGCTGGCCGACCTGGCCCTCGACCTCGTCGCAGATGCCGATGTCGACCATCGCCTGTTGCAGGATTCGCACGTCGTCGGTGCCCTCTCGGTCGGTGCCCACCCGTCCCAGAGCATCCAGCGCAAAACCCTCGAGGCGCTGCTGAGCCAGCATCCACAGCACGGTGGGCTTGCGGGAGCGCAGGTCGTCTCCGCCGGGCTTGCCGGTGATCGCGGGGTCTCCCCAGACGCCGAGGATGTCGTCCCGCAACGCGAAGGCCTGACCGAGCCGGCGCCCGTAGGCCCGCAACGCCTCCTGGCCTCGCGCGTCGACTCCTGCGGCCAGAGCTCCCAGCAGCAGCGGGCGCTCGATCGTGTAGGAGCCCGACTTCAACCGGGCCACCCGGTCGGCCTGCTCGAAGGTCCGTGATGCCGTGGCGGCCCCGGTCAGATCTGCCCCCTGGCCGGCGATCAGCTCCGCACACAGCTCGTGCCAGGCGTTTCGGAAGTCCACCGGCAGGCCAGCGACCAGCCGGTCGGCCTGCATATGGGCCAGATCTCCCAGCAGGATCGCGATGTTGTCCCCGAAGCGGCTGGAGCTGCCGTGGCCGTCCAGCTCGGCGTGCCAGTCCCGAGCCTGGGCGTGCACCGCCGGGTTTCCCCTGCGCCATTCGGACTCATCCATCACGTCGTCGTGGATCAGCGCGAAGACGTGCAGCATCTCCAACGCCGCCGCCGCACGGCACAGGTCGGCATACGCCGGGCTGTCCTTGGGTCCCCCTGCGGCGACGTAGCCCCAGTGACACATCCGAGGTCGGATCATCTTGCCGCGTCCGGCCACCAGATGGCCCAGCCAGGTGGGCAGGTCCTGCTCCAGGATCGGGTCGTCGTGCGGCTGTAGGCCGGTCGAGGCCCACACCCCCTGAGCCCAGCGGGACTCCTCCTGCAGCAGCTCGTCCACGGCGGCGAGGGTCTGCTCGAGCGCGGGCGCCGGCGGCGTGGAGGCGCTGGGCACTACGGTCTCGGCGTGCGTGGACAGGTCCCGGCCGAGCAGGGGCACCTGCAAGCCCATCCAGGGGCTGAAGACCGCCGGAGCCCTCGTCAACGCGTCCACAGCGTCGGGCCACGGCACCCACGCGTAGTCCATCACTTCGTCGGGGTCCGGCGAAGGGTCCTGATCGACCTTGGCCGAGTACACCGGGCAGATCTCGTGCTCGACGATGCCGCTGGCGTCGACCGCGCGGTATCGGAAGTCGGGCAGGAGCACGCTCACGTCGTGGACCTGCACCCCCAGCTCTTCACCGACCCGCCGAGCGATGGCGTCCTCCGTCGACTCCCCGGGGCGGGGATGCCCGCAGCACCCGTTGCTCCACACCCCGGGCCAGGCGACCTTGCCGAGGGCGCGGCGGGTGATCAGCGTGCGTCCTCTCGCGTCGAAGAGATACACCGAGAAGGCCCGGTGCAACACGGTCTGGGTGGTGTGCACCTCACCGCGGGGGGCCGTGCCGATCTCGAGGCCGTCGTCGTCCACCAGAACGACCTCGTCGCTCACACTTCGGATGGTGTCCAGCTCGCTCACTCTTTAACCTTTGCGTCGGGCTGTCGAAGGACCAGTATCTCACGCAGAGTTGTCGGCTCTGCTATCCGCACGGGGTCCGCCGGAGGCTCGATCGTGCTGCTCGAAGGGGCGTCAGCTGAAGGGCGGACGATGGTCGATGGCGTGAGAGCCCTTGCCCGCCAGGCGCCACATCCGAGCGGCGATGTCGCGGTCCTCTTCAGTGATGAGGTTTCCCATCCACCGCAGCGCCAGGGTCATCATCCACGTCGAGCGCATGCCGACCGGTCCGAGCGTCGGCAGCAGCCGGGGCACGGTGATGAGCCCGGCCAGCCGGCGCGCGATGGAGAACGCCTCGCCGTAGTGGTGCGTCAACACCCGGGGCCAGGTGGTGCCCAGGTGCTCCCCGTTGTGGATGCTCTCAGCCACCAGCCGGCCCGTCTCCAGCCCGTAGTCGATGCCTTCCCCGTTCAGGGGGTTGACGCATCCGGCCGCGTCGCCGATCAGCGCCCAGTTCGCTCCGGCCACCCCGGACACGGCTCCGCCCATCGGCAGCAGCGCCGACGTCGGTGCGCGCAGGGGGCCGGACAGGCCGAACCCGTCGGCCCGCTGGTCGGCGTAGAACTGCATCAAGGGGCGCAGCTGGATGTTCGCCGGGCGCTTGGCGGTGGCCAGCGTGCCGACACCGACGTTCACCTCTCCCGATCCCAGCGGGAAGATCCAGCCGTATCCGGACAGTAGCTCCCCCTCCATACCCCGTAGCTCCAGGTGGGAGGAGATCCACGGGTCGTCGGACTGCTCGGAGTCGATGTAGGCCCGGCCCGCGACGCCGTAGACCGTCTCGCGGTGCCATTCACGTCCAAGGGTCCTGCCCAGCTGGGAGCGCACCCCGTCTGCGACGACCACGTGCTGGGCGCGCACCGTATGCCGTTCGCCACCGGAGTCGAAGACCACCCCGGTCACCCGTTCACCGTCGCGCTCGACGTCGACGGCGCGGGCCCCCTGCACGCCGACCGCCCCGGCCTCCAGTGCCGCGTCACGGATGTGGTTGTCGAGCTCGGTCCGCGGGACAGCGGAGCCGTGGTCCGGCAGCGACCCCCCGGGCCAGGGCAGCTCGAGGGTCTGCCCGAAGCCGTGGGCCCGCAGCCCTTTGTTGACCACGTGGGAGCGCGTCCAGTCGGCCAGACCCAGGCGATCCAGCTCGGCGATCGCGCGTGGGGTCAAGCCGTCCCCACAGCTTTTGTCCCGAGGGAAGGTCGCTGCGTCCGCCAGCACGACGTCATGGCCCATCCGTGCTGACCACGCCGCAGCCGCAGAGCCGGCCGGGCCGGCACCGACCACGAGCACGTCGGTGCTCTCGGGCAAAGGGGTGGGGTTCACTCCTCCATTGTCGCCGCCCACGCGCAGGGGTCATGACCCGCCCCCTTCGGCATACCCCTGACCGTTGTGCGCGCTCCTGCACGACGCCAACGCTCACAGTGCGAGCACATCGGTCATCAGCCGGTGGTCTCAGCGCTCGGAAGATGCCCCTTCGCGTTCCGCGCTCAGCTGGCGCACGAAGTCGAAGAAGTGGGTCCACCGGCCACGGGCCTCGTTGAGGTCCTGCCGCGGCATCTCCAGATCCACTCCGGCGTGGGCCAGCACCCGTCGCTCGTGCAGCTCTGCTCGTATGTCGCGCAGGGCCCGCTCAGCCTCGGCCAGCATCTGCCCGAGCTCGTCCTCGGAGAGGTCGTCAAGATCCGTGTCCTCGCGGCTGGAGTCAGCGTTCGGTGGTGGAGCCTGGTGCTCGGTCATGATGGCGTACCTCCGTTGGGATGGTTCACAGGACTACGGACAGGAAGAGCAGGGAGCCGGGGAGGACGAGATACACCCCACCCACCCACGCCACGACGTACCACTTGTTGCGCGTCGCTGCCTCCGACAGGGCGGTGGCGCCCATCAGCGGTAGCCGTCGCAGGAGGGGAACACCGTAGATCAAGATCGTGGCGAAAACGTTGAACAGCAGGTGCACCAACGCAATGGTCAGCGCCTCCTCGGCGTGCTCCGAAGCCGCCAGGGCCGCCAGAAGGGCGGTCATCGTGGTGCCGATGTTCGCACCGAGCGTGTAGGGGTAGATCTGCCGGAGCGACAGAGTGCCCGCGGCCGCCAAGGGGACCATCAAAGACGTGGTCACCGAGGACGACTGCGCCAACACCGTCACCCCGGCCCCCGCGGCCATCCCGGCCGCGGGGCCTCGCCCGACGCTGTTGTGCAGGAGCTTCTTGGCTCGGCCCACCATCAGTTGACCGAGGACCAGGCCCAGCAACCGCACGACGACCAAGATGCCCGCCGCGCCGATCACCGCCAGCAGCACCCCCTGCCACACCTCATCACCGACGACGCCCGTGGCCCAGATCGCCAGGTCGACCACCGGCTTCGTGGCCATGCTGATGACGTCGGCATCGTCGGTGTTGGCCCCGCCCGAGCCTTCGAAGACCCCAGCCAGCGCGTGGGCCGTCTTGTCCAAGAACCCCGTGAGGATCTCCAGCGGCAGGAAGATCGCGACCGCCAGCAGGTTGAAGAAGTCATGCACGGTGGCCGCCGCGAAGGCGCGGCGGAACGGTTCACGCTGACCGACCGTGCCCAGGCTGGCCAGGGTGTTGGTCACGGTGGTGCCGATGTTGGCACCCATGATCATCGGTATGGCGATGGAGACGGGCAGCCCGCCGGCCACCAGTCCGACGACGATCGAGGTGGTCGTGGACGAGGACTGGATGAGGGTGGTCGCCAGGATCCCGATGATGAGACCGACCATCGGATTCTCGGCGTATCCGAAGAGCTGTTCGGCCTGGCTGCCGGTGGCGGCCTTGAAGCCGTCTCCGATGATGTCGATGGACGCGATGAGCGAATAGAAGAGGAACACCACCGCCACCCAGCGCAGCAGTTTGGCGCCAGGGCTGAGGTCGCTCTCCTGCGAGACGTCGAAGTCGATGGAACGGTCGCCCGAAGGGCGACCACGGACGTCAGTGTCGGCGACGAGGGTCTGGTCGGACGGTGCGTTCTCCGGCGGAGTAACAGACATCGGGTTTCCTTGAGCGCAGGGAAGGGCGGCCGACACTCAACCTAGGAGCCGAACGTCGCTCCCCAGACCGATTCCGGACGGTCGGACCGAGCGTTATCCGACTGTTCGTCGGGCGGCCCCGGACGTTTACCCCCGGGGCGAGCCGATGTCGTTTGTGGCGGCCTGGAGCAGTTCCTCACTGATCGTGAGATCGGCGCCGTGACTCGCGGCCGTCACCTTGACGGCGTTGCTTTCGTCCGGCCCGAGCGCCCAGGCCCGCGCCTGCTCCGGGGTCTTACCGTGCGCGACATGGCGACGGATGAGCTGCTCTTTGCGGCGCGTCTCGTCCGTCGCGCAGTGCCACACCTCGACCAGATGCCGATACACCTGTGGCCAGGGGTCGTCAGGCAGCAACAGGTAGTTGCCCTCGGTGACCACCAGCGACGCGCTGGGCGACACCGCGATCGCCCCGGCCAACGGTTGCTCCAGCTCGCGCTCGAACGTCGGCGCATAGATCGTGACGCCACGCTGCGCGGGATCGGCCACCCGAGCCAGTAGTGCTGCGTAGCCGTGGGCGTCGAACGTCTCCGGTGCGCCCTTACGCTCGCTCAGACCCAACCGCTCCAACGACTCGTCGGCCAGGTGGAACCCGTCCATCGGGAGCTGTGCCACCCAGGGCCCGTCGCTCCATGGACCCCGAGCACGAGGCGCAGGACGAGAGGCCAACTCCTGCACCAGCGCCTGCACCAAGGTGGACTTGCCCGATCCCGGAGCACCCGTGATCCCCAGGATCACTCGCGAGGAGCCTTTGACCAGGTTTGAGGCGGCGTCGGCGAGCCCTTGGAGATCAGTGATCGTCACCCGGCCAACTATTTCAGAACTGCGTGAAGTCGGCAGTCTGCGGGTCCGGGAACATCCGCTCGTCGGTGTCCAGTGCGGTGATGGACGCCATCTGGTCGTCGTCCAGCTCGAAGGAGAAGAGGTCGAAGTTGGACTCGATGCGGTGCGGCGTGACCGACTTCGGTATGACGATGGTCCCGTTCTGGAGGTGCCAGCGGAGCACGACCTGGCCGGGTGTGACGTCGAGAGCCTGAGCGGCCTGGGTGACCGCGTCGTGGTCCAAGTCCTTGGCCTGACCGATCGGGGCGTAGGCCTCGACCGCGATACCGGCCTTGCGGCTGGCCTGCTGGGTGCCGGGCTGCTGGTAGCTCGGGTGCAGCTCGAACTGGTTGACGGCGGGCACGACCTCGGCGTGCTCGAGGAGACGTGCCACGTGGTCGGGAAGGAAGTTCGAGATGCCGATCGCGCGCACGGCACCGTCGGCATACAACTTCTCGAAGGCTCGCCAGGTCTCGAGGTACAGGTCGTTGCTCGGCACCGGCCAGTGGATGAGGTAGAGGTCGACCACGTCGAGGCCGAGCTCACTGCGGCTGCGGTCGAACGCCTTCAGGGCGGACTCGTAGCCCTGGTCCCCGTTGCGCAGCTTGGTGGTGACGAAGATGTCCTCGCGGGGCACTCCGGACGCCTTGATCGCGGCACCGACTCCCGCCTCGTTCTGATAGGCAGCGGCGGTGTCGATGTGCCGGTAGCCGGCTTCGAGGGCCTTCTCGACGGCCGCCTGGGTCTCGCCGTCGGGGATCTGGAACACCCCGTAGCCCACCTGGGGAATGCGGATGCCGTTGTTCAGTTCGATGTGAGTCACAGAGGTCATAAGGGTGTCTACACCTCGACCGGTCCCCGTATTCCGCTGGGCGTGGCCAGAGGCGATGGCCCGTTCTCGGGAGATTCGCAGGAAATCATCGGACTATTATCAGGTGGAATGGCTACTAGCAGCGATAGCGCTGGGGCTCGTGGTGGGCCTCGGGATCGCCCCAGCCCTGCGCCGGAGGCCGGCCGAGCCGGGGCCGTCGGCCGAGCAGGACCGCGAGCTCCAGGAGCTCTTTGCCACGGTGGATGCCGAAACCTCTGCGGACCTCGTGCGCCTCCTGCACGCGCGCACCCGCGACCTCATCGGCCGTCGGGTGCCGGTGCGGGACATCCGAGCCGCCCCCGCACCCCGGGTCGCACGGATCGCCTTCAGCAGCGGGGACGTCGTGCTGATCACCACCAAGAACGCGGGCGACCTGATTGGAATGGCCAAAGCCATGCAGGTCACCTCGGTGACCCTGGGCGCACTATCGCTCACCGAACAGGGCCCCATCCTGCAGTTCACCTGGAACTACGGGCACTCCCTCGAGGTGTATGCCGTGGGGCTGGACCAAGCCGACTAGCGCACCGGGTGGGCGATCCCGCGCACAGAGACGTCGAGGTCGCGGCCGATCAGGGTGGAGGACAACTTGCCGAGTCCCAGGAGTCGCCGGTCGACCACACCATGGGCCGCAAACGCGGCGCTGCCGTCCTCGGTGAGGCTGGCTTGGGTGACCTTCAGCTGCAGTGCTGCGGGGTGGTCCTGGACCTGGACCACACCGTGGATGACGTCGACCTGCGAGCGGCCGGAATAGGTGATCAGAGGGCTGTTCTCGGAGTTGAGGAAGTCGGCGCCGCGCACGTGCCGATCACGGTGAGCGTTGCCCGAGCGAACGGTGTCGGCCCTGACCTTGACGTCGATCTGCCGCACCACTCCGGTGTCATCGACCAAGACGAAACCTTCCTGGATGTCCACGCTCAGCGTGACCGATGAGACCACGAGGCTCCGGACCGAGACGGTGATGGACGACTCGGCGGGGTCGAGCGCCCACGCGCCGACCGGGAAGGTCTTGGTGCCGTGCGGCGCGCTCGACATCATGGACTCTCGAAGCGTGTGGTCTATGTGCTCGAAGGTCATACCTCACCCGACTCCTCAGTCATTGATCATTCAATTAAAGCGTATTCGGAGCCCCTCCCCGTTTGGATGGGTGGCGTCGAGGCGTGAACTGAGCGCAGCCGCCACGCCGCGCGCCTTGATGAGGGTTTCTTCGTACTCGTCGTCGGGGTCGGACAAGGCTGTAATGGCCCCGCCGACACCGAACACGGCCTCGGACCGGCTTTCGCTGTCGGCTTGACCCAGCACGACGCTCCGGATCACGATCGAGGTGTCCATCGCCCCGTTCACCCCGAGCCAGCCGATCGCCCCGGAGTAGATGCCGCGAGCGCCACCCTCCAAGGCGTCCAGGATCTCCATGGTCCGCACCTTGGGCGCTCCGGTCATCGACCCGCCGGGGAAGCACGAGCGCAATACGTCCGTGGCCCTCAGGCCGGGCGCGAGCCGACCCGTGATGGTGGAGACGAGCTGGTGCACCGTGGACCAGGTCCGCACCGCGAACATCTCCGGCACCTCCACACTGCCTGCTCGGCATACCCGGTGCAGGTCGTTGCGCAGCAGGTCGACGATCATCAGGTTCTCGGCCCGTTCCTTGGCGTTGGCCGCCAGTTCGCGGGCCACGAGGCGATCGCGGCCTTCGTCGGGGTCTCGAGCGCGAGTGCCCTTGATGGGCTCGGCGCGCACCTCCCGGTCCGCCGAGAGCGCCACGAACCGTTCCGGTGAGGCGCTCAGGACCGAGAAGTCCCCGCAGTCCAGCCACGCTGCGTGCGGCACCGGACTGACGTCACGCATCGCCCGGTAGGTGTGGGCTGCCTCCACCGCGTGCGGCCAGGTGATCTCGTTGGTCAGGCAGACCTCGTAGGTCTCACCCGCACGAATGGCTTCCTGAGCACGATGGATCAGACGCCGATACTCCTCGGGCGAATGCCGACCGGCTTCGGCGACGACAGCGTCGCCTGCGTCGGGGACGGGGACGGGGACGGGGCGCTGACCGTGCCGATCCGCCGCCCCGCGCCCTTGCGACAAGGGTGCGACCACGGCGGCGACCTCGTCCAACCAACGCTCCTGCTCCCCACGTACGTCCTCGGTATGCAGCGCGACGGCGTAGGTGGCGTCGTGGCGGTGATCGATCACCACGGCACGATCGGCGAAGAGGAGCCACGCGTCGGGCCGCGGGGCGACGTGCGCCGATCGTCCTCCCGTCTCTGCCTTGACCTCGTAGCCGACGTACCCGAGGAACCCCGGCCGGAAGTCGAACGGCGGCGAGTCGCCACCGGATTCATCCAGGGCCAGCCGGGAGAGCAGGATGTCGAGGTTGTCGAAGAGCATCCCGGGCAGCTCCTCCCCGGTGGACAGGGTCGAGCCGTGGCCGACGCGGTGTCTCAGGGTGAAGGCCAACGGACCGGCGGCATCGGCCAACACGGAGATGCCCTCACCGTCGGAGGAGTCCAACCACACCGCCCCCTCGGGCGGGCTCACATCACCGGCGCTGACCTGCCTCAGCTCGGCGAGGGCGTCACGCGCGGCCCACGCGTCGACAGAGCCCCGGTGCCGTCGTACCGACATCCGCACGGGTGTGACCGGCCCGGCCGTCGCAACAGGCTCCCCCGGCACGTCGCCCACGGCTACCGCGCCCGCATCCAGTTTCACGGAGGCGTTCAGGGGTATGCCTGCTTCGGTGAAGAAGTTCGCCACGAGCCGTTCGCCGTGCGCGGTGAGCACCGACTCGGGGTGGAACTGCACCCCCCACCGTCGGCGGCCGGCGTCCGCCAGACCCATGATCGCTCCGTCGTCGTGCGCCCAGGCGGTCGCGACCGGGCCTGAGCCCTCAGGTCCAGGCAACGGACCGAGGACCTGCAGGGAGTGATAGCGCACCACGTCGAAGGGTGAAGGCACCCCGGCAAACAGGCCGGTGCCGTCGTGGGTGACCGGAGAGACGATGCCGTGCCGGGGTTCGGTCATCTGCTCCACCACCTGTCCCGCCGCATGGGCGATGCCTTGGTGACCCAGACACACCCCGAGCACCGGCACGTCGTCCTGGGCCAGGGCCTGGCTCGAGAGGCCCATGTCTGCATCCACGGACGGTCGACCCGGGCCGGGGCCGACGACGAGGGCGTCGAAGCCCAGCCACCACGCCTGGTCCTCCTCGATCGGGTGGTCGTGGCGCCATACGGTCGGCGCGGTCCCCAGGACGCGGTGCAGCAGGTCCGCGATGTTGAACGTGAAGCTGTCGATGTTGTCGATCAGGAGCACGCGGGGGGAACCGTTCACTGCACCATTCTGGCCCACCCTCACCACGCCCAAAGGAACCGCAGAGACCGGAGCAACGTCGCACCATCGTGGTTAACTGCATAGCGCCCGCGGGTGATCTCCCGCCGGGTTCACCAAGGCACGAGGGGATCACATGAGCAGAGCCGAGGACTTCATCAATGCCGCAAAGCAGTATGCCGGTGGAAGCGACGTGCGGGAGGTCGTCGGCTCGATGGCCGGCGGGGCCGGCGCTGCGCAGCAGCGAGCGCCACAACGAGGGTCACAGGGGATGAGCTCGGGATCACCCGGAGAGTCCAGCCGCCGCTCTGCAGAGGGCCGATCGGGGGACGAGGACGACGCTTTCGCCCTGAACGCCCGGGACTTCCCCGCTGCTCGCGACCAGAGCCGTGCTGCGGGCACCCGCATCCAGTCGGCCACCGTGTCGCTGAACGACGCGGCGGAGAACCTGAGCCGCAGCTACTACGAGAACGGTCAGCACGGACCGGTGCACGTCATCACGCCGATGGTGATGCCCAAGGGCCGCCGACTGAAGATGATCCTGCCCATCCTTCTGCTCGTCGTGCTCGGCGCCGTAGGAGGGGTGGTCCTGCTGCCGTTCGACGGCCTCAGCTCGGCGATCTTCGGACCGCACTACTGGGTGCTCGTGCTGATTCTGGCGGGCTTCTCCTGGTGGCGCCAAGGGATGGTGATGGTCCCCGAAGGATGTGTCGCGTTGATCTCGCGGTTCGGCAAGGTCGAGGCCGAGGTCGGACCGGGCCGGGTGACCCTGCTCAACCCGTGGAAACGGGTGTCCTACATCATCAACGTCACGCGGGAGTACCCGTTCAACGCCCCCATCCGCCAAGCTCCCACCAAGTCGGGTGTGCAGGCTTCCGTGGACCTGTTCCTACAGTTCCGCATCGTCAACGCCCGCGAGTTCGTCTTCGTGCTCGGCGCGGTGCAGGGCTTCCAGGACAAGCTCAACAACGCGATCTCGGAGACCACGCGGTCACTGATCTACGAGCAGGAAGCATCCGGCATCTACGACCTCGTCGGGGAGAGCACCTCGAAGTTGCTGGAGCAGCTCAACGCACAGTTCGCTCCCGCGGTCGAGCTGACCACGGCCAACATCACGCACGCCGAGCCGGCCAACCAGGAGTACCGGATGGACCTCGCAGCGCCGGAGATGATCCGGGTGGCCAAGGAGGCCTACACCTACGAGTACGAACTGCAGCTACGCAAGGAACAGAACGACGGAGACCTCAACAAGGACCTTGCCTCGTTGAACGAGACCCTCTCGGCCATCCAGGCCGACATCGCCCGGTACCAAGCTCAGATGGACACCGCACTGGAGCGGGAGACCAACCGCGCGGATTCGCTGGCTCGTCAGCGGTTCGTCGAGGCGGAGTCCACCGCCAACGCGAACGCGGCTCTACTGGAGGCCCAGGCCCTCGACATCCGTGCGGTCAGTGCCGCCCTGGCTCCGGAGATCCTCGACTACCGCTATCAGCAGGACATGTTGGGTCAGCTGGAGTCGCTGGCGTCCTCCCTGCCGCAGATCGTGCGCATCGGTGGCGACTCCGAAGGCGTCGACTTCCTGCAGGTCGCCCGACAGTTGATCGGTGACTCCGACACCCCGCTGTTTACCGACGCCGACATGGAGTCGATCCGGTCGCGCAAGGGCGCCATCGAGGAACGGGTGGCCAGCCGCAAGGCGGATATCAGCCACCTGCTGAAGCCGCCGGAAGAGACACAGGTCGAGATCGTCCCCGAGTCCGACGCCGCCACTGACCTCCCGGGTGAAGACCGGATGGAAGCCATCCGCCGCTCGGTCGCCGCGGACGGCGCGTCCGAGGGTGAAACGCCAGCCGGCGACGACCCCGACCCCCAGCAGGCCGTAGCACAGGAAGGACACGACGGTGAGTGAACAGACGATGAGAGGCGCCCACGGAATGTCTTCGATCAAGGAAGCGCTCGCTGGATGGGGTGACGTGGC
>JBBSQA010000021.1:0-37396 GCA_038258285.1 Actinomycetales bacterium | reverse complement strand
GCACGGTCCGGGCAGGGGCCGACGCTGATCGAGGCCTTCACCTACCGGATGGGTGCGCACACCACCTCCGATGACCCGAGTAAGTACCGCATCGCCGCCGAGGTCGACCTGTGGCGTCAGAAGGACCCCATCGATCGGATGCGCGCCCACCTACTCGCCGAAGAGCTGGTCGACGACGCCTGGCTGACCGCGCTGGACGAGGAGGCCGACGTGCTGGCCAAGCGCATCCGACGCGAGTGTCAGACGATGCCCAACCCTGCGCACTCGGAGATGTTCGAGCACGTGTATGCCGATCCGCACCCCGGTGTGGCGCGCGAGGCCGTGCAGTTCGCGGACTACCACGCGGGATTCGAGGACGACTGATGGCTGACTCGCTGCAGAAGATGAGTATCGCCAAGGCGCTCAACGCCGGACTGCGCGCCTCGCTGGACCAGGACCCCAAGGTCGTCCTGATGGGCGAGGACGTGGGCAAGCTCGGTGGGGTCTTCCGGATCACCGAGAACCTGCAGAAGGACTTCGGTGAGGACCGCGTCATTGACACGCCGTTGGCCGAGTCCGGCATCCTGGGCACCGCGGTCGGGCTGTGCCTGCGCGGATACCGCCCGGTGGTCGAGATCCAGTTCGACGGGTTCGTCTATCCCGCTTTCGACCAGATCGTCAGCCAGGTGGCCAAGATGCACTACCGGTCGCTCGGCAAGCTCAAGCTGCCGATGGTGATCCGCATCCCCTACGGCGGAGGCATCGGGGCCGTCGAGCACCACAGTGAGTCCAACGAGGCATACTTCGCGCACACTGCGGGTCTCAGAGTCGTCACGTGCTCGACGCCCGAGGACGCCTACTGGATGGTGCAACAGTCGATCTCCAGTGATGACCCGGTCGTGCTCTACGAGCCCAAGCGGCGCTATCACGAGCGCGGTCAGATCGAGATGGCTGCTGAGGCTCCCTACGGCTTGCACGATGCGGTCGTCCGGGCTGAGGGGCGAGACGTGACCCTGCTGACCTACGGCCCGATGGTCAAGGTCTGCATGGCCGCGGCCCAAGCCGCCGAGTTGGACGACGGGCCGTCCATCGAGGTCGTGGACCTGCGCTCGCTGTCACCGATGGACGTCGACACGATCACCGCGTCGGTCACCAAGACGGGCCACGCGGTGGTGGTCAGCGAGGCGTCGACCTTCGTCGGAGTGAGCGCAGAGCTGGCGGCGCTGGTGCAGCAAGAGTGTTTCTTCCACCTCGAAGCGCCCGTGCTGCGCGTGGGGGGCTACAACATCCCCTACCCGCCCAGCCGCCACGAAGAGGTCTTTCTACCCGACCTGGACCGCATCCTGCACGCGGTGGACACCGTGCTGGGCTACTGAGTCCGTGACCACCGATCCCGCTCGACTACGAAGGAGTCATCGTGCCGCTGTACTCGCTGCCCGACCCCGGTGAGGGCTTGGTCGAAGCCGAGATCGTGACCTGGAAGGTCAAGGAAGGCGATCAGGTCAAGACCAACGACATCGTCGTCGAGGTCGAGACCGCCAAGTCGTTGGTCGAGCTACCCATCCCGTACGACGGAGTGGTGCGCAAGCTGCTGGTAGCCGAGGGCGACACGGTCGAGGTCGGGAACCCGATCATCGACATCGACGACGGAGCCAGTGGCGTGGCCGATCATGACGACGGTGATGACGTCGACACCGACAGTGGGGATGTCGCAACACCCGAGCGAGCCGACGACATGGTGCCGTCGGTCACCACGGAGGAGCCGGAACCGGCCGCCCCCGAAGCTCCGAAGCGCGAGGCCAACCTCGTCGGGTACGGCCCGTCGGTCGGAGCAACCACCCGGCGTCGTCGTCGGGGCCAAGGCGCAGCAGCGGCCGAGCCGGAAATACCCGAGGCGAAGCCCCGCCCCAAGGCCAAGCCGCCGGTGCGCAAGTACGCCAAGGATCGAGGGGTGGACCTGGCCCTGGTGCAGCCCACCCGCGAGGACGGCGTGATCTCCCGAGCAGACATCGACGCTCACGTCTCGGGTGCGGCCGCACCCGAGACTGCCGCGGCCCCGGCCGCCCCCGGCCCCTCAGCCCCTCCGCCGGCCGAGCCTTCGCCGGCGGCCCGCCACACCGCCTACACCCCGCCGGTCTTCGACCGCTCCGGGCCACGGGAGACGCGCACGCCGGTCAAGGGTGTGCGCAAGATGACCGCCACCGCAATGGTGGGTTCGGCCTTCACCGCTCCGCACGTCACGGAGTTCGTCACCGTCGACGTCAGCGCCACGATGGAGCTGGTCGAGCGGCTCAAAGGGGACCGCGACTTCCGTGATCTCAAGGTCAGCCCGCTGCTCATCCTGGCCAAGGCGCTGGTCGTCGCCGTGCGCCGCAATCCGGGTGTGAACGCCGTCTGGGATGAGGCAGCGGCCGAGATCGTGCAGCGGCACTACCTCAACCTGGGGATCGCCGCCGCCACCCCGCGGGGGCTGATCGTGCCCAACATCAAGGACGCCGACCAGATGGATCTGGCCCAGCTGGCCGTCGCCCTGCAGGACCTCGTGGCCACCGCCCGCGCCGGTCGGACGCAGCCCGCGCAGATGTCCGGCGGCACCATCACCATCACCAACGTCGGAGTCTTCGGCATCGACACCGGCACGCCGATCATCAACCCCGGGGAGTCCGCCATCATCTGTTTCGGCGCGGTCCGCCGCCAGCCCTGGGTCGTCACCGCGGCCGACGGCCGCGAGACCATCGAGCCGCGGTGGATCACCCAGCTCGCGGTCTCGTTCGACCACCGCCTGATCGACGGTGAGCTCGGGTCGCGGTTCCTGGCCGACGTCGCGGCCCTGCTGCAGGATCCCGCCCGCGCCCTGGTCTGGGGTTAGCCCAGCCTATGCAGGTCAAGCCGCGGATGAAGGACCGCCTCTTCACGGCGCTGTGCATCGTCGGCGCCGGGGTGGTGCTGGTGCTCGGCTTCTCGCGGGGCAACCCTCGGGTGGCCCTGGGTGGAGCTGCGGTCTTGCTGGGCTACGTCGCGCTGCAGGCGCTCGCGCGTCGGCTCACCCCCGGCGCCCGTCTGGTGATGGGATCCGAGGCCGACGCCGCCGAGAGGCTGGTGCAGTTCAAAGCCACTCGGCTGGCGGGTCAGGTTGCGATCGGCCTCACTATCCTCGGGGTGCTGGTCGCTGCCCTGTGGGACTGGGGACCTGGCCTGTGGATCGCCGGGGCGTGCGCAACGGTGGTGTTGACCTTCGTCGCTGGACTTGTTGCCTTCAGCCGGTCCACGGGGGCGCCTCGGTCAGCCGAGCCCCGATAGAGCGATGCACTCGTTGGTGAAGTCGAGCTGCGCCGCCTCGGACTCTGCGGTGTCGACACCCTCATAGGTGATCTCGCTCGCGTCACCGGCCTCTTCGGCCGCAGCGACCACGCCCAGGAAGGGCGCGTTCATCTGCTCGAACAGGACCACCTGCTCCTCGGAGCCCTCAGTCCCCAGCAGGTCCAGCTGCTGGGCCAAGACGTCGATCTGCTGTGCCTCGAGCTGGCTGATGTTGTCCGCCGCACCCTGCTGGACCAACAGTCGTGCGTCGTCGGCCCGCGCCGCCAGGGGGGCTGCACCAGCGAAGAAGGCCTCACAGACGGCGTCGGTCATGTCGTCCGCGGTGGGGTAGGGACCACCAGATGCCTCGCGCTCGCCGTTCTCGCCCAGTTGGGCGTCTCCCTGGTCGGGCTCGGCGGTGGCTTCCTCACCGTCGGCAGGCTCCTCGGTCATCGCCTCGCCGTCCTCGGAGACCTCGCTGGACGGATCCAGCTCGTCCACCTCGGGGATGCCTTCTTCCTCATCGCCCTCCTCGGCTTCGGCCAACCCAGCCACGGACCCCGGAGGGGTTTCGTCGGTGGTGGTGCAGGCGGCCAAGGACACGGTCAGTGCGCACAGCGCGATCGCGGCGGTGGTCTTCATCTCGGGTGCTCCTTTGTCGGGGCGTCGGACAGCAGGCTATCGGGAGGGTGCTCGCAGCTGGTGGCTACGGGGTGATGACGAGTGCGTCGAGCACGAGTCGTGCCGTCTCTTCGTCGCCGACCACCTTGTATGACGTGTCGGCGGTGCTGCGCCGGCCCGCGGCCCGACGGGTCAAGGCGTCGGTGGACATCGAGATCGACGTGCTGGCGACGTCCTCGTCGGGGTGCTCGACCTGGTCGGCGGCGTCCTCGGCGGCCGTCTCCTGCGACCCGGAGAACAAGGTGTGGCCCACGACCTCGCCGTCACTGTTGTGCGCCATCCGCACCCCGACCCGTGCGGTGACCGGGCCGGTGCTCTCCAGGATGACGGTCTGGCCTGCGGGGAGTTCGAGGCGCTTGGCCAGGATGCGCGGGAAGGCGTCGACGATCCGGCCGACGAAGGTGGACGCGGCTGGGCTGTCCAGGTTCCCGATTCGGCCGAGCGCCTCGCGGATGTCCTGCTCGTGCACCCAGATATCGCAGAGTCGGCGCTCGAGCAGGTCTCCCAACTGCATCTCCCGATCCATCGGTGCGCGCACCGTGGACTCCACGGTCAGGTCGGGGTTGCCAAGCGTGGCGATCCGGTTGAACATCAGGGTCTCGAGTTCTTCGATGACCTCCTCCATGCTCCGGTCGCGTCGCACCTGCACCCCGTGCTCGAGCCAGGTCGTGAACGTTCCCCGCAGGTGCCCGTGCTCGGGCAGGTCGACCTCGGGGTAGTCAGCGCCGTCGAAGTACGCCTCGAGCGAAGCAATGTGCGCGAAGTGGTCTTTGACACTCCATCCGGGGCACGGCGTGGAGTCTTCGACCTTGGATTCCGGACACGAACGGCCGAGGTCGATGAAGGATCGCATCGCCTGCCGGTAGCCCTCGACGAGGTCGGGAAGTTCTTCGGGAGCGGAGGGGTGCAGCGGCATGTCAGGCAGCCTACCTAGCATGGTGGTGTGTCGTCAGTGATGGAGCGCCCGCCTCGACCTTCGGACGCCGACCGCCCCGCCCCGGCTGCGGCGCGTCCGGTGCCGTGGTTGCCCGTGGGTGCGGTGCTCGCTGTGGCCTTGGTCGTCGCCCTTCCCGCGGCCGCCCTCAGTGGAGCCACCACCCCGTTGGTTCTCGCTGATGCCGGTCCTTTGGTGCGCTGGGGACAGCTCGTCATCGGGGTGGTTCACAACGTGGCTGCGGCCCTGACCATCGGTCTCCTGCTCATCGGGGGGTTCTTCACCCCCGAGTCGAGGACCTCGAGGCGGCGGGAGGTGGCGGCCCGCAGCGCCGCCATCACCGCAGCGGTCTGGGTGGTCAGCGCGCTGGCGCAACTGCTGGTGGGCTTCAGCGAGGTGTCGGCGATCCCGTTGGGGGGCGACCGATACTGGGACGCCTTGTTCACCAACCTGATCGGGATCGAACTCCTGCGATTGTGGTCCATCGAGCTGGTGATGGCGACCGGCGTCGCGGTCGTCGCCGCGTTGGTGCGCACCCGGGGTGGCTTGGCGTGGGCGACGGTCCTGGCGTTCGCCACGCTGATCCCCATCGCTTACACGGGTCACTCCAGCGGCAACGAAGGACACGAGACTGCGGTGACCGCCCTCGCCATCCATCTCGTCGGTATCAGTGCCTGGGTAGGCGGGCTGATCGGTCTGGTGTTGCTGCGCCACGAGTTGGGCTCCGCGTTGACGACAGTGGTGCAGCGGTTCTCCACGATGGCGCTGTGGTGTTATATCGCCGTCGGCTTCTCCGGGGTGCTGTTCGCGGTGCAGAGCGTTGAAAGCCTCGGCGATCTGGTGAGCGGGTACTGGCTGCTGATCTGGGGCAAGATCGCGATCCTGGCCGTGTTGGGGTTCTTCGGATACGTCCACCGGCAACGGCTCGTGGCCGGAGGGCTGGAGCGCAGCGGAGCCTTCGCGCGGTTTGCCATCGTCGAGACGCTGGTCATGTCGGTCGCGCTGGGTCTGTCGGTCGCGCTCTCACGCACCCCGCCCCCTGAGCTGCGCGAGATCGACAGCACGTCGACCGTCCAGCTCCTGACCGGCTATCCCGAGCCTCCTCCGCTGACGGCCGCTACGTTGGTGACGCAGTGGCAGGTCAACTGGATGATGCTGATCCTGGCGGTGGTAGCCGTAGGGCTGTATCTCGCGGGTGTCGTCCGGCTGCGCGGCCGCGGGGACCGTTGGCCGGTGGGCCGCACGACGGCCTGGCTGCTGGGGTGGACGATCTTCGTCTACGCGACCAGCGGAGCCCCGGGTGTCTACGGGCGGGTCATGTTCTCGATGCACATGGTCATGCATATGGCGGTCATGATGGCGATCCCGATCTTCCTGGTCCTGGGCGCACCGATCACGCTGGCCTTGAGGTCCCTGGTCGCTCGTCGGGACAAGACCCTCGGCCCCCGCGAGGTGCTGCTCGCCATCACCCACTCCCGGTATGCCGCGATGATGGCCAACCCGGTCGTTGCATCGGTGATCTTCTTCGGCAGCCTGGTCGCGTTCTACTGGACCGGGGCGTTCGAGTTCGCGCTGACCACCCACACCGGGCACGTGCTGATGACCATGCACTTCCTGATGGCCGGATACCTCTTCGTCTGGTCGCTCATCGGCATCGACCCCGGGCCGCCGAAGTGGTCTGCGCCGTTGCGGATGCTCGTCCTCTTGGCGACCCTGGCAGCGCACGCGTTCTTCGGCCTGGCGCTGATGACGGGGACGTGGCTGTTGGCTCCCGGGTTCTTCAAGGATCTGGGGTTGTCCTGGGGGCCTGACCTGCTCGATGACCAGCAACTCGGCGGCGGCATCGCCTGGGGGATCGGAGAGATGCCCACCCTGGCGTTGGCTATGTTGGTCACGCTCGACTGGCTTCGCCGCGATGAGCGTGATGCCCGCCGCAGCGACCGCCAAGCCGACCGCGACGAGGACGCCGAGCTGACGGCATACAACGAGCGGTTGGCGGCCATGGGCCAACGACCGACCACCAGCACTCCGCACCCGGCGACAAAGGACTGACCTGTGAAGATCGCGCTGATCCAGCTGGCCTACGGGGACGCGGAGACTCCGGCCGACCGGCTGGCTCGCGTGGCAGGACTCGTGCGGGAGCAACAGGGTCACGACCTGGTGGTGCTACCCGAGCTGTGGAGCGCCGGAGCGTTCGACTACCGCCGATGGCCGCAACGGGAGCACCAGGTCGACGGCGCGACGACCGCAGCGCTGAGTGAGGTGGCGCGTGAGATCGGCGCGGTCGTGCATACCGGATCCATCGTCGAGCGCCCACCGGGGGAAGCAGGCCCCGAGGGCAAGGGGCTGTGGAATACCTCGGTCATCGTCGGACCGGACGGCTCGATCTGCGCGTCATACCGCAAGATCCACCGGTTCGGCTTCGGATCCGGCGAGCCCAAGCTCATGGAAGCGGGCGAGGACGTCGTGGTCACGACCCTGCCCGCTCCGGCCGAGTCACTGAAGGTGGGAGTCTCGACGTGCTACGACCTGCGCTTCCCCGAGCTGTATCGCCGACAGGTGGAGCAGGGAGCCGAGATGTTCGTCCTGGCCTCAGCGTGGCCCGCCGCACGCGTCAGTGCGTGGCGAACTCTGCTGAGGGCCCGCGCCATCGAGAACCAGTGCTTCGTCGTGGCCTGCAACACCGCCGGCACCCACGCGGACACCGAGATGGGCGGCTGCAGCGCGGTCATCGACCCCTTCGGTGAGGTCATCGCCGAGGGAGGGCGGACAGAAGAGGTCGTGAGCGCCGAGATCGACCCGACCGCCGTCGCGCAGTGGCGGTCGCGGTTCCCGGTCCTGACAGACCGTCGACTCTGACGAGGTCGGCGTTCTGCAGGCAGCGAACCGTGGTGCGTGCGCCCAGTCACGGGCGGACGGTTCTGAGTCATCGGAGCACAGTATGGATACGCTGGGGTGATCATCGACGTCGATACCTATCAGGTCGCACCGCTACGAAAGGGATCCCAATGGGTCTTGGTCTTGGAATATTTCTCATGGCCGTGGGGGCGGTCCTGTACTTCGCCGTCAACACCACGATCAGCGGTGTGGACATCGACATGGTGGGCATCATCCTGATGGTGGCAGGAGGGTTGACGTTGATCCTGGGGCTGATCATGAACGCTCAGCGGTCCAACACCACGGTGACCCAGCGACGCCAGGACGACCGCCGCGGCCCCTACGGCGAGTGAGCCCGACCTTCTCACCGCTGAACGCCCGACTCTAGAAGGCGGACTCCGGGACGTCCATCAGTCCTGAGCTGCCCGAGGTGACGACCTGGGCATCACTGGCCAGTCGCGGCAGCACCTCGGAAGCGAAGAACCGCGCGGCCGCGACCTTTCCGGTGTAGAAGTCGTGATCGGCCGGTGAGACCTCGCTGCCCAGCGCACTGTTGGCCACTTCTGCCTGACGCAGCAGCAGCCAGCCGACGAGCAGGTCTCCGGCACACAACAGCAGGCGCGTGGTGTGCTGGCCGACGTCATAGATGTCACGGGGCTCACCGCCGGATCGCGGGTCCGCCGCCCGAGCCCGACCCACCATGAATTCGACCATCGACTGGAAGTGGGCCAGTGCCGTGCCGAGGACGTCGCGCTCGGTCGCGAAGGTGTCGTTGGCGCCGCCGCCCTTGACGAGGCCGTGGATCTGCTGGATCAGATAGTCCATCGCCTCACCGCGATCGCGCACGATCTTGCGGAAGAAGAAGTCCAGGCCCTGGATCGCCGTGGTGCCCTCGTAGAGACTGTCGATCTTGGCGTCGCGGACGTACTGCTCCAGGGGGTAGTCCGCCAGAAACCCGGACCCCCCGAAGACCTGCAGCGACTCGGTGCCTAACAACACCCAGGCGCGCTCGGAGCCGCATCCCTTGACCAGGGGCAGCAGCAGGTCATTGACCCGTTGGGCCATGTGTGCGTCGCTGCCCTGCTCCAGCTTCTCGCTTCCGCTCAAGGTCTGCGCCGCGTGGACCGTGTCCTGGAAGGTCGCGGTGAAGAGCATCAGCGCGCGCAAGCCTTCGGCATACGACTTCTGCAGCATGAGCGACCGGCGCACATCGGGGTGGGCGGTGATCGTCACGCGCGGCGCTGACTTGTCGGCCATCAACGTCAGATCGCTGCCCTGCACCCTGCCCTTGGCGTAGTTCAAGGCGTTGAGATAGCCCGTCGAGAGGGTGGCGATGGCCTTGGTGCCGACCATCATCCGGGCGCCCTCGATGATGCGGAACATCTGCGCGATGCCGTCGTGCTTCTCGCCGAGCAGCATGCCGACAGCGGGCGCCTCCTCTCCGAAGCGCACCTCGCAGGTGGTCGAGATCTTCAGACCCATCTTCTTCTCGACGTTGGTGATCTGCACCCCGTTGGGCTCACCGATCTCCCCGGTCTCGAGGTCCACGTGTCGGTGTGGCACGAGGAACAGCGATAGGCCTTTGGTGCCCGGTCCGGCGCCTTCGGGGCGGGCCAGCATGAAGTGGATGACGTTGTCGTAGAACGGCGCGGTCGCCGAGGTGATGAAGCGCTTCACTCCACTGATGTGCCACGAGCCGTCCTCGGCCTGGCGGGCGGTGGTGCGGGCTGCTCCGACGTCCGACCCGGCATCGGGCTCGGTCAGCACCATGGTGGCTCCCCACGGCTGCTCCACCAAGAGCTCGGCGAGGCGCTGTTGCTCCGGTGTCCCGAGGCGCAACAGGACCTCACCGAAGGTGTAACCCGAGGAGTACAGCTTCAGCGCCGGGTTGGAACCCAGCACCATCTCCATGGCGGCCCAGCTCAGGGACGGTGGGGCGCTGACGCCGCCGAGCTCCTCGGAGATCTCGAGCTTGCCCCAGCCGGACTCGATGTACTCGCGATAGGTCGTGACGAACGACTCGGGCATCTCGACCGTGCCGGTGCTCGGGTCGAACGTCGGCGGGTTGCGGTCGGAATCCAGCAGGCTCGCACCGAGTCGGTCCTGGGCCAAGGTGGCGACCTCGCTCAAGATGTCGCGGGCGGTGTCGGCGTCGACGTCCTCGAACGGTGGCTGCCCCAGCACCCCCTCGCGACCGAGCACCTCGAACAGGTTGAACTCGGCATCGCGCACATTCGCTATGTAGTGGCTCACGGACGCTCCTCGGTGAAGTGTGGCTAGGTCGAACAGGCTAATCGTGCCCTCACCCGTCCGCGACACCCCCTTTCCCCGCCACTCCCCCCAACTCGCCACCCCCAGCCACAAAGTCGACCTCCAGCGTTGTATTGCTGGCTCGAGGTGACTACAAGTGGCTGGGGGTGGCGGGAGGGGGAGGGGGCTAGGAGTCGCCGAGGCCGGCGTCGTGCACCAAGATCGCGACCTGGGTGCGGTTGTCGGCGTCGAGCTTGGTGAGCACCCTCGACACGTGGGCTTTCACCGTCGGCAGCCCCATATAGAGCGTTGAGGCGATGTCGGCGTTGCTGAGCCCGTGGCCGATCGCGACGGCGACCTCGCGCTCACGGTCGGTCAAGGCCTCGAGTCGCTTCAGACCCATGGCCGTAGCGGCCTGGTGATCGTCGCCGACGGCCGTGACCCGACTGATCAGCGTCGTCATCACGCTCGGCGACAGAATGGGCTCCCCGGCCGCCACGGCGCGGATGGACTCGACGAGCCGCTCGGGGCGGGTGCTCTTGAGGAGGAAGCCGCTGGCCCCGATCCGCAACGCCGAGACCACCAGGTCATCGGTGTCGAAGGTCGTCAGCACGATGACTTTCGGGGCCGGGGACTGCTTGAGGATGGCCGAAGTGGCGGCCAGACCGTCGAGTCTCGGCATCCGGATGTCCATCAGCACCACGTCCGGCACGGCGTCGGCCACCACCTGGATCGCGTCCTGACCATCGACCGCCTCGCCGACGATCTCGATCTCCGGAGCCCCGCCCAGGATCAAGGCCAACCCGGTCCGCACCAATGCGTCGTCGTCGACCAGCACCACCCGAATGGCGGACATCACGCCTCCTCCTTCCACGCCAGACGGCCGTGCACGGTGAAAACACCGGATCGGTCGACCCCGTAGGCCATCACGCCACCGCTCAGATTCACCCGCTCAGTCAACCCCACCAGGCCCATCCCGGAGGACTCCGGCGGCCGCATGACCTCGCCGTACTGGATCGGCTGGTTGCGGATCACGAACGACAACCCCAGCCCGGGTCCACCTTCCAGGGCGACCTCGACCGGCATACCGGGCGCGTGCTTGCGTGCGTTGGTCAAGGCCTCCTGCACCACGCGGTATGCCGTCCGCGACGTGGTCCGCGGCACGTCGCCGGGACCGTAGGGCTCGCTGAGCCGCACATTCAGCGTCACCGGGGAGCCGAGCTCGCTGCCCTCGGAGACCAGCTGGTCGAGGCCGGTGAGATCCGGCTGGGGGGCCCGCGGCTGCTCGGCCTCACCCTCCTGCCGTAGCACTCCCAGCACCTCACGCAGCTCGCTCACGGCCTTGTCCGCGTTGTCCCGCAGCAGCTCGGCGGTCTGCTGGATCTGCTCCCGGGGCAGGTCGCTGCGATAGGCCAGCGCTCCCGAATGCATGGCGATCAGCGAGATGCGGTGGGCCAGCACGTCGTGCATCTCCCGCGCGATCCGGGTCCGCTCGCTGGCCTGGGCGCGGGCGATCCGGCTGGCCTGCTCGGCCTCGGCGATCTCTGCCCGGGCGCGCAGGGCCATCACTGTGCTGCGCTGGGACCCGATCGCCGCTCCCACTCCCATGCAGGCAGCGAAAGCCAACACCTGAGTGATCAGCGAGCCGATGATGTCCGGCGAGCCGGGGGAGTCAAAGAGAAAAGCGAACGCGACCCCGGAGGCCAGCCACACGGGGAACACGACCAGGCCGTCACGCCACCGGCGTCGGGTCCCGAGCGAGACCAACGCCAGCAGCGCCGGTCCCGTAGAGAGAAGCGACACCCCGGAGCACAAGGTCAGCGTCACGGTGACCGCCACGGGGAAACGGCGACGGAACAACAGGGCCGCGATGCAGACGAGGCCGACGAGTGCGTCCAAGCCCCACGCCAGCGCCGCAATGGTCTCCGGGGCCTGGGCGGCCAGAAGGATCACGAGCCCGCTGACCAGAGCCGCCAACGTCAGCCGCCACGTCTCACCGCGCCACGTGGTGGCGGGAAGGTCGCGGAACATACCCCGAGAGTATGCGGGCCTGCCCCTGACCTCATCCGCCGAAAGGATCAGCCCCAAGGGCCGAAGTTTCGACCAAAGTAGGGGGCAAGTCGCTACCTCGGGCCGATGTCCGATGGTCCACCAGCAAGCAGAGTGGTCCTCATGATCACCACCACGAACCTGACGAAGCGGTACAAGGACTTCGTCGCTGTCGACGATGTGACCTTCACGGCGCAGGCCGGTCGGGTCACCGGCTTCCTCGGCCCCAACGGTGCCGGCAAGTCGACCACGATGCGCATCTTGACCGGCCTGACCCCGGCAACCTCCGGGACGGCGACCATCCTGGGTCAGCCCTTCGCCTCCCTCACCAACCCCGGACGTCATGTCGGGGTGCTGCTCGATGCCTCGGCTCAGCACGGTGGGCGTACCGGACGCGAGATCCTGACCTTGTCGGCGTTGACGCAGGGCCTTGGCGCCACCCGAGTGGACCGGATGCTCGACGTGGTCGGGTTGTCGAAAAAGGAGTCGGGGCGACGCGTCAAGGACTACTCCCTGGGTATGCGGCAGCGCCTGGGAATCGCCGCCTCCTTGATCGGGGACCCGGAGGTGCTGATGCTGGACGAGCCGGCCAACGGCCTGGACCCTGCCGGGATCCGCTGGATGCGTGACCTGCTCGGCCAGTTCGCCGACGAGGGCGGCACGGTGCTGTTGTCCTCACACCTGCTGAACGAGATCGAGCGCATCGCCGACGACATCATCGTGATCGGTCGTGGTCGGATCGTGGCCCAAGGCGCGACCGAAGAGTTGCTCCGCCCCTCGGGAGCGTTCGTGAAGAGCGCCGATGACGCCGCTCTGGCCCAGGCGCTGCGTGAGCAACAGATCGACACCGACGAGGTCGAGGGCGGCCTGCGGACCGCAGCCGAGCCCGGGCAGATCGGCGCGGTGGCTGCCGCTCGAGCGATCCCGCTCGTGGAGCTGCGCCCCGCCGACAACCGCGGCCTCGAAGAGATGTTCCTGACCCTGACCACTGACGACGCCCGTGTGGAGGCTGCAGCATGACCATGACCCAACAACCCTCTCGGGATGTCGACCCGGCCCGGAGCCAGAGCGGCGAGCCGTTGCTGACCGCCGACGGGCCACGGCATCGCGACCCGATCAAGGCCGTGCCGTTCACCCGCTTGATCCACGTGGAGACGCGCAAGCAACTCGACACCGTGGCCGGTCGCTGGTTCCTCGTCGGCATCGCGGCCGTCACGGCCATCGTGTTCGCCATCATGCTGTTCACCAACGGCGGCGACTATCCCTGGATGGACTATCTCGGCGGGGCGGTGACCCCGCTGTCGACCCTGCTGCCGATCATCGGCATCATGGCCGCCACCAGCGAGTGGTCGCAGCGCACGGCGATGACCACCTTCACTCTGGAGCCGCGCCGAGGCCGCACCATCCTCGCCAAGGTGATCAGCTCCTTGGCCCTGGGAGTGGGGCTCTTCGCCGTCGCGGTCCTGATGTCCATGGCGGTGCACCAGGTCGCCATCTCGGCTCGGGGCATCGACGGTGACTGGTCGATCGCCTGGTGGACGATCGGTGGTGCCGCGTTGGTGCTGCTGATCAGCATGCTGCAGGGCACGGCCTTCGGGTTGGCTTTGCTCAACACGCCGGCGGCCATCGTGGCCTTCTTCGCGGTGCCGATCGCGGTCAGCGGAGTCGGCTTCCTGCTCCCGTCGTGGGACGCCTTCTTCTCCTGGGTGGACATCAACCGGACGTTGGCGCCCCTGTTCATGGGCGTAGCGCCGTCCGGGGACGAATGGGCCAGGATCGCCGTGTCGGCAGGCGTCTGGGTTGTGCTGCCGCTGGCGATCGGAGTGTGGCGGGTACTGCACCGTGAGGTGAAGTAGACCGCCCAGCAGGGGGGCACCGTCGGCGAGACCGCGCTAATCAGGGGATTAGCGGTCTCGCCGATGTGTGTTTGGCGGGCGTGTCGGCATACTCTGGAGCCTGCTGTGCGCCTGTACGCAACATTCCGGACGTGACTTCCGGACCAGCACGACCGCATCACACACGGAGGCAACACCCGATGGCCAAGACCAGGATCGGTGCTGCGGGGTGCGCGATGGCGGGGACGCTGGTCCTCAGCGCCTGCAACGCCGGGGGCGGCGACGACCCGAGTGCGAACAGCGACGGGGGCGCCGGGACGCAGGCCGTCACGATCGGACTGGTGGCTGAGCCGCCCAGTCTGGACTTCACCACCACCGATGGCGCGGCCATCCCGCAGGCTCTGCTCTACAACGTCTACGAGACCCTGCTCAAGGTCGACAGTGCCGACGGTGAGATCGTGCCGGCGCTGGCCAGCGACTACGAGGTCAGCGACGACGGACTGACCTACACCTTCACGCTGGTCGAGGACGCGACGTTCAGCAACGGCGCCGAGTTCACCGCTGAGGACGCGGTCTTCTCCATCGAGCGCGTCCTGTCGGACGAATGGACGGTGTCGCTGAAGGCCCAGATGGACCCGGTGGAGTCGGTCGAGGCGACCGGCGAGTACGAGCTCACGGTCACGCTCAGCCAGCCTGACAACTCCTGGCTCTACGCCATGACCACCTCCGTGGGGGCGATGTTCGACACCGACGGGGTGGACGACCTCGCGGAGTCCCCGATCGGTACGGGGCCGTACGTGTTCGACTCCTGGGACCGTGGCACGTCCCTCACCCTCAAGGGTAATGACGACTACTGGGGCGAAGAGCCCTACTTCGGGGAGGTCACCCTGGCGTACTTCGGCGACGGCAATGCCATGAACAGCGCCATGTTGACCGACCAGATCGACGTCATCGGCACCCTTCAGGCGCCGGAGTCGCTGGCCGAGTTCGACGGCGAGGACTACCAGGTCATCGAGGGCACGACCAACGGGGAGGTCGTGCTGTCCTTCAACAACGAAGAAGGGCCGTTCGAGTCGCTCGAAGTGCGCCAGGCCGCCCGCTATGCCGTCGACCACCAAGCCCTGGTGGACACCTGCTGGGCGGGCCGCGGAGAGCTGATCGGGTCCATGGTGCCGCCCACCGACCCTTGGTATGAGGATCGCACCGGCGACTATCCTTTCGACCCCGACCAGGCCCGTCAGCTGCTCGAGGATGCTGACGCCACCGACGTGGCGATCCGGCTCCGGCTGCCCTCCCTGCCGTATGCGGTCGCGTGCGGGACGGTCGTGGAGTCGATGCTCGAGGATGTCGGTTTCGACGTGACGATCGACGAGTTGGACTTCCCGACCTGGCTCAGCGATGTTTTCACCGCCCACGACTACGACGCTTCGATCATCGCCCACGTCGAGCCGCGTGACATGCGCACCGTGTTCGGCAACCCGAACTACTACACCGGCTACGGGACGGGCGAGATCACCGCGTTGCTCGACGAGGCCGACGCGGGCACTCCCGAGGTGCAGATCGAGAAGATGCAGGAGGCCGCTCGGCTGCTCTCCGAGGACGCCGCCGCAGACTTCCTCTTCTTGCTGCCCAACCTGATCGTCGCGGACCCGGACATCACGGGCCTGCCGGAGAATGCGGTCAGCACCTCCTTCGACCTGTCCGCGCTGGCCCGAGAGTGAGCATCGGGCCGCTCGGCTGAGTCGCCCGTCCCTGCCATGGTCCTTCAGTTGGCGCGGCGCTTCGGCGTGCTGCTGATCAGCGTCGCGGTCAGCACCGTCGTGGTGTTCGGCTTCATGCAGGTGTTGCCCGGCAACCCGGCTCGGGTGGCTTTGGGGGTCAACGCTTCGGATGACGCGGTCGCCCGGATGACCACGCAGTACGGACTCGACCGCCCGTTGATCGTGCAGTACCTCGACTGGGTCGGCGGGATGCTGCGCCTCGACCCGGGCATCGAGTACATCTCCAAGGCGGCGATCGGACCGCAGATCGCCGACCGACTGCTGGTGACCGCCTGGCTGGTCGGTGCGGCCATGCTGCTGGCGGTCGTGGTGGCGGTGCCGGTCGGCACCTGGATGGCCCTTCGCCACCGGCACGTCGATGGAGTGATCCTGTCCGGGCTCTCCCAGGTGGGGGTGGCCGTGCCCGCGTTCCTGGCCGGCATCCTCCTGATCTCGGTGTTCGCCGTTCGGCTCGGTTGGCTGCCCGCCGGTGGCTGGGTGGTGCCGGCCGAGGACCCCGTTCAGTTCGCTCGCCGGTTGATCCTCCCCGCGATCTCGCTGGCGCTGGTGCAGGGCTCGGTGCTGGCCCGGTACGTGCGATCGGCGGTGCTCGACGAGCTGCATCGGGACTACCTGCGCACCGCCCAGGCCAAGGGGCTGCGACCCAGCCAAGCCGTCTTTCGGCATACTCTGCGCAACGCCGCTGGGCCCGTCGTCACGGTGCTCGGGCTCCAGCTCGCCGGGCTGCTGATCGGTGCCGTGGTGGTCGAGCGTGTGTTCGTGATCCCGGGACTCGGCTCCCTCCTGCTGGACTCCGTGCGGGAGCGGGAGCTGCTGACGGTGCAGACCGTGGTCATGGTGCTGGTCGTCGCCGTGCTGGTCATCAACTTCGTCGTCGACGCGTTGTATGTCGCCATCGACCCCCGGTTGCGGGCAGGGGGGCGGACGTGAGCGAGCGATCGGCACCGGCCGTTGAGCGCAGAGTCTGGCGCAGCCGGCTGAACCCCCCTCTAGTGATCGGCGCCCTCCTGGTCGCCCTCATCGTGCTGCTCGCGCTGGTGTCGTTCGTCTGGACCCCACACCCACCGATGAAGGTCCTGGCCACCGAGGCCTACCAACGCCCCAACGCGGAGTTCTGGCTCGGCACCGACCGCTTCCGCCGCGACGTCTTCACCCAGATCCTGCTCGGCTCGCGGACGGCCCTCTACGTCGGGATCGTCTCGGTCGGGTTGGCCGCCATCGTCGGCGTGCCGCTGGGGATCGCGGCGGCAATGGCGCCGAACGGACTCGGCCAGCTCATCATGCGCAGCAACGACATCCTGCTGGCTTTCCCCGCGCTGTTGCTCGCCATCATGTTCGCCGCGCTCTACGGCGGATCGACGCTGGTGGCGATGATCGCCATCGGCATTGCCACCGTGCCTTCCTTTGCTCGGATCACGCGATCCGGCGCGTTGGGCGTGCTCAGCAGCGAGTACGTGATGGCGGCTCGCGCGGCCGGCCAGGGACCCCTGGCCATCGCGACCCGTCACGTGGTGCCCAATGTCGTCGGGCTGATCATCGTGCAGGCCTCGGTGTCGTTCGCTATTGCGATCCTGGCCGAAGCGGCGCTGGCCTACCTGGGCCTGGGCACTCCCACCGGACAACCTTCCTGGGGCCGGATGCTCTTCGAGGCGCAGTCGACGCTGCGATCCTCCCCCCACCTCGCTCTGATCCCCGGGGTGGCGATTGCGCTCGCGGTGTTGGGCTTCAACCTCCTTGGTGACGGTTTGCGCGACGCCCTGGATCCGAAGCTGGCTGACCGATGAGCGACGACGTCCTGACCGTCTCCGGGCTCGGTGTGGCCACCCCACGGACCGAGCTGCTCCATGAGGTGACGTTCTCGATCGCCCGAGGTGAGCGGGTCGGTCTCATCGGCGAGTCCGGATCCGGCAAGTCCCTGACCGCGCTGTCGATCATGGGTCTGCTGGGCGACGGGCTCGCGGCCACCGGCGACGTGCACGTGGCCGGACACGACGCAAACCTGCTGAAACGGACCCCGGCGCAGTGGGCCTCCGTGCGGGGGGACGACATGACGATGGTCTTCCAGGAGCCGATGACCGCCCTGAACCCCACGATGCGCGTCGGAGCGCAGGTGACCGAGGTGATCCGGCTGCATCGTCGCTCCATCAGCCGAGCCCAGGCCCGTGCCCGAGCCGTCGAGATGCTGGGCCACGTCGGACTCGAGGACCCCGCGGCCACGGCACGGGCCTATCCCCACCAGCTCTCCGGTGGACAACGACAGCGGGTGGTGGTGGCGATCGCGCTGGCCAACGATCCGCTGCTCCTGCTGTGTGATGAGCCAACCACTGCCCTGGACGTCACGGTGCAGGCCACGGTGCTGGACGTGATCGTGTCCGGGGTCGAAGCCCGAGACGCGGCTCTGTTGTTCATCACCCACGACCTGGCCGTGGTCGCGCAGGTCTGTGAACGGGTCCTGGTGATGTACGGCGGGCGCATCGTCGAGGCCGGTCCGGTGGCGCAGGTGTTCTCCGACCCGCGCCATCGCTATACCCAAGGCTTATTGGCCTCCAGTGACCTGGGCGCGGTGCCGGACGGCAGCCCCTTGCCCACCATCGAGGGCACCGTGCCGGCGGCGGGTCGCTTCCCGGCCGGGTGTGTCTTCCGCAACCGGTGTGCTCACGCCAGCGTCGCCTGCGAGCGCGAGCCCGAGTGGTCGGTGCGCGGTCCCCATCCCGCTGGCGATGCGGCATACGGCTTCGCCTGTGTGCACCCGGCCGGAAAGGGCGCCAGCCATGACTGAGCCAGCGACGCCCCCCGCGATCTCGGTGCGGGGGGTCAGCCGGGACTTCCAACGCCCGCGCACCTCGCTGGGGAAGCGGGGAGCCGTCGTGCGCGCCGTGCGGGACGTCAGCGTCGACATCGCGGCCGGGGAGCGGTTCGGGATCGTGGGAGAGTCCGGCTCGGGCAAGTCGACGTTGCTGCGGATGCTGTGCGGGCTCGACCAGCCGACCGCGGGGGACATCGAGGTCAACGGCCGTCCGATCGTGGGGCAGTCGTGGCGTGACCTGCGGTGGCTACGAGCACAGCTGCAGGTCGTCTTCCAGGACCCGATGAGTTCGCTGGACCCCAGGATGAGCATCGGCAACATCATCGCCGAGCCGCTGGTGGCCCTGCGCGTCGGAGATCGAGCCTCCCGCCGAGCACGGGTCGACGAGCTGTTGACTGCAGTCGGTATGTCGAGCGACACCGCTCCCCGCTACGCGCACCAGTTCTCCGGAGGGCAGCGCCAGCGCATCTCCATCGCCCGGGCGCTCGCTCCGTCACCGGCGATCCTGGTGGCTGACGAGCCGGTCAGCGCGCTCGACGTCTCGGTGCGTGCTCAGGTGCTGAACCTGCTCGATGACGTGGTGGGGGGCTTCGACCTGACCCTGGTCTTCGTCAGCCACGACCTGTCCGTGGTGCGGCATGTATGCGAGCGAGTGGCTGTGATGAAGGACGGGGAGTTCGTCGAGGTCGCACCCACCGAGCAGCTCTTCAGCGACCCTCAACATCCGTATACGCAACAGCTCCTTGCGGCGATCCCCACCCTCAACCCCTGACCCCCTGACCCCCTGACCGATATGCGCGCTTCTGCGCGGTGCGGGGGCGCAGAGGGCGAGCACAACGGTCATCGGGTCCCGGTATGCCGACGGAGGATCGGCTCAGCCCGCGGTCAGTCGGTGTCCGCGTATGCAGCGTCGCGGCTGGCGACGTGCCTCGCCGATGCGAGATGACCGCCGAGGTATCCACCGACTCCCGCCACCGCAGCGCCCGCCACGGCCAGCCCCGCTCCGGCGCTGTGACTGCCACGTCGGCGAGCAATCCACGAGGCGGCGTAGATGCCCGCGGCGAGCCCGTTGGTGGCCGCATGCACCAGACCGACCCGTTTGTCGCGTAGCTCCGATCCCGACCATTGCGCCCATCCGGTCCACGCGGTGGGGCCGACCACCAAGAGTCCCGCGCCCACGAGTTTGCGTGCTGAGCTCGCAGAGTCCGGGCCGCCGAAAACGTCCAGCACGGTCGCGGAGGTCCACGAGCCGAGGACGAAGTCGGTCAGCACGGGATGCACCGCGTGGCCGAGCCAGTCACCGCGCAGCAGGGACCCCCGCAGGCCGGAGCCGAAAAGCGCCTCGATCTCAGGCTCGATCAGGCTGACGGGTTTGTCGAGTGCCGAGGCGTTCTCCAGACGCAGGGTCCAGTCCACGAGTGATGCGGGTGGTTCGATGGAGCTCACGAGTGCCTCCTGTTGGGCCCGACTCTGAAGGGTCGATGGCGTGCAACCCAATGTGCCCCTCGGGGCGCGCCTGTGCAAGAGAGCCGTGAGAGGCTGCGGCGATGACGACCACGGGGCCTACGAACTCGCTCGTCGACGTACCCGGCATCCGGGTCGGGCAATATCAGCGGGTGGGCGAGGGGTGGCTCACCGGCACGAGCGTCGTCTTGACCGGGGACGGTGGGGCAGTTGGGGGAGTGGATGTGCGAGGGGGCGGCCCGGGCACCCGTGAGACGGATCTGCTGAACCCGCAGAACCTCATCGAGCGTGTCCACGCGGTGTGCTTGTGCGGGGGAAGCGCGTTCGGTCTGGCCGCAGCCGACGGCGTCATGCGTCATCGGTATGCCGAGGGCGTGGGATTCGCGATGGGTGGCCCTGGCGATGTGGTGCCTATCGTGCCGGCAGCCGTCATCTTCGACCTCGGCCGTGGTGGTGACTTCGGTGCCTTCCCCGACGCCTCGTTCGGCGAGGCCGCTGCCGACGCGGCCACCAGCGCCGCTCCGCTGCTCGGCAACGTCGGAGCGGGCACCGGCGCCAAGGCCGGAGGGCTCAAGGGTGGCGTGGGCTCGGCGAGCGAAGTGCTGCCCGACGGGACGACCATCGCGGCGCTCGTGGTGGTCAACGCGGTCGGATCTGCTGTCGATCCGGAGACCGGCACGTTCCACGGTGGACCATCGCTGACTCCGGGCGACCTACGAGGTTTGGGCTCCCACCGGCTGCGCGAGGCTGCATACCCCTTGGCGGCGCCATCGCCGGACGAGCTCGACGCCTCACGCCAGGTGGCCCTGAGAGTGCCCTTCGCCTCGCGTGGGGGCAAGACACTGGCGACGACCATCGGTGTCATCGCGACCGACGCCACTCTCAGCAAAGCCCAGTGCACCCGGTTGGCTGGAAGCGGTCACGACGGCATGGCCCGCGCGCTCGACCCGATCCACTCGATGTTCGACGGGGACACCCTCTTCGCTTTAGCCACCGAAGACCGCGAGCCACCGGGGCATGAGGGTTTCCATACGTTGCTCACGGCGGCGGCGCACGTGGTCACCCGGGCGATCGTGCGCGGGGTGCTGAGCGCCGACTCCGTGGACACTCCCGGTGGCGCATGGCGCAGTTATGCCGATGCGTTCCCCTCGGTGGTATCGGACTCCTCTGCGGAGCCGGAGAGATGATCTCGTCCGAGCGCTGCGGGGTGAGAGGGGTCGGATCTGCGTGATGAGGGTGTATCAGCGCGAAAGCTCGGGGCTCTTCAAGAGTGAGGCCACTGTGTCGCTGACCTGAGGACCAAGCGTGTCATCGGGCGGCGAGGTCTCCTTCACAAAGGAGTGAATCATGAGAATTTTTTCCACCCGTCTGGCTCGGGCAGGCCTGGCAGTCGTGGCGTCGATGACCCTACTGGCGGCCCCCGCCGCCTCCGGCTCGGCGTCCGTGGTCGCACCCACGAGCGCGGGTCCGTACTGCGGCATCACCTGGGGCTCCACTCCCAAGGCGGCCGGCGACATGGAAGCAGGTCAGGTTCAAGGCGTCCGAGCGGGGCGGCACACCTGTTACGACCGCTTGGTCATCGACATGAACGGCGATGCCGCGGGATACGACGTGCGCTACGTCAGCACCGTTCGGGCCGACGGGTCCGGTGCTGCGGTCCCAGTCGCCGGTGGTGCTCGGCTGGCCGTCGTGGTCAAGAAGGGCGCCTTCTTCGCGCCGACGGTCCCCAACGTGTCCGGCTACCGCACGTTCCGGCAGATCCGCTGGGCCGGTTCGTTCGAAGGTCAGACCACGTTCGCGCTGGGAGTCCGGGCGAGGCTGCCCTTCCGGACGTTCACGTTGTATGACGCCTCGAGCAACACCAGCCGACTCGTGGTGGACGTCGCCCACGCTTGGTGAGGCATGAGCGGTATCGCTCTACGCCCACCGGTCCTTCAACGACCGGTGGGCGTCGTTCTTCAGCGCTCGGCCGCGCCTTGCCACACGACGTCGAAGGGCGCGTCGGAGGACAGCCGGGCGGTGATGCCGGTGGTGACGAAGAGCTTCGCGGCTCGAGCCGCTTGCAGCGGGCTCACCCCTTGGGCGAGGAACGCTGCGACAGCGGCAGCCAGCGTGCACCCGGCTCCAGCTACCACGGCGTCTCCGACCTTGGGGGCGCGGAGTACCTCGGTCGTCTCCCCGTCGACGTAGACGTCGACGGCGTCGTCACCCGCGAGCCGCACCCCGCCCTTGGCCAGCACCGCCGCGCCGCTGGACTCGTGGATCCGACGAGCGGCCTCGGTCAGGTCGTCGACGTCGTCGATGGCGTCCATGCCGGACAACGACATCGCTTCGAAGTGGTTCGGCGTGACGAAAGTGGCCAGCGGCAGCACGTGCTCCTTGAGCGCGTTGTCGGCGTCGAGCGCAGCCCCCGGCTCCTGGCCCTTGCAGATGAGCACCGGATCCAGCACCACGTGGGGGAACGCGCGGTCACGGAGCACCCCGGCGACCGTCTGGATCGTGACAGGGGTGCCGAGCATGCCGATCTTGGCGACGTCGAGCTGTCCGGCGGGGTATGCGGTGGTGATCGCTTCGAGCTGGTCTTTGATGACCTCAGGGTCGATCGGGACGAAACGGTGTCCCCAGTCAGCCTTGGGGTCGAAGGAGACGATGCAGGTCAGCGCGATGATGCCGAAGACGTCGAGTTCCTGGAAGGTCTTCAGGTCCGCTTGGGCACCGGCGCCACCGGTGGCCTCGGATCCGGCTATCGAGAGGGCAAGGGGTGTGGAGTCCATACCTCGAGTGTGGCATCGGCAGTACTACGCTCGGCCCACCGACCCATGGAGGCTCACAGTGACCGACACTCAGCAGGCGACCCACACCCGCACTCAGGCTGACAGGACCTTCGACGTCCTGAGTCCGGCCACCGGGGAGGTGCTGGGGACGTGGCCGATCCACACCGCGGACCAGGTCGACGCCGTGACGGCTGCGGCGCGTGAGGCCGCGCTCTGGTGGGCGGGGTTGACCTTCAAGGAGCGTCGCGCCCGGTTGGACGGCTTCAAAGCCGTCCTGGCCCAGCGTTCGGAGGAGCTGGCCACGCTGGTGTCGGACGAGACCGGTAAGCCGACCTCGGACGCTTTCCTGGAGGTCACTCTCACGTTGGGGCACATCGCCTGGGTCGGCAAGCACGCTGAGCGGGTGCTGGGCCAACGACGCACGAAGTCGAGCCTGATGTCGCCGCACCTGTCGGGGACGGTCGCGTACCGTCCGTTCGGGGTCGTCGGCGTGATCGGACCGTGGAACTTCCCCGTGTTCACCCCGATGGGCGCCGTCGTCTCTGCCTTGGCCGCCGGCAACACGGTGGTCTTCAAGCCGAGCGAGCTGACCGCGGGAGTGGGGGCCTGGTTGGTTGACGCCTTCGCTCAGGTGGTGCCGGAGCATCCGGTCTTGCAGCTGGTCACGGGTCACGGAGAGACCGGCACGGCGTTGGTGCGCTCCGGGGTGGACAAGGTCGCCTTCACCGGGTCGACCGCCACCGCCAAGAAGGTGATGGCCGTGTGCGCCGAGAGCTTGACCCCCATGGTGGCCGAGTGCGGCGGCAAGGACGCTTTCATCGTGGACCAGGACGCCGACGTGGACGCTGCCGCCGAGAGCGCGGCCTGGGGTTCGCTGATGAACGCCGGGCAGGCCTGCATCGGCACCGAGCGGATCTACGTGCACGAGAAGGTGTACTCGCAGTTCCTGGCCCGGTTCACCGAGCAGGTCGAAGGTGTGCGGGCCGGTGGGGGGAGCGACGCCAAGATCGGTCCGATGACTTTGCCGTCGCAGGTCGGGGTGGTGCAGGAGCACGTCGAAGACGCGGTGGCTCGGGGAGGCCGCGTCGTGCTCGGCGGACAGCCTGCGCAGGACCACGTGGTGCAGCCGACGATCTTGACCGACGTGCCCGAGGACGCCCTGGCCAACCAGGAGGAGACCTTCGGTCCGACCGTCACCGTGCGACCGGTGGCCAATATGGATGAGGCCGTCACCCTGGCCAACGGCACCCGATACGGCCTAGCAGCCGTGGTGTTCGCGGGGGCGCAGGCCCGGCAGATCGCGGCACGGTTGCGCACGGGAATGGTCTCGGTCAACGCGGTCTTCGCGACTGCTGAGCTGCCGTCCTCACCCTTCGGGGGGATCGGGGACTCCGGCTTCGGCCGCGTGCACGGTGAAGATGGGCTGCGTGAGTTCGGCAGCCCGCAGGTCGTGGTTCATCAACGTTTCCCGGCCCTGTTCACCTTGACGACGTTTCAGCGCACCCAGGCCACCGATTCGACGCTGGCCAAGGTGGTCAAGCTGGTGTACGGCCGCTCCTGAGGCCCGACGCCGACGCCGACGGTCGCCGAGCAGGACGGCGCTCCCCACCCCCGTGATCCCCCGGTCGACCGGGCCATCGTTGTGGAGCACCGGGATGTCCATCGCGATGTGCACCAGGCATCCGTCAGCAAAGGCTCTCAACCAGGGCGCGCGCGCCAGCAACCCTCGTCCGCGCAATCAGCGCCTTGGTGACGACATGAGTGGGAGTGATCACCGGTCTTCGAGGCTACTCGGCGGACCGTGGCGGGTGGGTGGCGTCGCCAGCGACATCATCGAGCACGAGGCCCAACGTGCGCCTGCCGAGCGCCGCGATGACCGGGTCATCGGAAGAGGAGGAAAGGCAGGCGAGGCCATGGGCCAGCGCGTTGCCTCGGGCGCGGACCCACGTGGCGTCATCGCAGCCGCCTGCAGCGGACCGAAAGATCTCTCGTCCTGCCGGGTCGAACATCATCCACGCCAGCGACAAGTCTGTGGCTGGATCACCCGCGGTGATGTCACCGAAGTCGATCACCGCTGCCACAACACCCCGGTTGACCAGCACGTTGGCAGAGTGAAGGTCGCCGTGCAGCCACAGGGGCGGGCCCGCGTACGGCGGGGACGCCATGGATTGCCCCCACACCGCGTGAGCACGAGGGCGCAACCGCGCCGGTAGCGCGGCCTTGATGCGGGCCACGACCGCGGTATGGCGGTCGGCCAAGGGCACGCCGCGGAAGCGGTTGGTGGGTGCATCGGCCGGGGCGGGTGTGGCCAACGCCGACACGAAGGCGCCAAGAGACCTGGCGGCATCGTCCGGATCATGGGGAGGGAGCGCGAGGGCGGTCGACCCGTCGAACCACGGCACCACGGTCCAGGCGCAGGGATAGCCGGCACCCGGCGCCCCCACGCGCAGCGGCACCGGGATTGGCAGCGGAAGACGGGGGGCCAGCTCGGCCAACCAACGCGCCTCGTGCTCGATCAACGGAACCGCGGCCCGACGACGAGGCAGCCGGACGGCATACGTATCGCCCAGCCGGAACACCACGTTGTCCCAGCCGCTGGCCACGAAGAGCAGTGGCAAGTCCGCGAGATCGGGATGCTGATCCGCCAGCAGTTGGCGCACGAGGGGTGCCGTGACATCGATCTCGGCAGCGGGGCGCGGCGTGGAGGGCACAGGCGTGTCAAGATCCTCGCAATGCCCGTCATTCCCGATGACGAGCCGCTGCCGAGCGAGCCTGGATGGGCTGCGGTGGGGTGGCTGGGTGTAGGCGATTTCGCGACTGGTTTCGTGGGAGGCCACGACCGTCGGAGGTAGTTCGTGGAGTGACTCTTTGACTGGTGCCTCAGCGGGTGGGTCTACGCAACTCGAGGCTTTCATTCGTGCACCCATTGCATCGCCCGGGCAGACGGTCCGCTTCGAGTTGAACGGGACGGGCACATCGCTCTGCTAGGTCATGCGGCAATCCGAGTCGAGGGCCGTGCTGGTAGCCGCTGGGCAGCCCCAACGCTGATCTATCACTATGCCGTCACCCACCGTTACGAACCGCCCGATGAGTTCGTTGAGGCCGTCTTACTCACCTAGGGCAAGTACTGCGAAAAGTTGCGACAACCCAAATTTCTGTATCACCACGTTGCGGGGGCCCTCTCAGTCCACAACGACAGCAAAGGAAATGACCATGCCTATGGAAAACTCAGGCGACTTGATGCAAGCACTTGTCGCGAAACTGTATTCGACCATCACGGGCAACGATGAGTCAATCACGATCCCGCGTAATAAATTCGTGTCGTGGTATCTACCCGGTGTCCCGTTCGAGCCCGCGGATTTCCGATTCTGCGCACAGGGTCTGACTGGGGATACTGCCGAGGAAATTCGGCAGTCCTACCACCAGGCCTTCGTCCTCTCGAGCCTCTTTGACCTGGTGCCCGATGTCTCGACCGGCTTCGTCGACAACCAGTTGCAGCAGTCCATCTTCGCTGGCACGCAGGACAAGATCAGCAGCGTCTATCGCGACATCTTGACCTACAGTCGGGTCGTCCACCGGGAGCTGAGCGAGACGGAGACGGCCAAACTAAAGAAGTTCCGCGACCTGCTCACCACTGAGGTCGAAGAGACGAACATCTTGACCGACGAGGTCACCGCGGTCACCAAGCCCGGCAAGTTGACGTTGGCTTACACCCAGATGATGAAGGAGTATCTGGACGTTGCCGATGAACTGATGTCGATGAAGATCGATGCCATGGCCGCAACCGGCGACAGCGAGGAAGCCAAGCGCCGGGTCTATAACTGGAATGAGAAGGCCAAGTTCGTCAAACGTCGCCTGGCCGCCGCCGAGATGGCCTGGACCTCTCAGGGTTACAAGAACGAATACGAGATCATCAACGCCTACATCGCGCAGGTCACCGAGAAGAGCCTGGTCTTGTATAAAGAAGACCTGAAACGGAAGTTCGAGAACGCTCGGCTGACAAGTGCCATCGATGGAGACAGCGAGTTCTATTACACGACGCTGCTGCCCGGCAACTTCGCGACCAGCGAGGGGTGGACCCGCTTCAGCTTCACGGAGTCGGACTACGAAACCCATTCGAAGAAGGCGACGAGCGCTTGGAGCGCTGGCGGCGGTGTCAACCTCGGCCTCTGGCGATCCAAAGCCGGCGCCAGCAAGACCAAGCACGAGGAGTCCGCTGACCAGAAGGCTTCCAACTTCGGCGCGTCCTTCGAGTTCACCCAGGTTCCGATCATCAGGTCTGGCTTCGAGCCCGGCTTATTCCCAATGCGCTCGTGGACGTTGGATGAGAATTGGGATCTGTCGTACGACGGCGCCCCGGTCTCCGACGGCGCCGACAAACCGGCCGGGCGGTTGGTGGCCTACTCCACGACTGCGCTGTTCCTGAAGAATGTGCGGTTGACCTCGAGCGAATGGGATAGCCACCGAGACTTCCTGTCCGAGGGCACCAAGGCCGGTGGATCCGTGGGCTGGGGTCCGATCAACTTCGGCGGCAAGTATTCGAAGGAGACGGAAGAGACCAACATGAACTATCACTTCGAAGGCGACACGCTGTGCGTTGACGGAATGCAGCTCGTCGGCACGATCAACAACCTGGTCCCCAAGTGCCCCAACCTGCACCCAGACATCAAGCCTGAGGATCTCGTCGGCGGCGAGTGAGCCAAATCTGGCCGACTTGCCTGGACCACGCTGGTCCCGGCAAGTCGAGCACCTCCACCCGCGCGAGCGGGCCGCATACAGACTCTTAAGGAAGCACCATGGACTCAACCGTTGATGCCGCACTCGCAGCCAAACTGTCAATGCTCTTCCCCCCCAGCGACGACGTGTTCCTCGCTTTCCCTCGCTCGGGAGCGGCGTTCACGCTGGACGAGCTCGACATCTTCGACACGGGTGAGGGCTCGTCTGAAGAGATACGTGTAAAGGCCCATCACAAGGCCCAGTTCTCGCGGATCGTGAACCAAGTTCCGCAGGACTCGGCGATTTATCAGAACAATGATCGCTTGCTCTGGGAGGAATACAACCGGGTCCTGGAGCGCGCGGAGGTGGCCAAGAGCGTCCTGACCCAAGACGAGGCCCAGCGCCTCGGAGAGGCCCGGGATCTCCTCGAGGCCGAAGTCGAAATCGATGGAATCGGGACGACGACGGTTTATTCACCGAAACTCACCGCTTACTACCAATACAAGGAAGCGTGGGAGGACGCCGAGCGGGTCTACCTTGACGAAAAGATCACCGCGCAGGCCTCGGCCAATCCGGAGGTGAGGGCCGGTTGGGAGGAGCGGCGTGAAGCCGAACTCGACGCCATCCGAGATCGCGCTGTGAAGGACTGGGCGTTGTTGGGCTTCAAGGACGCCGTCGAAGAAGCTCAAGCAACGATTGCCTCATTGGGTGGCCGGAGCCCGGAGGTGTTGCGCCAAGAGTTGTTGTCCAACTACGAGGCGTGTGTCGAGCCCGATCTGGTGGCCTTTGATCCCAATGGGGTGCTGAGCACGTTCTACAGCCCGAGCGACATCTTCGATCCCGATGTGCCATGGGAGACCTTGCACCTGACCAGCGACGAAGTGAAATCACTCCATGCTCAGGCGCCAAAGGCCCTGCGCAGCGACAACGAATCGGACCTCGCGGACGTCGAGTCGGTGACGATCGAGTATGCCGATGTGACCCTGATCCGGCCCTGGCTCAACCAATCCTGGTTGGCCATGACGTCCTGGCGACTGCCACGTGACGATGTGGCGGTGATCTCCGACGGAGAAGTCCCGCGCGCAGGGACGATCCCGGTGCACATCTCGAGCATGGTGGTCGCTCGCCGGATCGCGGTCAAGCGCCGCGAGGGCGCTGTCGGTGCGCCGTCGAAGGGCACCGACATGGCCTCGATGTTGTCCATGGCCGTGCTGAGCCGGGCCGTGATTGTCACGCCGGGTCTGTTGGGTGGCAAGCCACGCAAGAACGTCACAGTGCCTGCCCGCAAACCGGATGGGCGCCCCAAGGTCCGCAGGCGTGACCACCGCGCAGTCGCCGTGCAAGCTCACCCGATGATGAGCGCCAAGCTGGCCGGCATGACTATCGCTCGAAGCGATAGCGCCCCCACCGTCCGAGCCGATCTACGTGCCGTGGTTCAGCCCGCTTACGTTGTCCCCGCGCGACGCGGCGAAGCGGCGGCGAAGGCTCCGAGTGAGCCTGCCGCTGCCGAAGACAGCACTGACGTGGACCTCGAGAGCGTCGTGGTGCTGGCCTATCGGTGCCGGCGAACACCCCTGTCCCCCAACCCCGACAGCACCCTCGACTGGGGCGAAGGACGCAGTGAGCCGAAGGCGGGAGCCCCCGCAGGGCAAGCAGCGGACGCGGATGCCGAAGCGGCCCCATTCCCCTTGCCAGCCCGACACTGCTTCGCGGCGAAGAAGGGCGGTCGACGCCACACCGGTCACAAATCGGCGCAGGACCGGAGCAACATCCGCCTCATCCAAAGCCGCCTGGTAGGGCACGGGCACATCGTGGATGTTGATGGTTATCTCGGCCCACAGAGCGAAAGGGCCCTGCGCGCCTTCCAAGAGGCAGGCTCGCTGGAGGTGGACGGCTTGGTCGGACCGGCGACGTGGGCGGCCCTATGGGCGTGACGACGACGCAACGGCATACACGGACTCACCGCACCACCCCACGAAGGGACCCATCATGATTCTGCGAGCAGGAGACCGAGGCACCGAGGTAGCCGCACTCCAACACAACCTCAACCAAGCAGGATACCCGTGCGGCACCGCCGACGGAATCTTCGGAGACCGCACCACTCAGGCCGTTAAAGTTCTGCAGGCAGCGCATGGCTTGCGAGCCGATGGCGACTTTGGGCCGCTGTCCGTGGCTGCACTCGAGCGCGACCTCGAAGGGTCATCGGCGGCAGATGTTGCCGACGCGAGCGGGGGCGCGGCTGGGGCAGCTGGTGGCACAAGCGATTCGAGCGGGACGCCGTGGCTCGAGATCACCGAGCCCTCTGCGCCGACCGAGAATTCCGAGGACCCGGACTGGCAGGGCCCTCCGTGGACCGACGAAGTGGATGAAGACGACCCGGGCCACGACGATGACCACGAGTCCGAGCGGGATCCAGAGGCGAGCGATCGGCCAACAGTCCCGGAGTCCTTCCCCGACTACTTCGACAATTGGGACGGCGAGTTGGCACGGATCTATCGCCCGGACTTCTTCCGCCACGAGCGCTCCGGGCAGGACTTGCCCTACAAGGGTCGGCCAGGCCTAGTCGACTATTCGACGAAGACCCACGTGTGCGTGCACACCACCGCGGTGGAATACGGCACGTCACCCCGCAAACGTCGCCTCTGGCGGCAACGAATCGAGGCCGAGGAGATCAGCGCCGAGACACAAGCCCGATACGACGACGGCACCGGGTCAATCGAGGCTATGGCCACGCGCATGGCTCTGCACGAACGTTTTTGGGTGGCGGCATACCACTGGGTCGGCCTGCTCAACGGCGACGTGCTGTTCAACAACTCGATCCGCCGATACACCTACCACGGCAATGCTTCCAATCGTTGTGCGCTCGGTTTCTCCGCAGAATCGGAAGTGCCTGCGCGGGAGCGAAGCCGCGGGTCATCCCACACGACCATCGACGATCACTTCATCGACACCAATCGCGAGGCGTTGCGGCTGGCGGTCACGACGTCGCGCGAGCAAGGCGCTCCGATGACCCGCATCACCGCTCACCGGGCGTTCTCGATGACTCGCGAGGGAGATCCAGGTGAGGCCATCTGGAGTGAGGTGGCACTGCCGGTGGCCCGCGAGCTCAATCTGGAGGTCGACTACGACCTGGTGAACGGTGGGCGATCGATCCCGCGCGATTGGGACCCGGATTCACCCTTTGACTGGGCCGGCAACCGCATCGATTAGCCGGTGCTGTGGAGCGGGCGACGAGAATCGAACTCGCGTATTCAGCTTGGGAAGCTGATGTTCTACCATTGAACTACGCCCGCGTGGCAGTGCCGAGGAAGTCTAACCGACCATCCGCGCTCGTCTCCACATCCGGCTAGTCTGTGGCGGTGCTGCTCTCGGATCGCGACATTCACGCCCAAGTCGACTCCGGCCGGGTGCGGCTGGACCCTTGGGACCCCGCCATGGTCCAGCCGTCGAGTGTGGACTTCCGCCTCGACCGCTACTTCCGGCTATTCGACAACCACAAGTACCCGGTCATCGACCCCTCCCTGGACCAGCCCGACCTCACGCGACTCGTGGAGATCGACCCCGAGGAGACGTTCGTCCTGCATCCCGGCGAGTTCGTGCTCGGCTCGACCTACGAGACCATCACCCTGCCCGATGATGTCGCTGCGCGCGTGGAGGGCAAGTCCTCGCTGGGTCGGCTCGGGTTGTTGACGCACGCCACTGCCGGCTTCGTGGACCCGGGATTCACGGGCCACGTGACGTTGGAGCTGAGCAACGTGGCCACCCTTCCGATCGTGCTGCACCCGGGGATGAAGATCGGCCAGCTCTGCTTCTTCCAACTGTCCTCGGCCAGCGAACACCCCTATGGCTCCTCGGTGAAGGGTTCGCACTACCAGGGACAACGTGGCCCGACTGCAAGCCGATCGTTCAGCAACTTCCACCGCTCAAGGATCTGAGGGCACCGCATACCGTGGGGTAGACGCCGTCTTCGACGCGTCGGTCGCACCGGCCGCAACGGTGGGTGCCTGAGGCAGCCGAGCGCGAGGGGCAACCGCGGAAGAGGGGCACTGACGTGGGGTCGCGGTCCCGCCACCACCAACTAGCCTTCAGTCTTGGAGGGAGGACCAGATGACCCGAACGACTGCTGTGGCTGCAGCCCTGATGGCGGCCTGCGCTCTGTCGGCATGCGGTGGCTCGACCGGTCCTGGGCCGGACCGTGGCGACACCAGCGGAGCTGCGAGCCTTGATGGCACCACGATCACCGTCGGCTCAGCCAACTTCCCCGAGAACGTCCTCCTCGCCGAGATCTACACCAGCGCCCTGGAGGCTGAGGGGGTCGAGGTGCAGCAGCGACTGAGTCTGGGCAGTCGTGAGACCTACCTTGCGGGACTGGAAGAAGGGTCGATCAACGTCATACCGGAGTACACCGGGGCGCTCGCCCTGCACCTCAACCCCGACGTCGAGGAGAGCGAGCCGGACGGGGTCTTCGCCGAGCTCGAGGAGGCACTCCCCTCCAGTTTGATCGTCCTGGAGCCGTCGGAAGCTCAGGACCAGGACTGCCTGGTGGTCACTCAGGAGACGGCGCAGGAGTTCGATCTCACCACGATTGCCGACCTGGAGCCCGTGGCCGAAGGCCTGGTGCTCGGCGGACCGCCGCAGTTCGAGGACCGAGCCAGCGGGGTCCCCGGACTCAAAGACGTCTACGGACTGGAGTTCTCCGCCTACCGCCCGTTGGCCCCTGGCTCTGACCTGTCGTCGCGCTCCCTGGCCAACGGCCAGGTCGACGTCGCGAACATCTTCTCCACCGACCCGTCGATCGCGGAGAACGACTTCGTGGTCCTGGAGGACCCGGAGAGCCTCTTCGTCGCGCAGAACGTCGTGCCGTTGGTGAGCAGGGACGCCAACAACGATCGGGTGAGCACCACGCTCAACAAGGTGTCGGCCACGCTGGACACGCCGCTGTTGACCGAGCTGCTGGCCCGGGTGGTCGTGAACGACGAAGACCCCAAAGACGTGGCGCAGGCCTTCGTCGACGAGAACATGGGCTGACGCAAAGACCCTCAGGAACCCCGATGCCGTCGAGCCCGCGTTTTCGCTCACGGCGGCGGAGCTCAGGGCCGGGTACAGGACGTGTGGGACCCCGTGCCTCAGGCGGACGGGACCGGCTCGGCCTCCTCGACGAGGGGATCGGGCCCGGCCTCGGTGCGGTTGACCGCGGCCAGCAGCATCTGGGCGACGTCGACGACCTCGATCTCCTCGCGAGCGTCGACAGCCTGCTTCTGGGTGAGCCCGTCGGAGAGCATGACCCGACAGAAGGGGCACCCGATCGCGATGCGGTCCGCTCCGGTGGCCAAGGCCTCCTCGGTGCGGTTCATGTTGATCCGGGTGCCGAGCTTCTCCTCCATCCACATGCGCGCGCCACCGGCGCCACAGCAGAAGGACTTCTCCTTGTGGCGCGGCATCTCGGTCAGCTCGACGCCCGGTAAGGACTCGATCAGCTCCCGGGGAGGGGAGTAGACGCCGTTGTGTCGGCCGAGGTAGCACGGGTCGTGGTACGTCACGGTCTCGGCGGTCGAGGCCACTCCCGAGGTGTCTGCTTCCGACGGTCGGGCCACCGGGGTCAGCCGCTTCTCGCGCACCAACCGGTTGAGCAGTTGGGTGTGGTGCACCACCTCGTAGTTGCCGCCGAGCTGGGGGTACTCGTTCTTCAGCGTGTTGAAGCAGTGCGCGCAGGTCACCACGATCTTGGTCGCATTGACCTCTTTGAGGACCTCGACGTTCTGCTGGGCCAACATCTGGAACAGGAACTCGTTGCCCGCGCGGCGGGCCGGGTCACCGGTGCAGGTCTCGCCGTCCCCGAGCACTGCGAATTTTACGTCGGCCATGTGCAGCAGGGTCGCGACGGCCTGGGTCGTCGCCTTGGCGCGGTCTTCGAAGGCGCCCGCACAGCCCACCCAGAACAGGTAGTCCACCTCGGCCAGGTCCTCGACGTCCCCGCCGGCCAGGGGCACCTCGAAGTCGAGGTTCTTGGCCCAGTCCAACCGCGCGCGCGCCGACATACCCCAGGGGTTGGACTTGTTCTCGAGGTTCTTGAACAGTCCGCCGAGCTCCTTGGGGAAGGCCGACTCGATCAGGGTCTGGTAGCGCCGCATATCCACGATGGTGTCCACGTGCTCGATGTCCACCGGGCACTGCTCAACGCAGGCGCCGCAGGTGGTGCACGACCACAGGATGTCGGTGTCGATCACGGCTCCACCGTCGGGAATCGTCTTGTCGCCTTCGGTGGCACCGACCAGGGGGCGCTGGGCCGCAGCGACCGCCGAGGCGGGTATGTCGGTCGTGATTCCTTTCGTCGCGGCCGCCCGCTGCTCCTCGGTCGCTAACAGCCAGGGCGCCTTCTCGTGGTGGTGGTTCCGCAAGCCGATGATGAGCATCTTGGGCGACAGCGGCTTGTCGGTGTGCCACGCCGGGCACTGCTCCTGACAACGCCCGCACTCGGTGCAGGTCGAGAAGTCGAGCAGCCCCTTCCAGGTGAAGTCCTCGACCTTGCCGACCCCCAGTGCGGCGTCCTCATCGAGGTCCTCGATCGCCTCGAAGTCCACCGGCTTACCGGCCACGGCGATCGGCTCTAGGGGCCCCAAGGCGGTCCGGCCGGAGGCGTTGCGCTTGAGGTAGATGTTGAAGAAGGCCAGGAACCGGTGCCAGGCCACGCCCATCGTCATGGTGAGCGCGATGGTGATCATCCAGGCCATCGAGATCAGGATCTTGAGCAAGGCAATGGCCACGATGGCGGACTCGATGGCGCCGATGGACATACCGGAGAACATCGAGCCGATCCAGGCCGTCAGGGGGAAGTTCAGCGCGGTCGCCCACGCCTCACCCTCGGCTTGACCCAACGCGTACTCCAAGGCCCGGAGGAAGACGATACAGACGCCGACCCCGAGGATGACCGCCTCGACGAAGTAGGCCTGCCAGAAGGTGGAGCCCCAGAAGCGGCTGCCTCGCTCGGCCTGCCGTGGGTGCTCGCGTTGGCGAATCACGATCAACGTCACGATCCCGACGATGGCTCCCCACCCGAAGATCTCGAATCCCCAGGCCAGGGGGGTGAAGTGGGCGAAGCCCCAGAGGTCGAAGGAGGGGCTGATGAGCTGACCGTAGGCGTTGACCAACGTGAGGAACAACAGTCCGAACGAGACCATGACGACCCAGTGGGCCACGGCCACCCACTTCTTGCGGGCCATCCGGGTGTGCCCGAGCACCTCACGCACCAGGGTCTGGACGCGCTGCACCGGTTGGTCGGTGCGGACGGTCGCCTCAGGCTCTCCTAGCCGGAAGTAGGCGACGAACCGGGAGATCGACATCGCGAACAAGGCGACGGCGACTCCCGTGACGCTCATCCCGAGGACGATGGCGACGATCTGCATGGCGGGCATAGCGGAATGCTACGGATCGTTGGGCGTCGGGGATATAGCGGCACGCGCCGGCCCGAACTGGAATAACGCCAGGTATGCCGATGTATCACCTGTTGAAGACAACGCTCAGTCCCTCCCGAGGAAGGACCGGGCGATACGACAAGGAAAGTGAGAAGTCCGTGCGCGTCCATGACGACATCACCAAGGTGATCGGCGGCACCCCGCTGGTCCGACTCAACCGCCTCACCGAGGGCATCGACGCCACCGTCGTGGTCAAGCTCGAGTCGCAGAACCCAGCGGCTTCGGTCAAGGACCGTATCGGGAACGCGATCATCGACGCGGCGGTGGAGGCTGGGGAACTGAAGCCCGGGGGAACCATCGTCGAGGGCACCTCGGGCAACACCGGGATCGCCCTGGCGATGGCTGGCGCTGCCCGGGGTTTCAAGGTCGTCTTGGCGATGCCCGAGACCATGAGCTTGGAGCGGCGCGCGCTGCTTCGGGCTTACGGCGCGGAGCTGGTGTTGACCCCCGGCCCTGACGGCATGAAGGGGGCCGTGGCCAAGGCCGATGAGATCGCCAGCGAGCGTGGCGCCGTGCGGGCACGACAGTTCGCGAACCCGGCCAACGTCGCCATCCACCGGGCCACCACGGGGCCCGAGATCTGGGAGGACACCGACGGTCAGGTCGACATCTTCGTGGCTGGCGTGGGCACCGGAGGCACCATCACCGGCGCTGGCGGATACCTGCGCGAACAGAACCCCGACGTCGGTCTTGTCGTGATCGAGCCCGCCGACAGCCCCATCCTCAACGGCGGCAAGCCCGGACCCCACAAGATCCAGGGCCTCGGCGCCAACTTCATCCCCGAGATCCTGGACACCGACCTCTACGACGAGGTCATCGACGTGACTCTGGACGACGCCCTCCGCGTGGCCAAGGAGCTGGTCACCCAGGAGGGCATCCTGTCGGGCATCTCCACGGGCGCGAACGTCTGGGGCGCCCTCGAGCTCGCCAAGCGGCCCGAGAACGCGGGCAAGACGATCGTGGTCATCGTGTGTGACTACGGCGAGCGTTACCTGTCCACGGTGCTTTTCGAGGGCATGACTGACTGATGCCGCACCCGCTCAAGCGGGCCTGGGGCATGGTGCGCGAAGATCTGGATGCTGCGCTGGTCCGTGACCCCGCCACCACGAGTCGCGTGGAGATGGCTCTGGCGTCCCCGGGGCTGCACGCACTGTGGGTCCATCGGGTCAGCCACGCATTGTGGGTGCGCGGTGGCCGTGCACAGTTGCCGGCGCGTCTGCTCTCGCAAGCCAGCAGATCGTTGACGGGGGTCGAGATTCACCCGGGTGCCGTCATCGGCGCGCGCTTCTTCATCGACCACGGGATGGGCGTCGTGATCGGCGAGACGGCCGAGGTCGGTGATGACGTCATGCTTTATCACGGTGTCACTTTGGGTGGCCGATCGATGGAAGCCGTGAAACGCCACCCCACCGTGCACGACGGCGCGGTCCTCGGTGCGGGAGCCCGGGTCTTAGGGCCGGTCGTGATCGGGGCTGGTGCCCAGATCGGGGCCAATGCCGTGGTCGTCAAGGACGTGCCCTCCGGTGCCATCGCGACCGGCATACCTGCTCGTATCCGCCAGCCGGGACCCCAGCAGGACCCGAGGGAAGCGCTGTACGACGAACCGGAGCTCTGGATCTGAGACGAACGGCATCAGCCCTCACCCGAGGTGATCGGGAGAGGGCTGATGGCTGGCGGGTCAGGGTGAGCTGACCACGCTAGGAAGGCGTCAGGGGAGCTTGTCGCCTCCGGGGCCGAAGCCGGAGTCGTCGACCTCGAGCCCACCGCCTTCACCGACGGCGCCGGTTTCGTTCTCGTACGTGCCGTCCTGGCTGCTGGTCTCGTGACCGCCGGCCTTGGCCTTGGCCTGCGAAGCGGCGGACTTGGCCTTGTCACCCATCATGGCCGCAACCTGTGGGGCCTGCTCCTTCACCTCATCGACCTTGGTCTGGACGCGAGGGTCGCTCCACACCTTGCTGGCGTGTTCGGCGAGCTGTTCGTAGCGCTCTCGGCCTGCTTTGGCGCCGAGGATGTAGCCAATCGCCACTCCTGCGAGCAAAATAAGTCTGCGCATGTTGGCTCCTTTCGTCGGGCGAACGTGTCGCGCCGAGCCTAGCCCCCGTGCTCAGGCGCCGCCATTTAGTGACATTGCACACCCCTTGTGCGCTCGGGCGGAGGGTGTGGGATTCGAACCCACGGACGTTTCCGTCGGGCGCTTTCAAGGCGCCTGCACTCGGCCACTATGCGAACCCTCCAGGGCACTGCAATCGGATTGCATGCCGCACTCCATCATTCCAGACGCCGGAACGTGGCTCTGCGCGCAATCCCTGCTACGGTTTACGTGGTTGTAGTTGCAGTTCCTCGCAGTGAAGCACACGCTTGGCCTTCGGGCACGGCACGTCGGCACTAACCGGGCATGTCCCGGCGAGTGGGGGGTTCAATCTCGACCCACCTCCCACACCGTGTGGGTTGTGACGCATTCGCACAGCAGAAAGAGAT
>JBBSQA010000020.1:0-37998 GCA_038258285.1 Actinomycetales bacterium | reverse complement strand
CTTGTGGCGTGGTGCGCTCACTCAGACCGATCAGGACGGTGCCGTTTCCGGGCACGAGGATGTCGCCACCTTCGGCCGTGGCCGGGCCGGCCTCGAGCCCGTGACACCACCAGCTCGGGTCAGCCTCGGCGAACATCGGGTGGAACCGGTAGATCGCCTCGTAGTGCACCGTCTCGCGCCGCCGCGCCTTCTTGTGCATCGAGTTCACGGCCACCCCGTCGTAGACCCACGCGGAGGTGTCGCGCGTGAAGAGATGGTTGGGCAGGGGCGCGAGGACCGCGTCGTGATCTGCCAGCGCGCCGATGACAACGGACCGCGGACTGTCCATCCGCTCCAACACCTCGGCCTTGGTGATGCCGCCGATCAGATAGCGGGACAGCTCCCCGTCGCTCATCTGCTCGAACATGGCCATCAGCTCATCGGCCGCCAACGGGCCCACGTGACGCTCGTCGAGGGACTGGGCGAGCACCAGATCCCGAGCGGCCGGGACCGCGAGCGTCTGGGTCAGCAGCTCGTCGAAGTAGTGCACCGTGATGTCACGCTCACGCATGACCGAGACGAAGCCGTCGTGCTCAGCCTGGGCGCGCTCCACCCACAGGATCTCGTCGTAGAGATATCGCTCCTTGTTCTCCGGGGTGAGCCGATGCATCTCCAGACCGGGACGGTGCACGATCACCTGCCGCAGTCGGCCTACCTCCGAACCCACATGCAACGTCATCGCACTGCCTTCCTGTTGGCCCCGACCGGGTGCTTATCTTGTCACTCCTCAATGGCACACTCAGCGCTATGAGAGCCACCGTGCTGCAGGCCACCCGTCAGATCACCCTGGAGCAGGTTCCGGACCCGAAGATCGTCGTGGCGACCGACGCGGTGGTCCGGGTCACCGCCAGCTGCGTCTGCGGATCGGACCTGTGGCCGTACCGGGGGATCAACGAGATCAAGGAGCCTCGCCGGATCGGTCACGAGTTCGTCGGCATCGTCGAGGAGCTCGGCGCGGATGTCTCCACCGTGAAGGTGGGCGACTTCGTGATCGCTCCCTTCACCTACGGCGATAACACGTGCCCGCACTGCCAGGTAGGCATGAACACCGCCTGCGACCACCTCGGAGGCTGGGGATCCCCCGACCAGGAGGGGCACATGGTCGATGGTGGGCAGGGTGAGTTCGTGCGGGTCCCGATGGCTGACGGCACACTGGTGTCCACTCCCGAGCAGCCGGACGCCGCCCAGTTGCCCTCTCTGCTGGCTCTGAGCGACGTGATGGGCACGGGTTGGCACGCCGCCGCTTCCGCGCGTGTGCAACCGGGTCAGACCGTCGTCGTCGTGGGCGATGGGGCGGTCGGCCTGTGCGGCGTCCTCGCCGCCTCGCGGATGGGCGCCGGAAGGATCATTGCGATGTCCCGACACGCGCCGCGCCAAGCGGTCGCCCGTGAGTTCGGCGCCACCGACATCGTCGCCGAGCGCGGCGAGGAGGGTGTGGCAGCGATCATGGAGATGACCGGTGGGGTCGGCGCTGACGCCGTCCTGGAGTGCGTAGGCACGAAGGAGTCGATGGAGACGGCCTTTGCCGTCCTGCGTCCAGGAGCGACGGTCGGTTTCGTCGGAGTGCCCCACGACGTCGAGATCCCGATCGGCACGATGTTCCGGCGCAACCTCAACATCGCCGGGGGGATGGCCCCGGTCCGTGCCTACCTCGAGCAGCTGCGGGACGACGTGTTGGCCGGGGAGATCACTCCCGGCAAGGTCTTCGACCTGACACTCCCGCTGACCGAGGTGGCCGAGGCCTACGCGGCCATGGATGAGCGCCGCGCCATCAAGGTGATGCTCACGCCTTAGCAAGAGGGTTCGCAGAGCAGCATGATGATGCCCCCGGGCCGCTTCCTATGCCCGCGAGGCGCGCGGATAGTGTTCGGGGCGTGTTGATCGCGACCGACCTCGACGGCACGCTGGTGCCGAAGGGCGACACCACGCTTACTTCGTACTGCTCCAAGGTCCTGCGACGCTTGGACCGTGCCGATGTGCCCGTCGTCTTCGTCACGGGTCGCCCGCTGCGATGGATGAACGGGTTCTGGCCCCACGTCGGGCGACATGGGCTGGCCATCGTCTCCAACGGGGCCGTGTCCTATGACGTCAACCAGGGCAAGGTGATCGAGCACGCCGGGATCGAGCCGGCCTCAGGTCTCGAGCTCGTGGCCGCGGTGACCGAAGCGGTGCCCGGGGTCACCTTTGCGATCGAGTGCCTCGACGGCATCCGGCGGGACTCGGCCTACGTGGACTCCCATCGTGTCCCGGAAGGCTCACGGCGGGGCCCCCTGCAGGATCTCTGGGACACGCCGGCCCTCAAGCTCCTGGTCCGGCACACCCACATGGACGACGAGGAGTTCCGAGACCGCGTGGTGGCTGCGGTCGGCGACCAAGCCACCCCCACCTGGTCCATCGCCGGGCTGGTCGAGATCAGCGCTCCCGGGGTCACCAAGGCCAGCGCACTCCTCACCCTCTGCGAGCGTCTCGGCATACCGCCGCAGGATGTGGTGGCGTTCGGCGACATGCCCAACGACATACCCATGCTGCGCTGGGCGGGCACGTCCTACGCGATGGAGGGGGCCCACGACAGCGTGTGTGCGGTCGCCGACTACGCCGCACCGCGATGTGAGGACGACGGGGTGGCCCGCGTACTCGAGTCGCTCCTACCCAAGCTACTGGCGGCGCCCTAAAGGGTCAGCCGGCGGGCCGAGCCGCTACCCAGCGGCGCATCCGCCGGGGGCCGAGCGCCGCAGACGGCGGCGCCGTTGGCGGCGAGCAGGAGCGCAATACTTCGCCCGCCTCCTGAACCGGCGCCGGTCATCATGGCTGAGCGTCCACTCACGTCGAGCGCCACGGCCCTCGACGGTAGTAGCGGGACACCGGTGAGGAGGCTGGACAAGGTGCCTTCTCTATGCCGAATGACCTAGGTCGCTACAGGCTGAAGAAGAGACCGCGGGCCACCAGACCGATACCGACGACGAGCACCAGCACTGCGGTCACGATGGGGAGAGCGGCGGTCACTCGGCTGACCCACTGGTTGCTTTGCGTGGACTCGACGTCGTCGAGGCGCATCCGCAGCTTGACCAACAACAGACCGACCGCGGTCAGCGTGGCCGCCATGCCGATTCCGTAGGCGAAGACGAGGAACACACCAAAAACCGTGCGGCCGAGGGCGATCGACCCCAGGAGCACCACTAGAGCCGAAGGGCTGGGCACCAGACCACCGGCCACCCCCATACCGATGAGGCTGCCTCGGCCCGAGCCGTGGTCGTGACCGTGGGAGTGCCCATGCCCATGCGAGTGGCCGTGCCCATGCGAGTGCCCGTGGCCGTGGGTATGCCCGTGCGCAGCCCCGTGAACATCCGCGGGTGGGGCGTCGTGGCCGTGCGAAAGACTTTCGTCCTGGACGAGATCGTGGCCGTGACCACTGGCGTGCGCGTGGGCCAGCACCGCCTGAGGGTTCGACTGGGCCCTGCGTGCGGCCCGTGCGTCACGGATCAGGCTGACTCCGATCGCCGCGATCAGAATCCCGCTGATGATGCCCAGGATGCGTAGGGCCTGCTCCCCTGCGAAGGCACTGGACACCGTGAGGGCCAGGCCCAGGATCAGGACTCCGACCGTATGGGTGCCGGTCACGGTCGCACCCACGATGAGCGCATCCCGCGGCCGACCACGTCGTCCGGCGAGGTAGGCCGCCATAACGGTCTTCCCGTGGCCGGGGAGGACGGCGTGCCCGGCCCCGAGCAGCACGGCCAGGAGGAGGGCGACGGTGCCGAGGATCGGGGTCAGCTCGCGGTCTCCGATGAACGCATCCATCTGCCGGTCTCCCGCACTGACGAGCCTGCTCAAGGGGTCTGTGCCGGTGAATCCTGGCACTCCCACCTCGGTTGTGGCCTCGCCTGCGTTGCCGGCTCCCGGCTCGGCGCTCAGGGTCACCGATCGGACGTCCAACGGGCTGGACAGCAGGTCCTGTGGATAGGAACGCAACTCGTCACTGACGCTCTCGGCGGGCACAGACGGATCCAGCAGTGCCACTCCATCGCCGACCGCCGTGATCTCGCGCCATCCGATGCGGTCGGTCCGGTAGTCATCGGCAAACCCCAGCGTGGCCGGCGCGGATAGATCGGCGGGCGCGAAGAACTCACACGTCATCCGCAGGGTAGGCAGTCCTGCCGATCCGGGCACAGCCTCCATGCGCGCGTCGGTGATGTCCCAGACGAGTGGGTCGCCGTCGACGTCAGCCACCAGATTCTGCTGCACCTGCGGACACTGGTCGGCGGATCGGGCGGCTAGCTCAGCGGCGGACAGCTCGTCGTCACCGTCGGTGTCGATCGTCGCCCGGTCCTGCTGGGTGGGGATCTCGGCGCTGTCGATGACCGTCAGCACCTGCACTCCGTCCGGCGTCAGGGTGAGCCCGTTGTAGTGGCTCACCGTGAAGTTGCCCAGGGGGTGCGCCGGCACACGAACGTCGCCCGTCTGCACCGGACCGGCCAAGGCTGCTGTCCCGCCGGAAAACACCACGAAGAGGCCGATGACGATCGCTAACGCGAAGGCCCGAGCTGTCGTCCTCACGGAGTGCCGCCGAGCTCGAGGAGAGCCTGTCGAGCCAGGGGCGCGTGGATCGGGGAGAAGTAGGGGTTGATCTGCAGCGCAGCGTCGAGGCTGGTCCGCGCATCGTCATCTTGGCCCAGGCTCTGCTCGATGATGCCGCGGTGGTAGGTGAAGAGCGCGTTGTCACCGCCGAGCGCGGTGGCTTTCACGGCATACTCCAACGCCTCCTCGTCGCGGTCCGCACGGTGCAACGCCCATGCCATCGCGTCGGCGGCGTCGATGTTTTGCCGGAGCTCCCACTCGGCTTCGGCGTGCTTCACCGCCTCCTGGGGGTCCCCGCGGTCGGCCGCCACGTGGGCCGAGGTCAGGTCGTCCTGCACCCCGTTGGCTTCGAAGAGGGTCTGGACCGCCTCGACCGTGGCGAACTGCTGATCCGCCTCGGAGGTCCGACCCAGCGAGTCGAGATAGAACCCGTACTCCACCAGGTAGTCCGGCAGGGGTCGCGCAGCGACCACGCGGTCGAAGGTCTTGGTGGCCAGGTCCTCCTCGCCCTGAGCGCCGTACACCCGGGCTCTGCCGGCCAGCAGCGTCGGGTCGTCGGGCACTGCCGCCAGACCGCGCTCGAACTGCTTGGTGGCCTCTTCCAGATCCCCGTCGTTGAACGCCAGTTGTCCCAGGTAGTACGTGCAGAAGGCGACGTCGGCGGGAGCATAGGCACCCTGGAGCGCCAGCTCCATCGTCTCCACCGCCCGGTCCTTCTCCCCGTGCAGTTCCAAGTCGTAGGACGCGCGGCTGTAGGAGGCGAGGCCCGGGCGCAGATCCAGCATCTGCTGGGCCGCCGCGGTGGCTCCGTCGTAGTCACCGAGCTGGATCAGCGCGTCCGCGAGTACCCCCCATGACGTGGGGTTCTCCGGGTTGACCTCCTGGGCCTGTCGCGCGTAGTCGGCTGCCGCCTCGAAGTCGTGTCGGGCGTTGGCCAACGCTCCGAACCCGCTCAGAGCGGCGACGTTGTCCTCCCCATCCAGCTCCAACGACTTCTCCAAGGCGCCCTCGGCCTTCGGGTAGTACGAGGGGTCGGCGGTGACCCGCGCCTGCTCGACGTAGGCGCCTCCGAGACTGGCCCATCCCTCGGGATCGTCCGGGCGCTCCTCCAGCTCCTGCTGCAGATCGGCGATCGACGCGGACAAGGGGTCCACCGCTGCTGCACTGGCAGTGGAGGCCACGGGATCGGGGGCAGAGGGTCCGGCCGCAATCTGCGGACCGACGATCAGCGTCCCGGCCAGCAAGACGGCTCCGAGAGAGATGCTGGCGCGAGCTGTAGAGGGATGCATCACGCGGACAGCCCGCTGCGCTCGGGGTCGAGCTTGGCACGGACGACGTAGTTGTCGAGGTAGTGGCCGGTCTGCGGGTTGAACTCACCGGTGCAGGTGATCAGCACCAGCTCCGACCCCTTGCGGTCTCCGTAGATCTCGTCCGTGGGAAGCGTGTCTTTCGGGAACTGTTGGCCGTCGTAGATCACGAAGACGGCCGTGCTCCCGTCGGCGCGACCGACCAGGATCTCGTCGCCGATCTTCAGTTGGTCCAGCGCGTAGAACACGGCCGGACCCTCCTGGTTGTCGACGTGGCCCACGATCAGGGCGGGGGAACCGCCGAGGTCGCCGGGGTAGGAACCGCCGGTGAACCAGCCTGCCTTGGAGTAGTCCTCAGGCACCTCGAGGGAGTTGTCCGGATTCAGACCCAGGTCGACCAAGTCCGAGATGACACCGATCCGTGGGATGACGACGTTGGTGGGCTCGACGTGCAACATGCCGCGGCTGGCGGGTCCCTCGATGGAGGCGCCGCGGGACTCCCCGGCCTCTTTTTTGGAGGTGGACGCCTTCTCGACCCGTTCCAGCGCTTCCTCCACCGACTGCGGGGTGTTGGTCGCGGCTGCGTCGTCGGGCGACGATTGCGACCCCGACTGCGGCGCGGTGACCGCAGAGTCCGCGAGGCTCGGCCCCACCTCGCCGCGAGCGTCTCCGCGCATCTGGAACCCCACGAGGGTCGCCAGGACGAGCGCCAACGACGACACCCCCACCAAAATCAGAACCACCGGCAGCGAGAGGGACACGGTCCTTGCGGGCGCACGGTGGTGTGCCGCGTTGGCCTGCCCCGGGGTGGGATCCTCGTGGTCGGACATGGCCGACTCCTCTCGCTTCTGACGCTTCAGTTCATCATGGGTCTGTGGTGGAGGCGTGATGAGGGGGACGGACACACACTCGGCCCGTCCCCCTCACCCGCTACAACCTGTGAAGGTGCTGCAGGTTGGCTGTTGCTTCGATCAGGCCAGCGTGCCGGAGCCGACCGACACCGGACGCTGACGGCGGGTGCGCAGCAAGGAGCCTGCACCGACACCGATCAGGATCAACGAACCGGCGCCGCTCATCAGAGCCCACGTCGGGATGCCGCTGTCCTGGAAGGTGCCACCAGCACCGGTAGCGACCCCGCCACCGGGCATGACGTCCTCACCAGCGTTGACCGAGGAGTTACTCGGCAGCGCGAGGTAGGGGAACGTGTCGCCGAAGGCGACGTTGTTGGCGTCGACGCCGTCACCGGTGGCCAGAGCCTCGACGAGCTCGCCCGACTGGGCTGCACCCATCAACGCCTGGATCTCGATGTCGACCACGTCGTCAGCCAGACGACGACCGTTCGGGAAGCCCGCGAGGTCACCACCCAGCACGCCGAGACGGCTCGGCTCGGCAGCCGGCGGCACGGTCAGGTTCAACCGAAGCATTTCCGAAGGCACGAACGCGTCGGCCTCGACGTCACCGTTGAGGATCTGCGAGTTCAGGTCGGCCTTGATCGGGCCGGTGTCCTCGGCGATGCCGGTGAGGAAGATCTGCTGAATGTCCTCACGCGGGGTCTCCGGTGCCGGCACGCCATAGATGGCCTCGATCAGGTTGGCCAACTCGGGGTCCAGCACGCGGTCCAGCACGGCGCCGTCGGCAGCCGCAGCATCCTGGTCCGGGGTGATGCCGTTGAAGGCGTCCTTCAGACCAGCCGGCACGACGACCTCGTTGACCAGCGGCATACCCAGTCGGGACACCTGCACGTGGTCACCCGAGGGCTCTGCCGCGCCCGCTGAGAGCGTCACGCTCTGCTTGGACGTGGTGCTCCACACGCCGACCACCGGGTTGGTCCCGGAGTCGCCATTCAGCGCGACCTCGTCGATCGGCACCTGCAGTGCCACCGAGTTCACGTTGTATCCGGCCAACGTGTCCTGACCCGTCAACGACAAGTCAGCGCCGTAGAGGAGGTCGAAAACGCGAAGGTCGAGGAAGAACGAGTCGTCGGCCTGACCGGCAAACGTCTTTCCGCCACCGTCGACGTCGGTGATAGCTGCCTCACGCAACGAGCCGTAGTCCGGCATGGATACCGGGCCCACATTCGAGGGAGCAACGGGACCGGAAGCAATTTCCGTTTCGTTGTCACCCTCGATTTTGGTCAACGTGAAGCTCTGCCGGAAAAGCAGGTTCTCGTCGTCGAGCGACTCCACCGGACCGTTGTTGTAAAGGAACGTGTCCGTTCCGCGCTGGTCATCGGTGGAGAAGGTCCAGCGGTAGGTGACATCCGGAGTGGCATCGCCATTGCTGTCGATGTTGATGTCGTACCACGTGCCGTCCTCCCAGGGGTAGAAGTTCGGTCCCCCGTTGGGCTCCTGGAACGGCGACCAGTTGGCCACCAGGGTGACGGTCCCGGCGTCGTCAGGGCTGACGAACGCGTAGGTGTCCGTGTTGTCGTTCACGGGGTCGTTCGCGATGAGCGGAGCTTCCCGGTGACTCGAGGCGTTGGCAAAGTTGGGCAGGCCGCCTGCTAGGGCTACTGCCATCAGGGCTGACCCTGTGGCAAGCATCGCCTTAGCAGGACGACTACGGACATTGCTTGTCCGCGCTGTTGAAGACATTCTGTTCCTCTCGGGAGACCCGTGGTGATGCAATGGGTTTGTGTCTCGCTGGTCGGCACCAAAATGACAGAAGCCTGCCAGCGCAATATAGGACTGTGCCTTTAAAACTGCCCCTGACCTAGCGAATTTGCTCAAACGTGATCTCTTTTTGCCAGCGCCATACTTTTTAAGACAAATGCATATCCGGCAACAGTCCACGGAAGGGACGATCGCTATCTTTGAAATCGTCTGAGGCGTTGCTGCCGAGGGGGATTCGTGACCGACGTCACAACGGATTGGATCTTCGAGAAAGAGATTTTTCGCCGGGCCCTGACCAGGGCTTCATAGGGACCTCAGGGCAGCGAAGGACCCCCCGCGCACCTGGAAGAGCCCACCTGCCCTTGCTGCATTCCTGCCCTGGGGGAGTTCGGTGAGGTACCACCACACGGGGGGCCGATCCCTACTCTAAGCCAGCGCACGCTCTCGTCGAAACGACGCGCGGACCACACCACGCGGACAGATGGGTTGGGCGCTCGATTCGTGCTGGGTGGGCCGCCTCGGGTAACCTGCCCGACGGAGGATTCGCATAGTGGCCTAGTGCGCACGATTGGAAATCGTGTTGGGGATGAAACCCCTCAGGGGTTCAAATCCCCTATCCTCCGCCACGGCGCCCCCGGACTCAGCGCAGTCGTTCGGGGGCCATGGTCAGCGGGAACGCCGTCGTGCGGTCCCGAAGACACTTCGGCTGATCTCCCGCCCGATCACGGTCCCAGCGGAGCGCATCATGGAGCGGAACGCCGAGGAGCCGACCACCTTCTCGACCATCGACTCCTGATCCGTGGACGGTGCGCGCGACCGGCTGGGTCGGGGCTCCGCCTCGCCTTCGGGCCATTCGCCGTCGTGGGCCGCACGCTCCAACTCGGCGTCGAGGTCCGTGGCCCCGTCTCCGGCGTGGTCCACCGCGCTCTTCGTCTCGGGGTCCGGCTCCAGCCGGCCCGACAGCTTCTCGTAGGCCGACTCACGGTCCAGCACCTCGGCATACCGTGCGGCCAGGGGCGAGCTGGCCACCGCCGCCTCCATCACGCTCTCCTCGCTCGGCCCCATCGTTGACTGTGGCGCTCGGAGCATGGTCCACGCCACCGGCGTGGGCGCCCCACGCTCGGAGAGCACCGTCACGATCGCCTCGCCGGTGCCCAGGTTGGTCAACGTCTGTCCCAGGTCGTACTCGCTGGTCGGGAAGGTCGAGACCGTGGCCTTCAGTGCTTTGGCGTCGTTGGGGGTGAACGCGCGCAGGGCATGCTGCACCCGGTTACCGAGTTGGGCGAGCACACCGTCCGGCACGTCGGTCGGGGCCTGCGTGACGAAGAAGACGCCGACGCCTTTGGATCGGATCAAGCGCACCGCCTGCTCCGCCGCGTCCAGGAAGGCCTTCGAGGCGTCGTCGAAGAGCAGGTGGGCTTCGTCGAAGAAGAACACCAGTTTGGGTTTGTCCGGGTCGCCGACCTCAGGCAAGTCCTGGAACAGCTCGGCCAGCAGCCACATCAAGAAGGTGGAGAAGACCACCGGCTGGTCGCGCACCGTCGGTAGCTCCAGGACGGTGATGACCCCGAGACCAGCGTCGTCCGTGCGGAGCAGGTCCGCCGCGTCGAACTCGGGTTCGCCGAAGAAGTCCTCGGCTCCTTGGTCGCTCAACGCGATGAGCTCGCGCAGGATGACCCCCGCCGTGGAGCTCGCTAACCCGCCGAGCCCCTTCAGGTCCGCCTTACCCTCGTCGGACAGCAGATGCTGCACCACCGCCTGCAGGTCCTTGAGATCCAACAGGGCCAGGCCGTTCTTGTCGGCGTAGTGGAAGACCAGGCCGAGACTCGACTCCTGCGTGTCGTTGAGCCCGAGGACCTTAGACAGCAAGACCGGCCCGAAGGCGCTGATCGTCGCGCGGACCGGCACCCCGGTGCCTTCGCTGCCCAGGCGCAGGAACTCCACGGGGTATGCGGTGGGCCGCCATGGCTGACCCAGCGACTCCATCCGGGCATCAATCTTCTCGTGCCCGGGGCTCGGCTTAGCCAGCCCGGAGAGGTCTCCCTTCACGTCGGCGAGGAACACCGGCACCCCGGCAGCTGAGAGCTGCTCGGCCATGAGCTGCAGGGTCACCGTCTTCCCGGTGCCGGTCGCACCCGCTACCAGTCCGTGACGGTTCATCGAGGACAACGGCAACGCGACGACGGCCTCGGGCACGGGCGAGCCGTCTGCGACGGCTGCCCCGAGGGTGATGCTGGGGCCATCGAAGGCGTATCCAGCGGTGATGGCTTCGATCTGGGTCTGCTCGACATCGCTCACCCTGTCGACTCTAGTAACTTCCCCCCTCCACCTCCGCTGCCCTCTAGGATCGGACCATGATCTTCAAGGGCGTCCGCGAGGGCCGTCCCTATCCCGCACACGACCTGGTCAACCCCCAGGACTGGTCCCATCTGGCACCGCGCATGCTGCGGCTCGAAGAATTGGTCACCACTCGGGCTCAGCTGGACCTGCGGGCACTGCTGTCCGAGGACTCGACATTCTACGGCGACATCTTCTGCCATGTGGTGCAGTGGAACGGCGACTATTACCTCGAGGATGGTCTGCACCGGGCGCTGCGCGCCGCCCTTCACGGGCGTCCGGTCGTTCATGGGCGTGTCCTGGTCATCGACTGAAGCAGCGTGCCGCTAGCGTGGCCGACTATGGGATACGTGCGCACCGGAGGTATGTCGACGGCGGCGCGACGCCGACGTCGGACCACGGCACTGGTGCTGACGGGGCTCACGGCCCTGTTGCTCATCGTCTTGGCCTACGCCATTGCCTACTACCAAGGTTGGGTCGGCGGCCCGGACGAGGGATCGACGGACTCGAGCCAGGTCACGACCTCTGCCCCGGCGATCCAACCCTCCGAGGTCACGGTCAACGTCTACAACGCCAAGGGAGAGCCGGGTCTGGCCGGACGCATCGCCGGGGAGCTGGAGGAGCGCAGCTTCGACGTCGCCTCGATCGACAACGACCCTGAGCAGGCCAGCATCGAGGAGTCGGCCACCATCCGCCACGGCCCTGATGGACTCGAAGCCGCGGAGCTCCTTCAGGAGTCCGTCCCCGGCTCAACGCTCGTCCCCGACGAACGCGAGTCCGCCACCATCGACTTGGTATTGGGCGACGGGTTCGAAGAGCTCGCCGACCCGCCGACCGACGAGGCCGAAGCCACCTCCGAGCCGGATTCCGAAGATGAGTAGCCCCAGCACACCTGCGAGTGGCTCGATGCGGATCGTCTCGTTGCTGCCGTCGGCCACCGAGGTCCTGTATGCCGTCGGCGCCGGTGAAAGCGTCGTTGGCGTGACGTTCGAGTGCGACGAGCCGGCAATCGCCCGAGCGCAAGCCACCATCGTCTCGACCTCCTCGCTGCCCGAGACCGTGGAAGGTCGCGCCCCCACTCCCGCCGAGATCGATGCCCTGGTGCGGGCGCGGTTGGCTGCGGGAGAGGACCTCTATCACCTCGACCGCGACGCCCTGTCCGACCTCGACGCCACCCTGGTGGTCACTCAGGACCTGTGTGCCGTCTGCGCGGTGGACGTCTCCGAAGTCCGCGATGCACTGGAGCACCTCGGCTGCGCAGCGCAGGTGGTGACCACCGACCCTCACACGCTGGACGAGGTGCTGGCCAGCGTGCAGCAGATCGGGGACGCCTGTGGCCGGAGCGACGAGGCGGCTGCCCTCCTCAGCGGTCTGCACGACCGACTCGCCGCGGTGCCCGGGGACCCAACACTGGACGCGCCACGAGTGGCTGTCCTGGAGTGGACCGACCCGCCCTTCGCTCCCGGCCACTGGGTTCCCGAGATGGTGACCCGCGCCGGAGGACTCAGCGTGCTCGGTACCGCCGGGGCCAGGTCGGTGCCGGTCACCTGGGATGACGTGCGGGCGGCGGACCCGGACATCGTGGTGGTGGCCCCGTGTGGCTTCGACCTCTTGACCTCGACCGCGCTGGCCGAGGAGTTGCTGATCAACAGTCCGCTTGCGGATTTCACCGCGCCTGACGCCACCATGGTGGACGAAACTCGCGGGCCGCTACAGGTCTGGGCGGTCGATGCCAACGCCTCGTTCGCCCGCCCCGGACCGCGGCTCGTGGACGGGATCGAAGCGCTCGCCGCGATCATCGACCCAGCGAGGTTCGGCATACCCTCGACCTCGCTGGCCCGTCGTCTGCGCTGACCTCGCAGCAGTCCTGGTGCGACCTACACTCGACTCATGCCTGAGCAGACCCTGGTCGTCACCCGACGGATGCACGCCCCGGTGGAGCAGGTGTGGGAGGTGCTCACCGACCTCAGCACCCTCAGCCGTCGACTCCGTGGGGTGAAGTCCGTCCAGATCATGACCAGCGGCCCGTATGCCGTAGGCACGCGGTGGCGCGAGACGCGGACGTTCTTCGGCCGGTCCGCCACGGAGGAGATGTGGGTCCGGTCCAACGACCCGCTGCGCCGGACCGTCATCGAGTCGGGCCAGCAGCCGGTGCACTACCGCACGGTCTGGCAGTTGACCGAGGGCGAGGGCACCCAGCTGACGATGACCTTCACGGGCACCAGCCCCGACGGTGGGCTCGCCGCCCTGCTGACCCGAGTGCTGGGTCCCGTCGGCCTTCGAGCCACCCGAAAAGCCCTCGAACGCGACTTCGACGACATCGAGGCCGCTGCCGCTGCTCTCTCCTCAGTCTGACGCACTCCCGCCGTCGCCTGCTGAATCCTCCCGGGCGGCGTAGGCGTGGTCCAGGGCGATGGCCGCTTGGACCAGGCCCAGATGCGAGAAGGCCTGCGGGAAGTTCCCCATCTGTCGCCCCCGTTTCACGTCGTACTCCTCGGCCATCAGGCCCACGTCGTTGCGGAGGGCCAACAGCCGCTCGAAGAGCTCTGTCGCGTCGTCCAGACGGCCCATGCTGGCGTAGGCCCTGACGAGCCAGAAGTTGCAGATCAAGAAGGGATGTTCGTCGCCGTCGAGGCCATCCGCGTCTGAGGTCGCTCGATACCTCAAGACCAGGCCATCGCGCATCAGCTCCGCTTCGATCCGCTCGACGGTGCCGACGAAACGCGGGTCGTCGGCCTCGATGAACCCCGTGATGGGCATCACCAGCAACGAGGCGTCGACCTCGGTCGTCTCGTAATGCTGGGTGAAGGAGTTGATCTCGGAGTTGAAGCCCTTGCTCAGCACCTCGTCGCGGACCTGGTCCCGGATCTCCCGCCACTTCTGCGTCGGCCCCTCGAACCCATGGTCGTCGATGGCCTGGAGGCCGCGGTCCATCGCCACCCAGACCATCACCCGTGAGTGTGTGAAAGCCTGCTTGTCACCGCGCATCTCCCACAACCCGTGATCCAGCTCGTACCAGTCATCGGCTAGGTCGTCGATCAACGAACGCTGCAGCCGCCAGGTGTCCGCCGTCTCCTCGACCCCCTCACCACGTAGCATCTCCAGGGCGATCATGACCTCACCCAGCACGTCGGTCTGGCGTTGGTTCACCGCCTCGTTGCCTACACGGACGGGCTGGGAGTCGGCATACCCGGGCAGGTGATCCAGCTCCCGCTCCGGCATCTCGCGGCTGCCGTCCACGGTGTACATGATCTGAAGGTCATCGGGGTCACCGGCCACAGCTCTCAGCAACCAGTCACGCCACAGCACCGAGCGATCACGCAGCCCTGAGGACAGCAGGGCCTGCACCGTCTGCGCAGCGTCACGCAGCCAGGTGTAGCGGTAGTCCCAGTTCCGACTGCCGCCCAGCTCTTCGGGCAGCGACGTCGTCGGCGCGGCCACGATGCCACCGGTCTGGGCGTGCGTCATGGACCGGAGAGTGAGGAGCGACTGGTTGACCGCATCGGCGTATCGGCCCAACCCACAGCCCTGTCCGATCCATTCGCGGGACTCCCGGATCGTCTCCTCGAGCCGCGCCTCCACGTCGATCGGCTCCGGCATCGCCTCGTACGACTTGGACCAGACCATGCTGAAGTGCACGACCTCGCCCTGTGCGATCTCGAACTCATCGACGTGCCGGCCTCCCTCTGGCTTCGGCAGTCGTGGCCCGCGCAGGATCAGCATGTCCGGCCCTACTACCGCGACGAGCGTTTCGTCTCCCCCGTGGTCGCTGGGGTCGGGCTCGTGGCGCAACCAGGGCACGATGGCGCCATATCCGAGCCGCACGATCCACTCGTGCTCGATCGTGACCGTTCCAGAGATTCCTTCGACCCTCCGGACCAAGTCGGCACGCCCGTCGTCCGGATGCATGACGTCCGTGACTTTGACCGTCCCCGTGTCGGTCTCGTGGGTGGTCTCCAGCACCACGGTGCCCTCGATATACCGGCGGGTGGTGCGTGCCTCCTCGCGGGGGCTCAGCAACCACCGCCCGTGCTCCGATCCACCGAGCAGGGCGGCAAAACACGCCTGCGAGTCGAAGCGTGGGAAGCACAGCCAGTCCACGGAACCTGCAGAGGAGATCAGGGCTGCCGTGTGCCGATCTCCGACCATGGCGTAGTCCTCGATGGCGTTAGACATGCGCCCACGCTAGAGGGACCGTTCCGGAATGGCTAGCGGACAGATGCGGCTCAGCTGATGACGCCGTGCATGGCGTTCCAGCGTTGGGCCCCCTTGTAGGAGTCGACCATCGCCCAGACCACGATCCCGATCATGATCGGCCAGACGAGCCAACCGAGGAAGATCAACCACAGCAGCGCACTGAACGCCCAGGCCCCGAGGTAGCCCACCAGCATGACGATGCCGAGCCCCACGTTTCCGTTCAACATGGTCCCGACACCCGGCACGAAAAACGAGATCAGCGCCATCAACGGAGGGTTCTTCGGGGCGACCTGCTGTCCCTGCTGCTGACCGTAGTAGGGCTGGGGTGTCTGGGCTGGCGCATACTGCTGCTGCGCGTAGGCAGGGGCGTCTGAGGCCTCGGACGGTGGGGGTGGTTCGTAGGTCTGCCCCTCGTCGCTCTGGGCATAGGGGTTGTCTGAATCGGGCTCGCTCACGCTTCTCGCCTCGTCTCGGTGGCACACGATGGGCCGAACGCGCTCATGGTAGTGCGGCGCCCGCCCGCTTGACTATGGCTGGGATGCGACAGTTTCGACCGGCCAGAACGTTGCGGCACGAGGGCACCCCGGACGCGTTTGGGTCACTGTCGAGGTTGGTACAGGCCTCAACAGTGACCCAAAACGGAGCAGGAGCAGTGACGGGCTAGTTGAGGCCCTTCTCGGCCAGCCAGTCCTCGGCCGCCGTGGAGGCAGAGACCTTCTCCTGGCCCTCGACCCGCTCGCGCAGGGCGATGAGGTCCTCGGTGGTCAACTCTGCCGACACTGAGTTGAGCACGTCGGCGAGCTCGTCGCTATACACCGATTCCGCCACCAGGGGCAGGATGTTCTGCGAGGAGATCAGGTTCTCGGGGTCCTCCAGCACGACCAGGTCTTCGGCGACCAGCGCGGGCGAGGTGGTGAAGATGTCGGCCACCTGCACCGAGTCGTCGACGAGCGCCTTGACCGTGTCCGGCCCACCGAAGTCCTCGATCGGGCGGAACTTCACGTCGCTCACACCGTAGGTCTCGTCCAGACCCGGCAGGCCGTATCCGAGCTCGGCGAACTGCGGGCTCGCGCCGAGGGTGAAGGGCTCGAGAGCGGAGAGGTCCCCGATCTCGGTGAGGTCGTTCTCCTCGGCCGCGGCCTTGGTGACGACGTAGGCGTCCTTGTCCTCGGCCTCCGCGGACTCGAGCACCTGCAGGTCGTCTGCGGCGACGACGTCGGTCAGGGCGCCGTCGACCTCCTCGGTAGTGCGCTCGGTGTACTCGGTGTTGTAGTACGCCAGCAGGTTGCCGTTGTACTCGGGGATCACGTTGATCGACCCGTCCTGCAGAGCCGGGATGGTCTGCTGGCGGGGACCGATGTTGAACTGGGTCTCCACCTCCATCCCGTTGGCCTCGAGGGCCTGGGCGTAGATCTCACCGAGGATCTCGCTCTCGGGGAAGGCGAACGAGCCGACGATGATGGTGCTGCTGCCTTCGGAGCCTCCGCCGTCGGCCTCGGGAGTCGCTGTGGGGTCATCCGATCCACAGGCGGTCAGGGTGAGAACGATTCCCGAAGCGAGCGCTACGGCGCCCCTACGGGTCAGTCGAGTGGTGAACATTGGGCGAGGTCCCTTCGTATGACGCGTTTTCAACGCGCGGGTAGTCGCAGCGCCCGGCGGACGCCGGAACGCTTGGTGCTGGAGCTGGTGGTGGTGCTGACACCCTTGGCCGCGGTCGCACGCTGGACCGCGGCGAAAAGGGCATCCACGAGCAGGGCCAACACGGTGACCAGCAAGGCCCCACCCAGGATTAAATTGTAGTCAAAGAGGCCGATGCCCGAGGTGATGATCCGACCTAGGCCACCGAGACCGGCGTAGGACGCGATGGTCACCGTGGCGATGACCTGCAGAGTTCCAGCGCGCACACCGCCGATGATCAGCGGCAAGGCGAGCGGGATCTCGACCTGCGTCAGGATCTGCCACTCCGTCATCCCCCCCGCGCGGGCGGCGTCAATAGTGCTGCGCTCGACCGACTCCACTCCGGCGTAGGCACCAGCGAGCATCGAGGGAATCGCCAAAATGACGAACGCGATGGTCGCCCCCACGATCGGCGCGGTGTCGTAGGACATGAACTCCCCGAACACCATGAGCAGGAAGAACAGGACCCCCAGCGTAGGAAGGGCCCGCATGGAGCCCGTGAAGGCAATCGTGAACTGACGCCCGCGCCCGGTATGGCCGATGTAGAAGCCGAGCGGAAGCGCGATGGCCGCGGCGATCAGGACCGAGACCAACGTGTACTGCAGGTGTTCGAGGAGGCGGTCCTGGATGGGAAGGGGGCTGCGGCTGCCGGGCGTCCACTGCGCCGGGTCGAACAGCCATTGGATCGCCTCGAAGAAGAGGTTCATGTGCTCACCTTCTGAGACCACGGCATCAAGGCTCGACCGAGGGCCACGATGATCAGGTCGAAGAGCAAGGCCAGCAGCAGGCTCATGATGATCCCCGCCGAGACCTCTTCGAGGATGCCACGCTGCTTACCGTTCTGGAACAGGTAGCCGAGGTTCCGTGAGCCGATGATCACACCGACCGAGACCAAGGCGATCGTGCTGACCGAGACGACTCGGATACCGGCCAGAAGCACCGGACCGGCCAACGGCAGCTGCACGCGGAAGAACCGCGACAGCGAGGAGAACCCCATCGCGGTCGAGGCGTCGAGGGTTGTGTCGCCGACTGAAGCGAAAGCGTCCGCCGCCGACCGGGCCATGATGGCCACGCCGTAGATGCTGAGCGCCACGATCAGGTTGATGTCGCTGACCACTTGGGTGCCGATCACCGCAGGGAGGATCACGAACAGCGGCAGGGAAGGGATCGTATACAACAGGCTGGTGCTGGTGATCACGACGGTGCGCAAGGTCGAGCTACGGATGGCGAGCCACCCCAGCGGGATAGCCAGGAAGAAACTGGCAATGATCGGGATGATCGACAGCTGCGCGTGGTAGAGCGTCAGTTCCCAGATCAGGTCGAGGTTGTTCAGCGTCCAGTCCATCAGTGCTGCGGCCCATCACCCAGCATGCCGATGGGCCGTCCGTCGGAGTCGACCACGAGACGAGACCCGGTGCCGTCCTGGTCTTCCAGGAAGAGGTCTCGCTTGCCCTGGTCGGCGCCGATGAACGAGGACACGAAGTCGTCGGCGGGGTGGGCCAGGATCTCCGCCGGAGTGCCGGTCTGAGCCACTTCGCCACCCTTCTTCAGGATGACCACCTGGTCGCCGAGCTTGAACGCCTCGTCGATGTCGTGAGTCACGAACACCACGGTCTTGCCCAGGTCGTTTTGGAGCCGGTTGAGCTCGGTCTGCAGGTCGGCGCGCACGATCGGGTCGACTGCACCGAACGGCTCGTCCATCAACAGGATGTTCGGGTCGCTGGCCAGGGCCCGCGCAACCCCGACGCGCTGTTGCTGCCCGCCGGAGAGCTGCCCGGGGTAGCGCTGGGCGAGGTGCTCGTCCAGACCGACCTTGGTGAGCAGCTCGACTGCTGCTTTCTGGGCCTTGGCTTTGGAGACGCCGTTGAGGATGGGCACGGTCGCGACGTTGTGGGCCACGGTGCGGTGCGGCAAGAGGCCGGCGGACTGCAGGACGTAGCCGATGCTGCGACGCAGCTTGACCCGATCGCGACTGGCCACGTCCTCATCGTCGATCAGGATCTGACCCGAGGTCGGCTCGACCATCCTGTTGATCATCCGTAGCAAGGTGGTCTTGCCGCAGCCCGAGGAGCCGACGAAGACGGTGGTCTTGTGGGAGGGGAGCACGAGACTGAAATCCTCAACGGCAACCGTGCCGTCCGGGAATTTTTTGCTCACAGATTTGAACTCGATCATGGAAGGTCGGCCATCCTGTCGCAAGTCGGCTCCAGAGCAAGCCGAGTTGGGCAACCCTAACCAGACACCGCTCGTTCGGCGAGGGCGCCCCTCCCGGGGAACGCTCGACAGACGACAATGGGCCCGAACCCTGAGGAGGGTGCAGGCCCATTGGCACTTCCGTTGGCGGTGGCGGTGGGATTTGAACCCACGGAGGAGTTGCCCCCTCACACGCTTTCGAGGCGTGCTCCTTAGGCCGCTCGGACACGCCACCGTGAACGAGGTTCCCCGAGCCTGCGCGCGCGGACAAACTCCAGCAGTTGAGCCTGGCACTCCTGCTCCAACACTCCCGCCACCACTTCCGGGCGGTGCAGGCTGTCGCGGTCGCGGGCCAGGTCCCACAGGGAGCCGCAGGCCCCTGCCTTGGGATCGAAGGCACCGAAGACCACCCGGTCCACTCGGGCCAGCACCGCCGCCCCCGTGCACATGACGCACGGCTCGAGCGTCACCACCAGCGTGCACCCCGCCAACCTCCAGGTATGCCGGTCGGCCCCCGCTGCCCGCAGCGCCACGACCTCCGCGTGACCCGTGGGGTCGGCGAGCGCCTCCCGCACGTTGTGTCCGCGGCCGACCACGGCACCGCCAGCGTCGACCACCACCGCGCCCACCGGCACATCCGCGGACACCGCTGCCAGGCCCGCTTGCGTCAGGGCCAGGCGCATCCAGGCCTCGTACCCCGAGGCGCCCCACCCGGACAGGTCGTGCGCGGCACCGGGGCCGGCAGTCTGATCGGTCATGTCGCCAGTCTCCCGCAGCGTGACGTGAGGCGGGAGTCGTGGTTGAGTCCCCGCATGGAGATCTCGCAGGCTCAACAGGATGTGCGTGTGCTCTACCGAGGAGGAGCGACGGGAACGGCCGTGTCCGGAGCGGCCTGGATAGCGGCCTCCGCCACCGCGCAGTGGCTCGGTATGGTGCCGGCGATGGCCGTGCTGTTTTTCGGCGGCGCGATGATCTTCCCGCTCAGTTCCCTCCTGCTACGAGTCCTCGGAGGGCCCTCCGGGCTGCCCCGCGGTCATCCGATGAACGCGCTGGGCACCCAGCTGGCCATGGTGGTGCCCCTCGGTGTCATCCTCGCTGCCCTGGCTGCGCTGGACCGCCCGGAGTGGTTCTTTCCTTTTGCCGCCGCCATCGTCGGGGCGCACTACTTCCCCTTCGTGTTCCTCTACGGAATGAACGACTATGCGGTCCTGGGAGCAGCCCTGGTCATCGTGGGACTCGGCCTGGCCGTTGCGCCATCGGGGGTCGCCACCGCTGGGTGGGCGACCGGCGCACTCGAGCTGTTGTCCGCGCCGGCGCTCTGGGTGCGTGCCCAGCGGCGATCTCATCGCGGTCCGCTCGAGCAGGCTGGTTCCTCCTGACCCTGGAGCCACGACCCTGCACGGTAGGTTTCGCCTATGCGCGTCCACGTTGCCGACCATCCGCTGATCGCTCACAAGCTGACCTACCTGAGGGATAAGCGGACGGACACCCCGACCTTCCGCCGCCTCACCGACGAGCTCGTCACGTTGCTCGCCTACGAGGCCACCCGGGAGGTCCGCGTGACGCCGTTCGAGATCGAGACGCCGGTCGCTCCGGCCACCGGGATCCGGCTGGCCAGTCCCAAGCCCCTCGTCGTCCCGATCCTGCGCGCTGGGCTGGGCATGCTCGACGGCATGATGCGCATGGTCCCGACCGCTGAGGTGGGTTTCCTCGGCTTGGCCCGCAACGAGGAGACCTTGGAGGCGCACACCTACGCCAACCGTCTGCCCGACGACCTGTCCGGTCGTCAGTGCTACGTGCTGGACCCCATGCTGGCCACCGGCGGCACCTTGGCAGCCTCGATCCACTACCTGGTCGACCGCGGTGCCGACGACATCACCGCGATCACCCTGCTCGCGGCACCCGAAGGCATCGAGAGCCTGCACGCCAAGGTGGCCGGCATCGAGCCGCCGTTGCGGCTGGTCACCGGCGCGATCGACGAACGGCTGAACGACAAGGGGTACATCGTGCCCGGCCTGGGCGACGCGGGTGACCGGCTCTACGGCGTGGTCTGACGCGTCCCGATGAGGATGAGCGAACGGAGCGCGATCGAGCCCTTCCACGTGATGGAGGTGCTCAAGGCGGCACAGGTGCGACAGCGCACCCACGGCGATCTGTTGTTGATGTGCGTCGGCCAGCCCTCGACCCCTGCTCCGGCAGCCGTGCGGGAGGCCGCCAAGGTCGCGCTGGACTCGCACACGCTGGGATACACCGACGCAACCGGCATCCTCGAGCTGCGCGAAGCCATCGCCGAGCACCACCGGCAGTGGTACTCCATGGACGTCGAGCCGGAGGATGTGATGGTGATGACCGGCTCCTCGGGCATCTTCTCCACCCTCTTCCTCGCGGCCTTCGAGGCCGGGGACACGGTGGCGATGGCCCGACCCGGCTATCCCGCATACCGCAACACGCTGTCCGCTCTGGGCTGCTCGGTGTTGGAGCTCGACTGCGGTCCGGAGACGAAGTACCAGCCGACCGTGTCGATGCTCGAGGCGCTCCCGGAGGCCCCCCGCGGCCTGATCGTGGCCAGCCCCTCCAACCCGACCGGGACGGTCATCGACGCCGCAGAGCTGACCGCCATCGCGCAGTGGTGCGAGGCCCGTGACTGCCTGCTGATCAGCGACGAGATCTACCACGGCATCACCTACGGCACGCCGGCGGCGAGCGCCTGGCAGACCTCGCGGGCCTCGGTCGTGGTGGGCTCGGTCAGCAAGTATTTCTCGATGACCGGATGGCGTCTGGGGTGGGCTCTGGTCCCGGAGCACCTCCGGCGGCCCATGGAGATCCTCGCGCAGAACCTCACGATCTGTCCGCCCGCCATCTCCCAACATGCCGCCGTCGCTGCGTTCTCCGAAGCGGCCCGCACAGAGCTGGACGGCCACGTCCGGCGGTATGGCGACAACCGCGAACTGCTGCTGGCCCGTCTGCCCGAGCTCGGACTGGGGTCGGCGACCCCACCGGACGGCGCCTTCTACCTGTGGTGCGACATCGGCCACGTCACCGACGACTCTGTCCGGTGGTGCCAGGACGTGCTCGCGGACACGGGAGTGGCCCTTACCCCGGGAGTGGACTTCGACACCGCTCGAGGGCACCAGCAGATGAGGATGAGCTTCTCGGGCACCGGTGCAGACGTCGCAGAAGCGGTGGATCGCTTGGCTGCTTCGGCGTGGCTGTAGTGGTGTGGCGCAGCCGTGCTGCCATGATGGTGCACGTCCTGTGACATACCGGTCCTGAGACACACCGACCGCCCGAGGAGTCCAGCCATGCCGCCCAGGATCAAACAGATCTTGCTCTGGTTGCTGTTCGGGTTCTTGATCTACGCGATCATCACCAGCCCGGACCGCGCTGCGGACATCCTGCGCGCCTTCTGGGACATCATCGCCGACGGCTTCCGCAACATCGGGCGGTTCTTCGAAGCGCTCATCGGCTAGTCGTGCTCGGCTCCGCGGAGATCTCCGAATCCGGCGTCAAGGTCAGCAGCCGGATTCTGAAGCGATACGTGCTGCGCGGAGAGCAGGTCGAGGTCGCCACCCGACAGCACTGGGCCTCCCTCACGGAGCCCGTCATCACGGTGTTGATCAGTTTCGTCTTCATCTCCTGGGTCAGCACCGGCCTCGAGCGGGTCTTCGGGGAGTTCGGGCTCTATCTGTGGTGGGTCTGGTTTGCGCTGATCATCCGACTGCTGTGGAAGGCGCTGGAGTGGCGCAACGAATGGTTCGTCGCTACGGACAAGCGGCTGCTCCTCACCTACGGCCTGATCACCCACAAGGTCGCCATGATGCCGCTGGGCAAGGTGACCGACATGACCTACGGCCGATCGATCACGGGTCGCTTCATCGGCTACGGGACCTTCGTCCTGGAGTCTGCCGGGCAGGACCAAGCCCTACAGAAGATCAACTGGGTGCCCGACCCGGACGAGACGTACCGCGAGATCTGCGACATCATCTTCGGCCCCGAGCGACGGTTCGACAGCGACGACAGCCTCCCTCACGCGGAAAGGGACGAGAACGGGTCGGGGAGCCAGAGCTACGACGACTTCTCCCGCGAGGAAGACGCGCCGGACTATCCGGACGAGGGGTATGCCGACCAGAGGTTCGCCGACCGTCCGGACCCTTTCGAGGGGTTCAACGAGGATGACCGCTGGGCGGAGGAGTCCCCACAGGATGACTTCCCTCCTGAGGAGTCGCCTGGCGAGGAGTCCTCGCGCGACGAGACAGCCTTCGCCGACGCGCCTGCCGAGGATGGGGACCGGCCGAGCACGGATGATCCGGACGCCGATGCGGGTTGGCAGACCTCCTCGGAGAGCGCCACCACCTACATCCAGGTGCGTCCTCGCGTCCGCCGCGACTGACCATTCCCGTCTACTGGGGCGCCTAGACTTGGCCGGTACCAATGACGGCCCCTGAAGGAGTTCGCGTGGCAGTTCGCGAGATCACGGTGATCGGACATCGTGCTTTGCATCAACCCACCAAGAAGGTCCGCGAGATCACCGACGAGATCAGGGTCCTCGTGCAGGACATGTTCGACACGATGGAGGCCGCCGAGGGCGTGGGCCTGGCGGCGAACCAGATCGGCTCGCGACTGCGCCTCTTCGTCTACGACTGCCCCGGCCCTGAGGGTGTGCAACATCGGGGAGTAGTGGTCAACCCGGTGCTGGAGCGATTGGGCACCCCCGCGCCGCTGGACGAAGAGGCCGACGGCGAGGGGTGTCTGTCGGTGCCCGGGGAGTTCTTCCCGCTGTCCCGCTTCCCTAGCGCCAGGGTGACCGGCACCGACCTCGAGGGACAACACGTCGAGCTCATCGGGGAGGACCTGTTCGCACGTTGTCTTCAACACGAGACCGAACACCTCGAAGGCACCCTGTACGTCGACCGACTGACTGGCCCGTGGAAGCGCGAGGCGCGAGAGGCGGTCAAAGATCGTGGGTGGGTCGCCGACGGCATCACCAAGTGGGACCCGGCCACGATGAAGGCCGAGAAGGTCTAGGGCCCCACGTCGCTGCCCAGGGCCTCCGGTGCCCTACAGGGTGATGGTGGGGGTGATGATCGGAGTCGACGACTTCGACTCGTCGCTCCAGATGATGAAGTGGGCCGGGCCGGAGGGCAGGGCCTCGAAGACACAGCGACCATGCTCGTCGCAGACCACAGCGCGCTCCTGCGGTTCGCCGTCCGCGGTGAACCGGACCTCCACGACGGCTCCTCCCTGACTAGCCCATCCGTCCACGCGCACCCCTGCGGCCTCGGTGACCAGGCTGACCATCAGGCTCATCGAGCTGCCACTGAAGCTGATCGTGTCGATCTGCTCAGCGCTGCTGGAGCGGACCGTCACCATCGGCATCGCGGTGAGCTCCGCCACTTCGGCTTCCAGCATCTGCACGGTCATGGCGTACTTAAGACGCTCCGGCAGTGACGCGGGCACCGGGTCCATCCGTCCGTAGACCTCGCGCAGCTCGGTGAGGATCTGCCCGTCTGCTGCGTCCAAGGGTCCGGGTTCGGACAGGGGAAGGCTCATGACAGTTCTCCGAACCAGGTGGGGTCTTCGGCCAGACTCGAGCGAAGACTGTGCAGACACCGGCCGCGGGTCGGGCCGATGCTTCCTACGGGCATGTTCAGGCTCGTCGCGATCGCGGCATAGTCGGGTCGATCGCTGAACGCGATGACGCGGAGCAAGTGCTGGCACCGCTCGGTGAGCTGTTGCACGTGCATCCAGAGCACTCGTTGCCGCTCGCCCAGCACGACCTCCTGCTCCGGCCCCGGCTCTGCGCTGGAGGGCTCGGGCACAGCATCGAGATCGGTGCTGTCCCGCCCGGCGACTTTGTGCGCACGCCAGGACTCGCGGCGCACCGTCGTGACCATCCAGGACAGGACCGCCCGTGGCTGCTCGATCGTGTCCGCGTGGTCGATCAACCGCAACCATGCGGTTTGGGAGACGTCTTCGGCCGCGGCTGCTGAGAGACCTTGCGCCCTCGCGGTGTGCCACAGCAGCGGGGTCAGCAAGTTCACCAGCCGCCCCATCTGCTGATGGTTCCCGTCGCGGTAGGCCGAGAACGCCGACGCCGCTTTGTCCGTCAGGGTGACGGGGTCGGGGTTGGCCTCCTGGGACGCATCACCGTCGCCGGAGTCCGACTGCTGTGGCAGCTCCGGATCGCGCGCTGGTCGGCTCTCCATGAGAATTCCCGTCGACGTGTGCTCGTGGATCTCTCCACTGTGACAGCACCGCGGTCCACTGTGTCAGTGCTGTCGGACGGTGAGAGGTCCGAACCCACCGGTTGATACATCCGTCGAAGGATTCCTTGCTGCCGCTACATGTCCTCCAGCTCACGCCCCTTGGTCTCGGGGACGTACTTGAGCACGAAGAGCAGGGACAGCACGGCGAAGGTGGTGTAGAAGCCGTAGGCGAAGCCCAGTCCGATATCCGCCATCCGGGGGAAGGAGGTCGAGATCGCGAAGTTGGCCAGCCACTGAGCGGCGGCGGCCACGCCCAACGCCGTGCCACGGATCTTGTTGTTGAACATCTCCCCCAGCAACACCCAGACCCCAGGGCCCCAGGACATTCCGAAGAAGACGACGAACAGGTTCGCAGCGATCAGGGCCACTAGGGCAGCGTTGTCGCTCAGCACCGGCTGCAGATCCCCCGCAGCGTCCTCGACCGTCTGCGCGTTGGCGAAGACCCACGCGAGCGTCCCGAGGGTCACGCCCATACCGGCCGAACCGATCGTCAACAGTCGACGACGACCGATCTTGTCGATCAGCGCAATGGCCAGGATCGTCACGACAATGTTGGTGACGGAGGTGATCACGGTCTGGGTCAGCGCGTCCTCTTCGGTGAATCCGACGGCCTGCCACAGCGTGGAGGAGTAGTAGAAGATCACGTTGATGCCGACGAACTGCTGGAAGACGGACAGCGCGATGCCGATCCAGACGATCGGCAGCAGGTTGCCCCCACCGGGCTTGACCAGATCCTTCAGCGAAGCCTTGTCTTCTCGGACGACGGTGCGCTTGATCTCTTTGATCCGCTCACTGATGCCGCCGCGCATGACCGAGCGCAGCACCTCGCGGGCACCCTTCTCGTCCTCCTTGGCCACCAGGTAGCGAGGCGACTCCGGAATGGTCAAGGCCAGCACGCCGTAGGCCAACGCCGGCACGATCTCAGCGAGGAACATCCAACGCCAGGCGCTCATCCCCCACAGCTGCTCGCTGGCGCCGCCTGCGGTGGTGGCCAGGAAGTAGTCCGAGAGAAGGGCTATGAAGATGCCACTGACGATGGCGAGCTGTTGCAGCGAGCCGAGCCGCCCTCGGATGACGGCCGGTGAGATCTCGGCGATGTAGGCGGGGGCGATGACCGAAGCGGCACCCACGCCCAGACCGCCGACGACACGCCAGGCGATGAGGTCCCAGGGGCCTTGGGCCAACCCGGAGCCGATCGCGCTGACCAGGAACAACCCGGCGGCCAACACCATGACCCGCGTGCGGCCGATCTTGTCCGACAGGTTGCCGGCCAGGTAGGCGCCGGCCACACAGCCGAGCAGAGCCGAGGAGACGACGAACCCGAGGAGTCCCTTACCGATCCCGAACTGGCTCTCGATCGAGCCGACCGTCCCGTTGATCACGGCGGTGTCGAACCCGAACAGCAGACCACCCAACGCCGCGACCGACGAGAGGTGGATCGCTTTACCGAGGTAGTACCCCTGCTCCTGCTGTGGTTCCGAGGTTGTTTGTGCCATCCCAATCACCCTTCCTGCTGAGCCGCACTGCGTCAGAAGAAGGACCGTGCTCCACGCCGGGCAGGTCCATCGGACACCCTAGACCCGGGCAACCCAATTGGCACTCGCACAGCCAATAGGGGCGGGGCTAGGGTGTGCACCGCGGCCCTTCGACCAGGGCAGTCACGACACGGTCACGCGAAGGAGTAAGCAATGGCGCTTGCGCAACGTCTGTCCAACCTGGGGACGGAAACAGCATTTGCGGTGGCCTTGGCCGCGGCAGACTGGAAGGGGCGCGGCAACACCGTTTATCCCTTCCACCTCGGGGACATCAACATTCCTACGGCTGCCCACATCGTGGAAGCGATGAACGCAGCGATCCAGGACGGCAAGACGGGGTACTGCCCCGGGGCCGGCATACCCGAGCTGCGGGCCGCGCTGGCCCACGACATCGGCGCCCGTCGCGATATGACCTTCGACCCGGCCCAGGTGGTCGTGATGACCGGCGGGAAGCCCGTTATCGGCAAGTTCCTCCAGGCGGTGATGGATCCGGGCAAAGGAGTGCTCTATCCCAACCCGGGCTTCCCGATCTACGAGTCGCAGATCGAGTACCTCGGCGGTCACGCCCAGCCCTACCGTTACGTCCCCGCCAAGAACGGCTTCGCTATCGACCTGGACCACCTGCGCGCTCAGATCACCGACGACACGGTCGCCATCATCTACAACGACCTGCAGAACCCGATCTCGGCCGAGTCGACGCCGCAGGAGCGCGAAGCCATCGCCGCCATCGCGGTGGAGCACGACCTGTGGGTGCTCTCGGACGAGGCCTACTTCGAGATGCGCTACGAGGGTTCGTCGAGCTCGATCGCGGCCCTTCCCGGTATGGCTGAGCGAACGACCATCCTCTACACGTTCAGCAAGAAGTTCGCGATGACAGGTTCGCGCCTCGGATGTGCCGTGGCCCCACCGGAGATCGCGAAGGTGCTGTCCACGATGAATACCAACGATGAGTCGTGCACCACGCACTACGTGCAGTGGGCCGGCATCACCGCCCTGGAGGGCACCCAGCAGCCGGTGGCCGACATGCTTCAGACGCTACGAGAGCGGCGCGACATCGCCTGTGACCTGGTCAACGCGACGCCGGGCCTGTCGGTCGACGTGCCACGGTCGACGTTCTACATCTTCCCGGACGCCACCGAGGCGGTGCAGCGAGTCGGTGCGCGCGACGTGGGCCACTTCGCTGAGATGGCCTTGCACGAGACCGGCGTCAGCTTCTGCACCCGTCGCCACTTCGGGCGACCACAGCCCGGAGAAGACCGTGAGTACATCCGACTCGCCTACTCCGGGATCAACGCCGAGGACATCACCGAGGGTCTGACCAAGCTGCAGTCCTGGGTGGCCTCGGCATGAGTCGTGTCGTCATCACCGGTCGGGTGCCCGAGCCAGCGGTCGAGACCCTGCGCTCCCTGCACGACGTCGACCTGCACGATGCGGACGAGGCGATCAGCCGTGAAGTCCTGTTGAAGAAGGTGCGCGGTGCGGACGCGTTGGTCACGCTGCTCACCGAGAAGGTCGATGCCGACGTACTGGACGCGGCGGGACCGCAACTGAAGGTGGTGGCGAACGTCGCCGTCGGCTACAACAACATCGACGTCTCAGCGTGTGCCGAGCGCGGGGTGATCGTCACCAACACTCCCAATGTGCTCACCGAGGCGACGGCCGACATCGCCTTCGGTCTGGTGTTGATGGCCACCCGCCGGCTCAGCGAGGGAGAGCGGGTCATCCGCGCTCAGACGCCGTGGACCTGGGGCATGTTCTACATGCTGGGATCAGGGCTGCAAGGTAAGACGTTCGGAGTCATCGGAATGGGCGGCATCGGGGCGGCCACGGCGCGCCGGGCCAAAGCGTTCGGTATGCAGATCGCCTACAGCTCGCGCAGTGCCTGCGACCCCGCGGTGGCCGCAGAGCTTGACGCTCCGCGGTTGGACTTCGACGCGCTCTTGTCCACCGCGGACGTCATCTCGGTGCACTGCCCCTACAGCCCGGCGACCCATCACCTCATCGGCACCGAGCAGCTCGCCCTGATGAAGGACACGGCATACCTCATCAACACCGCGAGAGGTCCGATCGTCGACGAGGCCGCGCTCGCCCAGGCACTGGCGGGCGGGGTCATCGCCGGTGCTGGGCTCGACGTCTTCGAGAACGAACCCACCGTGCACCCCGACCTGCTCACGCTGGACAACGTGGCGATGGTGCCGCACCTGGGCTCGGCCACCATCGAGACCCGAACGGCCATGGCCCAACTGGCCGCAGACAACGCCATGGCTGTGCTCGCCGGCAAGCCGGCGCTGACCTTGGTCCAATGAGCCCAGCGCCAGGCACGTCCCCCGCAGCCACGGTGCCGAGGTTGTCGCGGGATGTCGCCCGGCGATTCGGTGCCCGGATGCTCGATCGACCAGCCATCTCGGCCGGCGACGGCACCTCAGGGCGGCAGGCGACGGCATACCTCGGGCAGTCGCTCCTGGTGACCGGTGGTCCTGCAGACTCCCGCTCGGCGCGGGTCAGGCGGTTGGCCCAGACCCAGGCCACCCGCGGCCTGGACATGGTCGTGGACACCCGACTCGACGCCATCGCCGAGCAGCTGGCCGCGCAGGGTGAGGTGGCTCGCGAGATCATCGACCGCTACTGGGTGAGCACCGTGCACCTCACGCCTGCTCCTGAGCATGGAAGGCGTTCACCGGTGGACGCCTGGCCCGTGCTGGAGAATGTCCGCTCCGAGGGTCTGGAGCGGACCGAAGTGCGGCTGGACCACCCGGCCTTCGCGTGTGCGTCGAGGGGTGGCCCGACGGGCGGCGCCGGTGATGGTGGACGACGGCCGGTGTCCTTCGTCATGCCCACCCCCTCCCATCGTCGGCGCCCGGGCGGACGGCGACCGGTGGTGGTGGTCCCGGACACCGGTATAGGTCCCCACCCCTGGTTCGAGGACGAGTCCGCAGTATGCCGATCGGTCAGCGTCCACGGTGTCCGACTTGGTATCGACGGCCCCATGCACGTCTCGCCTCCCACCGCACGCAACCCGCTCCAGGGAAGCCTTCCGAGGTATGCCGGACACGGCACCTTCATCGCCGGGATCGTCCGTCAGCAGTGCCCGAAGGCGCGGATCGAGGGCATTCGCATCATGGATGACGAGGGCGGCGTCCACGAACGGCTGCTGATCAACACCCTGGTGGCACTGTTGGTCCGGCAGGCCGTGGCGATCACGAACAACCGAGCGGCAGAGGTCTTCGACGTGGTCTCGCTGTCCCTGGGCTACTACCACGAGGAGCCGGGAGACGAGAGCACCGATCCGATCTTGGCCGGATTGCTCCGTGACCTGGGCTCGTGGGGAGTGGCGGTTGTCGCCTCGGCCGGCAACGACAGCACCACCGCTCCCTTCCACCCGGCCTCCTTCGCCGGACAGGCGATGGGGCTGCGCCGGGACAGTGTGCCGCTGGTGAGTGTGGGCGCGATGAACCCCAACGGCAGCGTGGCTCACTTCAGCAACTCCGGTCCCTGGGTCTCGTGCGTGCGTCCGGGGGTGGAGGTGGTCAGCACGTTGCCAACGGACCTGCAGGGCACCGACCAGGCAGGCGAGTCACTGAACCATGCCGGCACAGACCGTGGCAGCCTCGACCCGGACGACTTCTCGGGAGGGTTCGGCACGTGGAGCGGGACCTCCTTCGCGGCGCCGATGTTCGCCGGACAGCTGGCGCAGCACCTGTCCCGATCACGCAGCCTCGGGAAGACGAACCGGACGGCGGCGGTCCAGCGTGGGTGGGCGGCGGTGCGGCAAGAGCTCCCGGAGTGGAAGGGATCCCGTCCACATCCGGCGTAACGCCTTCGTCTCATCTGTGGCGTTTGCGTGACACAGCCCCCGGTCAACGGCAGGGTGGGATGTATCAGCGCGGCGGCTCATCGCTCATGAGGGCGGACCGTCCGAGCACCCACCGTTTCGAGGAAGGCAACCCCGATGACCGTTCCCTCCGCTGATGCCGGCGCAAGCCAACCTGAGGTCACACCCATCCCGATGCTTCCCCCGGCCGTCATCGAGCGGTTCCGGGCCCGGGTCCTGGACCCGATCACCGCCGTCCCGCTGCCCGCGGGCATCGCGCCTCGCCCCACCGCCTACGTCGGAAACACCCTGCTGGTGCGGGGTCTGCCCGGGGGGCGTCGCGACAACACGCTGGAGGGTGTCCGCGCCGTGGTGCAGGGCCTCAACCTGGACGTCACCTTCGACGCCACGGGCGACGAGGTCGCCCGATCGCTCGTAGGTCAGGACCCGGTCGCGGAAGAGATCCTCGACGAGTTCTGGGTCACCCCGGTGCAGGTGATCGGGCTCGAGGAGACGCGCGCCAGCGACCAGCCACCGGTCGACGTCTGGCCTGTCCTGCAACGGCTGCGCGAAGAAGGTATCGGCGCCGACGAGGTGGGACTGGAGCACCTGGCCGCGGCCTGCGCCGACATCGGTGGGGCTCCGTACTGGACGGGCGCCCCCTACTGGACCGGTGCCCCCTACTGGACGGGCGCCCCCTACTGGACCGGTGCCCCCTACTGGACGGGCGCCGGCACCGCCGAGTACGCCGTCCCCGGCAGCGGCGGACGAGGACCGGCCGCGCTCAGCCTTCCGGACCCGGCAACCACCTCGACCCGCGTGAAGCGGCCGCCGGTGGTCGTGGTCCCCGATACGGGCCTCGGAGCCCACCCCTGGTTCGCGGATCCTGCCTCGGCCACCGACCAGGTCGAGGTCAACGGAGTTCTGTTGGGTCTGGACGGTCCGATGAACACCCTGTCTCCCGCCCAGCACAACCCGCTGGACGGAGGCCTGCCCCCTTACGCCGGGCATGGCACCTTCATTGCGGGGTTGGTGCGCCAGCAATGCCCGCAGGCCCGCATCCTCGGCGTGCCGATCATGGCCGGCGACGGGGTCGTCGGCGAGGGACTGCTCATTCGCACCCTGGTGGCCCTGCTCATCCGTCACGCGGTCGCCACTCAGGCTGGCGATCGGGACGACATGATCGACGTGCTGTGCCTCTCGCTGGGTTACTACCACGAGGAGCCCGCCGATGCTGCGATCGACCCCATGCTGCGGGGGCTGCTCACAGCCTTCGGATCGTGGGGAGTGGCGGTCGTCACGGCTGCCGGGAACGACGCGACGGTGGCACCCTTCCATCCGGCAGCCTTCGCCGCACAGGTCACGGGCTTTCACGCACGGATCGTGCCCCTGGCGAGCGTCGGCGCGTTGAACCCCAACGGCACCGCGGTGGCCTACTTCAGCAACGCCGGGCCGTGGGTGTCATGCCATCGGCTCGGAGCCAACGTGATCAGCACGTTGCCCACCGATCTGAACGGCGACCGCCAACCCTCGGTGCGCATGACCTACCAGAAGACCGAACGCGCGACCATCGATCCGGACGACTTCTCTGGTGGCTTTGGCACGTGGAGCGGGACTTCTTTCGCAGCCCCTGTCCTGGCGGGACAATTGGCACGGCGGCTTGTGCAGGACCCGGCGCCCTCGAGGATCGGGAGGGCGGAAGTCGTCGAGCGGGGTTGGAAGGCTGTCGCTCAGGAGCTACCCGGATGGTCGCCGTAGCGATCGTTCGGGGTCGCGCACGGCCACCGATGCTCTGTCTCTCCACCAAGGCGACAGGATGGAGATTGTGACAGGGTACGACTGTGGACGAGCGCCCGCCGTCATCCATCGATCCTGGTCATACCCCTGATGCGCATCGTGTGACCTCGACTCGTGGGGCTGCGCCGTCGGCACTCGACGCGCTGGCAGAGGCCGAGACTCTGCTAAGGCAGGCCCGAGCGGCCGTGGACCAGCAGCAGATCGAGACGGTGCGTGCCCTGCTGGACCGCTGTCGCGATCTGACGCAGCACCCCGAAGACCGGGCGACCAGCGATCGGCTTCGTCGTCTCCGGGCGGGCCTTCGTCTCACCAGCACCTGGGTTACGTTCGAGGACGCCACCGTGGGACAGGCACTGCACGAGATCGCCACCGTGCGCGTGGACGTCGTCGCCGACGGGTTCCGCGACCTCGTTGCCCTCTGCGACATGCAGTGCGGGGCCTTGCTCGGCCGTAGCGGGGACCTCAAGGGGTCGCTCCGCTTTCTCCAACAGGCCGAGGAGGAACGCGCGTGGCTTACCCCCGTCGAGCAGACACGCCTCCTGATCAACCGTGGCTCCCTGTCCTCTCATCTTGGCGACCCCCGCGACGCCACTCGCGACCTGGCCGAGGCCGCCCGCTTGGCCGAAGGGCCGGAGATGGCGTCGTTGCGCTTCATGGCGATTCACAACCAGGGGTATGCCGAGTTCCTCCTCGGCAACTTCCCCGCGGCCTTGACCCTGATGGAGCAGGCCAACACCATGGAGGTCGACGTCGATCGGGCCATCGCCCGTCTGGACCGTGCCCGCGTCATGCTCGAGGCCGGTCTGATCGACGAGGCGCACGAGGTGCTGACCGACGCCGTCTCGCAGACGTCGGCTGCGGGCAGTGAGCACGACCTCGGGGAGATCGAGCTCGAGCTGGCCCGCTGCGAGATCCTGATGGGTGAAAGTCCGACCGCTCGAGCCCTGGCCGCGACCGCGCGCCGCCGATTCCATCGACGCAAAGAGTCAGGCTGGCGCCGCACTGCCCTGATCGTCGGCTTGGAGACCAGCGAGTCGCTGTCCGCCTCGGGTCGCGAACGGCTAGCCACGGCACTGGCCGGAGCGGCAGCGGCCGCGGGTGACGAAGCCATCCGGCAGCGTGCGGTGTTGGCCAAAGCCGAGGCCCTCATCGACCAGGGTCTGCCCGACCAGGCCCGTAGCGCCCTCAGGGAGGCGCCTGCTCTGGTGCGCTCACCCCTGGTCGCCACTCGCCTTCGCACGCGACACGTCTCGGCGCGGATCAAGGACGGCAACGGACGACGGGACCTCGCGGCGCGCACGCTGAAACGAGCCGCAGAGGATCTGGGCACGGTCGGGCGCCAGTCTGCAGGGCTCGACCTGCGCACCGCGCTGACGGTCCACGGCACAGATCTTGTGAGCCTGGACCTGCACCTGGCCACGCGACAGGGCTCGGCCAGCCACGTCCTGGGGCGCACGGAGCTGTGGCGAGACGTCGTCCGCGCGCTGCCACCGGTGCGCACCTCCGAGGATCCGGCCCGCGCCATCGCGGTCGCTCGGCTCCGGCGCAGCCTCGAAGTTCTGCGCACCGCGCCACCCTCAGCGCCGCAAGCCGCGATGCGCGGCGAGGTGGCCCGGGCGGAGAGGGCGGTGCGCGAGCTGGATTGGACCACCAAAGTTGCCTCCGAGCAGGTAGCTAAGGCTGAGGGACCCCTCTCCCCCCGCGACATCAAGACTGCGGTCCGGCACGCTGACGTGACCATGCTCGCGACCTTCCCCCTCGCGGGCTCATGGCATGCCGTGCTCGTCCGCCCCGAGGGAGGCATGTCGCTGCACCGGCTGGGCGGGATCGCGGAGGTCACGGACCGCATCCGAGCCGTCCAAGCCGACCTCCGTGTAGCGGCCAGGATGCAACCCACCTCACCGCTGTACCGCGCCGTCCGAGCATCCCTGACTCAGCGGCTGAAAGAGCTCGATCACATCCTGCTGGCCCCGGTGCGGAGCGAGGAGCTGAGCGAGTCCGGACTGGTCATCGTGCCCACCCCGTTGTTGAGCCAGGTCCCATGGGCCATGTTGCCGAGTCGGCGGGGACACCCCACCACGGTGGCTCCTTCGGCCACGATGTGGGCGCGTCGGCATACCGAGCTTCCGCTGTCGCCACACGTCTGGGCCGGCGCCGGGCCGGATCTGCCCCTCGCGGATCACGAGGTCTCTCGCGTGGTCTCGGCCTGGGGGGCGGGGCGAGCAGTCCTGGCCCGCGAATCCTCCACCGCGAGTCTGCTGGGCGCGTTCGAGAACGCCGATCTCGTGCACGTGGCCGCCCACGGTGAGCATCACGCGCAGAACCCGTTGTTCTCCAGCCTTCGTCTCCAGGACGGTTCACTGTTCGCCCACGAGTTGGAGGGTCGCCGACTGCGCGCATCGCACGTGGTGCTGTCGGCGTGCGAGAGCGGGCGGACGAGTGTCCGGCGGGGCGAGGAGGCACTCGGGCTCACGGCGAGCCTCTTGGCTCTCGGAGCATGCAGCGTGGTCTCAGCCGCGAGCCCGGTGCCTGACGCCACCGCGCACGAGGTTATGGGCGACTACCACCGGCATCTCGCAGCCGGCCTGGACGCGGCCACTGCCTTAGCTCGCTCTACCGCGGAGGGCGACGTGCTCGGTGCCTCGTTCACGTGTTTCGGATCGACATGGCGCTATCGGCCCAGAGAGCTTGAGATCCGCAGATGAGCTGTGTGCATGTCCTAGGCTCCATCCATGCTCATCCTCAGTCTGATCCTCTTCGGCATGCTCATCGGCGCCGGCGCTCAGTTGTTGCTCGGACGTCAGCACGGCTCCATCGACTGGGGCATGGCCATGGCTGCCGGTCTGATCGGCTCTTTCGTCGGCGGCCTGCTCAGCAGCCTGATCGCCGGCGACGGTCTGGCGCTTCGCCCCAGCGGCATCATCGGATCGCTCGTGGGGGCCGTCCTGCTGACGGCGTTCTGGCGCTGGTACGCAGTGCGCCCCCGCGCCTGAGGTGCCAAGCCATGGTCAGGGAACGTCACCGAGCGCCTGACCGGCGAGGCAACCATCGGTGTCCTTCAGAGCGTCCAGGTACGTATGAAGGACTTCGATGACTCGTGAGGGGCCCCCTATGGGATTCCGGGAGTTCGTGCTCAGCCGTAGCGGATCGCTCTACCGCACCGCTGCGTTGCTGACGCACGACCCGCACGACGCGCAGGACCTTCTCCAGGACAGTCTGGCCAAGGCCTGGCGCTCGTGGGACAAGATCGAAGGGCAGCCGGAGGCCTACTGCCGGTCGATCCTGGTCCGTCAGTACATTTCGAGCCGCCGCCGTTTCTGGCACGGCGAGCGCCCCACAGAGCACCTTCCAGAGCAGCCGGTGCATGATCGGTCCCACCACGCCCCAGCGGATCCCGACTCCTACGTCTCGGAGTCGATCGTGCTGACGGACGCGGTGGCTGCTCTTCCTCCGCGTCAGCGTGCCGTCATCGTGCTGCGCTACTTCCACGACTACACCGAATTGCAGACCGCCGAGGCCATGAACACGGCGGTTGGCACCGTGAAGTCACAACACGCCAAAGCGCTGGCTGCTCTGCGGATCAACGAACACCTCAGTGACGGTGACCGAGATAGCGCAGCCGCGAAGGGGGGTGGACCGCGATGACCCCAGAGCTCGATGACTCCAGCCGCGATCACTTCAACCGCGATGACCTCCAGGCGGCGTTGAAGCACATGGCGCAGCAGCAGGCCGTGCCCGATCCGCATACCGTGCTGGCTGGCGCCGAGGCTCGAGCCGGGTCACTCGGCAGGCGACGCCGCATCCTTGGTGCGGCCGCTGTCGCCGCCGCGATCATCGCCGTTGCCGGGGCGAGCGCGCTCCTCAACGGTGGGGACGAGCCGTTGGGCCAGATCGAGCCCGCGGTGCCCGACGACTCGAACGCCGACGGCTACGGGATCATCGACGGCGAACCGCAACCCTTTATGGACGGCTTGCGCTTGGTCGACGCCGAGACCATCGAGTCGGGCAGGGACGGCACGATCCAGCTCGACGACATCAGTGCTGATGAGCCGTTGTACGCCGTGGCGTGGTGTGCCATCCCCTCGGGAGGGGACTCGGGCGGGGACCGAGCTCTCCAGAACGTCATCACCATCGAGACCAGCAACAGCGGAGCGAGCATCCCTTGTCTGGATCGTTCTGAGGATCTCAACCAGGCGGACGTTGCGTATCCGGTCTCCACCGATGGCACCTACGTCGTCTCCAACGGCAGCGACGACGCGGCGGTCATTGCCTTCTACGACGAGCCATCGCGTGAGGACTACCCCTTCCCCGGCGTGGACCCTGCCCCCTTCCGCGCCGCAGACCCAGGTGTCATGGTCATCGATAGCACCACGCCGCCAGGGAGGGCCGAAGACATCGACGCCATCCCAGATGGATCGCGTATCTTCCGCAGCAGCTTCTCGATCACCGACGAGATGGCCGTGCTGACCATGGAGCTCAACGAGCCTGGTCAGCTGCTCGTTGCCCTCGACGGTGTCGTGGTGACGAACGATGGAGAGGGCATCCCAGGACAATCTGAAGACGAAGACACATGGAATGACCCCAGACTCCGAAACGGATACATAGCCGCCTTCGGGCCGCCCCGCCAAAAGACCGTCACCTTCTCCAGGAGCCAGTTGGAGAGCATGGGAGTCGACGTCGATGACGGGGAGTTCACGGTGACGGCGTATCCGCTCGGCTTTGTCGGTGACTCGGCCTGGCGGGTCACCTACAGCAACGACACTCAATCCGAGAATGCCGGTGAAGACTCTCTGCCGCTGCAGTCCGACTCCTCATCTTTCCCGAACTTCGCCTTCGGCCATCGCCTCATCGGGTCCTACGAGGTGCCCAGCGATGGGGTATCCCGGTATGTCGTGCGGACGCCGACAGCCGTCGACACGACGACCTGGGTGGTCGACTGCTCAGGTATCGATATCGGCGGAGGCGAGTGGCTCGAGCCCAAGGTCGGCACCGTCACCACTCCCGTCAGCGTGGGTGATCTGCAGTGCTTGTCCGACCAAGGTTGGAACACCCCCCTGCGGCCGTACGACATGCGAGAGGCTGCGAAGAGTGTCGAGGGCACACAGCTGGCCGCGCGTTACACGGACGACGATGAGCCCCTGACCGTGGCGGCGTACTCCCCCATGACCTTCGAGGCCTTCCCCTTCGACGGCGGTGCCGACGTCCTGGGCTTCGCGGACGGGAGCGATGTCGGAGGTCAGATGAAGGCCACTGAGCTCAAAGTTCTGACGCTGGAGGACCTGGAGGCCGACGGAAGCATCGTCTTCGACGTTCCCGACTCCCGCGAGAACGAGCTGTATTTCACCACGAGCGGCAAAGGACGATTCTGGCTGGAGTCCGCCGATCCCAGCGAGGGTGCGTTGACCCCCTCTGGGCGATCTGCATACCCGGGCACTGCGACCTTCGGTCTCGACGACTACTGGACATCGTGGACGACCGCCGAGGTCACCTGGCCGATCCTGGCCAGGACGGACAACGGGGCTGTCCCGGAGCGAATGCGGTTGCGGGTCGAGGGGTACGACGACGGCACCTTCGAGATGCGAGCATTCGGAGAGTTCCGCATCGATGAACAGCCGTGACCTGACCCGCCCGTTGCACCGGGAGGACTAGGCG
>JBBSQA010000019.1:0-38649 GCA_038258285.1 Actinomycetales bacterium | reverse complement strand
CTGAAAATCGGAAGGTCGGCGGTTCGACCCCGCCCCTGGCCACGCACGAGAGCCGCGGGTCTGCCCCTGAAGCACCTGCGGCTTTCGTCATCTCCGGGGTCGAGATGAGGGGCGGGGCGGGGAGCCGTACCGTGGGTGGGTACGCACAGATCCCGACCCAGGAGGCAACAACGATGAGCCGTGTGAACGTGAGCAACGAAGGCAGCCAGGTCGAGCTGGAGGTCTCCGACTCCGGCGGGTCCGGTCGGCCGGTGGTGCTGATCCACGGATGGCCGCTGAGCCACGAGGCCTGGGCGGACCAGACCCCTGCCCTGACCAGCGCGGGCTACCGCGTGGTGTCCTACGACCGTCGAGGCTTCGGGGGATCCGACAAGCCCGAGGGTGGATACGACTACGACACCCTCAGTGACGACCTGGCCGGTGTGCTGGACTCCCTCGACCTCAGCGACGTGACCCTCGTCGGTTTCTCGATGGGTGGGGGCGAGGTCGCCCGGTATGTCGCCCGGCACGGACAGGAGCGGCTGCACAGCGTGGTCTTCGCGTCTGCGGTGCCGCCCTTCATGCTGCACACCGACGACAACCCGGATGGTCCGCTCGATCGTGACGCCGCCGACGAGATGAAGCAGGGCGTCCGCGATGGGGGCGCGGAGTTCTACGAGGGCTTCACGACCAATTTCTTCACCGCCGGTGAGGAGCTGACGGTCTCCCAGGAGCAGTTGGAGACCGCACGCCGACTGTGTGGACAGGCCGACGAGACCGCTGCCGTCGAGTGCATCGAGGCCTTCGCCGCGACCGACTTCCGCGATGACCTCACCCACCTCAGCCTTCCCACCATGGTGCTACACGGCAGCGCCGACGGCATCGTGCCCTTCGAGAACTCGGGCATGCGCACGGGCGAGATCGTCGAGGGTGCTCGAGTGCACGTGATCGACGGCGCCCCCCACGGGGTCAACGTCTCTCACGCCAGTGAGTTCAACCTCGCGCTGCTGAGCTTCCTGGAGGACTAGTCACGCTCGGGCCCTGCATCCTGCGCGGCAGGGTCAGGAGTCGCCCAGCAGGGTATGCCGAATCAAGGCGTGCAGGGTCCGTAACCCGTCGCGGGACAGGACGGACTCTGCATGTCCTTGGATGCTGGCCACCCCCGGGCCACGCAAGCCGACCACGGCCTCGTGGATGTCGTCCACGGCGACCGCCAACGGCATACCCTCCCCGGTGCTGCGGCGCAGCTCGGCGGGACCGGGACGAGCCACAAAGGTGTTGTAGAAACCGATCCTGGCCGGAGTGCCCCACAGGTCCACCGGGATCTGGACCCCCTGGTTCGGACGGGCCAGCTTGGTGATGCTCATCCCGGCCAGCGCGGCCAGCACCTGGTGACTCAGGCACACAGCGAGTAGCGGCCGGTCGGCTTCCAGGCGGGCCTGCATCAGCGTCCGGATGTGCGTCATCCGCGGGTCGTCGGGATGCTCGGGGTCGCCCGGTCCTGGACCGAAAAGCACCAGGTCGACGTCGTCCAGGTCACGGACCTGCACCCCTTCCCAACGGCGCACGTGGGCGGCCATCCCGAAGTGCCGCACCTGGTGGGCCAGCATCTGGGTCCACATGTCCTCGGCGTCGACCACCAAGACGGTTCGACCGGCCAGGTCGGGGTCCGGGCGCTCGGCCTGCGGCGACATCCAGAAGGCGGACAGCACGTCATTGCGGTCCGCCAGGGCCTGCTCGACGCCGGCCAGGGAGGCCAGGTCGACGGCATACGACAGCTCACGGCGGGGTCGCAGACCGAGCGCGGCGAGCATCCCACTCGCCTTCGCCGTCGTCTCGGCGACCTCCGAGACGGGGTCGCTGTGGCGCACCAGGGTGGCCCCGGCGCTGACCTTGACGACACCCTCCCCGAACAGGTGCGCGGTGCGGATCAGGATCGGAGCGTCCAGGTGCTCCAGGCCCGCGTCGTCGCGCTCGATCAGCGCCAGCACCCCCGCGTAGTAGCCGCGGCCGCCCGGCTCGTGGCGGGCGATGACGGTGCACGCGTTCTCCATCGGCGAACCGGTCACCGTGGGCGCGAACATGGTCAGCCGCAGCACATCGCGGGGATCGGACTCGGCCAAGCCGTCGAGCAGGTACTCGGTGTGCGTCAGATGGGCCATCTGCTTGAGGTACGGGCCGGTGATGCGTCCCCCGTGCGTGCAGATCTGGGCCATCATCTTCATCTCTTCGTCGACCACCATGAAGAGCTCTTCGGTCTCCTTGGTGTCCTTGATGAAGGCTCTGAACTCCGGCTCCACCTCGGCCTCGTCCATCGGGTGACGGAAGGTACCGGAGATCGGGTTCATCCGCACCCGACCGTCCTGGACGCTGACGTGGCGCTCGGGGGTGGCGCCGACCAGCGTGTGGCCGGGAGTATGCACGGCGAAGGTCCAGTAGGCGTTGCGCTCGTCGCGGATCAGAGTGGCCAACCAGGTCAGCGCCGCATCGCAGGGCCGGGCCTCGATATGGCCCAGCACGTCACGGCGAATGACGAAGTTGGCGCCCTCCCCGTTGCCGATCTCGTCCTCGATGACCCGGGTGACGATCTCGGCGTAGTCCTCGTCGCTCACGCTGAACCGCTCCTCGCTGACCTCGATGTCGTCGATCTCGATGTCAGCCAGAAGCGCGGACAGGTCGGCCACGGGGACACGCTCGTAGGCGGTGGCGGCGAGCACGCGTAGGGGCGTTTCGTCGTCGTGTACGTCGAAACCACGCTCGGCGATCTGGCGGAAGGGCACCATCGTGAGCGTCGGCATACCGGGTCGTGCTGAGGGGATGTCAGCGAGCAGGTCGAGGTCCTGGACCTCTCCGACGAGCACCTCTGCGCTGTCCTGCCCTTCGCGCACCAGGATGGCCCAAGCCAACCCGGAGGGGTTGGCGAGGACAGCGTCGAGCAACGGATAAGGCGAGGGCATGGGCGCCAGTCTGCCACCGACCCCCAGGTCACCTTCTATCCACGAGACGCCCCCAGCGCCCGGCTAACGACCTACGGTGTGCTGCTTTGTGGGGCGGGTGCTGCCTGATCAGGCAACACCCGCCCCACAAAGGCGCTCACGAACGGACTACGGGGTCTGCTGCGGTGCGGGGTCCGGGGCCTGCTCCTGCACGGGCGCGGGGGCTGGCTCCGGGGCCGGTGCTGGCTCCTCGGCCGGTGCCGGTGCCGGTGCGTCCTCCTCGACGGGCGTGTCTTCGACCGTCTCGTCCTGGGCCGGCGACGTGGGCTCGGCCGGAGCCGGGTCCTCGTTCTGCCCGTCCTGCTGCGGGGCCGGGTTTTCCTGCCCGTCCTCGCCCGGAGCCTGCGGTTGCTCGGCCTGGTCCGTGTCGATCCCGTCGATCTCAGCCGCCGACCTCACCACGCCAGAGAAGGAGGTCCCGATCGAGGAGTCACTGGTGCCGCCGGTGTAGGTCGACACCGCACGGCCGGTCGACAGCTCGAAGGCCAGGATGATCCCCATCGTGATAGCGAACAGCGCTGCGGCCAGGGCTGCGATCCGTTTCCACGGCATTCCCTGCTGCAGTGTCAGCTGGTCTGCATCGTCGTCGACCTTCACGGTCTCCTCCAGCTCTTCCGGCTCGGGAGCTTCGGAGACCACAGAGGCACCCCCGGCCATCACGCTCTCCTTGGGGCGGGTCCTGCGGGGCTCGCTCAGGCTCACCGCCACCACCCGATCCCGGGTCACCTTCATCGTGTGTGCATAGAGCGCGCCCCCGACGGTGATGCAGACACTTCCCAAGGCGGCGCCGAGCAGCGTGCCAGCAGCGCCCAGGGTCGACAGCACTACGGCCGAGGAGACAGCCCCCAGGGACGCCCCCACGACGTTGAACCAGTTAATTTCCAAACGATCTTGCGTAGTCACCCTATGGACTATCCGCGCCCCATAGAGGGGAACAAAACGGCGGAGGGCGACTTCGTGCTCACGGGGTGAGCAAGATCTCAGCTTCCCGCTCAGGCCAAGCGGATCAGGCCGGCCGTGCCCGCGTCGAATCCGCAGACCCGCTCGTAGAAGTCGGCGATACGCGGCTCGTAGTCGACGTGCATCCAGTGACACCCCAACGTCCGCGCCTCCTCGACCGCGCGCATGACCAGACCACGACCGATGCCGAGCCGCTGGTGCGCCGGCGCGACCACCGTGTCGAGCAGCACCGCGTGGGCCCCACCATCGCCGATCACGTTGACGAAACCCACGAGCCGATCGCCCCGGTGCGCCGTGATCCAGCAGATGCTGTGTCGTTGCAACCGCCGGGACCACGGCACGAACCCGGCACCACTGGCCCGGAAGGCGAGCTGGTGCAGGCAGGTCAGCTCGTCGTCGTCGACCGGTCCATCGATGCGGAAGATCGTCTCCGCCGCAGCGGAATCGGACGCACAGGCTTGCTGGTCCGGCAGTCCGTTCGGCGTCATGAGCCCATCCTCAGTGATCACAGCGTCGGGGGCCACCACACGGAGGTCACGATCGGATAACCGATCGTGGCGGCAACCGCGAGGAGTATGGCGATACCTGCCGCTACGGTGCGTCTATGGCCTGCCGAGAACTCGCCGTCCACCCGTCGTCGTCGCCGCCCCCGCTCAGCGCGGGGTGCGCCGCATACCGGAGTCGGTGACGGTGGCGGGCCGACGAGCCGGCGCACCGGACACCAAGGCAGAGATCGTGTCGGCCGCGCGGGCCGAGTTCTCCAGCAAGGGCTACGACGGGACGTCCATCCGTGCCGTGGCCCGGGCGGCCGGAGTCGACCCGTCGCTGATCCACCACTACTTCGACGGCAAAGAGGGACTGTTCCGCGCGGCGCTCGAGGTGCCGTTCGATCCTCGCCCCGAACTGGCCCGGGTCCTCGTGGGCCCACGTGAGGAGATGGGAGCCAAACTCGTCGCTCTGCTGCTGTGGCTGTGGGACGACCCGGAGCGGCAGGGACTGTTCCTGACGCTGCTGCGGTCGTCGTTCACGACCGCTGAGGGCACCGCGTTGATCCGGGACGGCGTGCTGCGCACGATCCTGTCCGAGATCGCATCCCGGGTGCCGATGGACGACCCGGCGGCCCAGCTCCCTCTCGTAGCCAGCCAGACGGGCGGCCTCATCATGACGCGCTACCTGCTCCGCCTGGAGCCGATCGCGTCCATGCCCGCCGCCGACCTCGTCGCCATCTACGGCCCCATCGTGCAGGGGTTTCTGGACGGCAAGAAAGCTTGACAGGACCGACGGGCTGAGTATATTCATCATATGGTGAATAACGGAGCGGCCATCGAGGTGACAAACCTGCACGTGCGACGCGGTGGACGTGACATCCTGCCCGGGTTGTCGTGCTCGCTGCCGGCCGGGGAGATCACCGGACTGCTCGGCCCTTCCGGGTGCGGCAAGTCGACCTTGATCCGAGCCATCGTCGGGGTCCAGAAGGTCGAGTCGGGCACCGTGACCGTCTTGGGCTGTCCTGCCGGTTCGGCGGATCTTCGACACCGGGTCGGCTACGTCACCCAGGCACCGAGTGTCTACGCCAACCTCTCGGTGACCGACAACGTCGCCTTCTTTGCACGGGTCCTGCGCGCTCCTCGCGACGCGGTGGACGAGGTCATCGACCGCGTCGGACTGGCCAGCCATCGCCATTCACTGGCCGGGAACCTCTCCGGTGGTCAGCTCAGCCGCGCCTCCCTGGCCGTCGCCCTCCTGGGCGATCCCATGGTGCTGCTGCTGGATGAGCCGACGGTCGGCCTCGACCCCGTGCTGCGCGTGGAGCTCTGGGACATGTTCCGCAGGCTCGCCGAGGACGGATCCACCTTGTTGGTATCGAGTCATGTGATGGATGAGGCCGTATTGTGCGATCGTCTCCTGCTGATGCGCGAGGGCGAGGTGCTGGCGGCCGAGACTCCGCACGGACTGATGCAGCGCACCGGCACCGACACCGTGGGCGACGCCTTTCTCGATCTGGTCCGCAACCCGGCCGAGGCGACCCCATGAGCCCTCGCATCACCCTGGCCGTGGCCCGACGGGTGCTGCAGCAGCTGCAGCACGACCGGCGCACGGTGGCCCTCCTCCTGCTCGTGCCGTGCCTGCTGATGACCCTGTTGTGGTGGATCTACATCGACAACGAGGCGGTCTTCGACCGCGTTGGGGGGCCGCTGCTCGTCGTCTTCCCGTTCACCATCATGTTCCTCATCACGTCGGTGACGACCCTGGCTGAGCGAACCTCCGGCACCCTCGAGCGCCTGTTGTCGATGCCGATGCACAAGATCGACTTCCTGCTGGGGTATGCCGTGGCTTTCGCCGTGGTGGCCATGGTGCAGTCGGCGCTGACCAGCTCACTGGCGGTCTGGGTGCTGGATCTGCAGATCTCCGGCAGCGTGTTGAGCCTGATGGTGATCGCCGTGCTCAACTCGGTGCTCGGCACGGCCCTCGGTTTGCTCGTGTCAGCGTTCGCCCAGACCGACTTCCAGGCCGTTCAGTTCATGCCGGCCTTCGTGCTGCCCCAGATCCTTCTCTGTGGACTGATCGCACCTCGCGACACGATGCCGACCGTGCTCAGCACGCTCTCCGACTTCCTGCCGTTGTCCTACGCCGTGGATGCCATCAACGAGGTGACCTCCAGCTCCACCTGGTCCAGCGACCTCACGATGAACGCGCTCGTCGTGGCTGGGTTCGCCGCCGGCGCCCTGCTGCTGGGCGCTGCCACCCTTCGTCGTCGCTCGGGCTAGTGCGTCACAGCTCCCTGGGCCGCTGAGCCGACGAGTCGGGCGTACTTGGCGAGGACCCCACGCCGGGCGCGAGCGTACGGCTCAGGCGACACCCACGACTCGCGACGTCGGTCCAGCTCGCCCCCGTCCACGAGCAGGTCCAGCGTGCCGTCGGCCACGTTCAGCCTGATCTGGTCGCCGTCCTCGACGAGCCCGATCGGCCCTCCGTCCACCGCTTCGGGAGCGATGTGACCCACACACAACCCAGTGGTGCCTCCCGAGAACCGACCGTCGGTGATCAGTAGGACATCTTTGCCCAGGCCGGCGCCCTTGATCGCTCCGGTGATGGCCAGCATCTCGCGCATCCCCGGACCCCCACGTGGTCCTTCACGCCGGATCACCACGACGTCCCCGGCCGCGATCGTGCCGTCCTCCAGGGCATCCATCGCCAACCGTTCACCGTCGAAGACGCGAGCCGTGCCGGTGAAGACGTCAGAGTCGAAGCCCGCCGACTTCACCACGGCCCCTTCCGGAGCCAGTGAGCCGTGCAAGATCGTCAGCCCTCCGGTCGCGTGGATCGGGTTGCTCATCTGGCGCAGCACCGTCCCGTCGAGCTGCGGTGGATCGAGTTCGGCGAGGTTCTCCGCGAGTGTCTTGCCGGTCACCGTCATCACACTGCCGTCGAGCAGGCCGGCGTCCAACAGCGCCTGCATGACGACGGGTATGCCGCCGATCCGGTCGATGTCGGTCATGACGTGCTTGCCGAACGGCTTCACGTCCGCCAGGTGCGGCACTTTCGCGCCCACCCGGGCGAAGTCCTCCAGGGTCAGGTCGACCTCGGCTTCGTTCGCAATCGCCAACAGGTGCAGCACCGCGTTGGTCGAGCCGCCCAGTGCCATCACCACGGCGATGGCGTTCTCGAAGGCGGGCTTGGTCAGGATCTGACGCGCCGTCAGGCCTTCACGCAGCATGCCGACCACGGCCTGGCCCGACCGTCGCGCGATGCCGTCACGACGACGATCCGTCGCCGGCGGGGCAGCCGAGCCTGGCAAAGCCATCCCGAGGGCCTCGGCCGCGGCGGCCATCGTGTTGGCGGTGTACATCCCGCCGCAAGCGCCTTCGCCGGGGCAGATCGCCCGCTCGATGGCGTCCACGTCCTCGCGGGACATCAACCCCCGCGAGCAGGCACCGACCGCCTCGAAGGCGTCGATGATGGTGACCTCACGGCTGGAGCCGTCCGACAGCTTGGCCTGACCGGGCAGGATCGAGCCGGCATACACGAACACCGACGCCAGGTCGAGCCGAGCCGCCGCCATCAACATGCCCGGCAGAGACTTGTCGCAGCCCGCCAGCAGCACCGAGCCGTCCAGACGCTCGGCGCCCATCACGGTCTCGACGGAGTCGGCGATGACCTCTCGGGAGACCAAGGAGAAGTGCATACCCTCGTGGCCCATCGAGATGCCGTCGGAGACCGAGATCGTGCCGAACTCCAGTGGGTAGCCACCTGCCGCGTGCACACCGTCCTTGACCGACTGGGCCAACCGGTCGAGGGGCAGGTTGCAGGGGGTGATCTCGTTCCAGGAGGAGCCCACACCGATCTGTGGCTTCTCCCAGTCCTCGTCGCCCATCCCGACCGCGCGCAGCATGCCACGCGCCGCGGTGCGCTCCAGCCCGTCGGTGACGTCCCGGCTGCGCGGCTTGATGTCGGTCTTGCCGCGTCCCTGCCCCTCGACCTCAGCGCTCATCGGGCGGCGGACCCCTCGGTGTAGTCGTCGTCGCCGGAGTTGACCCAGGCCATCATCCCGCGCAGCTCACGACCGGTGTCCTCGATCGGGTGCGCAGCGCCCTTCTCGCGCATGGCCTTGAACTCCGGGGCGCCCGCCTCCTGGTCGTCGATGAACCGCTGAGCGAACGACCCGTTGCGCACGTCCTCCAGCACCGCCTGCATGTTCTGCTTCACGCGGTCGTCGACCACGCGCGGCCCCGAGACGTAGTCGCCGTACTCGGCGGTGTCGGACACGGACCAACGCTGTTTGGCGATGCCGCCTTCGTACATCAGGTCGACGATCAGCTTCACCTCGTGCAGGCACTCGAAGTAAGCAACCTCAGGCTGGTATCCCGCCTCGGTCAGCGTCTCGAAACCCTTCATGATCAGCTCGGAGAGACCACCGCAAAGCACGGCCTGCTCACCGAACAGGTCGGTCTCGGTCTCCTCGGTGAACGTGGTCTTGATGCCGCCGGCACGCAGGCCGCCGATCGCGGAGGCGTAGGCCAACGCGAGCTCCCAGGCGTGGCCCGAGGCGTCCTGCTCCACGGCGACGAGCACCGGCACTCCGCGACCGTCCACGTACTCACGGCGCACCAGGTGGCCGGGGCCCTTCGGCGCCACCATGCAGACGTCGACGTTGGCCGGAGGCTTGATGTAGCCGAAGCGGATGTTGAAGCCGTGCCCGAAGAAGATCGCGTCCCCATCCTCGAGGTTCGGCTCGACGGTCTCGGTGTAGACGTGGCGTGCGACGTGATCGGGCACCAGCATCATGATGAGGTCGGCTTCCTGGCAGGCCACCTCGGGAGTGACGACGCGCAGGCCCTCGGCCTCGGCCTTGGCCCGCGAGGCGCTGCCTTCCTTGAGTCCGACCCGGACGTCGACACCGGAGTCACGCAGGGACAGAGCGTGGGCGTGGCCCTGGCTGCCGTATCCCAGCACGGCAACCGCGCGGTCCTGGATCAGGCTCATGTCGGCGGCGTCGTCGTAGTACATCGTGGCCATGATTTGGGTTGCTCCTAGAGATCGAAGATGGGGTGTTCGAAGAACGAATACGGGGTCAGTATGGGTGTTGCTCAGCCCCAGGCCGCGGCCATTGCGCCGACGGGACGGGGTCCATTGTCGTTGATCGCCCACAGGCGCTCGCGGATCGAGGCGGCGTCGTCCAGTTCTTCGATGTGGATGACTTCGATCAGCTTGTCCAGCTGGCTGGTGACCCGGTGCAGCTGCTCGTCACCGACGTTGACCACGATGGTCATCCGCGAGACCTTCGGGTCTTCAGTAGGCCCGACCACCAGGTGGTCGATGTTGAAGCTGCGTCGGGCGAAGAGCACGGAGACCCTAGCGAGGACTCCAGGGTTGTTTTCGACCAGGACGGACAGGGCGTGGCGGCTCATCGGGCTCACCTTTCGGTTGGGTGCTGCTGTGGTGCCGGACGTGGTGCTGCTCGTGCTGGGGGCGGGGACGGCGCGCACGGCATAGCGGCTGCGCACCGGAAGCGCGGCAAAGGGATCGTGGCTTTCGGTCCGAGCCTGCGCCGGCTCGGTGACCGTGCTCATTCGTCGTCCTCGAAGTTCGGCGCCAGGTCGCGCGCGTACTGGATGGCGTCGTTGCTGGTCCCCGAGGGCACCATCGGCCACACCATGGCGTCCTGATGGACCCGGAAGTCGATGACCACGGGCTGGTCGTCGATCTCCATCGCCTTCTCGATCGTGCCGTCGACATCGCCCGGGTTGTCACAGCGCATTCCGACACACCCGTAGGCTTCGGCGAGCTTGACGAAGTCGGGAACCTGCATCGAATCCAGCTGAGAGGCGCTGTAGCGCTTGGCGTAGAACAGCGTCTGCCATTGACGGACCATGCCCAGCGCCGCGTTGTTGATGATTGCGACTTTGATCGGGATCCCTTCGACCGCACACGTCGCCAACTCCTGATTGGTCATCTGGAAGCATCCGTCGCCATCAATTGCCCATACCGTGCTGTCGGGGCAGCCCACCTTGGCCCCCATGGCCGCCGGCACCGCATACCCCATGGTGCCGAGACCACCGGAGTTGAGCCAAGCACGGGGACGCTCGTACTTCACGTATTGGCTGGCCCACATCTGGTGCTGGCCGACGCCGGAGGTGTATATCGCGTCCGGGCCGGCGATCTGCCCGAGCCGCTCGATGACGTACTGGGGAGCCAGTGAACCGTCCGGTGGCGCGTCGTATCCGACCGGATACTTCGCCTTCCAGCGCACGCAGTTGTCGACCCACTCGTGATAGTCCGGCTCGGCGCCCTTGCCGACACGAGCCGAGAACTCTTGGATCAACGCGGCGATGGTGATCTTGGCGTCCCCGTGCAGGCCCACGTCGACGCTGCGATTCTTGCCGATCTCGGACTCGTCGATGTCGGCGTGGATGACCTTGGCGTGCGGCGCGAACGAGTCGCGAGCACCGGTCACCCGGTCGTCGAAACGGGCGCCCAGGGTGACGAGCAGGTCCGACTTCTGCAGTGCGGCGACGGCGGCCACGGTGCCGTGCATCCCCGGCATCCCCAGGTGTTGCGGGTGGCTGTCCGGGAAGGCACCGCGAGCCATCAGGGTCGTGACCACGGGTATGCCGGTCAGCTCGGCGAGCTCGGCCACCTCGCGGTGCGCTTCGGCGCGGATGGTCCCGCCGCCCACATAGAGGACGGGTTGGCGGGCCGAGAGCATCAGATCAACGGCGTCCCGGATCGCTTCGGCCGGCGGCACGGTCACCGGGTGATAGCCGCGCATCGGGACATCGACCGCGTGGGCCGAGTCGACCAGGGCGGCCAACGCGTCTTTGGACACGTCGACCAGCACCGGCCCGGGCCGGCCGCTCGAGGCCAGGTGGAAGGCACTGCGCACCGTGGCTGCGATCTCGTTGGGGTTGGTGACCAGGAACGAATGCTTGGTCACCGGCATCGTGATGCTCCGGATGTCGGCCTCCTGGAAGGCATCCGATCCGATGGCAGCGCTGGGCACGTTGCCGGTGATGGCGACCATCGGCACCGAATCCATGTTGGCATCGGCTAGCGGCGTAACCAGGTTGGTCGCGCCCGGACCACTGGTCGCCATGCACACCCCGACCCGGCCGGTCGCCGCGGCATACCCCTGGGCAGCGTGGCCAGCACCTTGCTCGTGGCGGACCAAGATGTGGCGCAGCGAAGAGGAACCGTAGAGCGCGTCGTAAAGCGGGAGGACACAGCCGCCGGGAAGGCCGAAGATGTGCTCGACACCGACACGCTCCAAGGTCGAGACGAGCGTCTCGGCGCCCGTCAGGGGCGTGGAACTGGGAGTCACGCTGGTTTCGGCGCGGGTCACCGTGCTCATGATCCTGGGAATCCTGTCGTCGGCCGGGCATTAAAAAACCCCTCCGCCGTAAGGCTGACGAGGGGGACGCGCGGTGGGCTTATCAGCTCAGGACGCGTCCTGGGCAATAAGTACGAGAGAGAAGGTCACGTGATGACTATGCGCCACGATTGCCCTCGCGTCAACCCCGGCCCGACCCTTCGCCCTCCTGACCGATGTGCGCGCGGTTGCGGGTGGCGGCGGCGCCAGGGGTGCGCACATCGGTCAGGAGGCCCGCATAGAGGTCAGCGGGTACGGCGCTAGTGGACGGGAAGGCGGCGCATCATGGCCCAGTAGGCGACCCCGAGCGCAGCGGTGAGGAGCCACAGACCCCATGGCACTGCGGCCGGTCCAGCGTTGAGAACCCCGAGGCCCCCGGTGAACGCCAGCGAGAGGGCGAGCACCGCCGAAGCGCAGACCCCGACCCACCAGCGCCAACGTAGGAAGAGCACGGTCACTGAGACCGCGCCGACCATGCCCAGCGCGAGATTACTGGCGCCGACGACCATCAGGCTCGTCGCGTTGATGCCACCGGCCCCCAGGAACTCGGCCACCGCCGAAGGGCCCAGGAAGAGGGTGACGATGCCTCCCACCAAAACGGTGTAGGTCATCAACACGACTGCGGTCAGCGCCGTGCCCACCGTGATGGCGTGACGGGTGAGACCCACGCTGATGAATATGCGCGTCCGGGTCGCCGTCAGGATGACCGAGATGATGATGGCGGCCATCCCGATAGCGATCGGTAACCAACCGGAGGCCACCACGACCACCACACTGCGTTGGTCTGCGACGACCCCGAACAGCACGTCGTCGCGCGACTGGACCAAGTCCCAACCCTGACTGCGAGCAAAAAGGTAGAAGCCCACGGCGACCGCGGCCATCACGCCTGTGGCCGAGAGCAGGCCCCGCATGCCCTCCTTCGTCAGCAGCGTGGCCACCGTCAGCCACTGCGGCACGGGCGAGACTCGGTCGTTGGTCGTGGTGGCGGTCATCGGTCTGCTCCTGCGGTGCTGATCTGGACGAGGACGTCGGTGAGGGAGGCCAAGGAGGATTCCGAAGAGTGGCGCTGCCGGACGGTGTCGGTCTCTCCCGAGGCCATAACCCGTCCGCGGTCAAGGATCACGACGTCTTCCATCAGGTCCTCGACCTCGTCCAACAGGTGTGAGGACAGCACGATCGTCCGCGGATGGGCGATGTAGTCGGCCATGAGCTCGTCGTAGAACAACCGTCGCGCCACGGCGTCCATCCCGAGGTACACCTCGTCCAGAATCGTGACTTCGGCTCTGGAGGCGAGCGCGATGCTGGCCCGCAACGCCGAGCGCTTCCCCGTCGACAGTTTCAGCGGGGTCTTCTTCACCGGGATCTCGAAGAGGTCGAGGAGCCGCTCGGCGTACGCGTCGTCCCAATTCGGCCGGGCTGCTCGGTGAACTCGCAGGGAGTGTTTGATGCGTTGGTCGTCGAGCAGGCTGCCTGACTCCTTCATCAGTGACACCCGGGAGGTGTGATCACCGTCCTCCCAGACGCTCTGCCCGCCGACCGTGATCGACCCCGTCTGGAGCGGCTGCCAGGCCGCGATCAGTGACGCCAACGTGGTCTTGCCAGCACCGTTGCGTCCGACCAGACCGGTGATGGTGCCCCCGCGGATGGTCAGATCAACGTCGGACAAGGCATGGGTGGCCCCGAAGCGGTGACTGACGGCGGAAACGACCACGTCCATCGAGGCCCTCACGAGATCTCCCTCAGGGCACGGATCAGGTCCTCGGTGGACAGGTCGAGAGAGTGCGCCTGCTGCAGCACGGGTCGGACGACGTCGTCCACGAACACGGCCCGCCGACGGTCACGCAGCCGCTCCCGGGCTTCCGGCGCGACGAACATACCCAACCCTCGACGCTTACACACCAGCCCTTCGTCGACCAGCAGCCCCATGGCTTTGGCCGCCGTCGCGGGGTTGATCCGATAGTTCGTGGCGTATGCCGTTGTCGACATCACTTGAGCCCCTTCGTCCAGATCTCCGGAGAGGATCGAGCTACGAACGTGCTCAGCGATCTGGAAATAGATCGGCGACCGATCATCGAAAGACTCCACTTCGCCTCCTCAGTGGTTCATTACTTAAGTAATGAACCACAGAAGGCGAAGGCGCGTCAAGCGCCTAGCCCTCAGCCACGGCTTTCAGGGTGGTCAGCGTCGCCGTGATGCCCTGTCGGTTGCGAGCCGGGAACTTCGCTGCCTCGATCGCTCGCGCCCCCAACGCCGGGTGGTGCGAGTAGTCGAACTGCTCCGTCACCGTCGTCTGCGACTCCCCGAGAGGCTCCAGCAGGTAGCGCCAGCGGTGGCCGCCGAAGTGCCGCCACGCAATCCTGGCGTCTTCCTCGAACTCCACGACTCGGTTCGTGATCTTGTACGGCATTCCGAACATCTTCATCCGGGCCCCGAACTTCGCCCCCTCACTGAGCCGCTCAGGACCGATGGTGACCTCCTGCACCGAGCCTGATCCGTCGATCCGGGAGTGCTGGCGTGGATCCGCCAGGATGTCGAAGATGACGTGGGCCGGGGCATCGATGACGATGCTGTCGCTGACAACCTGCTTCTGCGTGCTCATGACACCCATCCTGCCCCGCCCGGCTGACCCTCGCCCTCGGGCCAGGGCTCATCGCGCGATTCCTCGGCGCACGGCATACTGACGCCATGGCCGATCACTATGACGTTGTTGTTCTGGGCGCCGGACCGGGTGGGTATGTCGCGGCGATCCGCGCCTCCCAGCTGGGCAAGAAGGTCGCTGTCGTGGAGAAGAAGTACTGGGGCGGGGTCTGCCTCAACGTCGGCTGTATCCCCTCCAAGGCGCTGCTCAAGAACGCCGAGCTCGCGCACACGCTGCAGCACGAGAAGAAGAAGTTCGGCATCGAGGGCGACGCCACGATGGCGTTCGGTCCCACGTTCAAACGGAGTCGTCAGGTGTCGGCGGGCATCGTCAAGGGCGTGCACTACCTGATGAAGAAGAACAAGATCACCGAAGTCGACGGGTGGGGCACGTTGACCAGCCCGACCTCGATGGACGTAGAGCTGAATGAGGGCGAGACCAGCCAGCTCACCTTCGACAACCTCATCATCGCCACCGGCGCCTACACCCGGCTCATCCCAGGCACCGAGCTGTCCGAGCGCGTCGTGACGTACGAGGAGCAGATCCTGACCGAGGAGCTGCCGGGCAGCATCGTGATCGCCGGATCGGGTGCCATCGGCGTCGAGTTCGCCTACGTGCTGGCCAACTTCGGTGTGGACGTCACCATCGTGGAGTTCCTGGACCGCATCGTGCCGCTGGAGGACCCCGAGGTGTCCAAGGAACTGGCCAAGCACTACAAGAAGCTCGGCGTGAAGCTGATGACGTCGACCAAAGTCGAGGGCATCGACGACTCCGGCGACAAGGTCAAGGTCACCGTCTCCCCCGCCGACGGTGGCGAGTCGCAGACACTGGAGACCGACAAGGTCATGCAGGCGATCGGCTTCGTCCCGCGCGTCGAGGGCTTCGGTCTGGACGACATCGGGGTCGAGCTGACCGAACGCGGCGCCATAGCGATTGATGGCCGGGGCCGCACCAACGTGGACGGCGTCTATGCCATCGGCGACGTCACCGCCAAGCTCATGCTCGCCCACACCGCCGAGGCGATGGGCATCGTGGCCGCCGAGACGCTGGCCGGCGAGGAGACGATGGAGCTCGACTACGACTTCATCCCGCGGGCGACCTACTGCCAGCCCCAGGTGGCCTCGATGGGATACACCGAGGAGCAGGCCAAGGACAAGGGGTATGACGTCAAGGTCGCCAAGTTCCCCTTCAGTGCGAACGGGAAGGCCGCCGGTCTCGGTGAACCGGTGGGCTTCGTCAAGGTCATCGCGGACGCGGAGTTCAACGAGATCATCGGAGCCCATCTCATCGGGCCCGACGTTACCGAGCTGCTGCCGGTGCTGACGCTGGCTCAGCGCTTCGACCTCACCGCTGACGAGGTGGCCCGCAACGTGTTCGCCCATCCGACCCTCGGCGAGTCCGTCAAGGAAGCCGTGCACGGCATCGCCGGCCACATGATCAACCTCTAGGCCCACCGCGAGCGTGCACGGGGCCGCTCAGGTGCCCGAAGTCGCGTGCTCGCTCGCTATCGCCAACAGTCTCAGATACCCCGCCAGCTCCCATGCGGCGCGCCCCACGAAAAGCCCCGTTACGCCGTCGATGCCCAAGAGGTCGGAGGCGTTGTCGGTCGTGACCGAACCCCCATAGAGCAGTGCCGCAACCCGACCCCCATACGAGCGTTCGAGCGCGGCGAAGGGCTCCCGCAGCTCCGTGACGGCTGCGGGTCGGCCCTGCTCGCCGATCGCCCAGATGGGCTCGTAGGCGATGAGCACCCGTGCCAGGTCGTGCTCGTGGACGCCGTCCAGGGCGCCGGCGGCCTGGTCGAGAATGTGCTCGGTCGATCGTCCGGACGCTCGTGTCTCCTCGCTCTCGCCGACGCACAACAAGGGCACGAGCCCGTGCCGCAGCACGGACGCCACCTTCAGGCGAGTGGTCTGCACCGTCTCGCCGAAGTGCTCCCGACGTTCTGAATGCCCGATCTCGACCAGCTGCGCACCGGCGTCCTCGGCCTGGGGCACCGAGATCTCGCCTGTCCAGGCGCCTTCGTCGTGCCAATGGGCATTCTGGACGCCCAGAACCACCGGCGACTTCGGGCCCAACTCCGCCGACACCGCAGTGGTCGCGGTGTGCGACGGGATGACGAACGGTTGGACCCCCGGAGGAGTCTCGCCGGCCAGATAGTCGGCCAGCCCGCGGGCGTACTCCCGAGACTGCGGCACGGTCTTGGTCATCTTCCAGCTCGTGCCCACCCAGAGGACGCTCACACAGCACCCACTGCGGGGGGGCGGATCATGCTTGTTCGTAGGCGGTGATCGCTTCGACCTTCTCCGCCGACGACGACTCCGGGTCGAACGTCAGACCCAACCACTCCTTGACCAACACCCGAGCCAGCTCGAGACCGACCACACGCTCGCCCATACACAGCACCTGTGCGTTGTTGGACAGGACCGAGCGTTGGACGGAGTAGAGGTCGTGAGCGGTGACCGCCCGGATGCCCTTGACCTTGTTGGCCGAGATCGCGACGCCGAGACCGGTGCCGCAGATCAAAAGGGCACGGTCCACCTCGCCGGCCGCGATCTTCTCGGCTGCGGCCACCGCGACATTGGGGTACATGGTTTCGTCCTCGTCGGCCATCACGCCGACGTCCACCACCGAGTCGACGCGCTCATCGGCCTCGAGGTCCTTGCGTAGTGCGTCCTTGTAATGCCAGCCGGCGCTGTCGCCGCCCACCACAATTCTTAGTCCCATATCGGTCTCCTTGGTATTGGGGTGTGAAAGTGGACTCAGCTACTGAGGTGCTCGCCCAGCGCCTTCATCAACACCGAGAACGAGAGCGCCCCCGGGTCAGGGGTTCCGACGCTCTTCTCACCGAGCACCCGAGCACGCCCGAGGGTGGCCTGAATGTCCGCGGTCTGGTCGGCTGCCTCACGAGCGTCGCGGGCAGCGGCCACGATCGCCGCCCCGGCGTCGGAGTCGAACTCCGCCTCCAACCTCTCCCGAAACGGCACGGCTGCATCGACCATGGTCTTGTCTCCCGGCTCCGCGCCGCCTAAACGCATCACCGCGTCGATCCCGGCGAGCAGGGCGTCGATCGTGTGCTGGTCGCTCCCACCTTCGGTGTCGGAGAACACGCCACCAGCTGCAGTGAGCGCAGCCCCCCACAACGCGCCCGAGGTCCCGCCCGCCCGGTCGGACCAGGCCTGACCGGCCAGCAGCAGGGTGGTGCGTGCACCGGCGCCCTGCTCGGTTGCCGCGCGGGCGGCCTCGAGAGCGCCCCGCGAGCCGGTGAGCATGCCTTGGCCGTGGTCCCCGTCGCCCGCCACGGCATCGAGTCGACCCCACTCGCTCTCCTGTTCTACACAGACTTCCTGGAACATCTGCAGAACGCCGACGATCTTGTCCGCCATCGCCCGCGACTCCTCGTCGGACTCCGGCACCTCGTCCGTGTCCGCAGTCCAGACGTCACCGCGCGGCTCGCGATCAGCGGGAGGCATGGCACCCCGGTGCACGGCCGGAGTGTCGACCGGCGCCAACCAGTACTTCTCCAGCTCTTCGTCCAGAAAGACCAGGGTGAGCGAGACCCCGGCCATGTTCAGGCTGGTCACGAACTCCCCCACCTCGGGACGGACCGGGGTGAGTCCCCTCTCCTCCAGACGTTGGGACAACGACGCGTAGACGACGAAGAGCTCCTCGTACTTCACGGTGCCCAACCCGTTCAATAGCACGGCGACTCGACCCTCATACCCGTTCTCCCCGCGAGTCGGCTCTTCGGCCAGGACGTCGTCCAACAGGAGGTCGGCGACGTCCGCTGCGGTGCCGAGCGGCTGGTCCCGAACCCCTGGCTCACCGTGAATGCCGAGACCGACAGCCATCTGGCCCTCCTCGACCTCGAACAACGGCTCATCCGCGCCAGGCACGGTGCAGCCGGCAAAAGCCAGCCCGAAGGAACGGGTGGCGTCATTCGCCTTCCACGCGATGCGCTCGGCCTCGTCCAGATCAGCCCCCGCCTCAACGGCAGCCCCCGCGATCTTAAAGACCGGCATGTCGCCGGCGATGCCCCGCCGGTCGCGATGGTTATCCGCATCGTTGGAGACAATGTCGTCGCTCACGGCCACGATCCGCACGTCAATGCCCTCGTGGCGCAGTTTTTCGGCCGCGAGGCCGAAGTGCAGGACGTCCCCCGCGTAGTTCCCGAAGCCCAGGATGACCCCGCCACCGTTTTCGGCGTTCCGCACCACGGAGTAGACCTCGGTGGCAGAGGGGGAGGAAAAGATATTGCCGCACGCCGCGCCGTGCCCCATTCCGGGGCCGACCCAGCCAGCGAAAGCCGGATAGTGACCGGAGCCACCGCCCATGACCAACGCAGGCTGGCCTGCAGGAGTCGCGGTCGCGCGGACCACACCGCCCGGCACCTCGACCAGGCGATCGGGGTGAGCGGCCACCAGACCGCGCACGGCCTCGTCGGAGAAGTCGTCCGGACTATTCAGGAGGTACGTCATTGTTCCGTCCTTCGAGATATATGGATCCCTATATCGTATAGGAAATACGAGGCAATGACGAGAGGAGCGAACCAGACGCCCCCCGCAACGGACGGGCAGCAGTGGTCTCGAGCTAGGGGGTATGCGGGCTCTCGGACTCGGCCTGCTCGGCCAGGGCGCGCTCTTTCACCGCCGTGATGTGGTCGTACATGATGCGGTAGACCTCCGAGCTTCGGCCTCGACGAAGCGCCTCCAGCACCTGCCGATGCTCCGCGATCGCGTACTCGGCGTCTCGGACGCCGACGCCGACGAAGAGTCGACAGCGCTGACCGTGACCGCCGAGGGCGTCGTAGGCACGCAGCAGCGGCTCGTTGTCGGCGTGCTCAGCGATCATACGGTGGAAGCGTTCGTCTGCTCGGTGATAGTCGCGAATCGCTGCCGCACTGCTGTCCCGAGGCGCTCTGACCTGGGCCTCGATCGCGTCGTCCAGCTGCTCGAGGAACCCTTGTGTCGCTCTCCTGCAGGCAAGCTCGATCAGGTGTGGTTCTATGACCAGCCGCGCATCCATGATGTCTGCCATCTCCTGAGCGCTCGGCAGGTTGGCCACCCGGTAGCCACGGAGCGCGATGCGGGTCACGCTGCCGGTGGACTCCAAGCGAGCCAACGCTTCCCGGACGGGGGTGGGCGACACCCCCAGCGACCGAGCGGTTCCGTCGATGCTGACCGCGTCTCCGGGCTCCAGTGCGCCATCCAGCAGCTGTTCGACCAGCTGCTCGTAGACCTGGTCCGCCAACATGCTGCGCACCGGGGCCACTGCTACGGGACGACCCGCCGCTCGATGCTCGGCAGGGGGGTCCAGGTCGTGATCCGGCATCGCTCGTCTTTCGTGGGCTCCAAGGGACGACGATTCTACGGGACCTTGACATTCTCTTCCGGCGTGCCTATATCCTATAGGAAATACCCAGGAGGACACTGATGTCTACCGCGCAAACCTGGCCGATCGCGGCCAACATGCTCTCGTTCGGCGCGGTCGCGCCCGACGGAGGCCACATCAAGGACGCACCCGCTTCCGTCTGGGCCAGCCAACTGCGCCAAGTCCGAGAACTCGGCTTCGACCACATCGACCCGACGGACGCGTGGGTGCCTCTGGCCTCCCTGTCCGAGGCCCGGGTGCAGGAGTTCCACGAGACTCTGCAGGCCGAGGGTCTGGCCATCTCCTCGATCTCGATGACTCGCAACTCCGTCGTCGACGTCGAGCACGGAGAACGCAACCTGGCTGACGCCCATCGCCTCATCGACCTGGCTCCGCGTTTCGGGGCCACGGTGGTGAACACCGGCTTCATGCAGGCGGTGACCGAGGAGCAAGCTGCGCAGATCTGGTTCTGGCTGGTCGACGGACACGTCGACGATCCAGCATTGCGGGACCTGGCCATCGAACGGGTACGCGAGCTCGGTGACCACGCCCAAGCCAACGGCATCCAAGTCAGTCTGGAGATGTATGAGGACACCTACATCGGCACCCCGGACGAGGCGGTCGCGTTCATCGGCGACGTCGACCATGACGCCGTCGGACTGAACCCCGATCTCGGCAACCTCGTGCGCCTTCACCGGCCGATGCCGCACTACAGCGAGATGTTCGAGAAGGTCCTGCCGCACTCGAACTTCTGGCACATCAAGAACTACTCCCGCGACTTCGACCCAGCAACCGGTGCATACAGCTCAGCGCCGCTGCCCCTGAAGTACGGCTACATCAACTACCGACAGGTCATCCGCCGAGCGCTCGACCTCGGCTACAGCGGGCCGTTCTGTTGCGAGCACTACGGCTCGGACTCCCTCGGCGTCTGTGCCGACAACCGCGACTACATCCGTCAGGTCCTGGGCTCCGCCCTCGCCTAAAATCCGCTACCGCGAAGGACACATATGGACCGCATCAACACCGTCACCGTTGTCGGAGCCGGCTACATGGGTGGGGGCATCGCGCAGGTGCTCGCCCTCGCCGGTTTCCAAGTACGCATCACCGATGTCGACCCTGAAGCCACCCAGGCCGCGCTGGCGCGACTGGAGAAAGAGGCTCGCGAATTCGAGGACCAGGGCCTGTTCGACGCCGGCAGCGCCGACGCCATCATGAGCAACCTCACCGCCGTCGACACCATCGAGGATGCTGTGGCCGACGTGGACTTCGTCGAGGAAGCCGTCTTCGAGGACCCCGACGTGAAAAGGGAGGTCCTCGGTCGCATCTCGGCCGCGGCCCGACCCGACGCGATCATCGGCACGAACACCTCGACCATCCCGGTGTCGGTCATGGCGCCTGGGGTCACCAACCCGGAGCGCTTCCTCACCGTGCACTTCTCCAACCCGGCACCCTTCATCCCCGGCGTCGAGTTGGTCGCTGGCGAGGCGACCACCCAGGAGGTCATCGACCTGGTGCGCGACCTGCTGGAGCGCGCCGGCCGGGAAGGCGCACAGGTCGCGGACACTCCCGGTATGGCGCTCAACCGCCTCCAGTACGCGCTGCTCCACGAGGCGGCACTCATCGTGGAGGAAGGCGTGGCCACCGCCGAAGACGTCGACACCATCGTGCGCACCACGTTCGGCTTCCGATTGGGCTTCTTCGGCCCCTTCGCTATCGCGGACCAAGCGGGCCTCGAGGTCTACGTGAAGGGCTACCGCACCTTGGAGAACGCCTTCGGCGAGCGTCTGGCCACCCCCAAGGTGGTCCTCGATGCCGTTGAGAGTGGCCGCCAAGGAACCAAGAACGGCAAGGGCCTGACCGGCGACTTCGACGACGAGACCAAGGCCGAGCTGATCGCGTACCGCAACAAGGCTTACTCCCGCATGGGCGACCTGCTCCGCGAGCTCGGGCCTGCCCCGCAGGGCGCCTAACCCACGAACTCTGCGGTCGCCGCCAACTTCGTCGCCGACCGTTTCTCACCTACCGAAAGTCTGGAAGGACCCATGGACACCGTCGTCCTCGCCGAACGCCCCACCTGGCTACTGATCACCATTGCAGTCGCCGCCATCGCCCTACTGCTGTTCCTGATCATCAAGGTGCGGCTGCACGCCTTCTTCTCTCTCATCGTGGTCAGCGTCCTGACCGGCTTGGCGGCCGGTATCGCTGTGGGCGACGTCATCGAGGTGGTCGTCGCCGGGTTCAGCACGACCGTGGGCTCGGTCGCGCTGCTCGTGGGGTTCGGGGCGGTGCTCGGCCGACTCATCGAAATGACCGGTGGCGCCCAGGTGCTGGCGGACAAGATGCTGGATCGCTTCGGTGAGGAACGGGCGCCCCTCGCTTTGGCGGTCGCCTCGTTGTTCTACGCCTTCCCGATCTTCCTCGATGCCGGCTTCATCGTGATGCTCCCGATCATCTACACGGTGGCCCGCCGCTTGGGTGGGTCGTTCATGCTCTACGTGCTTCCGTCCATCGGGGCCTTCCTGATGATGCACGCGTTGACGCCCCCTCACCCCGGTCCCACGGCCGCGGCCACCGTCATGGGTGCAGACATCGGTCTGGTTGTCGTGGTCGCGCTGCTCGTAGGCCTTCCCACGTGGTACATCGCGGGCTACCGGCTCGGACTCCTCATCGCCAAGCGGTTCCCCGACATGCCGGTGCCCAACCTGCTGGGTGAGCCCAAGGACTACTCCGAGGAGGAGCGCCCCGCCTTCGGGACCGTGATGTTCGTGTTGCTGCTGCCGCTGGTGCTGATCTTCTTCAACACCATCTTCTCCACTCTTGAGGCGAGCGGCACTGTCGCCGATGACAACTTTGTCTTCCAGATGTCACGTCTCATCGGCACGACCGCGGTTGCGCTGCTCATCGCCGCACTCCTGGCCATGGTGTTGCTGTATATCGTCCCCCGCCGCCGTCGGGGCGAGAAGATCGGTGGGCTGCTGGAGGACCTGGTCGACGACGCGTTGGCCCCGGTCTGTTCCATCATCCTGATCACCGGCGCGGGCGGGGCCTTCGGTCGCATCTTGACCGAGACCGGTATCGGTCAGACCGTCGCCGACGGCCTGGATGCTCTCGGATTGCCGATCATGTTGGCCGGCTTCCTCGTCGCCATCGCCTTCCGAGTGGCGCAGGGCTCGGCCACCGTCGCCGCCACCACCGCGGGGTCGATCATGGCCCCGGCCGTGGCCACGATGGGCATCGATGGCGTGGCACTGGCCGCCGTCGTCGTGGGCATCACCGCGGGATCCATCACTTTCTCCCACGTCAACGACTCGGGCTTCTGGCTCATCGGACGGTTCTGCGGGTTCGACACCGTCACCACCTTGAAGACCTGGTCGGTCATCGGCACCGCCATCGGCTTCATGGCCTTCGCCCTGGCTGCGGTGGTCTACGTCATCTTCGCCTGACGGGTTGCTGCCGGAAGACGCCGCGCGATGGACCGACGCTGTGCTCACAGCAGGCGTCGGTCCATCGCCCAAGCGGTCAGTTCGTGCCGTGAGGACAGCTGGAGCTTGCGCAGCACCGAAGAGACGTGGGTCTCCACCGTCTTGATCGAGATGAAGAGCTCCTTGGCGACCTCTTTGTACTGGTATCCGCGGGCGATCAGTCGCATGACCTCCCGTTCCCGGTTGCTCAGGCGGTCCAGCTCTTCGTCGATCTCCGCGATCTCCCCCGCAGTAGCCCCGAAGGCGTCGAGCACGAAGCCGGCGAGTCGCGGGCTGAACACCGCATCGCCGTTGCGCACCCGGCTGATCGCTGCGGCCAGGTCGGCCCCGATGATGCTCTTGGTGACGTAACCGCGAGCCCCCGCACGGATGACCGCGATCACGTCATCGGCCGTGTCCGACACCGACAGCGCCAGGAAGCGCACCGGCGCCCCCGAGGGGGTCTGCAGCCCGGCGCATCCTCGCAGCACGTCGGCCCCGCCGCCGCCGGATCCCCCGGGGAGATGGACGTCGAGCAAGACGACGTCGGGCAGGGTTTCGCGAATGGTGGTGATCGCAGCATCCACGGTCCCGGCCTCGGCGACGATGTCCAGGCCGGGGGCGAGCTCGGTCAGCTCTGCTCGGACTCCGGCCCGGAAGATGCGGTGGTCATCCACCAGGACGAGGCGAATCCCCGTGGTAGCGGTCGTGTCATCGGTCATGGTGACTGCCGTTCGGAGAAGGGGCGGCGGATGCGGTTGGGGGGGCCGGGGCGTCGGCAAGGGGCATGGAGAGGGCGATCTCGGTGCCGTCGGACATCGACCTGACGCGAGCCTGGCCCCCGTGTCGCTGCATACGTCCGATGATGGACTCACGGACGCCTTGCCGGTCCGGGGGCACGAGGTCCAGGTCGAAGCCTGAACCCCGATCACGGACGAACGCCTCGATCTGCCCAGGACCCACTTCGAGGTAGGCCGACAGGGGCGGCCGAGCGTGTGACGCCGCGTTGACCATGGCCTCGCGGAGGGCGGCTGCCAACGCTGCAGTGCCCGCGTCGAGAGGGGCATCACCGGTCACCACCAGCTCTATCGGGACTCCATGCCGGTCCTCGACCTCATGAGCCATGTCGACGACGGCACGGGCCAACGTGGCCTCGGCTGGAGCGTGGCCCTGGAACAGCCACTGGCGTAGCTCCCGCTCCTGCCCGCGAGCCAGCCGGACGACGTTGGGGTCATCGGACTGACGCTGGATCAACGTCAAAGTCTGCAGCACCGAATCGTGCAGGTGCGCCGCGATGTCAGCGCGTTCGGTCTCGCGGATCCTGCCCGACTGCTCCAGACGGAACTCGCGCCACAGCCGGGCCACGAGGGGGGTCATGACCAAGGTGAGACCGACCAGGACGACGAGGACGGCCACGATCACGTCCCACAGATCGGCCAGACGTTGCCCCCGGGTGGCCAGCAGGATCAGCCCGACGACGGCCATCCCTACCCCGGCGGCCACCCGAGCCACCGTCCACCGCCGACGCGTGGGGTCTTGCGGAGCCCACGCGCGGCGCGCGTTGCCGTCGAGTTGTGCCCAGACGAAGACGGCCCCCGTGGTGAGCAGCAGCACCGGCAGCCAGAACGCCGTGTCGAGGGTGATGCCCAGCCGGAGGCCCAGCCCCACCGCGACCGCCAACACCCCACCCGCTAGAAGCCAGACGCCCACTCCCGCGTTGGGTTGGGGCGCTGCTGTCGGATCTGCCGCGGAAGCAGACCGATCACCGAGGCCACGCACGGGTGACATCCCCGGAGCGACAGGCACGCGGTCCGCCTGCGGGACGAGCGCGACCAGGAAGGCGTAGGCGGCCACTCCCGCTCCCCCTGCGCCGACCAGGACCACGAAGACGACGCGGACCAGACGGACGCTCACCCCGAGGTGCACGCCCAGCCCTGCAGCGACCCCGGCCAGCACTCGTCCTTGGACGGGGCGCACGAAAGGCGGCCGTGCCGGCGGCTGAGGGCTGTCCACCTGATCATCTTGACCTATCGGCCCGGCTCTCAGGGGCGTGATGTCCTGATCTCGGGGCCAGATCAGGGGTATATCAGGGCTGCCCCTGATAGCCGAGAGCACCGGCCGCGGACGATGGTGGACAGTATGAGCGAACACCAGCCCCATACCGACGCCACTGCTGAGGCGACAGGGTCGACCGAGGCCCAGACCGGGCAGGCCCACGGGTCATACCAGCAGAGCCGTCGTCGTGGATTCTTCGACCGGCTCCACGACATCGACTTGCGACGCACCCCGGACGGGTGGATCGGCGGCGTCGCGGCGGGCCTGGCCCACCGCATCGGAGTCGACCCCTTGGTGGTCAGAGCGGGCTTCATCGTGCTCGGACTCATCTTCGGGCTCGGTGCCGCCCTCTACGTCCTGGCCTGGGCCCTGGTCCCCGACAGCACCGAGTCCACCCACGCCGAGCGAGGGCTGCAGGGTGGCTCGACCGCCTCCATCGTCTTGTTGGTCCTGGCCGCCCTGGTGGTCTTGGGGTCGGTGCCCTTCTTCGGCATCGGTGGTGGAGACTCGTTCGGCGGCGCGCTCTTCAGTCTGATCGTGCTGGCAGGACTCGGCTACGTGTTCTACCGCGCTTGGCGGGGTCGCTCGGCGCCCGGGGCCGTGGGTCAGCAGGGCACGGGCGCGGTCCCCCCACCCCCTACGGCTTCCGGCTGGTCGATGCCCGAGACGTCAGGAGCACCTTCAGCGGGATACGCCCGGGCCGACGACGGTCAGGGGCCGCACCACGGGCCGACGGCATACTCATCAGATCTCGGTCCCACCCCGCCGAGCGGCCCTCCCACTCCGGTTCGAGGTCGTCGCCTCAGCGGTGGGGGCGCGCTAGCGGTGCTGACGGTCGGAAGTCTGCTGGTGATCGTCGGGGCTCTCACCTGGACCGGAGAGTCGCTGGGCGTGGGGGGTAACCCGCTGAGTGTGGCCTTGAGCGTCGGGCTAGCGGTGGTGGGTGTACTGCTGGTGGCGCTCGGCTTCGTCGGACGGCGAGCGGGCTGGGTCGGCTTCTTGGCCCTGATCACTCTGTTTGCCACCACCGTCACCGCGCCCCTACCCGCTGATCTCCGCTGGGACTCCACCACCGGCGACGTGACCCAGGTGCCCAGGACGGCCGCCACCTTGCAGGACATCGACCTGGGCGCAGGACAGATCGAGCTGGACCTCACCGACCTCGACCCCAGCACCCTCGACGGTGACGCGTCGCGTATCGAGGTGGGGCTCGGGCAGGTCGTCGTCGTCGTGCCGAACGACCTGATCGTCGAGATCAACTCGGACATCGGTGCCGGCGAGTTCTTCGTCGAGGGAAATGAATTCGACCGTCCGGGCACTTCCGCGCCGTCGCCCGAGGTCACCATCACGGCCGACGAGGGGCGCCCCCGAACCCTCTCTGAGGGGACCACCTTCAGCGACGACGGAACCAACATCCAGACGCGGGCGCTGGTCGGATCCGGACCGGCGGATCTGGTCGTCGACGTCGAAGTCGGCTTAGGCCAGGTCCGCATCATCACTCAGGAAAGGGACTGACATGTCCACAGACGACCGCAACGACGACGACGCTGCTCGGAGCAACCCCACCCCCGAGGACCGTGCGCCGCACACCACCACACCCGAGGTGGTCCGGCCCACCGGCATCTCCTGGGTCACGGTGGCCTTCGGCCTGATCTGTCTGACCGTCTCCGGACTTGTCCTCACGCTGCAGCTCAGTGAGCTGCGAGTGGACTGGGAGCTGGTCCTTCCAGGTTTCGTCATCACGGCGGGAGCCGTGCTGATGGTGCTGGGCGCGTTGGCGCTGATGAAGGGCCGCAGTGAGGACGAAGCCCACTAGGACCAGCCGTTCAGCGCCCGGGTCGGAACCACGCCGGCCCGGGCTGCGTCCTATTCCCATTCATCGCCGAGGCTGAATGAGGGGCGCAGACATGCGACGCCTATCCGCACTGCTGTCCGTACCGTTCCTGGTCGGGGCCTGTTCGTCTGCTGCCGACGCGCTGGCAACGCCCACCGCAGCTCCTCCGCTGACCGTGACCACTGCGGGGTCGATCGCGGCCTTCGGATCCTGTGAGCAGCTCCTCGACTACTACATCGACGGTGCGCTCGACCTGGTCGGGCCCTACGGACTCGAGGGCGACGGTGGGTATGCCGTCGAGGAAGGGGCGGGCGATGAGGAGTGGTTCGAGGGTGACAGCGAAAACTCCAGCGACTCGGCAGCGAGTGCCGATGGTGCTGGCGCGGGGAGCGCTGCTCCGGTCGCCGGCGACGAATTCTCGGGCACCAACAATCAGGAGGCTGGAGTGGACGAGGCCGACACGGTCAAGACGAACGGCTCGATCATCGTGGCGCTCTCCGGAGGGGCGCTTCGCATCGTGGGTGTCGAGGAGGGCGAGGTGCTGGCCACGGTTCCCATCGACGACGTCGCGCCGGGTTCCTATCAGCCCGAGATCGTGCTCCACGGCGACACTGTGGTGATGATGTCCACCGGCGCCGTGGACGACCGGCCCGCCTGGAGGTCGTGGCTCGATCCCTTCGGTGGTGAGTCGTCGCAGAGTTCCGTGGACGTCAGCGGCCCAGGAGCACAGCACTCCACTCGCACCACGGTCACGCGAATCGACGTCAGCGACCCGAGCTCTCCGACGGTGCTGGGTTCCACCCGGATGGAAGGCGCGTACCGCTCGGCCCGACTGATCGGCGACTCGGTCCGCATGGTGACGGAAAGCCGCCCGACGGGCCTGGAGTTCGTGTCTCCTCGCAACGAGTCGCTGCGGGCCGAGCGCGACGCTGTCGAGGCCAATCGTCGGGTGATCATGACCTCGACGCTCGACGATTGGGTGCCGCATATCGAGACCATGGACGCCGAGGGTGATCGCGGCGACGTGGCACCGCTCACCGAGTGTGCCGACGTCACTCGCCCCGACGTGTTCAGTGGTCTCAGCACCCTGTCCGTCCTCACCCTCGACCTCGCAGGTGGGGACGTGCAGGATGGCCACGCCTTCACGCCGACCTCCGCGGTCTCCCTGGTCGCGAGCGGAGAGACGGTGTACGCCTCCAGCGACCGGCTGATCGTGGCGACCAGCCCATGGGGCCAGTGGGCCATGCCGCTCGACAGCCAGCGGGCACCCGACGGGGTGATCTCGACGGCGCTGCATTCCTTCGACATCTCCGACCCACGACGCACCGACTACGTTGCCTCTGGACAGATCGAGGGCACGCTGATCAACTCGTTCGCGCTGAGCGAGGTCGACGGGGTGGTCCGGGTGGCCACGACCTCCGAGCCGTCATGGCGGTCGGCTACCGCTGCGTCGGACTCTCAGGTGTCGCAGTCCTCGCTCTTCGTGCTCACCGAGCAGGGTGACGAACTGGTCGTGAGGGGCTCAGTAGGCGGGTTGGGCAAGGGCGAGCGCATCAAGTCCGTGCGCTACCTGGGACCCGACCTGGCTGCGGTGGTGACGTTTCGGGAGACTGATCCGCTCTACCTCATCGACACCTCAGACCCGACGCGCCCGAACGTCGCCGGCGAGCTGAAGATCCCGGGTTACTCGACGTACCTGCATCCACTCGACGGGGACCACCTGCTGGGCATCGGCCAAGACGCTGACCCAAAGACGGGCCGGGAGAAAGGGCTACAAGCCTCACTCTTCGACATCAGTGACGTCACCGACCCGCAGCGGACGGATCAACTCACCTGGCCCGGTGGCTACTCGCCCGTCGAGTGGGACCATCGCGCCTTCACCTTCTGGCCTGCGACCGGGCAGTTCTTCGTGCCGGCCGAGATCTTCGACGGCACGTCCGAGGACTTCTCCGGGGTCGTGACAGGGGGGTTCAATGGCCAACGCCTGACCCAGGGGGTACTCCTACCGACGTCGGACTCGGGTACGGCTTGGGGTCCCGCAGCCGAGCGAATGATTGTCATCGGCGACGAGGTCTGGACCGTGCACCCCGAAGGCCTCAACCGCTATGACCTCGACACCCTGGACGGTGGACCGGCAATCTCCTGGTGAATCACAGGTTCTTCGATGGAATCGTTGCTGCCCGTAGGTTCTTCAGTTCAACAGCCTCATAAGCGGCCCACGACGAATTGACTTCGTCTGGGGGCCGGTGCTAAACATAGCCCAGCGAACGCTGACTACCCGAGGAGACCCCTGTGAACCGCCGAATGCGCGCCAGCTGACCATGCCCGCTCTGCGGTGCTGCTCGGCGCTCCGGCCTGGCGTCTGATCGCCGGCCCCTCGCAGTTCCTTCGCTCGATCTCTTCAGTACGGCCCGCAACGGCCGCCTCCCTTTCATCTCTCTCACATTGGAGTCCCCCATGTCTTGGTCCTTCGCCACTCGCCAGATCCACGCCGGGCAGAGCCCCGATCCTGCGACCGGCGCCCGCGCCCTTCCCATCTACCAGACGACCTCGTTCGTCTTCGACGACGCCGACCAGGCGGCCAACCGGTTCGCTCTGAGCGAGCTCGGCCCCATCTACACCCGGATCACCAACCCCACCAATGAGGTCATCGAGAACAGGGTCGCCGACCTCGAAGGCGGCGTAGGCGGCCTGCTCGTCGCCTCGGGTCAGTCCGCAGTGACCCTGGCCATCCTCAACGTCGCCGAGGCCGGAGACCACATCGTCGTCTCCCCCAGCCTCTACGGCGGCACGCAGAACTTGTTTGCCCACACGCTGCCGAAGTGGGGTGTGCAGGTCACCTTCGTCGAGGACCCGAGCGACCCCGAGCAGTGGCGTGCTGCCAGCACCGAGCACACCAAGGCGTTCTTCGGCGAGACCATCTCCAACCCCAGCTCGGACGTCTTCGACATTGCACCGATTGCCCAGGTCGCACACGAGGTGGGTGTGCCGCTGATCATCGACAACACGGTCGCTACCCCCTACCTGTGCCGCCCGATCGAGCACGGGGCCGACATCGTCGTGCACTCCGCGACGAAGTACTTGGGTGGCCACGGCACCTCGATTGCCGGCGTCATCGTCGACAGTGGCAACTTCGACTTCGCCCAGAGCCCCGAGCGCTTCGCGAACTTCAACACACCCGACGAGAGCTACAACGGCTTGGTCTACGCCCGTGACCTCGGCGTCGGCTGCGCCCTCGGCGCCAACCTGGCCTACATCTTGAAGGCTCGCGTGCAGTTGCTGCGCGACCTCGGCCCGGCCGCGTCGCCCTTCAACGCCTTCCTCATCGGACAGGGGATCGAGACGCTGTCGTTACGGGTCGAGCGCCACGTGGAGAACGCGAATGCCGTGGCCCAGTGGCTGCTCGAGCACGAGCAGGTGGAGTCCGTGTCGTATGCCGGCCTGCCCGGTCATCCGTCGCACGAGCGGGCCCAGCAGTACCTCCCCAACGGCGCAGGCGCAGTGCTGGCCTTCGAGATCGCTGGTGGAGCCGAAGCCGGCCGGGCCTTCGTCTCGGCGTTGGAGCTGCACTCCTTGGTGGCGAACATCGGCGACGTTCGCTCGCTGGTCATCCACCCGGCCTCGACGACCCACTCCCAGCTGACCGCCGAAGCGCAGCTGGCCGCCGGCGTGACTCCGGGGTTGGTGCGTTTGGCCGTGGGCCTGGAGCACATCGACGACATCCTGGCCGACCTCGACTCCGGATTCATCGCCGCCAAGGGCTCGTGATGTCCCAGCCGGTCCCAGGAGTGTCTCCGCACACCGTCGCGCCGCCCGCCCGGGTGCGCTCGGTGCAGATCGGGCAGCTCATCACCGAAGCCGGTGAGCAGCTGAACGACGTGCGGATGGCCACGCACACCTGGGGCCGGCTGAACGAGCCCGGCGACAACGCAGTCCTCGTGTTGCACGCCCTGACCGGCGACGGGTACTTGGTAGGAGACGCCGGTCCCGGTCAGCCCACGCCGGGGTGGTGGCCCGGGTTGATCGGCCCGGGATGTGTGCTCGATCCCCAGGAGCACTTCATCGTGGCTCCGAACGTGCTCGGTGGGTGCAGGGGGACCACCGGGCCGAGCAGCCCCGCCTCGGACGGGCGGCCCTACGGATCGAGCTTTCCCCGGCTGACCATCCGCGACCAGGTCGCCGCCGAGGTCGCCCTGGCCGACGCGCTGGGGATCAGCGCGTTCGCCGCGATCATCGGTGGGTCCATGGGCGGGATGCGAGCCCTGGAGTGGGCGACCACCTATCCCGGCCGAGTCCGTCGGTGCATCGCGCTGGCCACCAGCGCCATCGCCACCGCCGACCAGATCGGTTGGGCCACGCCGCAAATCCACGCGATCCGTGGCGACGCCGGCTTCGCCGGTGGCGACTACTACCCCGGCCCCGGCCCACGCAACGGCCTGGAGGTGGCCCGGCAGATCGCCCACGCGACGTATCGTTCGGCGGCCGACTTCGACGACCGTTTCGGCGCCGCCCCTCAGCTCGGCGAGGAACCGTCCGTCGGTGGCCGGTATGCCGTCCAGTCCTACCTTCACCATCACGGGCGCAAGCTCGTCCGCCGGTTCGACGCCAACTCCTACCTGCTGCTCACCGAGGCGATGAACAGCCACGACCTCGGGCGTGGGCGAGGTGGGGTGGAGGAAGCCTTGCGTCGCATCACCGCTGAGCTGACGGTGGCCGTCGTCACCTCGGACCGCCTGTTCACCCCGGCCGACGGTGCGGTGATCGCTCAAGCGGCCGCCTGTCGCGAGCTCGCGATCATCGACTCCCCCTACGGCCACGACGCCTTCCTGATCGAGACCGAGCAGGTTTTCGGGATCATCGCCCGATCACTGTCGGCGGCACCGCCGACGACAGACCGCACCGGGACGCCGCCTTCCAACGCCGTGCCGAGGCGCCTGCCGGCGTACGGTCTCTGGTAGGCCACGACCTGCCGACGGCCGTCCAACTCCGTCGCGGCCTACCATGGGGAGACTCGAGGAGGAGGTAGCGATGGAATGGCTACGCGATACGCAATGGCTGTGGTGGACTGCCGCCGCACTGGTCCTCGGACTGATCGAGATCGCATCGCTGGATCTCGTCTTCACCATGCTCGCCGCTGCCGCTCTGGTGGCCGCGGTCACGGCGTACGCCGGCGCCGCCTTCCCGGCCCAGGTGATCGCCTTCGTGGTCACGGCCGTCATCCTGCTGGCCTTGCTGCGACCGCTCCTGCTGCGGCGGCTGCACCTGACCGGGCCTGCTCCACGCACCAACGCGGACGCCAACGTCGGCCAGCGAGCCGAAGTGGTCGAGGTGGTCACCGACCGCGGGGGCATGGTCAAACTGCGTGGCGAGCAGTGGAGTGCCCGCACCATGGAGCCCGGTGAGGAGTTGGCGGCGGGACAAATGGTCAACGTCATTCGTATTGATGGTGCGACCGCTGTCGTCAGCGCTCGACCGTCCAACAGCAACTAGAGGAGCTCGACATGCCCGACATCGATCCGGCACAGATTGCTTTGTACATCGTCCTCCTGCTCCTCGTGCTCTTCGTGGCCACGGCGATTGCCAAGGCCATCCGGATCGTGCCTCAGGCCACCGCGATCATCGTGGAGCGCCTGGGACGCTACAGCCGCACCCTCGACGCCGGTCTGCACATCCTGATCCCGTTCGTCGACAAGACGCGCGCCAACGTCGACCTGCGTGAGCAGGTCGTCTCCTTCCCCCCGCAGCCGGTCATCACCAGTGACAACCTCGTGGTCTCCATCGACACGGTCATCTACTTCCAGCCGACCGACCCCAAGGCCGCGACCTACGAGATCGCCAACTACATCCAGGGCATCGAGCAGCTCACCGTCACCACCTTGCGCAACGTCATCGGCTCCCTGGACCTGGAGCAGACGCTGACCAGCCGCGATCAGATCAACGGTCAGCTGCGGGGCGTGCTGGACGACGCCACCGGACGCTGGGGCATCCGCGTCAACCGCGTCGAGCTCAAGGCGATCGACCCGCCGGCCAGTGTGCAGGACTCCATGGAGAAGCAGATGCGGGCCGAGCGCGACCGTCGCGCAACCATCCTGAACGCCGAGGGTGTCAAACAGTCCGAGATTCTCACCGCCGAGGGTGCGAAGCAGTCGCAGATCCTGCGGGCCGAGGGCACCGCGCAGGCCGCGATCCTCGAGGCACAGGGTGAGGCTCGCGCCATCCTGCAGGTCTTCGACGCCATCCACAAGGGCAATCCGGACAGCAAGCTCCTCGCCTACCAATACCTTCAGATGCTGCCGCAGATTGCCCAAGGCGAGTCCAACAAGATGTGGATCGTCCCCACCGAGCTGACCAAGGCGCTGTCGGGCATCGGCAACGCCCTCGGCGGCTCCCAGGAGGCCGGCGCCGACCTGGATGGACCGGCGGCCTCGTTGCGCGACGACGCGCAGGCACCCGCTCAGGGCTTCGAAGCGGAGATCCCCGATCTGGAAGATCCCAACGAGGCTCTCAGACGCGCCCGCGAGGAGGCGGCACAGGCCACGGCGGAAGCAGAACGATCGACCCGCATGACCGGCCAACGGCGTCAAGAACCGAAAGCCTGACCCGAAGTATGCCGACGCAGAGCACCCTCATCCGTCGGTGTCGGCCCTGGGGTGGCCCGATGGCCGACATTGCCGTCGAGGATGGCCGCATCCGCGCGGTGACACCGCAGGACGCGGAGGAGCCCGCGCAGGAATCCTCCGCGGTTCGGGAGGACGACGCAGAGCTCCCACACGACATACCGCAGGCGGAGGTGACCGTCGTCGACGGTCGAGGGCGACTGGCGCTGCCGGGATTCTCCGACGTGCACGTGCACCTGGACTCCACCCGGCTGGGACTCCCCTTCCGGCCGCACACCGGAGGAGCGGGAGTCTGGGCGATGATGCTCAACGACCGGGCTCATTGGCGCGAAGCCGAGGTCGGCATCCAGGAACGAGTAGCCCACACGCTCGAGCGGATGATCGCCCGGGGGGCCACTCGAGTGCGCAGCTTCGCTCAGGTCGACGTCGACTGCGGCCTCGAACGGCTCGAAGCAGTGCTCGCTGCCCGGGACAGCTATCGCGAGCAGTGCGACGTCCAGGTCATCGCCTTTCCTCAGGCTGGCCTCCTGCGCGAGGAGGGCTCAGCACAGGTGCTCGAAGACGCGCTCCGGGCCGGCGCAGACGTGGTCGGCGGCATCGACCCCTGCACCCTCGACCGAGACCCCGTGCGCCACCTGGACCTCGTCTTCGGTCTCGCCGAGCGCTACCAGGTGCCGGTCGACATCCACCTGCACGAGCCGGGAGATCTGGGCCGGTTCAGCGCAGACCTGATCATCGAGCGGACCCGTGCCCTGGGTATGCAGGGCCGAGTCCTGATCTCTCACGGTTACGGGCTCTGGGACGGCACGCAGTCCCAGGTCGAGGCCCTGGTGCAGGAGTTCGCCGATGCCGATATCGCCACCGCCACCGTCGCCCCCGGCGGTGGTCAGAGCATCCCGGTCCGGACTTTGACCGAAGCCGGAGTGCGTGTGGGCCTGGGTGAGGACGGCCAGCGTGACTACTGGTCGCCCTACGGCAATGCCGACATGCTGGACCGCACCTGGCAGCTCGCCTTCACCAGCGGGTACCGCGCCGATGAGCTGATCGAGCACTGCGCGGCCATCGCGACGGTCGGTGGGGCCGGCATCATGGATCCCACCGTCCCTCGGCTGGGATCTGTCGCGAGCCGCCCCGGCCTGTCGGTCGGCGACCCGGCCCATCTCGTCCTCTTCGAGGGCGAGAGCGTCACCTCCGCGGTAATGGATCGACCCACCGACCGCACCGTGCTCTTCGGCGGACGCGTGGTCGCCGAGCGAGGGGTCCTCGGTAGCGACGACCAGCGAGCCGGGAGCCGAGTCTCAGGCAGCGGCTAGGACCGGTCGAGCTGGGCAGCCACCACGTTCGCGATGCGCGCCGGCGGGTTGACCACGTCTTGTCGCATGCCCGCCTCCTCCTCGGTGAGCTGCTCCAACGTATCCATCTGGGACTCCAGCAGGGATGGCGGCATGAAGTGCTCGCGGCCCTCCATCCGGCCCATCAGGAGATTCTTGTCTCCGACGAGGTGCACGAAGAAGGTGTCACCGCCCCGGCGCAGGATGTCCCGATAGACCTTGCGCAGGGCCGAGCACGTGACCACGGTCGACTGGCCTGCCTCGTCACGCTCGGCGGTCCACTGCGCCAGAGACTCCAACCAGGGCCAACGGTCCGCGTCCACCAACGAGTGACCGCTTTCCATCTTGTCGAGGTTGGACTGGGGGTGGAAGTCGTCTCCTTCGGCCATCTCCCAGCCGAGCCGGTCCGCAATCGCCCGCCCGATCGTGCTCTTGCCGGAGCCGGACACACCCATCACGACGATGTGCAGCGGCCGGCTGCTCGACTCTGCGGTCACGGGATCACCACCCACAGGACCAGGGCGATCACGAAGACCGCCAATCCGAGGGTGGTCTCGATGACCGTCCATGTGCGCAGCGTGGTCTTCACGTCCATCCCGAAGAACCGGCTGACCAGCCAGAATCCGGAGTCGTTGACGTGAGAGAGCACGGTGGCCCCGGCAGCGATGGCCAGCACCAGGGGCACGATCTTCAGGTCCGACAGGTCGGCTGTGGCCACCGCAGCGGACAACAGGCCCGCTGTCGTGGTCAACGCCACCGTCGCCGACCCCTGCGCGACGCGCAGGATCGTGGCAATCACGAAGGCCGAGACGACCAACGGCAACCCCAGGTCGGCCAGGCTGTCCGACAGGGCCGCCCCGATGCCACTTTGTCGCAGCACCCCACCGAACATGCCACCCGCTCCGGTGATCAGGATGATCGCGCAGATCGGAGCCAACGCATCGTTGAGGATGCCCTCGATGGTGGCCAGTGAGCGGCCCTTGGTCCCCAACGTGTAGGTCGCCACCAACAAGGTGATCAGCAGGGCTACTGGCGTCTGGCCGACCAGGATGAGCACGTTGGCCCACAGGCCGTCGTCCCCGATCGTGCCGGCCGCACGCAGCGTGGTCAGAGTCGTGTTCATGGCGATCAGCAACACCGGAAGCAACAGGATCGCCAGCACGGCGACAAACGACGGAGGGTGGATGTCACCGGCGTCCTCGTCCAGGTTGCTGGGCTCCCCGGACTTGGCCCCGACCAGCATCGACTCCTTGATCGGGACCATGATCTTGCCCGCGTAGGCCGTGGTGACGAGATAGACGCCGACGTACCAGGACACCAGGGCCACGGGCAGGCCGATCAGCAAGGTCAACCCGATGCTGCCGCCCAGCTCGGTGGCGGCGGTGACCGGACCGGGGTGGGGCGGCACGATGGCATGCATCGCGGCGAAGGCCCCCGCGGTCGGGAGGGCATACAGCAACACCGAGCCGCCGAACTTGCGGGCGACCGAGAAGATGATGGGCAGGAAGACGACCAGGCCGGCGTCGAAGAAGATGGGCAGACCGAAGAGCAGGGCCGCCAGGCCCAAGGCCAACGGGGCCCGCTTCTCGCCGAAGCGGTTGATCAGCGTGTCGGCCAGCACTTGAGCACCCCCGGTGACTTCGAGGAGCCGACCGATCATCGCCCCCAGCCCGACCAGGAGAGCGACGGATCCCAAGGTGCCGCTGAAGGCTCCGAGGGCGACCTCGGGCACGTCCGCCAGCGGGATGCCGGCTACCACCGCCGTCAACAGGCTGACCAGGATCAACGCCACGAAGGCGTGCATCTTGAACCTGATGATGAGCACCAGCAGCACGGCAACGGCCGCTGCGGCGATCAGCAACAACACCCCCGCGCTGTATGCCGGCTCCATAGTCTCCATTGACGTCCACCCATCTGTACGCGCGGGCCAAGTGCAGCTCCGCACCTGGACAAACAACCCGCACGCTACTGCTGCGCCGCTACCTCAGTCGAACCGACCTTCCTCGAAACCGATCTTCGCTCTCGCCGAAGACGCGACGCCAACGGAGAGGTAAGCGGGACGCCTGCCGGTAGGCTCATCGCGCAGTAGACCGCCCCCTGAGCTTGGAGTCCCATGACCGTCGCGCCAGATGCCACCCCCAGCCAACCTGGGCTGCCCGGACCCAGAGCGGGTGACCCTGACTTCGATGTGGTGCTGCTCGGCACCGACATCGGGATCTACGCCTTGGCCCGCGCCTTCCATGAGCGCTACGGCATCAGCAGCACCGTGATCTCCAGGGTCGTGGCCGGGCCGATCGCCGACTCGAGGTTCATCGAGACCATCGAGCTTGGCGATGACGCCCAGCGACAGGACACATTGGACGAGCTCGAACGCCAAGGCACCAAGCGCACAACAGCCGGACGGACGACGCTGTTGCTGTCGAACGCCGACTCGTTCTCCCGGATGTTGAGCGACCAGGCCGAGTGGCTCTCGCAGTGGTACGTCGTGCCATCGGTCGACTCCGACGTGCTGGACATGGTCGCCGACAAGATCGAGTTCGACCGGGTCTGCGAAGAGCTCGGCATCCCTACCCCGCGCACCCTCGTCCAGGACTTCAGCCAGGCTGATGACGCGCAGTGGGCTCCCCAGACCGTGGACCTGACCTTTCCCGTGGTCGCCAAGCCCGCCGTGGGTGCGGCATACGAGGGGCTGCGGTTCGAGGGCAAGAACAAGATCTACAAGATCGACACCCCCGAGGAGCTCGTCGAGGTCTTCACCCGGGTCAAGGACGCCGGCTTCCGGGACCGGTTCGTAGTCCAGGAGCTCATCCCGGGTGACGACACCGCCATGCGCTCCATCACCGCATACATCGACCAGTTCGGTGAAGCCACCCTCTTGGCCACGGCTCAGGTGCTCCTTCAGGAACACCAGCCCTTGGCCATCGGCAACCCGGCCGCCATGGTCACCACCGCCTACCCCGAGCTCATGGCGCAGGCGGAGCGAATGCTGAAACACGTCAACTACCGGGGCTTCGCGAACTTCGACGTCAAGCTCGACCCGCGGGACGGGGTGATGAAGTTCTTCGAGATGAACCCGCGGATCGGCCGCAACAACTTCTACGTCACCGCTGCCGGAGCCAACGTGGCCGAGTTCATCACCACCGACCTCATCCAGAACCAGCCGCACGAGCAGGTCGTCGTGCGCAACGAGATCCTCTACTGCGTGCTCCCGATGTTCTTGCTGCGCCGATACCTCAGCCCCGAGCAGAAGGTGCTGGTCAAACGGGTCACCCGGAAGGGCGTGTTCCACCCGCTGGTCAACAAGGACTCCTTCAAACGCAAGTTGTACGTCGCCGCGGCCAAGACCAACTACGTGCGCAAGTACGCCAAGTACTACCCCCGCCAAACGCAGTCCGGCTTCTAGGCCGCGCGGTCACCACGCGGTGTCCCAGCGGGACCTCGCCGCGGGCGTCGGACACGGGGCGCATGAGTTGCGTTAAAGCCCCCGGGCGCCAGGTTTGTGTTGCGGTGGCCGTGCGGTTGGCCGTGGTGGGTGCGGGGG
>JBBSQA010000018.1:0-39128 GCA_038258285.1 Actinomycetales bacterium | reverse complement strand
GGCAGGAAGCCGCGCAGCCCGATGTCGAGGATGAGGCCGCCCTTGACGACCTCGATGACGGTGCCGGTAACGACGCCGTCCTCTTCCTTGACCTTCTCGATCGACCCCCAGGCGCGCTCGTACTGAGCCCGCTTCTTCGACAGGATCAAGCGCCCCTCTTTGTCCTCTTTCTGCAGGACGAGGGCTTCGACAGCGTCACCGACCGAGACGACCTCGGACGGGTCGATGTCGTGCTTGATGGCCAACTCACGCGAAGGGATGACACCTTCGGTTTTGTAGCCGATGTCGAGCAGGACCTCATCCCGGTCGACCTTGACGATGACACCTTCGACGATGTCTCCGTCGTTGAAATTCTTGATCGTCGCGTCGATCGCCGCGAGCAGTTCTTCCTCAGAGCCAATGTCGTTGATGGCGATCTGAGTGGGGGCCTTCTCGGCCGTAGTTGCAGTCATGTAGTAGGGACTCCGTTGGTGGACATGGCTTCGGATCGGCTGCTCGACGGTCGGTATGGTGCAGATCACCGACCACGTGGTTGCCGTCCTGATGGACTGGTTGCACACGACATTCACGCACGTCGCGCGGGAGCCAGCGTACTCACCGCATTTGGGCAGGTCAATCGGCCCCCACGGACGGCTAGTGCGTAGCCGCGTGCCAGGTGGGCCCGACACCGATGCTGACGTCCAACGGGACGGCGAGGTCTGCTGCGGCCGCCATCTGGGCTCGGACCAGCGACTCGACGTCGACGCGCTCGTCGTCGACCACCTCGAGCACCAGTTCGTCGTGGACCTGGAGCAGCATGCGCGAGCGTGCGCCTTGCTCCCGCAGAGCCCGCTCCACACCCAACATGGCGACCTTGATGATGTCGGCCGCCGAGCCCTGGATCGGAGCGTTCAACGCCATCCGCTCGGCGATCTCGCGGCGCTGGCGGTTGTCGGAGTTGAGGTCGGGCAAGTAGCGGCGACGCCCGAAGATGGTCTCGGTGAAGCCGGTCCCACGGGCCTCGGCGACCACGTCGCGCAAGTAGTCCCGGACTCCCCCGAACCGCTCGAAGTACTCCTCCATCAGTCCTTTGGCTTCGTCGGTGGACACGCCCAGTTGTTTGGACAGACCGAAGGCGGACAACCCGTAGGCCAAGCCGTAGCTCATGGCCTTCACCTTCGAGCGCATCGCGGCGCTGACGTCGGCCGGCTCGACCGAGAAGACCCGGGAGCCGACGAACCGGTGCAGGTCCTCGCCGCTTCGGAACGCTTCGATCAGCCCCTCGTCCTGCGAGAGGTGAGCCATGATCCGCATTTCGATCTGGCTGTAGTCCGCCGACAGCAGCGTGTCGTATCCCTCGCCGACGACGAAGATCGTGCGGATCCGCCGACCCTCCTCGGTGCGGATCGGGATGTTCTGCAGGTTGGGATCGGTCGAGCTGAGTCGCCCGGTGGCGGCAATCGTCTGTTGGTAGGTCGTGTGGATCCGGCCGTCGTCGGCGATCGACCGCAACAAGCCGGTCGCCGTGACCCGCAGCCGGGTGACGTCACGGTGCCGCAGCAGTGCCTCGAGGAAAGGGTGGTCCGTCTGGGCGAACAACCCGGCCAGGGCTTCGGCGTCGGTGGTGTACCCGGTTTTGGTGCGGCGGGTCTTCGGCAGCGCTAGCCGCTCGAAGAGCACCGCTTGCAGCTGCTTGGGTGATCCCAGGTTGACCGTGTTGTCCTCGATAGCGTCCCAGGCGTCCTGCTGGGCGCGGGACATCGCGTCGGCGAACTGGTCGTCGAGGGCCTGCAGTCCCTCTCGGTCGACCGCGATGCCCACGTGCTCCATGGTCGCCAGGACCTGGATGAGCGGGAGCTCCATGTCGGCCAACAGGCCTTGACCCTGCACCTCGCCTAGCTCGTCGTCGAGCGCCAGGGAGAGGTCGTGGATCGCTCGGGCCGCGACCATGGCGGACTGGCCGACCTGCACGTCGCTGTCGTCGCTGCCGCTGAGGTCCAACTCCAGCTGGGGCGGTGCCTGGGCCGGCTCGTCGGCACGCAGCTCCCGGTGAAGGTAGCGCAGCACCAGGTCGGCCAGATCGTAGGACCGTTGGTCCGGTCGCACCAGGTAAGCCGCCAACCCGGTGTCGTGCACGACCCCCGCTATGGGCATCCCGCGCGCCGTGAGGGCGTGCAACAAGGCCTTGTCGTCGTGCACCGCTTTGGGATGGACGGGGTCGGCCAGCCACTGCGCCAGCGCCGAGTCGTCCTCGGCTGTTGCGGCCGTCAGGTCGATGAACGCGGCACTATCCGCCGTAGCCAGGGCCAGTCCCTGGGCGTCACCCGCGGCCGGGCGCCCCGTACCGACCATCGACAGGGCTACCCGCACGCCCGGGCCGGCGTGCTCGGTCAGCCACGCATCTACCTCGCCGTCTCCGAGCGCTTGCCCTTGGACGTCGATCCCGTGGTCGGCTTCGCTCTCGTCCTCGACCGCTCCGAGGTACTCGAACAGCCGGTCCCGCAGCACTCGGAACTCCAGGCCGTCGAAGACGCGGTGGACCTCCTCCCGGTCCCAGGTGTGACGGGTGGTCTCGGAGACACTCACGCTGAGCTCGAGGTCATCGAGCAGACGGTTGAGCTTGCGGTTGCGCAGCACGTTGTCCAGGTTGTCGCGCATGGCCTGGCCCGCCTTGCCCGGCAGTTGGTCGATGTTGGCCACGATGCCGCTGAGGTCGTCGTACTGTGCGATCCACTTGGCGGCCGTCTTCGGGCCCACGCCGGGCACGCCCGGCAGGTTGTCCGAGCTCTCACCCACCATCGCGGCCAGGTCGCTGTAGAGCTCAGGTGTGACGCCGTACTTCTCGGAGACGGCCTCGGGGGTCATCCGCACCAGGTCCGAGACGCCCTTGCGCGGGTAGAGCAGGGTGCAGCGCTTGTCGATCAGCTGGATCGCGTCGCGGTCCCCGGAGCAGATCAACACCTCCATATCGTCCTCACGCGCCCGGGCGGTCAGCGTCGCGATGATATCGTCCGCCTCGAACCCGTCCATGTCCAGGTGCTTGATCCGGAGGGCGTCCAACACCTCTCGGATCAGCGGGAGCTGACCGGAGAACTCGTCCGGGGTCTTCGCCCGACCCGCCTTGTACTCCGCATACTCCTCCGTCCGGAACGTGGTCCGGGACTTGTCGAACGCGACCGCGATGTGGCTCGGTGCTTCGTCACGGAGCACGTTGATCAACATCGAGATGAAGCCGTACACCGCGTTGGTCGTCTGCCCGGTGGTGGTCGAGAAGTTCTCGGCAGGCAAGGCGAAGAACGCGCGGTAGGCCAGCGAGTGACCATCGAGGAGCAGAAGCCTGTTCACACCGTTGCCGTTCACAGATGGCACCCTATGACGCATGACTGACACTCCCCCACTTCAGGCACCGTCGGCTCCGGTTCCCAGCGAGGACCTGGCGGCCATGGGGCGTGGCACCCTCATCGAGAAGATGGGCATCGACGTCACCGAGGCCTCCGTGGAGCGGGTCGTGGGCGTCATGCCGGTCCTCGGCAACACCCAGCACTACGGGCTGCTGCACGGCGGGGCCAGCGTGGTGCTCGCCGAGACATTGGGCAGCATCGCCGCCATGCTGCACGCCGGGTCGGATCGGCTCGCGGTCGGAATCGACATCAACGCGACCCACCACAAGGCCGTCCGCCCACCCGCGGTGGTGACCGGGGTGGCCACTGCGATCCGACTCGGCGGCTCCATCGCCTGCTACGAGATCGTGATCACCGACGAGTCCGGCGACCGCGTCTGCACCTCACGACTGACCTGTTCACTGCGGCCGCGACCTCCCGCCCAGACCGCCACCGGTTGAGCGGAGCGCATACCCTCAACCCGTGGACGGCGCCTTTCCCGGTCTGGGGACCATCATCAACGTGGCTGCGGTACTCATCGGCGGCACGGTCGGCCTCCTGGTCGGTCACCGCCTCTCGCAGGCGGTTCGCTCCGTCGTGACCGACGCGCTGGGCCTGGTGACCCTGCTGGTCGCCGCGCTCTCGGCCTACCAGGTCACGGACCCAGACTTCGTGGCCGCGGTCGGTGAGGGCGTGCCGGTGCTCATCGTGCTCGGTTCGTTGCTCCTCGGGGGGATCGCCGGGGCCTTGCTGCGGCTGGAGGAACGGCTCGCCTCCCTGGCGGGCACCGTCCAGCGGTATGCCGAGCGATGGTCCCCCGAGGGAAAGCCGGACGATGATGTCGGTTCGTCGTCCGGGACCGCGGCAGACGCGGCGCCTGTGGTCACCTCCCGGGAACGCTTCATCGAGGGGTGGCTGACCACGTCGTTGCTGTTCTGCGTCGGACCACTGACGATCCTGGGATCTCTCAGCGACGGCCTCGGCCGCGGGATCGACCAGTTGGTGCTGAAGTCCAGTCTCGACCTCTTCGCGGCCATGGCGTTCGCCGCATCGTTCGGCGTGGGGGTGTTGTTCTCTGCCCTGTCCGTGGCAGTCGTCCAAGGAGTGCTGACGGCCGTCGGAGTGGCTTTGGGCTCAGTCGTTCCGGACGCGCACATCGCGGCCCTGACTGCGGTGGGCGGCCTGTTGCTGGTGGGCTTGTCTCTCCGGCTGCTCCGGGTCCGGGACGTGCCCGTGGCCAACTTGCTACCCGCCCTCGTGGTTGCGCCGTGCTTAGTGACGCTGGTGGCGGCGTTCGGCTAGCGGGTATCCATGCCCGATACGACCGCGTCCGCCACCTCGCGCATCGACATGCGCCGGTCCATGGCCGCCTTCTGGATCCAGCGGAACGCCTCGGCTTCGCTGAGCTTCAGCTTCTTCATCAGCAGGCCTTTGGCCCGGTCCAGGCTCTTGCGAGTCTCCAGTCGTTCGGAGAGGTCGGCCACCTCGCTCTCCAGCGCCACCCGCTGCTGCCAACGAGCACTCGCGATGTCCAGGGCCGGCAGCACGTCATGCGCCGCGAACGGCTTGACGACGTAGGACATGACTCCCGCGTCGCTGGCCCGCTCGACCAAGGTCCGATCGCTGAAGGCGGTCAGCATGACGACGGCGGCGATCCCCTCGCGTCCGACGATCTCGGCAGCTGTCAGGCCGTCCATCACGGGCATCTTGACGTCCATCACGACGATGTCCGGGCGCAGCTCGCGAGCCATCTGGACGGCCTGTTCACCGTCGCCGGCCTGCCCGACGACGTCGTGACCGGCCTCGATCAGCATCTCGGTCAGATCCATCCGGATCAGCGCCTCGTCCTCTGCCACCACGATCCGGTGGGAGCGGTGCTCATCCGTCCCGGACACCTCATCGGCCGACGCCGACAGGGGGTCGAGGAAAGGTTCTTCGGTGCTGATGGGCTGCTGTTCCGTCATGTGAATCCTCACTGTGTGCCGGGAGCGGGATTCGAACCCGCACGCCCTTTCGAGCAAAGCATTTTGAGTGCTCCGTGTCTGCCATTCCACCACCCCGGCTCAGGGCAGCAAGATCATACCCGTCCGTTGGGGTCCTCACGTAAACGAGCGTAGGCGCTGGCCCGTCCATAAACCGCGTCCCCGACCCTATGGATCCGCAGGGCGTTGATCGAGCCCGGAACCCCGGGCGGAGAGCCCGCGACGATCACGATGAGGTCACCTTCGGAGCAGCGTTTCTCGCGCAGCAGAGCCTCGTCGACTTGCATCACCATCTCGTCGGTGTGCTCCACGTAGGGAGTGAGGAAGGTCTCAATCCCCCAGGACAGCGCGAGCTGGGAACGGGTCGTGGCTTCTGGGCTGAAAGCCAACATCGGTATCGGCGAGCGGAGCCGCGACATGCGGCGGGCGGAGTCACCGGTCTGGGTGAACGTCACCATGTAGGACACCTTGAGCAGAGCGCCGATGTCCGCGGCCGCCCGGGTGACCGCCCCGCTGGTGGTCTTGGGCTTACTGCCCAGCGGGGTGATCCGGTCCAGGGCCTGATCCTCGATGTTCTCGATGATGGTGGCCATCGTCTCCACGGCCCTGATCGGCCAGTCCCCCACGCTGGTCTCGCCGGAGAGCATGATCGCATCGGCTCCGTCGAGCACGGCATTCGCACAATCGCTGGCCTCGGCTCGAGTAGGACGGGCGTTGGTCACCATCGACTCCAGCACCTGCGTGGCCACGATGACCGGCTTGGCGTTGCGACGAGCCATCTCGACCGCGCGCTTCTGGACCAGCGGCACCTGCTCCAGCGGCAGCTCCACTCCGAGGTCACCGCGCGCGACCATGATGGAGTCGAACGCCGCGACGATCTCGCGTAGGTTCTCCACGGCCTGGGGCTTCTCGATCTTGGCGATCACCGGGCGACGGATGCCGACCTCGTCCATGATCGCGTGGACGTCCTCAATGTCGGCGGCGGAGCGCACGAACGACAGCGCGATGAGGTCGGCCCCTGCGCGCAAGGCCCACCGCAGGTCGTCAGCGTCCTTCTCGCTCAGGGCCGGCACGCTGACCGCAGCGCCCGGCAGATTGATGCCCTTGTTGTTGGAGACCGGCCCGCCAATGACCACCTCGGTGATGACGTCGGTGTCCGTGACCTCCACCGCCCGCAGCTGGACCTTGCCGTCATCGATGAGCAGGTCGTCGCCCGGTTCGACATCGTCGGCCAAGCCGTGGTGGGTGGTGCCCACCTCGTGCACGTCGCCGGGGACGTCACGGGTGGTGATGACGAAGCGGTCGCCTTCGGACAGGGTGATGGGGCCCGAGGCGAAGCGTGCGGTGCGGATCTTGGGGCCCTGCAGGTCCGCCAGGACCGCAACGGCCCGACCGACCTCGTCCCCGGCGTGCCGCACCAGGTCGTAGCGGCGCTGGTGGTCTTCGTGGTCACCGTGCGACATGTTGAGACGGGCGACGTCCATCCCGGCTCGCACCAAGGACGTCACCAACTCCTGGGTGTCGACGGCTGGACCCAGGGTGCAAACGATCTTGGCGCGACGCATGGCTACACCCTATGCCGACCTCAGGTCAGGACGAGGGCGATTCGTCGACGAGTTCGCCGGAGGATTCTTCCTCGGAAAGATGGGCGGACCCTCGGGGTGGATAGTCAGCCCGGTAGCCCCGGTAGACGTACAGCGCGAGACCGAGCAGGAAGATCGCCAGGGACACCCAGACGTTCACCCGCTGGCCGAAGACGATCTCCGCGGGGTCGGTGCGGATCAGCTCGATGAAGAAGCGCCCCAACGTGTATCCCATCAGGTAGAGCGCGAAGACCTGCCCTCGAGCGAACCGGTGCCGCCGGTCCAGGACGATGATGGCGACAGCGACCAATAAGACCCATAGCGACTCGAACAGGAAAGTCGGTTGGAACGTGCCCAGCACGACCGCGTTCCCGGAGGCGTCGACGACGGCGCGACCGGCTCCGGCGTCCCACTGGTGCACTTCGAGGGCCCAGGGCGCGGTAGACGGACCGCCATACAGCTCGTTGTTGAAGTAGTTCCCCCACCGACCCAGCGCTTGCGCCACGAGCAACCCAGGCACGATGGCGTCGGCGATGTCGGCGAAGGAGTGATCGTGGCGGCGACAGCCGATGTAGGCGCCCACCGCACCCAAGGCCACCGCACCCCAGATGCCCAGGCCGCCTTCCCAGATCTTGAGTGCGTCGATCGGGTTCCCGTTCTCTCCGAAGTAGGGGCGCGGAGAGGAGATCACGTGGTAGAGCCGGCCCCCGACAATCCCGAAACCGATCGTCCAGCCGGCGATGTCGTAGATCTCCTCGCCGGTGCCGCCCCGAGCACGCATCCGGTGGTAGGTGATCGAGATGGCGACCAGGATCCCAGCCAGGATGCACAGCGCGTAGGCCCGGATCGGGATCGGGCCCAGATGCCACACGCCCTGCTCGGGACTGGGCAGAGACATCGGCATCGCGACCGACAGGGTCTCGATCATGAACGCTCCGCGAGGATGTCGCTGAAGGAGGTGGGGTCCTGCAGCAGACGTCCCAGGTCGTCCTGGCCCAACGTCTCGCCGTCGATCATCACCACGGGGGAGGACGTGACACCGTCCTTGCTGGCCCGCTCGGCCATGTCCTGGACGTACGGAGCGTAGGTCTGGTCCTGCACACAAGTGCTGAACGTGTCCAGCTCGGTCCCCTCGATCCCGACGTCCTGAGCTACGTCGAGGAAGACCTGGTCGGAGTATCCGTCGCCCTCGGTCTCCGGCTGCTGAGCGAAGACCCCTTCGACGAAACCGCTGACCTGCCCGGCGTCTGCGACGCAGACCGCGGCGTTCGCGGCCCGCGCTGAAGCGTCGTTGCCCAGCGATCCGTCGAGGAAGGACATGAACGTGTACGTGAGCTGGATCTCCCCGGCCGCCGCGGCATCGCTGATGGCCGAGCCGGAAGTCTCCTCCAGCTGACCGCAGAAGGGACACTGGAAGTCTTCGTAGACGTGCACCTCCGGAACCCCGCTGACCTCAGGGTTGACGGCAATGCCCCCACCCTCGGGCACGGTCCCGGCACCGCCTTGCGCGGTCAGGCCGTCTCCACGCACCGTCAGGTAGACCACCACGGCCACCACGGCGATCAGCACGATCGTGACGATCCCGATCAGCCCCATCGGGGGCCCGCTCGGTTGCTTGACTTTGGCCTTGGGGGCGGGGGGACGAGGCATGGCTCAGTTGGTCCTTTCCTGGGCCCCAGCCGATGCGACTGAGGGAGTGCGGGTGAGTGTTTGGTCCAAGGACAGGGGGCTTCGGGGTCGGACGACGAGCCAGAGCCCGGCAAGAGCGAGCGCGCTGTCGCGGACGATCTCTTCCAGATAGCGGGTAGCGCTCGGGTCAACCGGGCCGCCGGTGCCGAAGCAGCCACAGTCGATGGCCAGCCCACGGGCCCAGGCTGAGGCGATGCCGGCGACGAAGACCAGCATCAGCGCCGTCCCCACTGCGGCGGCCGCCCGCGTGAACAACCCGAGGATGAGCAGCGCCCCTAGAGCGATCTCGATGACCGGGAGGGTGATGGCAATGAACTTCGCTATCTCGTAGGGGAACAGATCGTAGGCGACCACCGACTGGATGGACCCGTCCAGGTCCGTGATCTTGAGGTACCCCGCGACGGACAACACCCCGCCCAGGGCCAGACGGGCCACTATGGCGACCAGATCGAGCCCGCGATGTACCGGGGACGCGGGCTCGACAGCATCGGCCGGGTCGGCACCGGCGCTCTCGTGCACGTCGACGTCGCCTGTGGTGACGTCACGCGCGGGATTCATGCCGGGACTCACGCTCTGCGCACTCCTTCGGCCAGCTCCTGCGTCAGTGACCTCAACGCCCCACCGGAAGGATCCGTGCCCAGGGCCGAGACGAGCGCCGAGCCCACGATCACCCCGTCGGCGAAGCCTGCCACTTCGGCTGCCTGGTCCCCGGTGGAGACGCCCAGACCCACGCACACGGGCAGGTCCGTGACGGCGCGGGTGCGCGTGACCAGAGCCCACGCTCCCCCGCCGACTGCGGCTCGGGCCCCCGTCACGCCCATCGTCGAGGCCGCATAGACGAAACCACGACAGGCCTGCACCGTCATGGCCAGACGCTCATCGGTGGAGGACGGGGCCACCAGGAAGATCGGAGCCACGCCATGCTCCCGTGCGGCGTTCGTCCAGACTCCGGCCTCATCGGGGATGAGGTCGGGGGTGATCAGACCCGCTCCCCCGGCAGAGGCCAGGTCGGCGGCGAACCGCGCCGGGCCGTAGCGCAGCACCGGGTTCCAGTAGCTCATCACGACGGGCACCGCTCCTGCGGCGGCCACGGCTTCGACGCAGCGCAGCAGGTGCGCGAAGCGGAAGCCTCCGGCCAGAGCGCGTTCAGCCGCATCCTGGATGACGGGGCCGTCCATGAGTGGGTCGGTGTAGGGCACCCCGACCTCGACGATGTCGGCCCCGGACCTGGCGAGGTCTGCACAGGCACGCTCGGAGGCCTCTTGATCCGGGAACCCGGCGGGCAGGTAGCCGACCAGAGCCGCTCGCTTCTCATCCCGGCAGGTCGCGAAAACCTCCGCCAGAGTCGAGCTCACCAGCCACTCCCTTCTGCCTCGGCCACCGGCTCGGCGGCCTTCATCTCTTCGGCGTGTACGAGGTCCTCGCCGTCCACCAGATCGAACCACCGTGCCGCGGTGTCGACGTCCTTGTCACCGCGACCCGAGAGGTTGACCAGCACGATGCCGCCTTCGCCAACCTCCCGGCCGATGTTCAGGGCTCCCGCCAACGCGTGCGCGGACTCGATGGCGGGGATGATGCCTTCGGTGCGGCACAGCAAGGCGAACGCATCCATCGCCTCGGCATCGGTCACGGGGTAGTACTCCGCGCGCCCCGACATGAACAAGCTGGCGTGCTCCGGTCCCACCGAGGGGTAGTCCAACCCGGCCGACACCGAATGAGAGTCGATCGTCTGACCGTCGTCATCCTGCAGAAGGTAGGTGGCGGCCCCATGCAACACCCCGGGCGACCCGGCGGAGAACCGGGCTGCGTGGCGCCCGGTCTCGACGCCGTCACCCCCCGCTTCGAGGCCGATCAGGCGCACCGATGGCTCGTCGCGGAACCGGTGGAAGATGCCGATGGCGTTCGAACCGCCCCCGACGCAGGCGCAGATCGCGTCGGGCAAACGGCCGGTCGCAGCCAGCAGTTGGTCGTGGGCCTCGTTGCCGATGACGGCGTGAAAGTCACGGACCATCGTCGGGACCGGGTGCGGCCCGGTCACCGTGCCCAGCATGTAATGGGTCTCATCGACGTTGGTCACCCAGTCGCGCATCGCCTCGTTGATGGCGTCTTTCAAGGTCGCACTGCCGTGGTCGACCGGAATCACTTCGGCACCGAGCAACCGCATGCGGGCCACGTTCAGGGCCTGACGCTCGGTGTCTTTCTTCCCCATGTAGACGGTGCACTTGAGTCCCATCAGCGCGGCTGCGGTCGCCGCCGCGACCCCGTGCTGACCGGCACCGGTCTCCGCGATCACTCTCGACTTGCCCATCCGCACCGTCAGTAGCGCTTGCCCCAGGACGTTGTTGATCTTGTGGGATCCGGTGTGGTTGAGGTCCTCCCGCTTGAGGAAGACGCGGGCACCCCCGGCGTGCGCGGCAAATCGGCGAGCCTCGGTCAACGGGTTGGGCCGTCCGGTGTAGGAGCGCTGGAGCTCATCCAGCTCCGCGGTGAACGCGGGGTCCCTCATGGCTGCGATCCGCGCAGCGTCCAACTCGTCCAGGGCGGCCACCAGGGCCTCAGGCACGTAGCGACCCCCGAAGTCACCGAATCGACCGGGCATATCGAGTCGTGCAGGCCCCGCGGTCGGCGTGGCGGACTCGCGGGTCACGCCGGGCTCGGTGGTGGTGCTCATGAGTTTCCCATCTGCTGTAGTTCGGCGGCACTTCCGACGGCGATCATCTCGGCGACGGCGCTTGCCGGGTCGTTGCCGGTGACCAGGGCTTCACCGACGAGGACCGCGTGGGCCCCGTGTTGGACGTACTCCGCGGCATCAGCAGGCCCGCGGACGCCGGACTCGGCCACCACGAACACCCCCTGGGGTATGCCGGGGGCCAGCCGGGCGAAGGCGCTCCGGTCAACCTCCAGGGTTTTGAGGTTGCGAGCGTTGACTCCGACGATCTGGGCCCCGCACCGTAAAGCGCGGGCCACCTCTTCCTCGTCGTGCGCCTCCACCAGTGCCTGCATACCGGCCGCGTGAGTGGCCTCGAGCAACGAGCGCAGATCGGTGTCGTCCAACGCCGCCACGATCAGCAGCACGAGGTCGGCTCCCCAGGCGCGCGCCTCCCAGATCTGATACTCCTCGACCGTGAAGTCCTTGCGCAGCACCGGCACCGTCACGGCCCGGCGCACCGCCGCGAGGTCTGCCAGGCTTCCGCCGAAGCGGCGCTGCTCGGTGAGGACGCTGATGACGCTGGCGCCACCGGCGGCGTACTGCGCGGCGAGCGAGGCCGGGTCGAGGATCTCCGCGAGCGCACCCTTGGAGGGGCTGGAGCGTTTCACCTCAGCGATCACGTGCAACCCACCTCGCGAGCGCAACCACGCCAGGACGTCCAGGGCCGGAGTGGCCTCAGAAGCCTGGATCATCACCGAGTCCAGCGGGACGGTGCTCTTTCGTTCGGCGAGGTCCTCTCGGACTCCTTCGATGATGTCTTCCAGCACGGTCCGCATTCGACCAGCCTAACGGCGTCGAAGAACGGCTCAGGCCCCTACCGGTCGGCGTTCTTGTGCGAGGTGTGCAAGTCCTGTCCGTAGCCGGCCTGGTTCAGCGCAACCCAGGCGCCGACCCCCACAACGACCAGCGCGATGCCGATCCAGTTGGCCCAGGCGAGCCCGAAGAAGACTCCGACCGAGATCAAGGCGCTGGCCAGCATGAGGATCCCTACCCCAGTCCACGCCGCCACGCTGTGACCGTGACCGAACTCGTCCTCCATGCCCATCTCCTTTGTCCGCGAACAACCCGACGCCGATGACGCCGCGCCCCTGATCCTACGCGTTTCCCGCCCTCAGGAGTCTGCGGTTGGGTCGTCGCCACGGCTCAAGTCGTTCCAGGCCGCCGTGTTGGCCCGGCGCTGGACCTCCGTCTGCGGCAGCTGCTGGTCCGGGGGCGTGGGGGCATCTGCGGGCGCAGTGGTTACGACACCTGGCCGACCCGCACGCCATGCAAGCCACGCTGCGCCGATCGCGACGAGGACGGCACCGACGGCAAAAAGCCACACCCAGAGGGTGATCGAGGCTTGTGAGACCGCCACGGTGCCCGTGGTCGTCGCCTGGAGCTCGTCCGAGACACCTTGGCTCGCGGCTCCAGCCGGGTCACGCACGACCTGGGCGACGAGCCAGAGCGCCCACAGGGCGTCCACGCTCAACACGACCATCGCCAGCATGCGCAACCGGCGACGGGTCAACAACCCGGTCAGCGCTGCGGCCAACCCGAGCACACCGGCCGCCGACAGGGCCGTGCTCGCGGCATACCCGCTGGCCGTGCGCAGGCCCTCGCCGAGCACGGGGTCCTGGACGGTGAACCGCACCCAGGTCCGGCCGCCGCTCAGGGCGATGACTCCTCCACCGACCACGGCCAGCCAACCGATCCACCGCAGCATCGCTCTAGTCGCTCTCAGTGGGTGTCGAGGTCGACGTCTGTTGGGCGGCCCACGAACTGTGCATGGTCGCGTACACCCCAGGCTCCAGGATCAGCTCGCGATGTGGACCCATCTGCACCACTTCTCCGTCGTCCACCACGATCACCACGTCTGCCGCCTCCGCGGTCGAGAGCCGGTGAGCGATCGCCACTGACGTACGGCCGCGCGTCAATCCTTCCAGGGCCCGCTGGATGCGGACCTCCGTGGAAGGGTCCACCGCACTGGTGGCCTCGTCGAGCACCAGCAGGTCGGGATCCGCCAGGTAGGCACGGGCGATCGCGACGAGCTGGCGTTCGCCCGCCGACAGCGACTCCCCACGCTGGCCGACCTCGGTGTGCAGCCCATGAGGCAGCGTGCTGACCCACGCGTCCAGACCGAGCTCGGTGATAGCCAGCTCGACATCGGCATCGTTGGCCTCCGGACGCCCGAAGCGGACGTTCTCCTGAAGGTTCTGGTCAAACAGGAAACCCTCCTGCGGGACCATGACGACCCGTCGCCGCAACGAATCGAAGGCGATGTCGGTCAACGGGTCACCGTCGATGAAGATCGACCCGGCACTGGGGTCCATCAGCCGGGTCAGCAGCTTGGCCATCGTGGTCTTGCCCGAGCCGGTCTGTCCGACGATCGCGACCCGGGTCCGCGGCTCGATCCGCAGCGTGACGTCTCGAAGCACACTCTCGCCACCGGGGTAGGCGTAACCGATGTCCTCGAAGTCCACGGTGATCGGTCCGCGCTCCTGATGGATCCCCTGGGGGCCGGGATCGGACACGTCCGCGGGGGTGTCGATGATGCCGATCACCCGTCGCCAGCCCGCCACGGCGTTCTGCAGCTCGTTCAGGATCTCGGTCGCCATCAGCACCGGTTGGGTGAACAGGTTGACCAGGAACAGGAAGGCCAAGAGCTCCCCCAGACTGATCGATCCGCGGGCGGCGAGCACGGTCCCGACCACGAGGACCATGGCCAGCGTGAGACCGGCGAACGCCTGGCCTGAGACGAAAGCGAGCACCGACCGGGCCTGAGCGGCGATGGCCGACCGGCGGTGGGTTTCGATCGCCTCGTCGATGCGGGCTTCGGTGCGATCCTCGACGCCGTAGGCACGGATCGCAACGGCACCGACCACGGACTCGGAGATGGCCCCCAGCATCGAGCCGACGTTGGTGCGCACCGCGCCGTAGGCCCGACCGAGCATGGGCTGGAAACGTCGGATCAGCAGCACCAGGGGTACGAAGCACAGGTAGACCACGCCCGCCAGGATGGGGCTGTAGAAGAGCATCAACAGGGTGGCCAGGAAGATTTGCGCGGTCGAGATCAGCAGCATCAGGCCGCCGAACTGGACGAACATGGAGATCGTGTCCACGTCGCTGGTCACGCGCGAGACCAGGGCACCCCGCCGTTCCGTGTTCTGGGTGAGAACCGACAGGTCGTGGATGTGACGGAACGCCGTGTTGCGCAACGTCGCCAGACCGGACTCGGCCGCCGTGAACAGCCGCAGGTTGACCAGATACTGAGCCACACTCGTCAGCACCACGGCTCCGGAAGCGATCAGGATCGCCACGACCACGAACGTGACGTCCGGCCCACCCTCCGCCATGATGCCGTTGTCGGTGGTCTGCTGGACCACGAACGGGATCAGCACCCGCCCGAGCGTGGCCACGAGCGCCAACAAGACGGTGACCAGAAGCCCTTGGCGCAGCTCCGGTGACAACTCGAGGCCGCGACGCACGGTGGCCATGGTGGACAGTCCGGAGCTCTCCCCGATCTGACTGTTCGCCTGATGCGGATCTTCGGCGCTCACGGCGACTCCTCCTCAGACCTCAGTGCCGCACGCTCGGCTGCCTCACGGGAGTACGCCTGGACCAGGTTGGCGTAGCCGGGACACCGCCGAACCAGCTCGTCGTGGCTGCCCTGGTCAACGACCCGTCCCTGGTCGAGGTAGACGATCCGGTCCGCCAGCAGGATGGTCGCCATGCGGTAAGCCACCACCAGCACGGTCATTCCGTCCCGGGCGGTACGCAGCGCCGACAGGATCTCCTGCTCCACCGAGGGGTCCACCGCGCTCGTCGCGTCGTCGAGCACCAGCAGTCGGGGTCGACGCACGATGGCTCGGGCCAGCGCGACCCGCTGCCGTTGCCCTCCGGACAGCGTGCCGCCTCGCTCCCCCACGACGGTCTCCTCGCCGTGCGGAAGGTCCGCGACGAAGGAGCTCGCCTGCGCGACCTCGAGCGCCGCGGCCACCGCCCCCGGACCGTAGTCACCCCCTAGAGCGACATTGTTGGCCACGGTGTCGTCGAAGAGGAAGGTCGACTGGCTGACCAACGTCGCCACGTCGCTGACTCCACCTGCACGGATCGTGCGCAGGTCCAGCTCATCGACCTCGACCGAGCCACGGTCGGGGTCGACCAAGCGCAGCGACAGGTTAGCCAGAGTCGACTTGCCGGAGCCGGTGGGGCCGACCAGCGCGGTGGTGCTGCCAGCCGGGATGTCCAGGCTCACCCCATGGATCACCGGCACCTGCTCGAGGTCCTGCGGCCTCGGCTCCAGCGAACGTCCGTCACGGTCGGTGGTCCATTGAGTGCTGTCTGCACTGGTGTCGACGCGATAGGAGAAGTCGATGTCCGTCAGGGTCGACCGCGCCGGACCTGAACCCTCGAGCGTGTCCGAGCCGTGCTCCATCGCGCCGCGGGCCTGGAGCACGGAGTCCACCCGCTGGTAGCCCACGACCGAGCGGGGGATCTCGGCCAGCACCCACCCGAGGGCTCGCACCGGGAAGGCCAGGATGGAGAACAGGTAGGCGATCTGGACCACGTCGGCGGCATCCAGGTCCCCGGAGGCCACGCGCGCGGTACCAGCCCCCAGCACCGCCAGGGTGCCGAGCGTGGGGATGGCTTCGATGGCCGGCTCGAAAACCCCTCGGGTGCGGCCGACGTCGATGAGTGAGTCCCGCAACGTGTTGGTCACGCTCCCGAAGCGCCGTCCTTCTTCGCGCTCGCGTCCCATCGCCTTGACCACGAGTCCGGCTTCGAAGGACTCGTGGGCGACTTCGCTCACCTCGGCCCGAAGCTGTTGAGCCCGGGTGATCTTGGGCGACATGGCTCGCTGGTAGACCAGGTTGGCGCCGAACAACCCGGGGAACACCAGCAGGCCGATGAAAGCCAGGACGGGGTCGACGAGGAGCATCTGGGCGCCGGCGATGAAGAGCATCACGATCACGCCGATGGCCATCGGAAGGGGGTTGAAGACCTGCCAGGTGGCCTCGACGTCGGAGTGGGCGTTGGACAGCAGCTGTCCGGAGGGATGGCGGTGGTGCCAGGTCAGCGGAAGCCGCAGATACTGCCGGGTGACGCGCTGTCGGTAGCTGGCCTGCAGGTTGAACCCTGCGATGGTGGCCAGCACTCGGCGCAGGACGGTGCCGATGACGTTGACGATCACGATGGCGACCAGCACACCGAAGATGGTCCACAACCCCTCGGCGCCCACCGTGCCGGCGCGGATCGCCGGGGTGATGACCGCGTCGGTGAGGTAACCCAGGGCCCAGGCGGTACCGACCGTGGCCCCGGCCCACAGGACCGCGCCCACGATGGCCCCGGCGAGCCACTTGGGCTGTTGCTTGGCGCCGATCCAAATGATCCGCAACCCCTGCCGCAATACGGCGCCACTGGGTCGTGGTGGGACGACCGGGCGCGCAGCTGCCGTCGACGCCATAGGGCAGGGCCGCCTTTCGTCGCGGTGGAGAAGGGCACGCCGAACGGGGCCGAACCAGCGTGGAGAGACGTATCGTCGCACGCGGATCCGACGGACCCGAGAGCGAGGCCACCTCCTTCTGGTTACGGGCTGGATGTGAAGGATCGGACATCCGCGTCGGAGCCGGCCTCTACGAGTGTTTGGATGGGTCCATGAACTTGGCTCAGCACCACCGGCAGGCCTTCTGCGACGCAGCCGAGGCGGCCGGCCCACAGGCGCCGACGTTGTGCGAAGGGTGGACCGTCGCCGACCTGGTGGCCCACGTCGTCGTGCGGGACGGCCGACCCGACGCTGTCGTGGCGATGGTGCTACCGCCGGCCCAGCGCCATGGCGAGGCCGTCCGCCACGAGTTTGCGTCGTTGCCCTTCCCCGAGCTGCTGGACCGGGCTCGCTCCGGTCCACCCCGGTGGAGCCCAGCGCGACTGCCGGGCGTGGACGACGCGATGAACGTGGTCGAGTTCGTGGTGCATCGGGAAGACATCGTCCGTGCCGATCCCGCCTGGACCGCCGACACGAGCGACCAGGTCGACCACCAGACCGCTGACGCCAGCTGGTCCGCGCTACGTCGGATGGGTCGACTGCTCTATCGCGGATCCCCCACCGGGGTCGTCGTGCGCGTGCCGACGCTCGGTCGAGCGGTGATGCGCCGACCATCCCGCGGTCAGGGCTCGGTGGTGGTGACGGGTCAGCCGCTGGAGCTGGTGCTCCATGCCTTCGGCCGCACGACGCACGCGCACGTCGAGGTATCCGGTGACGCGAGCGACGTTGCCGCCTTCTCGACCACCTCGCTGGGGGTGTGAGGTCGACTCCGAGGCCTCAACGCACACGGCGGCAGCCATCGCGCAGCGGCTGCTGACGACCGAGCCTGTCGGTCCGCAGCGGGTCGGTCCCCACCTGGTCGGAGTGGATGGCCGTAGCGGCTCAGGCAAGACCCAGCTCGCAGCGGACCTCGCCGACCACCTCCGCCGACAACAGGTGTCCGTGGTCGTCATCTCGATGGATGACCTCTATCCGGGCTGGGACGGTTTGTCCGCGTCGCTGCCCCGGCTCTGCGAAGGCGTCATCGAGCCGTTGAGCCACGGGCGCGCGGGTGCCTACCAGCGCTTCGACTGGGACGAGAGCCGGTTCACCGAAACCGTGGACGTGCCCGTGGCCGAGGTGGTGATCATCGAGGGAGTCGGTTCCACCGCCCACGCCCGTCGCGACGACCTGAGGACCACGATCTGGGTCCACGCACCCCCTTCGGTCAGAATGGATCGTGCCCACCGCCGCACCGGCCAAGGGGACTTCGCGGTGTACGCCGACCGATGGGCGGCGCAAGAGGAGGAGCTCTTCGGCATGGACACCTACCCACAGGCGCCGAGCGGGTACGACATCGTGGTGGACACCACCCCCGGCCTCGCGGGCGACGAGTGCTCCGCAGGGGGTCGGACCGATGGCTGAACCCAGGTCTGCTGCCAGCATGCGGGCTCTGCCTCATGCGGTACGGGACCGAGTCAGCGTCGACGTCCTCCTGCAGAGCACGAGCCGCCTACGCTCGCGGCTTCCGTTGATCCTGCAAGCCGCCTCCGGCGCGGCCGCCGCGTGGTTCATTGCGACTGCGCTGTTGGGTCACGCCATGCCGTTCTTCGCGCCGGTCACCGCGATGATCTGCCTGGGGCTGACCTACGGCAACCGGCTTCGGCGCGTGGCCGAACTGACCGTCGGCGTCGCGATCGGGGTCCTCGTCGGCGACGTCTTCGTGCACTTCTTCGGGGTCGGGGTATGGCAGATCGCGGCAGTGTGTGTGGTCGCCATGTCGTTGGCGGTTCTGGCGGGGGCCGGTCAGCTGTTGATGCTGCAGGCCGGGACGCAGGGGGTCATCGTGGCGACCCTGGTCAGTGGCGACGGTCAGGCTTTCGGACGGTGGATTGACGCCGTCGTCGGAGGTTTGGTCGCGCTGGCCATCACCGTGGCGGCACCGGCGGCAACCCCGCTGCGCAGGCCACGAGAGGAGGCTTCATCGGTCGTGGCCCACTTCGCCGCCTCGCTCGGACGTTGCGCCGCCGGCCTTCGCGAGAAGGATGTCGAGGTGGTCGCCGCGGCGTTGGACGACGCGCGAGATCTACAACCCGAGCTCGAGGACCTCCGGCAGATCGCCGCCGAGGGGTTGGCCGTGGCCCGGGTGGCCCCCCATCGCCGACGCCACCGGTCCGGGGTGGAGATCATCGACGGTCTGCTGTTCCCCCTGGATCTGGCCATCCGCAACGTGCGGGTGTTGATCCGGCGTGCGGAAGTCTGCCTGATCGACGGAGAGCCCGTCCCGGAGTCGTACATCGACCTGGTCGACGAACTCGCCATGGCCGCTCAGCACATCTCGGACGAGCTCGCCGAGGGTCGGGATGCCGTCGAAGCGCGAGAGGACCTCGTCAACCTGGCTCGACGCTCGACCTGGTCGGTGCGCGGAGCTAGCTTGTCGGCCGAGGTGATGCGGGCCCAGGTGCGCTCGACGGTCGTGGACCTGCTGCGGTTGACCGGTCTGCCGGTGCAGGAGGCGATCCGCCGCGTGCCACCCACGCGCACGGACCTCGATCCTGGACCCAAGGAGCCGCAGGACTGAGTGATGGTCGCGGCGCTGAGCCGATCGCGCGGCAGGTTCTGAGAGGTCAGGGCGCCCCGGCTGGCGGTGAGGAATGGTGGGACACCAGCGCGGCCAGCCTCGAGGCCTCTCGCTGGGCAAAGGCACCGTCCGATCGTTGGATGGCCATGACCGCGATCTGTTCCGTGTCGGCCATCTCCAGCACCGCCCAGGGGGTCCCCCCGGAGTAGCCGACGTTGAGGACGCTCGCCCACTCCACGTCGTGGCGCCGGATCAGGTTGACGACCCGTAGGCCCGTCGGAGTGGGGATGGCTCGCAACGCGGCGAACCTCCAGAGGAGAGCTGCAAACGCCACTCCGAGGACGACGGTCATCACCCGGTCGGTCAGGCTCCACGCCATCCGGCCGGTCGAGGGGGTGGTCAGGGCGAGACCGGTGAAGACCAGGGCGCATGCCACGGCGCTGACCCGGGCCACCCAGGCACCCCGTCGCGGCCGGAAGACGGCGTAGGCCGACCCTCTGGGCGGCACGGATCCGGACGGTGACACGAGCGGCTCAGGCGGAGGGTGCGTGGCGGGCGGCCTGTGTGCGCAGGTCGCGGACGGCGCTGTTCGGGTCGTCCCCACCAAAGACGGCCGACCCCGCGACGAACACGTTGGCCCCCGCTTGCGCACAGACGCCGATGGTCTCGGCTGACACTCCACCGTCGACCTGGATCCATACCTCGTGGTCGACCCGGGCTGCGGCCGCGGCGACCTCGGCCACCTTGGCCATCTGGTCGGCCATGAAGGATTGACCCCCGAACCCCGGCTCCACCGTCATCACCAGGACCATGTCGACCTCGGCGAGCAGGTCGGCATACGGCGTGAACGGGGTATTCGGCTTGATGGCGAAAGCCGCCCGAGCCCCCGCCTTGCGGATCGCCCGGGCGGTCGCGACGGGGTCCTTCGCGGCCTCGATGTGAAAGGTCACCGAGGACGCGCCGGCCTCGGCGTAGTCGGGGGCCCAGCGATCCGGGTCGTCGATCATCAGATGCGCATCGAGGGGAATCGGACTGACCGCCGCCAACGCCTCCACGACGGGAAGACCCAGGGTCAGGTTCGGCACGAAGTGCCCGTCCATCACGTCGACGTGCGCCCAGTCCGCATCTTCGATCCGCCCGAGCTCGCGCTCCAGGTTGGCGAAGTCGGCGGCCAGAATGCTGGGACTGATCTGCATAGACACAGTCCGAATCGTAGTCCGCCTGGTCCTGACGTGACGCTCAGGTCCGGCGTAGCAGCGCCAGGAACATGCCGTCGGTGTCGTGCAGGTGCGGCCACAGCTGAGCCCAGGGTCCCGGGCCGAGATCGGCGTACGCCGCACCGGCACGATCCGTGACGAGCGGACGGATATCTTCCACACTGACGTCACCGAAGGACTTCCTCACGTCGTCAACGACCAACGTGGTCTCGGCGATGTGTGGCGAGCAGGTGGCGTAAACGACGACCCCACCCACCCGGGTGGCCCGCAACGCCGAGGTGAGCAACTCCCGTTGCAGGGGCGCCAGGCCGGTCAGGTCGCTCGGTTGGCGTCGCCAACGGGCTTCGGGCCGACGCCGGAGTGCCCCGAGGCCGGTGCAGGGTGCGTCGACCAGCACCCGGTCGTAGTAGTCAGGCTGATCCGTGCCCACCGACCGGCCGTCGCCCACGCAGACCTCGACTCTGGCCCCGGCGCTGACTGCTGATCGCAGGGTGTGTCGCACCAGCTCTGCGCGGTGTTCGCTGACCTCGTTGGCCAGCAGCGACGCACCGGCCTCCAACGCCAACCCCGCCAGCAGACCTGCTTTGCCGCCGGGTCCGGCACACAGGTCGAGCCACCGGCCCTCGTCCTGGTCCACCGGCGCGCGCCCCAGAGCGAGAGCGACCAGCTGGGATCCGGCATCCTGCACTGCGGACCGACCGTCCCGGATGCTGGCGAACCAGCCGGGATCTCCCTGCGGGAGGCTCCACGCCGTCGGGGCCTGGTCGGCGGGATCGGCACCAGCGTGAGCGAGATCCTCCTCGGCGTTCAGCCCTGGTCGGGCCGCGAGCATCAGGGCTCCGGGCCGGTTCTGTGCGGCCAGGACAGCCTCCAGGCCGTCCGAGATGGTCTCGGAGGTGCTGACCTGATGGGCCAGCAGGGCCGCCTTGAGCGCTCTCACGATCCACAGCGGGTGGGAGAACTCACGCGACAGTCGATCGTTGACGTCGCTCGCCGACTCGGTGACGACGTCCACCCACGCCTGCCGAGTGCGCTCGGTCACCCGACGCAGCACTGCGTTCACGAACCCCGCAGCTCCCTGCGACACCACCGCTCGCGTCAGCGCCACGCTGGCGTTGACGGCCGCGTGATCCGGCACCCGCATGTCGAGGATCTGGTGCACCCCCATCCGCAGGATGTCCAGCACCGCCACGTCGATGGTGTCCAGGTCCCGCTGCGCAGCGACGGCGATGATCGGGTCGTAGAACCCCTGCAGACGGATCGTGCCGTAGCAGAGCTCCGTCGCGAAGGCAGCGTCCCGCCCCGACAGTCCCGCCCGTCGCAGCTGATCGGGCAGTTCGAGGTTCGCGTAGGCGCCGTGGCGCACCGCCCGCATCGTGAGGTATGCGGTGTGTCGTGCCGGGTCACTGTGCCGTGCGCGGTCGGCGGGCCGGGTGACCGAGCGTGGACGTTGCGACATCAGCCGTGGATCCCGAGGAGGTCGCCGACCTGCAGCCGAGCGCCTCGGGCCCAGGCTGCCGCGGCCATCGGCTTCTTCCCGGGCGGCTGGACCTCACCCAACCGCACGACTCCTCCACCGGCGCCGACCAGCACCTCGTTGCGCAGGACGTAGACCTGACCGGGGGCGAGGGTGTCGATGTCCAGACCTTCAGCGACCACGGTCACCGGGCCCACGTTGAGGCGCTCTCCGTGCACGGTCGTGAAGGCGCCCGGGGCAGGGGTGCAGCCGCGGATCTGGCGGTCGACGGCATACGCCGGTCGGTCCCAACGAACCCGCGCGTCGTCTCGCGTGAGCTTCGGAGCGTGGCTGATTCCGTCAGGACTCTGGGGTTGGGGGTGGGCGGTGCCGGACTCCAGCGCGTCGAGGCTGCCCAGCAACAGCTCGGCTCCCGCGTACGACAGCCTCTTCAACAGTTCCCCTGACGTGTCGTCGTGGCGGACTCGTTCGGTCAGGGTGCCGAGCAGGGCTCCGGTATCCAGTCCCTCTTCCAGGAGGAAGGAACTGGCCCCGGCGATCTCGTCGCCGGCCATGATCGCGTGCTGCACCGGGGCCGCTCCACGCCAGGCCGGTAGGAGCGAGAAGTGGAGGTTGACCCACCCGTAGTGCGGCACATCGAGCAGCGAAGGCGGAATGAGCCCGCCGTAGGCCACGACCGGGGCGACGTCCAGGCACAACTCGACCAGACGCTCCCGCAAACCTCGATCTGAGGTAGAGGTTGGGGTGAGGACCTCGATTCCCGCCTGATGGGCCAGCACCTTGACCGGCGAAGGCTGCATCACCCTTTTGCGTCCCGCGGGTGCGTCGGGTCGGGTCAGGACGGCCACCACGTCGTGGGGTGAGTCGAGAAGGACCCTCAACGAGGGCAGTGCCGCCTCAGGGGTGCCGGCAAAGAGGACGCGCATGCCTCATACTCTCATCCGATAGGCGCGCCGGGATCCCACGGCTCGGCGTTGTTGCCGGAGTCGCTAGGCGATGTCTTCCTGAGCCGATCCGGACATCGCAGCGTGGTGCTGGTCGGGGTCGATCTTCAGCTCCGTCACCTCTTCGCCTTGCGAACGCAGCAACTCGTGCCGAGCCTCGCGCCGGTTGCGCTGGTCCACAGGATCAGGCACAGGTGCCGCCGCGATCAGCCGCTGGGTGTAGTCCATCTGCGGGTTGTGGAGCACCTCGTCGCGGGGCCCCGCTTCGACGACCTTTCCGTTCTGCAGGACCACCACCTTGTGGGCCAGAAGGTCGATGACCGACAGGTCGTGGCTGACGAAGAGGCAGGCAAACTTGTACTCGGCCTGCAGCTCGGAGAAGATCTTCAGCACCTTGGCTTGGACCGAGACATCCAGGGCGGACGTGGGCTCGTCGGCCACCAGGAGCTCGGGGTCCAGGGTCAGGGCGCGAGCGACGCTGATGCGCTGCCGCTGGCCTCCCGAGACCTCGTGCGGATAGCGGTTATAGACCTCCCGGGGGAGCTGCACCGCGTCGAGGAGCTCGTAGATCTTGTTCTGCTGGGACTGCCGGTCCCCCACCTTGTGCACCACGAGGGGCTCCCCGATGCACTCCCCGATCGGCATCCGAGGGTTCAGCGAGGCGGCCGGGTCCTGGAAGATGACGCCGATGCGCCTCCGCAGCGCCTTCAGCTCGGCCCGCTTCAACGACGGAAGGTCCTCGCCCAGGAGCGTGAACGTACCCGAGGCGGCCGGGATCAGCCCCAGGGCACAGCGACCGATGGTCGACTTGCCGGAGCCGGACTCCCCGACCAGTCCGACGATTTCGCCTTGGCGCACGTTGAAGGACACGTCGTCGATGGCGCGGAAGGGTGGCTTCCCCAGACGCTGATACTCGATGACCAGGTTCTGCAGGTCGATCGCGAGCTCTGCATCCGGATCCAGCGTGTCTCGGATGGTGATACCCATCTGGCCGCGTCCGGCACCCAGGCGTGGGACGGAGCTGAGAAGCATCTTGGTGTATCCGTGCTGAGGGTTAGTCAGGACCGCCTCGGCGGTGCCTTGCTCCACGATCTCGCCCTTGTACATCACCGCCACTCGATCGGCCATGTCGGCGACCACGCCCATGTTGTGCGTGATCAACAGGATGCCTGTGTCGAGCTTGTCCTTCAGGGAGCGCAGCAGGTCCAGGATGTCGGCCTGCACGGTGACGTCCAGGGCCGTCGTGGGTTCGTCCGCGATGATGACCTTAGGGTCGCAGCTGATGGCCATGGCGATGACGATGCGCTGGCGCTGACCTCCGGAGAGCTCGTGCGGATACTGCTTGACCCGCTTCTCGGGCTCGGGGATGCCGACCATCTCGAGCAGCTCTATGGCCCGCTTCTCGGCATCCTTGCCCACCGCGATGCCATGCAACTCCATGGACTCCGTGACCTGGGTGCCGATGGTCAGCACCGGATTGAGTGCGGTCATGGGCTCCTGGAAGATCATCGAGATGTTGCTGCCTCGCATCTTGCGCATCTTCCGCTCGGAGATCTCACCGACCTGAACTCCGCTGACCGAAACGTGCCCGTCGATGCGCGCGTTGCGCGGCAACAGCCGCATGGCCGTCATCGAGGTCACCGACTTACCGGAGCCGGACTCACCGACGACGGCCACGACCTCGCCCGGCTTGACGTCCAGCGTGACACCCTTGACCGCATGGACGGACCCGAACTCGGTCTTGAAGCGGACGTCCACCTCGTCGAAGCTCAGCACCGCACCGTCGGCGCTGTGGGATCCGTTGTCCTGCCCCGTGCCCGGGTCGCTCGTATCGGTGGCCATCAGTCGGCATTCCTATTCTGACGAGGGTCGAAGGCGTCGCGCAGACCGTCACCCAGGAAGTTAACGGAGAGCGCAATGCCCAGAATCATCATCCCGGGCCACCAGAAGAGCCAGGGCCTGCTGAGGAAGGCCGTCTGGTAGGTGCTGATGAGCAGTCCCAGCGAACTGTCGGGCGGGTTGATGCCGTATCCGAGGAAGCTTAGGGCCGTCTCGAGCAGAATCGCGGTCGCGATGGTCAAGGTCGCGCTCACGATGATGGTGCCGATGGTGTTGGGCAGGATGTGCTTGAAGATGATCCGCAAGGACGACGTCCCGATCGCCTCCGCCGCCGTGACGAACTCACGCTCACGCAAGGAGAGCACCTCACCCCGGACCAGGCGGGCCAGCCCTGTCCAGACCAGGATGCTCAGGGTGAACGACATCCCCCAGATGCCACCCCCGAGTCCCTTCGACACGACGGCCGCCAGAATCAGCAGCGGGATGACGATGAACACGTCGGTCATGCGCATCAGGAGGGCCTCGACCCATCCCCGGTAGAACCCGGCGAAGGCGCCGACGAAGGTGCCGATCAAGGTGCTCCCGATGCCCACGGCGAAGGCGACGACCAAGGACTGCTGGGTCCCCCGCATGGTCAGTGCGAAGTAGTCCTTGCCCGTGGTCTCCTGTCCGAACGGGTTCTCTCCCCACGACGGCGGAAACACGGACAGCGTGGGCCGTCCGCCATCCACGACCGACGAACTTGCCAGATACGACTTCCCCCACCAGCCGGGAATGCTGCCGAACCCAATCGAGGAGTAGGCCAGGACGATGAGTCCAATCAAGACACCGAGGGAGATCATGGCACCCTTGTGGCGGAAGAAGCGTCGCCGCACCAACTGACCCTGAGAGTAGGACTTTTCGTCCAGGTCGATCGGCTTTTCGACCGAGTACTCGGCGTCTGAGAAGGCGTCCTGGGTCTGCGGTGCTGCCGGATCTGCTTGACCCACGACCGGGGAAAGGTCTTCCTTACCGGACCCTGGGGTATCAGCGTCGTCCTGCGGGGGGTGCTCGTTGTCAGCCATGACGACCTCCTATCTCGTGATCCGTGGGTCGAGTGAGGCGTAGGCGATATCGGCCAGCATGTTCATCAGGATGGCCGCCGCCCCGGTGACCAGGAAGAAGGCCATGACCGGGTTGGGGTCCACCGTGCCGAGACCGGCTTGGAACAGCGCACCCATTCCGCTCCAACCGAAGATGCGCTCGGTGATCACCGCACCGCCGATCAGCGAGGCGAAGTCGAAGGCCACGATCGTGGTGATGGGGATCAGGGCGTTGCGCAGGGCATGCTTGGTATTGACCACCCGGTCCGAGAGGCCTTTGGATCGAGCGGTCCGCATGTAGTCCTGCTGCGTCGTCTCGAGCATCGACGACCGCGTGTAACGCGAGTATCCCGCCAGGGAAATGATCGTGAGGGCGATAGTGGGCAGGATGAGCTGCGTGGACCAGTCCCACACGCCCTCGTAGAAGTTGCCGCTGAACAGTGGCGACCCCGACCCGATGGTCGAGATGGGGCGACCCGCGATCTGGAGGTAGCCGTTCCAGTTGGCCAGCAATCCGTCGAGAAAGACGAAGAAGCCGAAGGCGAGCGCCGTGCCCACCGACACCGTGACGGCCGTCTTGCGTTCGTAGCCACCAAGCACTACTCCGATCACGGCACCGACGGCCGCCGCCACCAGCGCCAGCACCATCAGGAGGGTCCAGCTCGGGTCCTCGAGCATCGAACCGGTTACGAAGTAGGACACGATACCGACCCCTATGGTGGCCAGGCCGCTATACATCACCTGACGGTTGCGGAGACCGACGGTCAGCATCAGAAGGAGTCCCAGGGCCGCCAACGACAGCAGCACGATCAACCCGATCCCCAGTGCGGGGTACCTCCACCAGTCGACGGCGTCGAAGTACGTGACCACAGCGAAGAGCACGACGACGGTCGCACCGAAGGTGACCACCCTGCGTTGGGTGTCACCACCGGCGACCACCGAGAAGACCAGCCCGAAGAACAGGGCTATGAGCAGAGTGGTGACTATGGACACCGACGGATCGGCTATCCAGTTGTTGAAGTCGATGGCGGCGTACTGCTTCAGCAGGATGGCCGCCCAGAAGACGGGGAGGGAGAAGAAGAGGAACGCCAGGAAGGTCACGGCGTAGTCGAAGCCCGAGTACTGGCGGATGGCCGACAGGATGCCCACCGTGACGCCGAGGATGATGGCGATGATCGTCGCCAGAGTGACCAGTCTCAGCGAACTGACCACGGCGCTGGATACCATCACGTTGACGCTCTGCCCGCTGCGGTCCACCCCGAAGTCGCAGGCGAAGATCAGACATTTGCTGGCGCCCCCGAGCCAGAAGGCGTAGCGGGTGTACCAAGGCTCATCGAGGTTCATGTTGTCGATGCGCGCTTGGATCTGTTCTTCGCGGTTGGTCGCGTTGCTCTGACGCAGGTCCTCGAGGGGATCACCGGAGTTGATGGTGAGGACGTACATCAAGATCGACGCCAAGAACAGGATCAGGACCGAGATCCCGATGCGTCGAAGAATGAACTGGAGCACGACATCGCCTTCCTGACGGGGCTGCGGAGCAACGTTGCGGGGTCAATCAGCCTGTGTGGGAGTGACCCTAGCGCCAAACCGTGCCGGTAGGTCCGATCTGACGAGTGGAGCAGGGGCGGAATGTCATGGCGACGTCCGCCCCTGCTCGGGTACAGCTACTCGTGCAGTCCTACGTCACTCAGCGCGGACCCACTGCTCTGCGTTCCAGGAGATCTGGGTCTGCGTGGAGTTGAAGTAGACGTTGTCGATCGTGGCGTCTGCTCCGACCACACCCGGGTGCGCGAACACCGGGACGCCGTACAGGTCGTCCCACAGCAACTTCTCGATCACCTTGCGCTGCTCCTTCCACACCTCCGGGTCGTTCGACGCCGCGAGGACATCCCAAGCGTCGTCCACTTCCTGGTTCGAGTACTTGCCGAAGTTCTGTCCACCGTCGGTGGAGTAGATCGGCTCACCCGAAGCGACCTGACCCGACCCGGCCCACGCGAAGAGCGCGACCTCGTAGTCACCGACCTCCAGGGGACCGCCGGCGGCGAAGAAGTCCGCGTCGCCCTCGTCCAGGATGTTGAAGCCGGCCTCGTCGCAGCTGGACTTGATGGCCGAGACCTCGTTGGTGCGACGCTGGTTCGGAGCGGAGTAGCCGATCCGGACGTCGAGCGGGGTCTCCAGACCGGACTCCTCGAGCTTGGCCTTCGCGCCCTCGATGTCGACCTCGTCGTAGCGGCCGTCGTAGGCCGCCTCAACGGTCTCGTCGTAGTCGTCCTGGAACGGGAAGACCTCACGCAGGTTCATGACGACACCTTCGGGGTCGACCGGCGTGATGAGGTTGTCCACGATCTGCTGTCGCGGGACACACATCGCGAACGCCTCGCGAGCTGCGAGCCCACCGTTCTCGTCGGCGAAGGGGCTGCTGTCCACGAAGTTGTAGTCCAGGTGCTCCCAGGTCAGCGTCGGCCCGGTGATCAGCTTGAACCCATCGCCCATCGCCTCGATGGCGTCGACCGTGTCGACGTCCGGCTGCGGCTCGATGATGTTGATGTCGCCATTCTGCAGCGCCTGCACCATGGCCTCGGGCGCCGTGAAGCGGAAGGTCAGGTTCTTCGTGGCGGGGGGCGGCCCGTAGTAGCTCTCGTTCGGGACCAGGGTCAACGACTCGGGGCTGTTCCACGTGGCGCCGTTGAGGGTATAAGGACCGCTGGAGGGAACCAGGGAGGGATCAGGCATGTCTCCACCCTGGAAGTTCCACCCGGTGTTCCAGAACTCGGCGGCGTCGGCCATGTTGGCGGTGTCGCGATCCAGGATGGCCTGGGCCAGTTCGGCCGGCTCCACGCCGATCTCCCCCGCCAGGACGTGCGCGGGCAGCGGTGAGGTGGGAACGAGCTCCCAGTCGGGGTAGGGCTCCGGGTAGACCAGCGTGAAGGTCTTGCTGTCCACCTCGGTCTCGGGTCCCTCGGGGACCTGGACGCCGAAGGTGTCGCTGACCGGGTCGAACTCGCCGTCACCATCGGGGAAGAGGGTCTCGGGGTTCGAGGAAGCCCACTGCAGCAAGAAGTCGTTGGACGTGATGGGCGTCCCGTCCTCCCACACCGCGTCGTCGGAGATGGTGTACTCCACCGTCAGAGGGTCTTCGCTGGTCTGCTCGTAGGTGCCGAAGTCCTCGTTGGGGAACACGGTGCCGTCGGTGCCGAAGTAGTTGAACCCTTCACGCAGCTGGTCGTTGACGACCGAGTTGTAGACCGAGTTCGTGGCGCTGGTCTCGCCGTTGTAGGTCTCCCACTCGACCTCACCCACGGAGTAGGTGATCTGGTCGTCCGCCGTGGTGATGTCTCCCAGGTCAGGCTTTTCCAGCACTGCCTCCTCGGAGCCACCCTCCTCGGATCCCGCGCTCTCTTCACTGCCCTCCGAGCCGCCTCCGGACTCGCTGTCGTCCGAGCCAGAGGTGCAGGCGCTGAGAACCAATGCCCCAGCAGCCGCGATGGCCATCGTCGTACGCCTGATCTTCAATGTTCCTCCTGAGTGAAAGGTTGGGAGCACAGGTAGGCGGCGATCCACGTGATCGTCACCACGAGCCCTGGGCACACATCCGACGTTCAGAGCCCAACGTAAGCGCCATGGGGTGGATCCGCCACTACTACAAGCCAAGTTGACCGAAACGTTATGCAGGCGAAACGCCGTGGCAACGCGGCGTCTCAACCGGCAAAATCGCTCGGATCCACCGTGATGACCAGCCGGTCCGTACTCTTCGACGCGCTTCGGCGGGCTCTCAGCCAGCGAGTCATCCGGAGCAGTTCGTCGTCGCGCTCGGCGCGAAGCACGAGACGGGAGACGCCGGCGTCGTCAACCAGCGGGCCGTGGGTGATGACGGAGCCTTCCTCCGAACCGCGCTGACCGCGCAACTGTTCGGCCGCGCCAGCTACCGGGGAAGGCTCACCGGTGATGAGCACCGTCCTGCTGTAGGGAGGCAGGGCCAGGTCGCGGCGTTCGGTCAGCTCGAGACCGACCAGCCACCGTGGATCCCACCGCACCAAGGCCTCGACCGGGCGGACGTCGCCATGCGCCGGAACTCCGACCAGCACCACCTCACCCCCTTCACCGCGACGTCGAGTCAGGGCCGCTGCGGTGGCCCAGCGCCGCCAGGCCTCGATCGGGCTGTCGAGCCCGGCCCGGTCGAGGAGCGCCCACCCGTCCAACAGGACCGTCGCGGCATAGCGCTGATCGGCCACGGGCTCCGCTCCGGGCGTTGCCACGACGATGGCGGGCTCGTCGGACACCCGGGGCAGCACCTGCCCAGCCTTGGAGCTGACCACCGGAACCCCGGGAAAGGCTCGTCCGATCTCGTAAGCCGTCCGCTGCTCGCCGCGCACACCTCCGCGACGCTGCCAGGCGCCACACTCGGGGCACGCCGTCTGGGGGACCTCCCGGCCGCACCACTGACACGCGGGCGCGTCATCGGGACCCGCCACCTGAGCAGGACCGTGACAGGTCGGGCAGGTGATCCGGTGCCGACAGCGCGCGCAGCTCAAGCCCATCAGGTATCCCCGCCGCGGCACCTGCACCAGCACCGGCCCTCGTTTCAGACCCTGCGAGATGGCCCGCCAGGCCAGCGAGGGCATGCGCGCAGAGCTGGCTGCCTCATCGCGAGCACCCTCGTACCCCTCGCCCGCGACCGTGATGGCGGGCATCTGTTCTCGCACCGTCGTCGTCGTCGCGTGCACACTCCGCAGGTCACCCTTCTCCACCCAGTCAGCCACCTCGGCGCTACGACCGAAACCAGCCACCAGCAGGGCGGCCGAGGCATCGTCGGCTCTGGCTTTCAGCACGTCCCGGGCGTGCGGATACGGGGCACGGGGCTCGCGGTGCAGGTCGTCCCCGTCGTCCCACAGCACGAAGAGACCAGGATCGACCACGGGTGCATACGCCGCTGCTCGCGTGCCGACCACGACGCGGCAGTGACCCCGGAGCACCGATAACCATGCCCGGTAGCGGGCGGCCGGCCCGAGGTCTGCGGTCAACGTGACGAAGCTGTCGGCTCCGAATAGAGACCCCAGCGCGTGCCCGATCCGTTGCACGTCCCGATGGTCGGGCACCACGATCACGCTGCCTCGCCCGGAATCTCGCGTCGCGGAGACGGCTTGGGCGATCGCGTCCGGCCAGTCCAACCCCGCGGACTGGCTCGGCAAAGCTGACAGTGAGGCGCGCGGGGACTGCCCCGCGGCGAGTCTGCCCAGTAGTGCCGCCCCGGCGGGATATCGATCCCAGGCTCGACCTATCCCCGCGGATCCGTCGGTCGCCCCGGAGGGCTCACCGTCATCCGGCTGGGAGGCACCGGCCGCAGGTGGCACCGCACCTTCCGCCTGAACGTGACGAGGAGGGATCGCGAGCCGGAGCATGTCCGACAGCGTGCCGGCGTAATGGTCGGCGACCACCCGGCTGACGCGAAGGATGTGCGGGGTCAGCACCGGCTCCGGGCTGACCACCCGCCGGATCGGCGTCAACGCTCCGGTGTGCTCCGCCTCGGTCGTCCGGGACACCACATACCCGTCGTGGTCGCGCCCCGCGAACCGCACCCTCACCCGGGCTCCTGGCACCGCCGAAGTCTCGTCGGCGGCCGCAACTGAATACTCGAACAGGCGGTCCAGGTGGGCCAACGGAGTGTCGATGAGCACCCTCGCCACGGGGTCACTCTCGGCCAGGGCCGGTGACTCGCCGGCTCTCGACGCTCGCCCTCGTGAGGTCGCCGGCACCAAGGCCAGCTGCTCACCACCGGAGTCCGTCATGCCACGGTTCTACGCCAGACGGCTGACAGACCCAACCGCCCCTAGAGCGCCGACTGCAGTGCCTCGACCCGGTTGGTCAGCTCCCACGTGAACCCGTTGTCCAGTCCGGCCGCGGTGCGCCGGCCGAAGTGTCCGTAGGCCGCGGTCGGCTGATAGATCGGACGCAGCAGGTCGAGCTCTTCCACCAGCGCGGCGGGACGCAGGTCGAAGACCTGGTTGATGGCTCGCTCGATCGCCTCGACGGGCACCGTCTCGGTGCCGAACGTCTCCACGTAGAGGCCCACCGGGCTCGCAGCACCGATGGCGTAGGCCACCTGGATCTCGACCCGCCGGGCCAGGTTGGCCGCCACCACGTTCTTGGCCACCCACCGCAAGGCATACGCAGCGGATCGGTCGACCTTGCTCGGGTCCTTGCCGGAAAAGGCTCCTCCCCCGTGCCGAGCCATTCCGCCGTAGGTATCCACGATGATTTTGCGCCCGGTCAGTCCCGCGTCTCCCATCGGTCCACCGACCACGAACGTGCCGGTCGGGTTGATCAGCACCCGGAAGTTCGTGGTGTCGATGCGCACGCCCGCGTCGTGACAGGCCTGCAGGACCGGCGCGATGACCCGTGCCCGGACGTCGGGCCCGAGCTGCCCTTCCAACGAGATGCCCTCGGCGTGTTGGGTGGACAGCACGACGGTGTCGAGCCGCACCGCCTTGTCGCCGGCGTACTCGATGGTCACCTGAGTCTTGCCGTCGGGCCGCAGGTAGTCGAGCTCGGCGCTCTTGCGGACCTCGGCCAGCTGCTCGGCCAGACGGTGGGCCATGAAGATGGGAAGCGGCATCAGCTCCGGTGTGTCGTCGCACGCGTATCCGAACATCAGCCCCTGATCCCCCGCTCCCTGAGCGCTGCGCACGTCCTCGGTGCTGCCATTGCGGTGTTCGTATGCGGTGTCCACCCCGACCGCAATGTCCATGGACTGCTCGCCGATGGAGACCTCGACCCCGCAGGTGCGGCCGTCGAACCCCTTGTGCGAGTTGTCGTAGCCGATGTTCAGGATGGTGTCGCGCACGATCCTGGGGATGTCGGCATACCCCGAGGTGCGGACCTCCCCGGCGACATGGACCAACCCCGTGGTCACCAGCGTCTCGACGGCGACGCGTGACTGAGGGTCCTGTCGCAGGATCTCGTCGAGGATGCCGTCACTGATCTGGTCGCAGATCTTGTCGGGGTGGCCTTCGGTGACGGACTCAGAGGTGAATAGACGAGGCAAGGGGTCTCCTAGGATGCAGCGGCTGCTGACGGTGAACGGGGCAGTCTAACGGGACAAGGTCAGCGGCCGGCACGAGCGTGCAGGACCGCGTCCCACACCGCCGCTGCCGTCTCGGTCTTGCTCACGGGCCCGATCGTCCGGACGTCCGTATGATCGGGAACCAACAGGTGGATCGTGCTCACGTCGGCAGCGAACGTGCCCCCGCTGCTCACGTCGTTGGCCACCAGCAGATCGCAGCCCTTGCGGTCCAGCTTGCGCCGAGCGTGGGCGATCACGTCCCCCTCGGCGTCACCGGTCTCGGCCGCAAAACCGACGAGGAACGGGCGCTCATCGCCCTGTCGGTCTCGCACCAAGGACGCCAGGATGTCGGGGTTCCGGACCATCTCGAGCGTGATGCCATCCTCGGTGGAGCTGTCCTTCTTCATCTTGGTCTCTGCGACCTGCGCTGGTCGGTAGTCCGCCACGGCAGCCGCCATGACGACGGCGTCGCACCCGGCCCTGGCTGCCGCGGACCCCACCGCGTCCTGCAGCTCCGCGGCGGTCTCGACCCGCTGCACGCTCACCCCGCTCGGATCGAGGAGCGTGCTGTTGGCCGAGATGAGCAGCACCTCCGCCCCGCGCTCGGCCGCTACTGCGGCCAAGGCGTAGCCCTGCTTGCCGGACGATCGGTTGCCAACGAAGCGGACCGGGTCTATCGGTTCCCGGGTGCCACCCGCTGTCACGACCACACTCAGCCCGGACATGTCCTGACCACCATGGGGTGGGTCGGACGTCTCAGCGCCCGGTGCCTCGGCCATCACGCTCATCGCCGCTTCGAAGATCTCCTCCGGCTCCGGGAGCCGACCAGGCCCGTTGTCGGGACCGGTCAAACGGCCGTTCGCGGGGTCCAACACGACGACGCCGCGGCGGCGTAAAACGCTGACGTTGTTGACGGTGGCAGGGTGCTGCCACATCTCGGTGTGCATCGCCGGCGCCATGAGGATGGGACAGCGTGCGGTCAGCAACACGTTACTCAACAGGTCATCAGCCAGACCGTGGGCCGCCTTCGCCAGGACGTCGGCTGTGGCGGGGGCGACGACGACGAGGTCAGCGCGCTGACCGATCCGCACGTGCGGGACCTGATGGACCTCGTCCCAGACTTCGGCCGAGACCGGGTTGCCGGACAGGGCCGCCCACGTGGGCTCACCCACGAAACGCAGCGCAGCCGCGGTCGGGACCACGGTCACATCGTGACCTGCCGTGACCAACCTACGCAGCAAGGCGCACGACTTGTATGCGGCGATCCCGCCGGAGACGCCGAGCACGACGCGCATCGACGGGTCGTCCTTCAGCTGGTGCTGTCGGGGCTGCTCGTCGCCAACTTGCGCTGGTCGATCTCGTGGAGAGCGATGGACAGCGGCTTGTCGGTCTGCTCGGCGTCGACCAGCGGGCCGACGTACTCCAGCAGGCCCTCGCTGAGCTGCGAGTAGTAAGCGTTGATCTGACGTGCGCGCTTCGCCGCGTAGATCACCAGGGCGTACTTACTGTCAGCCTTCTCGAGCAAGCTGTCGATCGCCGGGTTGGTGATGCCGTCGGGGTGCGCAATAGTGCCAATCACGAAGTGGGTATCCCTCTGTTGGTGGTGCCTTTGGGTGGAGTAGATAGCAATGATACGAGTTCTTCACTGGCACGGTCGACATCGTCGTTCACGATGGTGACGTCGAACTCCTTCACCGCCGCCAGTTCTTGCCGCGCGGTACCGAGCCGGACCTCCCGTTCCTGAGCCGATTCGGTGCCCCGCCCCACGAGCCGATGGACGAGCTCGTCCCAGGACGGTGGAGCCAGGAAGACGAAGAGCGCTTGCGGCATCGCCTCGCGCACCTGACGTGCCCCCTGCAGGTCGATCTCCAACAGCGCCGGACGCCCTTGAGCCAAGATTTCGTGCACCGGTGCCGCCGGCGTGCCGTACTTGGCTCGTCCGTGCACTACGGCCCACTCGAGCAGCTCGCCGGCGGACTGCATACGGTCGAACTCCGCGTCACCGACGAAGTGGTAGTGCACTCCGTCGCGCTCGGTGGGCCTAGGCGGACGGGTCGTCGCTGAGACGGAGACCCATACTTCGGGATGGGTCTGCCGGATCCGTGCAGCGACGGTGCCTTTGCCGACCGCCGTGGGGCCGGCCAGGACGACCAAGCGCGAAGGGGACGCACTCATCGAGCACCCCCGTGCCGCACGGGCTGGGCGGCTGACGGAGTCAGGACTGGTCGAAACGCGCCAGGAGCTTCTCCGTCTGGTTCGCTCCCAACCCTCGCACCCTCCTGCTGGCGGAGATACCGATCTCGTCCATGATCTGCGCGGCTCGGACGCGACCGACCCCCGGCAGCGACTCGAGCAGCGCAGACACCTTCATCTTGCCGACGACGTCGTCCTCCTTGCCCTGCGCGATCACGCTCTTCAGCGAACCCTGGGAGTTCTTGAGACGATTCTTGACGGCTGCCCGCTCCCGGCGCGCGTGCGCCGCCTTCTCCAAGGCATCGGCTCGCTGCTCGGGTGTCAACTGGGGTAGTGCCACTATCAGTCTCCTCAATTTCCGTCGCCATCACGCTCTCGTTGCGGACGAGCGCTAACCGTCGGGCATCCTTCACTTCGCCCGCGGGGTGCCGCCAGGTCCCTGATGACCCCTCGACAGAACTTATCGACTGGGCTGGCCTGTGCCAAGCCCAACCACAGAAGTTTCGCGAGAGCATCAGCACGGTCGAATTCTGTTGTGCGGGTTATTCGGCGCGAGTGGCGCCGCGGATGGCGACGTCATCGCAACGCTTCGGCCAGCTCGTGGCCGAGCGCCGCACTGGCCCCACGGATGTTCCGTACGCCGTAGCCCTGCCCCAGTAGGGCCCGGCTCACGGGGGCCAACACGTGGTCGGTGTGGCCCTGGAAGGCAGCGGCAAGGTCACTCCCGGTTGCGCCCTGGGCTCCCACCCCGGGCGCCAGTACGATGGCAGCAGAGGCGCGGACCTCGTCCAGGACGCCCAAGTCACGCAAGGCCTCTCCCTGGGTGGCCCCGATCACCAGGCCGACGTGGCCGGGTCCGTCGCCCGTGGAACCTAGCCGTCGGTTCTCGACCGAAACCTCGCCGATGATTCCCGCGGCCACGGCGGGGAAGCCGTGCTGCTGCACGGACGCACCTTCGGGGTTGGAGGTCAGCGCCAGCACGAAGACACCGCGCCCCTGCGCCGCTGCGGCGTCGAGCCCGGGTCGCAGGGACTCGAAGCCGAGGTAGGGGCTGAGAGTGACGGCGTCGGCAGCCAGGGGAGCACCATCCACGAGGTAAGCCTGGGCGTAGGCGGTCATGGTCGAGCCGATATCTCCACGCTTGACGTCCAGAATCGACACCGTGCCAGCTGCTGCACAGTCGTGCAGCAGCCGCTCCAGCACGGCGATCCCCGCCGACCCGTGACGCTCGAAGAAGGCTGACTGGGGCTTGATGGCCGCCACCTGGCCCCCGACGGCCTCCAAGATCGTCTGCGAGAACCGCTCCAGCCCGGACGGGGTGTCATCCAGCCCAGCATCACGGAGCAGCCCCGGGTGCGGGTCAATCCCGGCACACAGCGGGCCGTGCTCGCGCATGGCTGCGAACAGCCGCGGCCCGAAGGAAACGTCCGTCGTGGGCGCCACCGGCCCCGGGGCGCTCATGCTCGGTAGTTGAACAGGTCGAGTCGGGCGGTGTGCTCCTGCAGGGAGGCCACCCGCATCGGGCCGGCACCCATCGCCTCGATCCCGAGGACCGCCGCGCCCAGCTGCTGCACCGTCGTGATGATGGGCCGGTCCAGACTGGTGGTCGCCGCCCGAATGGCGTAGCCATCGGCACGTGCGTCTCGACCCGAAGGCGTGTTGACGACCATCGCGACCTCTCCCGCCGTGATCAGCTTCACGATGGTCGGCTCTCCCTGCGGGCCTGGGCCCTCACTGTGCTTGCGCACCACCGTTGAGGCGATCCCGTTGCGGCGCAGCACATCGGCGGTCCCAGCGGTAGCGACGATGGTGAAGCCGAGGTCGACGAGCCGTTTGATGGGGAAGATCATCGACCGCTTGTCGCGGTTGGCCACCGAAACAAACACCGTGCCGGAGGTCGGCAGCGCCGAGCCCGCGCGCAGCTGGGATTTGGCGAAGGCCGTGCCGAAGTCGGCGTCGATCCCCATGACCTCCCCGGTCGACCGCATCTCCGGTCCGAGGATGGAGTCCACCGCCTGGCCCGTCTGGGTGCGGAAACGGCGGAAAGGCAGGATCGCCTCCTTGACGCTGACCGGCGCGTCGTGCGGCAGTTGGCCGCCGTCAGCGTAGGTGGGCAGGACGCCTTCGCGGCGCAGCTCCTCGATGGTCGCTCCCAGCATGACGCGGGCCGCAGCACCCGCGAGGGCCACACCGGTGGCCTTGGCCACGAACGGCACCGTTCGGCTGGCCCGGGGGTTGGCCTCCAACACGTAGAGCACGTCCTGGGCCAACGCGAACTGCACGTTGATCAGGCCGCGGACCCCGATCGCCTCGGCCAGCAGCCGAGTCGCCTCGCGGACTGCTCGCATCTCCTCGCGTCCCAGCGTGATCGGGGGCAGCACGCAGGCCGAGTCGCCGGAGTGGATGCCGGCCTCCTCGATGTGCTCCATGATTCCGCCGAGGTACAGGTCGCGACCGTCGTACAGCCCATCGACGTCGATCTCGACCGCTTCGTCGAGGAAGCGGTCGACCAAGACGGGGTGCTCGGGGGCAGCCTGAGTGGCCTGGGAGACGTACTGGTCCAACGAGGCGTCGTCGTAGACGATCTGCATACCCCGCCCCCCCAGGACGTAGGAAGGTCGCACCAACACCGGATAGCCGATCGTGGCTGCCACGCCCAGGGCGTCCGCCACGCTGTAGGCCATGCCGTGTCGGGGCGCCGACAACCCCGTCTCCGCCAGCACCCTTCCGAAGGCTCCACGGTCCTCGGCGAGGTGGATCGCCTCCGGCGAAGTGCCCACGATCGGCACTCCTTCGGCCTTCAACGCCGCCGCCAAACCCAGCGGTGTCTGGCCGCCGAGCTGCACGATGACTCCGGCCAACGGTCCGGCCTGGCGCTCGGCGTGCACGATCTCGAGCACGTCCTCCAGCGTCAAGGGCTCGAAGTACAACCGGGAGGAGGTGTCATAGTCGGTGGACACGGTCTCGGGGTTGCAGTTGATCATCACGGTGTCGAAGCCCACCTCACGAAGGGCCATCGAGGCGTGCACGCACGAGTAGTCGAACTCGATGCCTTGGCCGATCCGGTTGGGACCCGAGCCCAGGATCAGCACGGCCGGGCGCTCCCGCGGAGCGACCTCGGTCTCCTCGTCGTAGGTGGAGTAGTGGTAGGGCGTCAGGGCCACGAACTCCCCCGCGCACGTGTCCACCGTCTTGTAGACCGGCCGCACTCCCAGGGCGTGTCGCACCCCACGCACGACGGACTCCGGCATGTCGGTGATCTCGGCGATCTGCTGGTCCGAGAGCCCCACCCGCTTGGCGGCCCGCAGCATCTCCGGCCGCAGCCGCGCGGGCCCTTCGTGCGAGGCCACCCGGACCTGCTCGGCGACGTCGTTGATGTGGGCCATCTGGTCCAGGAACCACGGGTCGATCCCGGTGGCCTCGTGGGCCTCCTCGACGCTCACTCCGCCGCGCAGGGCTTGCTGCACCAGCACGATCCGACCGTCGGTCGGCACCTTCGCCTGCTCGATGAGCGCCAGTGCCTGCTCGCGGGCCGGGGTCTCACCCCGACGCCAGTGGAAGGAGGAGCCCTTCTGCTCGGTGGAGCGCAGCGCCTTGTTCAGCGCCTCGGCGAAGTTGCGGCCGATCGACATGGCCTCGCCGACGGACTTCATGGTCGTGGAGAGGGTGGGGTCAGCAGCGGGGAACTTCTCGAAGGCGAAGCGCGGCACCTTGACCACGACGTAGTCCAGGGTCGGCTCGAAGCTGGCCGGAGTAGCGCCGGTGATGTCGTTCGGGACCTCGTCCAACGTGTAGCCCAGGGCCATCTTGGCGGCGATCTTGGCGATCGGGAAGCCGGTGGCCTTGGAGGCCAGCGCAGACGAGCGCGACACGCGGGGGTTCATCTCGATGACGATGATCCGACCGTCG
>JBBSQA010000017.1:0-42137 GCA_038258285.1 Actinomycetales bacterium | reverse complement strand
GCCGGCGCCGGCGCCGGCGCTCAAGGCCAAGCGCTCGCGGGCGAGCCTGCACGTGATGCCCCAGATCGTCCAGCAGGGACGCGGCACCGCCAGTCCCGACGCCGCCCGCGTGGCCATCACCGCCACGATCAAGCCCCGCAGGGCCGGTCGCCCGGTCCGGCTCCAGGTCAAGCGGGGCTCGGGGTGGAAGAACGCCGGACGGGCCCGGCTGGACCGCCGCGGCCGCGCCGAGTTCTCCGCCCGCGCCATGCGCCGAGGCCGGGCGCTCACCTACCGCGTGAAGGCCGGCAGGTTCAAGGGCCTGGGCCGGGTCGTGAGCAAGCCGCAGAGCACCGCCCGTTGGCAGACGCCCCTCTACACGGAGAACTTCTCGGGCGGGGCGCTGCGCCCCGAGTGGAGCCACCGCGGTCAGTCCTACGAGAAGGCCAGCCTGCGCGAGTGCTCCAAGGGCAGCCCGAAGGCCGTGAAGGTCTCCGGAGGCAAGGTCCGCATCAGCGTCATCAAGGACCGCAGCCGCAAGGGGAAGTGCCAGGCCGCCAAGCGGGGCAAGTCGTCGGGTCGCTACGCCTACCGTCTCAACGGGCACATCTCGACCCAGGGTGCGGTGTCGTTCAAATACGGCTTCGCGGCCGCCCGCGTCAAGATGCACAAGCGTCGCGGCCAGCACAGCAGCTTCTGGCTCCAGCCCCAGACGTCGCGGGCCGGCACGCCGCGTACGGCGGGCGCCGAGATCGACGTCATCGAATACTTCGGTGACAAGCACCCCCGGGGTGGCCTGACCAGCTTCATCCACTGGAAGAAGCACGGCAAGGTCATCAAGACCGGCTCGTGGCTCAAGAAGCCCAGGAGCTACCTGAAGAACAAGCGCGACGGCTGGTCGAAGAACTACCATGTGTTCTCGGTCGAGTGGACGCCCAAGATGTACGTCTTCCGCATCGACGGCCAGGAGACCTGGCGCACCCGCAAGGGCGTCTCGGGCCAGCCGCAGTACCCGATCCTGAGCCTGCTCGCCTCGGACTACGAGCTCACCCAGATGAAGGACAAGCAGCTGCCCCAGCACATGTCCGTCGACTGGATGCGGATCTGGCAGGCCTGAGGGAGCCCGCGCGAGCGGCCCCGCACGGTCGGCTACCGACTATCGTCGGGCGCATGTTCTTGATCGCCGTCGACGACTCGAGCCGCCCATGATCGAGTTCCGATCGATCACGAAGCAGTTCCCGGACGGCACGGTGGCGGTGGAGGACTTCAGCTACACCCTCCCGTCGCACCAGACGACGGTGTTCGTAGGCTCCTCGGGATGCGGCAAGACGACGCTGCTGAGGATGATCAACCGGATGGTGGAGCCGACGTCCGGGGAGATCCTCATCGACGGTGAGAACGTGTCCGCCCAGGACAAGGTCAAGCTGAGACGGAGCATCGGCTACGTGCTGCAGTCCTCGGGGTTGCTGCCGCACCGCAGGGTCGTCGACAACGTGGCGACCGTGCCCGTGCTCAACGGCGTCGCGAAGGCGGAGGCCCGGGAGTCGGCGCTCGTGCTGCTCGACAAGGTCGGTCTCGACCGTGACCTCGCGGACCGCTACCCGCGTCAGCTCTCGGGTGGGCAGCAGCAGCGCGTCGGTGTCGCCCGCGCGCTGGCGAGCGACCCCAACATCCTGCTGATGGACGAGCCGTTCGGTGCCGTCGACCCCATCGTCCGCGCCGACCTGCAGGTCGAGCTCAATCGGCTCCAGCGGGAGCTGGGCAAGACGATCGTGTTCGTGACCCACGACATCGACGAGGCGTTCGTGCTGGCCGACCAGGTGGTGATCTTCCGCAAGGGAGGCGTCATCGCGCAGGCCGGCACCCCGGCCGAGATCCTCGCGGCCCCCGCCGATGACTTCGTCGCCAGCTTCGTGGGTGCCGACAAGGGCAAGCGCGACCTGTCCCTCCAGCGGCGGGAGGGCGACGGGGGCATCACCCTGGTCGTGGACCGTGAGGGACGGCCGGTCGGTGTGCTCGGTTCCGGGGACGGTCCTCCCGGCGGCGGCGAGTCGCACTCGTGAGCTGGACCCTCGACAACGTCGACCTGATCGGCGAAGTCACGCTCAACCACGTCCGGCTGGCGGTCATCCCGATCGTGGTCAGCTTCGTGCTGTCGGTCCCGCTGGGCTGGGTGGCCAACCGCACCCCCCTGCTGCGCAGCGTGGTGATCACCGGCGGCAGCCTGCTCTACACGATCCCGTCGCTGCCGCTGTTCGTGATCCTGCCGCTCATCATCCCGACCCGCGTGCTCGACGACACCAACCTGGTGGTGGCCCTCAGCATCTATGGCGTGGCCATCATGTCGCGCTCGGCCACGGACGCGCTGGCCTCGGTGGACCGGACGACGGTCGACTCCGCGACCGCGGTCGGCTACTCCCCCGTGACCCGCTTCTTCAAGGTGGAGCTGCCGCTGGCGGGGCCGGTGCTCCTGGCGGGGATCCGGGTGGTGTCGGTCAGCACGATCGCCCTCGTCTCGGTGGGGGTCATCATCGGCTCGAACAACCTCGGCTACCTCTTCCAGAACGGCAAGCAGCGCGGGATCCTCGAGGAGGTCGTGGTGGGGATCGTGATCAGCCTGCTCCTGGCACTGGTCTTCGACCTCGTCATCGTGCTGATCGGGCGGATCCTGATGCCCTGGAACCGCGACACCTCCGGGCGACGCGGTGAGCGCGGCCCACGGCGGAGGCGACCGAGGGTCGACCTCGCCGGCTCTGACACCCGCATCAGGACGGCGAACTTCTGATGGACCTCCTCCTCGGTGCCCTCCGCTGGATCTTCGACGGCTCGCACTGGGTCGCCGGCAGCCAGAGCCCGCTGCCGATCCAGGACCGTCTGCTCGAGCACCTGGGCTACACGACGGTGGCCGTCGCGCTGGCTGCGCTCATCGCCCTCCCGCTCGGCTTCTTCATCGGGCACACCGGTCGGGGACGTCAGTTCGTCATCGTCTTCACCAGCTCGATGCGCGCCCTCCCGACGCTGGGCCTGCTCTTCTTCCTGCTGATGGTCTTCGGCTACTTCCTGTCCTACGACACCGCACCGATCGTCGGAGCGACGATCGCGTTCGTCATCCTGGCCATCCCGTCGATGCTCGCCGGCGCCTACTCCGGTCTGGAGTCGGTCGACCGGCAGGTCATCGACGCCGCCCGGGCCAACGGCATGACCGAGTGGCAGATCCTCACCCAGGTCGAGATCCCGCTCGGACTGCCACTCATCGTGGGTGGGATCCGGTCCGCCGTCCTGCAGGTGATCGCCACCGTCACCATCGCGTCGTACGCCGGTCTGGGAGGGCTGGGGCGGATCATCACCAGTGGCATCGGGCTCAACGACTACGATCGCATCCTGGGAGGGGCACTCCTGGTCACCACCCTCGCACTCGCGGTCGACGGTCTGTTTGCCATCGCCCAGCGCGCAACTGCCACCCAAGGGCTCGAAGACACGGGCCCGGCCACCCCACGTCGCACCCTCCGCCGACCAGCACGACCGCTCGCGCGTGACAACGCGTCGGACGAAAGGTAGGACTGCAGATGTTCGTTCACAAACGGCCCCACTTGAGTGCGCTTGCGCTCGTACTCGGCCTGGCCGCGACGCTTGGAGCGTGCGGCTCCGACGACCCCACCGCTACACCTGCCGCAGATGGCGGAGGTGGCGACACCCCCACCGTCATCGTGGGGTCCTTCGCCTTCCCCGAGAGCGAGATCCTGGGCGAGATCTACGCCCAGGCGCTCGAGGCCGACGGCGTCGACGTCGAGACCAAGTTCAACATCGGGCCGCGCCAGCAGACCATCCCTGCTCTCCAGGACGGGTCGATCAACCTGATCCCGGAGTACAACGGCAACCTGCTCGCCTACTACAACCCTGACTACACCGACCGCACGACCGAGGAGGTCGACGGCGCCCTGGGCGATGCGGTCGGCGCCGACAACCTGCGCGTCCTGGACTCGGCAGAGGCCGAGGACAAGGATGCCTACGTCGTGACCAGGGAGACCGCCGAGGCCAACGACCTGACGTCGATCGGCGACCTGACCGCACTTGTCCCCTTCGCGCTCGGCTCCAACCCGCAGTTCGGCGAGCTGGGCTACGGCATCCCGGGCCTCAAGAGCATCTACGGCGTGGGCGAGAACAAGGGCGACGTGAAGTTCGTCCCGATCGAGGACTACGGCGGCCCGGACACCGTCAAGGCGCTGGTCGACGACACCGTGCAGGTCGCCGACATCTACACCACCTCCCCGGCGCTCAAGGCCGAGGACCTGGTGGTGCTGGAGGACCCCGAGAACATGATCTCCTCTCAGAACATCGTCCCGCTGCTCTCCAACGACATCTACAGCGACGAGATCGCGGCGATGCTGAACGCCATCTCGGCCGAGATGACCACCGATGACCTCATTGCACTGCGCGACCGCGTCGAGGGCGACGAGAAGGCATCTGCCAGCACCGCCGCCGAGGACTGGCTGACGGACAAGGGTCTGCTCTGACCTGGTCCTTCAGCACATGGATGTCATGCTCGGGCACACCAAAACCGAGGAGTGTCGCGCCCACGCCGGCGGGAATCGCTTCGCGAGGCTCAACTTCCACCACGCCTCGAGAAGGCTTCTCCCCTTCATTCACACAGGCCCAGAACTCTTCGTGAGTGACGTCGAGCTGATCACGACGAATGTGACTCCACATCTGCGGGCCGTATGTATCGCGGTCGTTCACCGCGAAACTGACGCGGGTGTAGAGGATGCGTCCGTCTGGGAGCACGAGCTCGTAGCGGTGATGATCTCCTGTGTTTCCTCGACTGACTCCCCAGACGCCGCGATCGGCAGGCCCGGCAGGAACAAGCTCCATCCATCGGCCGCGGCAACGAGCTGTGCACATGCGGGGCGCGGACTGCACAGGGTGTGAGCGAGCCGCCTGGCATCCACTGCGGCCACCCGGGCGCCATCGCGACCCACCGACGCAGGGCGTCCCTCGACTGCTGCGTCGAGAACGTCCTTGAAGTGGTTCCGGCCCTCGGCCATGGTCGGGAAGTGGGTCCAGGGAGCGATTGTGCTCGATTATCGATAACATCGTATTGTGGGACAACTGGACACCCGGGACCCCGGGTGTCGAGCCTTCGTCCCGATTCGACCGTCCGGTTGCTTGACTGCTTCGTCATGTGACGGTTACCGTCGATTATCGATAGAAACGCGATGTGCCGTCGTCGCAGGAACGAGCAGATATGACGCAGATGATGCAAACCCTCGTGGTGCTCGAGCCCAACGTGCTCGAGATCGCCGAGGCGCCCGTGCCGGAGCCGGGACGCAACGAGGTGCTGGCCCGGGTTCGGTCGGTCTCGATCTGCGGTACGGACGCACACCTCATCAAGGGTGACTACCCCGGCTTCTGGCCGCCCGCGTTCCCCTTCACCCCTGGGCACGAGTGGGCTGGGGACATCGTCGCCCTCGGGGAGGGAGCCGCCGCGTTCGGCTGGGCAATCGGTGACCGTGTCGCCGGCACCAGCCACAACGCCTGCGGCGCCTGCCAGAAGTGCGTCGAGGGCCAGTACAACCTGTGCGAGAACTACGGCAAGCCCGGTCTTCACGCGCAGTACGGGCACAACGTGCAGGGTGTCAACGCGACCTACGCCGTGCACGACGTCAAGACGATCTTCAGGCTGCCCGACGAGCTGAGCTTTGATGTGGGCGCACTCGCAGACCCCGCCAGCATCGCCCTCCACGTGGCTCGCCGCGGCAACATCCGGGCCGGCGACACGGTGGCGATCACCGGCGCCGGTGCCATCGGGCTGCTGGCCGGCGATGCCGCCCTGATCTGTGGAGCCGCACGGGTGATCATGGTCGGGCGCGGGCACCGCCTGCAGCGGGCTGCCGACCTCGGGTTCGAGACGGTCGACTCCACGGCGGGCGACCCGGTTGCTGCCGTGCGCGAGCTGACCGCTGGCCTGGGCGCCGACGTCGTCCTGGAGTGCGCAGGGGTCCCCGAGACCCTCGGGTGGGCCATGGCCATGCTGCGACGCGGTGGCCGGTGCGCGATGGTCGGCATCCCCACCCAAGACGTGGGCCTGAAGTGCCAACCGCTCGTGCTCGACGAGCTCGAGCTGGTCGGATCGCGGGCCTCGGCCGGCGAGATGCGACGCGTCATCCCGTTTCTTGCCAACGGGCGGATGCGGGCCGGCGAGCTCATCACGCACCACTTCCCCCTCTCGGACTACGAGCAGGCACTGGCCACGTTCAACGACCGTGCCAGCGGCGCGATCAAGATCATCGTCAACCCCTAGGCCCGGAAGTTCACGTCAGCGAAAGGGACGAATCGTGCGCTACTACCGACCAACGACCACTGCGCAAGCGGTCGCCGCTCTTGCCGGCGAACCGGAGACCTCCCGCATCCTGGTCGGTGGCACTGACCTCCTGGTCGCCATCCGCCACCGCAAGCTCCAGCCCACGCTGCTGGTCGACATCAAGCGCGTGAATGACCTGGTGGCGCCGATCTCCGTCGACGCTGACGGGGTCACCTTCGGGCCGACGGCCACCATGAGTGACGTCATCGCACACCCTGTGGTCGGCGAGTGGTTCCCAGCGCTCGTGGAGGCCGCCGTGCTGGTCGGATCCGTGGCCATCAGGAACCGTGCCAGCCTCATCGCCAACTCCGCCAACGGCTCACCCGCAGCCGACACCTCGCCGCCGCTGGTCGCGCTCGACGCCTCCGTCACGATCAGCTCGACCGCAGGCCAGCGCACCAGCCCCCTGCGGGAGTTCTTCCTCGCCCCGCGCACCACTCTGTGCAGACCTGGCGAGATGGTGACCGCACTGCGGATTCCTCGCCCGGCCCGGGGCAGCTCCTCGGCCTTCGAACGGATGACGCGCCGCCGCGGCGTCGACCTGGCCACCTGCAGCGTCGGTGCGGTGGTCGACGTCGACGGCGTCATGACTGTCGGCCTGGGCGCCCTGGGTCCGGTCACGCTGCTGGGTGGGCCGGCTGCGGCCGTCGACCTGTCCTCTCCCGAACAGCTGGAACAGGCCATCGACGCGTTGTTGGCACCGGCCACTCCCATCGGGGACGTGCGTGCCGGAAGACCGTACCGAGCCGCGATGGCCCGGGTGCTCGTCAAGCGCGCGGTGCTCCGAGCCGCCGCTCGACGCTCCGATCAGGACCGAACGACAGGGAGAAGCTGATGACGGCACCGGACCCGGAGACCACGGACATCATGGGAAGCGAGCTGGTCGAGGTCACGTGCACCGTCAACGGGGAATGCGCGGAGTTCTCCGTTCCACCCCATCGCACCCTGATGGACGCGTTGCGCTACGAGGTGGGTCTCACCGGGACCAAGACCTGCTGCGCCGAGGGGGAGTGCGGTGCCTGCACGGTGATCGTGAACGGCGTCGGGGTGAACAGCTGCCTGATGCTCGCGGCTGAGGCCGAGGGCCACGACATCCTCACGATCGAAGGGCTCGGCGTCGCGGAGACGAGTGGGCTCTGCGACCTTCAGGAGTCCTTCCTCGAGGCCGGGGCGGTGCAGTGCGGGTTCTGCATCCCGGGGCAGGTCATGGCCGCGGAGTGCCTGCTGCAGACCAATCCGGACCCGTCTGTGGAGGAGATCAGGGAAGGGATGTCGGGCAACCTGTGCCGCTGCGCGGGATACCAGCGGATCGTCTCCGCGGTCCAGATGACGGCTCAGAAGCGAGCAGCCCGATGACCGAGAAGCAGACGCCTGCCATGACCGGCGCGGTCGGAGCGCCGATCCTTCGCTACGGAGGCACCGACCGGGTCACCGGCCACCAGCAGTTCCTCTCTGACCTGCGCTTTCCCGACGCAGCCGAGGTGGTGCTGGTGACCGTGCCGGTCGGCTGCGCGACCATCGAGGCGATCCACAGCGAGCGTGCCGCCGCCATGCCCGGCGTGATCGCGGTGATGAGCTCGGCCGACCTGCCGCAGCCGGTCCCACGCTTCGGCATCTCCCACCAGGACCGCCCGGTCCTCGCGGACGGGGCGGTGCTCTTCCACGGCGAGCCGGTCGCAGCGGTGGTCGCGGAGACCCTCGACCAGGCAGAAGCCGCGGCACGAGCGGTCGAGGTGACCTACGTCGAGACGCCCGGGGTGTTCACCCTTGATCAGGCGCTCGCCCCGGAGGCGAGCCTGGTGCGCGATCCAGGCCTGCGGCCGGACGACGACGTCCTTCGGAACTCCAACGTCCTCGAGACCGCGTTGTACGAGTGGGGAGACGCTGCCGGTGCCGTCGCGGAGGCGGACGTCATCGTGGAGAACACCTACACCTTCCCCATGGTCACGCACTTCCCGATCGAGCCCGGCGGCACGGTGGCGGTCCCGACGGACTCGGGCGGCGTGGACATCCACTCCCCGGTCCAGCACCCCTACCTGCTGCAACGCACCATCGCCAAGGTCGTCGGCCTTCCCCTCGCCGAGGTGAGGGTCTTCGCCCCCGATCCGGGTGGTGCGTTCGGCGGCAAGCAGACTCCGCGGCTCGAGCCTCTGCTGGCCTTCCTTGCGCTCCGGACCGGCCGGACCTGCCGGCTGGTGCTGACCCTGGAGCAGACGTTCCAGATGATGCGCCGTGCGGCGTGCCGGGTGAAGGCGCGCACCGGCTTCTCCAGCGACGGGGCCCTGGTCTTCCACGACCTGGAGTGTGACTACCTCATCGGCGCCTATGCAGACGTCGCCCCCCGGGTGATGACGAAGGGCAGCTACGTCGGCGCCGGCCCCTACCGGATCCCGCACGTGCGGACGTTCTCGCGGGCCGTCATGTCGCACACCACGCCGAGCACCGCCTTCCGTGGGTTCGGCTGCCCGCAGGTCGCCTGGGCCACGGAGTCGCAGATGGACGCCGGCGCCCGGGAGCTCGGACTGGACGCACTGCAGATCCGCCGACGCAACCTCGTGCACAAGAGCGAGGCCTTCTTCCGGGGACCGTACGAAGCCACGGCTGACGGACACTGGCACGAAGCACTCGACAAGGCGGCGGAGCTGATCGGCTGGGGAGAGCCCCTCGCGCCGAATCGCGGGCGGGGCATCGCCGTCGCCATCAAGCCGGGAGCGACCTCGGGACTGTCCCAGAGTCTCGTGCGGTTCCTCGCCGACGGCAGCGCCATCGCCTATGCCGGCACCTCGGACATGGGGCAGGGGGCCCGCACGCTGTGGCAGCAGATCCTTGCCGACGAGCTCGGGAGTCCTCTGGACAGGATCCGCGTGGTGAGTGGCGACACCGGCATCGTGCCGTTCGACCTGCAGACCTCGGCCAGCCGCTCCACCGTCTTCATGGGCAACGCCGTCCTCGAGGCGTGTCGTGACATCAGGCAGCGCGTGCTCACGCTCTTCGCCGAGTCGACCGGCATCGACGCCGAGCTGCTGTCCGAGGCCCCGGGTGTCCTGGTGACCCCGGAGGGCGAGATCCCCCTGCTCGAGGCGTCCCGGATCGCGCTGGGTTCCCTGGGCGGCGAGTTCCTCGGCCAGGGCACTGCCCGCATGCGAGGCCGCCCGGGGCACCCGTTGGGCGGCGACGCCGCGTTCTATGAGTTCAACTGCGCTGCGGTCGAGGTCGAGGTCGACTTCGAGACCGGCGAGCTGCTGCTGCACAAGTACGTCTCGGTCAGCGACGTCGGCACCGAGCTCAATCCCCTCCAGGTGGTCTCCCAGGACGAAGGTGCCGCGATCATGGGCCTCGGTCACAGCCAGATGGAGCAGCTGCTCGTCGACGAGCACGGAGTGATCCGCAACCTGGGGGCTCTCGACTACCGCATTCCTACCTTCAAGGATGTCCCGGTCGAGCTGATCACCCATGGGATCGAGAACAACGACGGACCCGGACCCTACGGCTCCAAGGGCATCAGCGAGGGGGCGTTGCTGTGCACCTCCGGCGCACTCGGATCGGCGGTCAGCGATGCGATCGGCACGCCGATCCTCGACCTTCCCCTGACGCCAGAACGGGTCTGGACGACGCTGAACCACCGCGACGCCGAGGTCCGCGACGGTTAGTCGGCTGAGGGGCCGCAGGCGAACTGACGGGTGCCGGCCTGCGGCGATGCAAGGACAGAACTCGTGCCACCCGCACCAGGTGGCGCAAGCGGGAGTGCCACAGCACCGCACAACAAAATCGCACCACGACTCGATCGGAGAAAAGCATGGACCGCAAGGCCGTCGTATGCCTCGCTGGCACCCTGGACACCAAGGGCACGGAATACGCCTACGTGCGGGACTGTCTGCTCGCCGCCGGAGTCGACGTCTACGTCGTCGACTGTGGCGTCCTCGGCAGCCCGACGTTCGAACCGGATGTTTCGTCGGCTCACGTCGCCGAGAAGGCTGGTATCCGCCTCGAGGACTTCCAGTCGGGAGTCGAGGGGGTGGGAGGTCGGGTGCTCGCCATCACGAAGATGAGCATGGGCCTGCAGGAGGTGCTCGAGGAGCTGGTGCAGCAGGACCGGATCGACGCGATCCTCGGTCTCGGCGGAACCGGTGGAACCGACCTGCTCAGCGGCGCGATGAAGAATCTCGTCCTGGGGTTCCCCAAGCTGATCGTCAGCACCATGGCGTCGAACAACACCCGCCCGTACGTCGGTCACTCCGACATCATCATGGCGAACGCGGTGACCGACATCGCCGGCCTCAACAGCATCTCCAAGCAGGTGCTCGGCAACGCGGCCAACGCTGCTGCGGGGATGGCCAAGGGACGTGCGCACATCCAGGCCCAGGCCCAGGCCAGCAAGCCGCTGGTCGCGGTCTCGATGTTCGGTGTGACCACCCCGGGTGTCATGCGGGTCCGAAGCCGGCTGGAGGCAGAAGGCTTCGAGGTCGTCACCTTCCACGCGGTCGGCGAGGGCGCCGGTATGGAGCACCTCATCGACCTGGGAGCCATCGACGGGCTGATCGACTACACGCTTCCCGAGGTGCTCAACCACTGGAACGGTGGCATCTTCGATCCGGGTTGCGAACGGATGGCGGCGGCGGTTCGGACCGGCATCCCCCAGGTAGTGGTTCCAGGAGCCATGGAGTGCTTCAACTTCGGTGCGGTGGACACGATCCCGGCCGAGTACAACACTCCGGAGCGCAACGTGCTGGTCCACAACCCGAACATCACCTCGCTCATGGCCACGGCCGAGGAGCTCGTCAGGCTCGGCGAGTACCTCGCCGACCATGTCAACCAGGCGCCGGGGCCCAAGGCCGTCGGCCTGCCGCTCGGTGGACTCGACAACTACTTCAAGGAGGGCAGCCAGTGGCACGGCGTGGACGTCACCCCGCTGTTCGACTCCATCCGCACGACGCTTGACCCGAGCGTCGAGCTGGTGGAGATGCAGAACAACATCAACGACGAGGAATTCGCCGACGCGATCTTCGAGCTCTTCATCAAGCAGTGGGCGGCCCGCAAGCCGGCAGGCAGCGCCGAGTGAGCGGCTCGCTCAACGGTGAGGAGGAGGTCGGAGGCGCCACCGACGCGGTCACCCTGCTTCTCCTTCGCCATGCCCATGTCGATGGTCACCGAGGTGACGTGCCCATCACCGACGAGGGCCACGAGCAGGCCCGAGGTGCCGGCGCCTGGATCGCATCGTCGGGCTTCGAGGTGGACACGGTCCTCTACGGCGGCACGCGCAGGACGCGCGAGACGGCCGAGGGAATCCTGGCCGGTCTCGGCGAGGGCAGTCCTCACACGATGGAAGCCCTCGACTGCTTCGCCCTGCGCAATCCCGACCTCTACCTGGGAGGTGACAGGGTCACGATGGTCAGCACCGCGGACGCCTTCGCGGAGCAGACCCGCAACCTCACCGGTGACGACGTGCGCCAGGTCCGGTTCTTCCGGGAGTGGCTCGAGCACCCGGAACGGGTCGGGTTCTGGGTCGCGCACCCGTCACCGCCGGGAGACACCGCCGCCTCCGTGAGCCGGAGGATCCTGGCGTTCGCCGAGAGCCTCGCCGACGTCCCGTCGTGGCGCGGGAAGACCGTCGTCGCCGTCACGCACTCGCCCGTGCTGCGAGCCCTGGGTCTGCAGCTGCGCGGCGCAGACTCGGGTGAACCGGCACTGGTGACCGGATACCGCATGCTGGTGAGGCCCGGCTCGGTCGATATCGATGAAGTCACACCAGCGACGTCCTGAGTCCAGCCTGTCGAGGAGAATCCGTGCCAGACGCGATCATCACCTGTGCTCCCACCGGAGCGATCCACACTCCATCCATGTCGCCCTACCTTCCCGTCACCCCGCATGAGATCGCGGAGGCCGCGCTGGCGGCTGCTGACGCGGGCGCCGCGATCGTGCACCTGCACGTCCGTGATCCCGACGACGGCCACCCGGTGCAGGACACCGGACTCTTCCGGGAGCTGCTCGCAGAGATCCAGGACGGGTCCGACGTCGTCATCAACCTGACCACGGGCGGCAGTCCGCACATGACGGTCGAGGAGCGGATCGGGCCTGCAGTCGACCTGGCACCCGAGCTCGCCTCGTTGAACATGGGCAGCATGAACATGGGCCTGTTTCCCATGCTCGAGCGATTCCCCGATCCCCAGCACGACTGGGAACGGCAGCACCTGGGCAACAAGGATCTCGTCTTCAAGAACACCTTCGCCGACATCGAGCGGATCCTGAAGACCTGCGGCGACCAGGGCACCCGGTTCGAGTTCGAGTGCTACGACACCGCCCACCTGTACAACCTGGCGCACTTCCTCGAGCGGGGCCTGGTCAAGCCTCCGTTGTTCATCCAGAGCGTGGTCGGCCTGCTCGGCGGCATCGGAGCCGACGTCGAGGACCTGCTGCACCTGCGCCGTACCGCGATCCGCCTCTTCGGAGGCGACTTCGAGTGGTCCACCCTCGGTGCGGGCGCGGCACAGATCCGGGTCGGCACCATGGCACTGGCACTCGGGGCGAATGCCCGGGTCGGGCTCGAGGACTCGCTGTGGGACGGACCGGGCAACCTCGCGGAGTCGAGCCGGGTCCAGGTGGCGCGCATCAGGACGGTGGCGGAGCTCCTCTTCCGTGAGGTCGCCACCCCCGCGGAGGCCCGACGTCGACTCGCGCTCAGGTCAGCCGAGTGACGCCGTCGCCCGGATGGGCGGCGTGAGAACATGAGTGGCAGGCACAGCGACTCTGGAGGTCCATCGTGATCAACGCCCACGGCGGGGCGTCGGGAATCCGCGGGGAGCTGTTGTCGACCTCCGTGAAGAAGCTCCTGCTCGATCGGATCATGAGCGGCCACTACAAGCCCGGCGAGCGGATCATCGAGCTGCAGCTCTCCAAGGAGCTGGGCACGAGCCAGTCCCCGGTGCGGGAGGCGCTGCGCGACCTTGCCGCCATCGGCATCGTCACGATCCACTCGCGGCGCGGAGCACGGGTTCGTCTGCCCACGAGCAAGGAGCTCTCCGACATCAGTCTCGTCCGTTCGGAGATCGACGCGCTCGCGGCCACGTTGGCCGCACCGCTCGTGGACGAGGAGGTGCTGGGCAGCCTGCGGGAGGCCTACGCCGACATGGAGCGGCACCACGCGGACGGCAACCACGTGGCACTGACCCAGGCCGATGCGCAGTTCCACCGTCTCATCGTGATGACATCCGCCAACCAGGCCATCCAGCACGTCTTCGACCAGCTGGAGCCGTTCGCTCGCACGTTCATCACCTTGACCCTGCCCAAGGCCAACGTCCAGTCGATCATCGGCGAGCATGGACTCATCCTCGACGCACTCGAGAGCAGGGACGCCCTCCTGGCCGCGAGTCGTGCCCGCGAGCACCAGATGAACGTGAGCATCCTGTTCCGCGACCACTTCGATCCGGACGGTCCGGCGGCCTGAGCCGGGCGACGCTCGCGTCGAGCGGACTTGACCCGGGTAGCGGTTCGATTTACGATCATAATCGATTATCGGGGAACGGCGGCGATCGAGCCTGCAGCGCAGGCCGGTCGAGAGGGACCGGACTATGCGATCATGGGTGCCCAGCGCCTGCGACCGCGCCTCCTCGACGAAGACCTTGGAGGTCACCCATGTCCAGCTCCGACCCGCTGACTCGCAGCGTGCTGGCCGATCAGGTGAAGGAATGGCTGCTGGAAGCCATCTTGAACGGCACCTACCCGCCTGACTCCCGGATCGTGGAGACCGCGGTCGCCAAGGAGCTGGGCACCAGCCAGGCGCCTGTCCGAGAGGCGTTGCGTGGCCTGGAGGCCCTGGGCATCGTCGAGATCGCCGCGTTCCGGGGGGCCCGCGTACGCCGGCTCGAAGCGGCTGAGCTCCTCGAGGCCTACGTCGTGCGCTCGACGATCGAGGTGTTGGGCGCCCGGTTGGCGATGGCTCGACTGACAGACGAGGACATCGCCGAGCTGTTGGCGTTCGGCGAGCAGATGCAGCAGGCCGCGGACGCCTCCGACGGCCGGGCTCTCGCCCTCGTCGACGCCGGGCTTCACGAGCGCATCATGCAGCTGGCGGGCAACCGCACCCTGCTTCGCGTGTGGCGCTCGCTCGAGCCGATGTCGCGCACCTACATCACTCTCGCGGGTCCTGGATCTGATCATCAGTGGACCGCGGGCCTGCACGCCCCGATCCTCGATGCCATCCGCAGGCGTGACACCGACGGTGTCGTCCGTGCCATCGAGCACCACTTCGCGGAGATCCGCGACTGGCTCGCCGACCACCTGGATGAGGTCGTCGAGCAGGCTGCCGGCAACCGACGCTCTCGCACGCCGTGAGCCTGGACGTGGACCGTGGCTGGTGCACCGCCGGTCCTCGCCTCGAGCAGGCCTAGGTCGTCGGGTCGGGCAGCAGCACGTCGCGCACCACGCTCTCGAGCTCGGCGCACGCACCGAGGAACTGTCGCAGCGTGCGTCTGGTGGCGCCGAAGGACTCGAACTCGGCGATGGCCATCCCGTCAGGGTCGTAGGCCCGTCGGAACTCCGGGAGATTCTCGAGCAGGCCGCTCAGGACTGCGGCGGGAACCGGCTCGTCCATCCGCGGGCGGGGCTCGACACCGCTGGCGTTGAGCCGCTCCTGCCACTCGAGCGGAGGGGAGATGACGACATCGCCACCGACCAGCTGGCTCCAGTGCATGTGGTTGCGGAACGCCGCCGACAACAACCGGGTGCGGAAGCCACGATCGCGGAACATCGCGTAGGCATGCTTGAACACCGCGACGCCGGCCCAGTCCAGGAGGTCCGGGTCGACCGCCGCGCCATCGCGAGCGGCGACCACCTTCATCCAGTCGTCGAGCCGCCCGACCATGATCGTGCAGACCGGCCCCATCGCACTGACGTCGAGGCCGTCGGCCTCACGTCGTTGCAGCCCGCGCTCGATGGCCTCGGCGACGGCCATCGCCTGGGACACGGTGAACGACACGGTCGCATTGATGCTCACCCCCCGGTAGGTGGCCTCCTCCATCGCGCGGATGCCGATCTCGGTGGCGGGGATCTTGACGATGATGTTCGGTGCCAGGGCGTCGAACTGCACCGCCTGTGCGACGAGGGCGTCGGCGTCGCGGTAGAGCCGAGGGTCGGTCTGCACCGACAGCCGGCCGTTGCGACCGCCGTGCTCGGCGAAGGCGTCGGTGAACAGGGCCGCAGCCCCGACCGAGAGCTCCTTGACCATCGCCCACCCGATCTGTGACTCCGACGCCGTGGGGTGGGCATCGGCGTACTCGCGGATCCGTCGGTGCCACAGGGGCAGGTCGTCGCGGAGCGCGGCCAGGGCGATGACCGGATTGCACGTCGCGCCCACCGCGCCCCACCCGATCGCGGCCGAGAGCTCGTGAGGCGTCACCGAGTCGCTCCACAGCCGGGTCGGGGTCTCGGTCGTCATCCGCAGGAGCGGAGGCACGAACACGTCTGGGGCGTCAGCTGCGCCGATGGTCACCGGGTCGTTCATCTGTGCTCCTCTGGTGGTTGGTGGCGCCAGACAGCTGGTGCGCCGGTCACGCGCGGGGCCGGCGGCCTCACGCCGCATCCCCGCTCATCAGCAGTACTGGCTTGACGACGCTCCCGCTGAGGCAGTCCGCGGCGGCCTGGTCGATGTCGTCGAATCGGTAGTGCGTGATCAGCTGGTCGAAGGGGAGCAGGCCGCGCTGGTGCAGGCCGAGCAGCCGGGGAATCATCTGGCTCGGGGTGCTGTCGCCCTGCAGGACCCCGCGGACGGTCAATCCCTTGGTCATGGACTCGAGCATGATGATGCCGCCGGGGGCGCCGGGCGGTGCCGTGCCGACGTAGGCGCAGGTGCCGAGGGAGTCCAACGACCGCACAGCCTGGGTGAGCACGTCGGGGACGCCGGTGGTCTCGAGCGTGAAGTCGACCCCTCGGCCGCCGGTGGCCTCGCGGATCGCCTCGACGGGGTCGGTCAGGTCGGGAGAGACCAGGTGTGTTGCCCCGAACCCTGCCGCCAGATCGAGCCGGGAAGCGCGGCGGTTGACGGCGATGATCGTGGTTGCTCCGCACAGACGTGCCGCCATCACCGCGCTCAGGCCGACGGACCCGGTCCCGAAGATCGCGACCGACGAACCCGGGGTCACCCGCAACACGTCGAGCACGGCACCTGCACCGGTCTGCACCGCACACGCCAGCGGACCGGCGACACGCAGATCGACATGGTCCGCGACCTTCACGACGCTGCGGGCACTGGCGATGCAGAGGGTGCCGAACGACGACTGGCCGAAGAAGTGGTCACCGATCGGACGGCCGCCGAGGTCGGTCGTGGCGACCGAGCCGTCGGGTCGGCAGCAGCCGAACTTCAGCGTCGCGATGGAGTCGCAGTATGCCGATCGCCCCGTCCCGCACCGTCGGCACTGGCCGCAGGACGGGAAGCTGAGCACCACCTTGTCGCCGGTCCTGATCCCGCGGACCGCGCTGCCCGTCTCCCGCACGATCCCCGCGCCCTCGTGCCCGAGCACCGCTGGGAGGGAGTCCGGCCGGGAGTCGCGTACGAGCAGGTCGGTGTGGCAGATGCCCGCGGCGACCACCTCCACGAGGACCTCGTCCGGTCGTGGCCCGGAGAGCGTCACCTGCTCCAGCAGGAAGGGGCCGCCAGGCTCGCGCACGACGGCGCACGTGGCCGTGTGCTCCCCTCGCGCACCACGCATCGGGTGACCGATCACTGGGTGGCCGTGAGGCCGCCGTCCAGTGTGAGGATCTGGCCGGTCACGAAGGACGAGGCCTCGGAGCAGAAGAAGAGCAGGGCCCCGACGAGATCGTCGGTCTCGGCGATCCGGCGGAGTGGGATCCGGCTGACCAGCTCATCGTAGAACCCCGGTGCGGCCAGCAGCTTGGCTGCCTGCTCGGTGCGCACGAAGGTCGGCGAGATGGTGTTGACCCGGATGTTGTGCTTGGCCCACTCGGTGGCGTGCTGGCGAGTCAGGGCGTCCAGGGCGCCCTTGGCGGCGACGTAGGCGGAGAAGCCGGAGTCGATGCCGAGCTGACCGCGCACGGAGCTGATGTTGAGGATCGAGCCTCCGCGACCGCCGGTGATCATGGCGCGTGCCGCGGCTTGTGAGACCAGGAGCGACGTCGTGAGGTTCAGGTCGAGAATCCGGTGCCAGTCCGACTGCGGGTAGTCCTCGGCGGCGTGGAGCGCGGTCCCCGCGCCCCCGCCGATCCCGTTGACCAGCACGTCGACGCGGCCGAACGTGTCGAGTGCCTGCTGCACGGCATCGTCGGCGGCTTCCTTCTGCGCCATGTCGCCAGCAACGACCAGCGCCTGGCTCCCGGCAGCCTCCACGGCTTTGCGTGCTTCGGCGAGCCGCTCCTCGGAGCGACCGATGATGACGACGCGGGCGCCGATGGCCGCGAGGGCGGCACACGTCCGGACGCCGACTCCCCCGGAGCCGCCAGCGACGATCGCCACGCGGTCATCGAGTCGGAAACGCTGCAGTTCGTTCGTGCTGTCCTGGTTCATGGCGGTCAAGTCCTCCGGTCGAAGTGGGATGAGCAGGTTCAGCGAACAGGGGAGCGCTTGGTGGTGAACTTGTCCCACAGCGACGCGGCGTTGAGCGTCTGGATGTGGTCCATCATGTATTCCTGCCCGATGTCGACCGGGCCGAACTTGTCGCGGAAGTGGACCCGCTCGACGGTTTCCTCGCGGGACCACCCCTTGGCGACGGCCTCGGCGACGGCGCTGGTCCAGTCGAGGAGAACAGCCCGCTGCGTGGCCAGGTACGACGGCGTGGTCACCGGCCCGTGCCCGGGCACGATGAGGTCGACATCGAGGTTGCTGATCACGTCGAGCGCGCTGACCCACTCGTCGATGTCTGAGCTCATCAGCCACGTCTGGCACTCGGAGAACACCGTGTCGCCGGTGAAGACGACGCGCTCGTCCGGGAGGTAGACCGCCACCTGCCCGGGGGTGTGGCCCGGAGTGTGGATGAGATGGAACGTCTTCTCGCCCACGCGGAGGTCCAGGTCGCCGGTGAACACCAGGTCGCCACGGTTCGGGTCCTCGAAGTACGTGTCCCGATCCGGCATGATCTCCGCGCCGTCCGGGTCATCGGTGGGGATGGCCTCGAGGGCGTAGCCGAACGGGTCCAGGTCCGGCGTCGTCGTCATGAAGTTGTCGGCGACCCCTTGGTGGTGGACCACGTCACCGGCGCCCTTGAAGAAGTAGTTGCCGAAGATGTGGTCGACGTGGTGCTCGGTGTTGATCAGGAATCTGATCGGTCCTTCTGCCTCGGCCTCCTTGCGCATCTCGAGTGCCTTCGTCGGCAGTTGGGGCGTGTCGATGACGACGACGCCGGCCGAGGTGACGACGTAGCTGGGGTTGCAGCCACGGATCTGGGTGGACGTGAAGATGTGGGGAGTGACGCGCTGCACGAGGAACCTCCGTCGAAAGGTCGAGCCGGGGGAGTCCCGGAGAAGCGACGGAGTGCGATCGCTTCCCGCTCAACCCTTCACATAATCGATTCTCGATGCAGTGGTGTCAACCAGTTGACCGAAACGGCTGCCCGGCGGCCGGGTCGAGCGTCCAGGGGGTTGACGACCCCTGTGACGGAAGTTACATTCCATCTATTATCGAGAATCGACTGAACGGCTCTGGCTCGAAACTTCTGGAGATTGGCTACGGATGCACTCGACTCACCTGACCCCACGACGCACAGCGGGTTCGCGCTTCTGCGCTCCGGTGGGCAGGCCGGCATGACCGGGCTCCCGTCGGACGAAACCGTGGCATCGCCGGAGACGACGAGCTCTTCTGGGGGTGCGCCCGTCCGCAACCTGCGCCGCTCGGGCACGGGGCCGGTCGTCGCCGTCGCGCTGCTCGCGCTGGTCTGGACCACCGGCAACATGTCCTCGGTGGTGCCGTCGGTCGTCATCGGGCTCACGGAGCACGCGCCGCTCGTGCTGGCCGCCACCGGCTTCGCCTTGCTCTACCGCTTGACCGGGCTGATCAACGTTGCCTACGCGGAGACGGTCACCCTGGGGGCCTACTTCGCCATGCACCTCAACACGACCTATGGGCTCGGGTTCTTCGTCGTGCTGGTGCCGGCCGGGGTGCTGGCCGGTCTCCTGAGCGTGGCGACGTACCTGTTGATCTTCCGCCCCGCGAAGCTTCGTGGCGTCGGGACGCTCGAGCTGATCATCATCTCGTTCGGACTCTCGATCGCACTTCGCTACGGCCTCCAGTTCGTCTTCGGCACACCCGTGCGGTTCTTCGACGTGGCGCCGCCTGACAGTGTCAACATCTTCGGAGTCGGGGTTGCGTCGTTCCGTCTGGTGGCCCTCGCCAGCGTCCTGCTCCTTGCCGTCGCTCTCTACCTGTTCGTCCAGCGCTCCCGCTACGGACTGATGGTGCGAGCGCTTGCCGGAGACGAGGCACTCGCCCAGGTCAGTGGCATCCGCCCCTTCGCGGTGACGGTGTTGATCTGGTTCATCGCCGGCCTCGCCGGCGGCATGGCCGGTGCCTTCTACGGCGTAGGTTCCTCGGTCAGTCCGATGCTGGGGAGCCGTGTCTTCCTCCTCATCCTCCTCGTCGTCCTCGTCGGCGGAATCTGGGGTCTCAACGGGGTCATGATCGTCGGCGTGGGCACCGGCATCGCGCTCGCCTTCATGACGCTGACCCTGGGCCAGGTGCTGTACGCGCAGCTGGTGCTGACGGTCGGCTTCCTGGTTGTGCTCAAGGTCCGCGGGCGCCGGCTCACTGAAAGTACGAAGGTCTGACGACATGGTTCTTGACACCTTTCTCATCGCTGGCCTCTTCCACGTCGTCATGCTGATCGGGTTGGCGCTGCTGCTGCACCTGCAGCTCGGCCTGGCCCGCATCGCGAACTTCGGAGTCGTCGGGTTCTGGGGCGTCGGCCTCTACGCCTTCGGCGTGCTCTACGTGCGCGTCGACTGGCCGTTCGCCGACCCCTACCAGTTCCTCGTCTGCGCAGCGCTGGCCACCGCCGCTTCCGGCGTGTGCGGACTCCTCGTCGGGTGGTTGATCGCCGACCTCGATGTCGACGGCGTGATGGTCGGCACGCTCGGCTTCGCCACCGCCGTTGCGCTCCTCGCGACCACCGAGCAGGACCTCACCGGTGGCGCTCTCGGAATGGGCGGTCTGCGCTTCCCCTTCGACTCCGGAGAAGTCGCCGTCAATGAGCTGATCTGGCTCCTGCTGACGGTGGCGCTCGTGGCGGGCATCCTCGCCTACGTGTGGCTCGTCCACCGCAATCCCTACGGCCGCCTCCTCATCGCCATCGGAAGCAACGAGCCCCTCGCCAAGAGTCTCGGCAAGCCAGCAGCGCGCACCAAGCTCGGGCTGTTCGTGGTGACCTCGGCCCTGATGGGACTGCTCGGCGTCATGTACGGCGTGATGGTCAGGTTCCTCGAGGTCTCCAGCCTCGGCATCGAGCTGACGCTCGCGGCCGTCGTGGGTCTCGTGGTGGGCGGCTCCGTGCGCGTCCTGGGAGCCGTGGTCGGCGTGGTCCTGACGGTCGGGGTCTTCGACATCCTCATCCAGTCCTACATCCCGCTCCCGTCGGAGTGGTACACCCAGACGATCCCCTTGATGCGTGAGGTCCTGTTCGGGCTGGCACTCATCCTCATCCTGATCTTCCGGCCCCTCGGGCTGCTCGGCGACATGCGACGCGACCGACTCATGAAGAGGATCCACGGTGCCTGAATTCACGACGACCGTCCGGCCCGAGCTGCCTGAGCAGACCATGGTTCGCCCACGGCTGACGCTCACCGACGTGACCAAGAGCTTCTCGGGTCGCACGGTGGTCGACGTCGAGAACCTCACTCTCGGCGACCACCCGATCGAGGGACTCATCGGGCCCAACGGCGCAGGGAAGACCACCCTGATGCGCCTGATCATGGGCTCGCTCAAGGCAGACACGGGCAAGATCCGCCTCGAGCGGGAAGGGAGGCGAGGTGTCGAGCTCTCGCGCCTGCCGGCCCACCGGATCGCGCAGAGCGGGGTGGTCAAGACGAATCAGGTGATCACCGACTTCGACGGTCTGACCATCCTCGACTCGCTGTTGTTGGCGGTCACTCCACCACGGAGGGAGTTCCCGCTCCACCTGGCGGGGGAGCGCGCGACCTACGAGGAGCACCGGGTGGAGATCGAGCGCCAGCTCACTCACTTCGGTCTCGAGAACACGCGCCGGTTGGCGCTCTCGGCGGGGGAGAAGAAGCTCGTCGACATCATCCGGTGCCTGTTGCTCAAGCCGTCCGTCCTGCTTCTGGACGAACCGACTGCAGGGCTGCCCGGAGAGGTGACGCAGAAGGTCATGGAGGCCATGGCAACGCTGGCCGCTGACGGCACCACCGTCGTGATCATCGAGCACGACCTTGACGTGATCTGGAGCCTGTGCGCCCAGGTGACCTTCATGGCCGAAGGAAAAGTGATGCTCCGCGGCAAGCCTGACGACATCCGCGAGCACAAGACCGTCGTGGAAAGCTACCTGGGGCAGGGTCATGTCTGAGACGACAGAAGTACTCAAGGTCAACGGGCTTCGGTCTGGCTACGACGGGATCGCCGTCCTCGACGAGATCGACTTCACCGTCGGCGAGGAGGTCTTCGCGATCCTCGGCGCCAACGGCGCGGGCAAGACGACCCTTCTGGCCACCCTGGCGCGGCTCAATCCCTTGATGGGCGGGTCCGTCACCTTCCGCGGCACCGACATCAGCCGGATGCGGGCCTACCAGAGCGCCGGACTCGGGGTGGCCTACGTCCCCCAGGAGCGTGGGGTGTTTCCCGACCTCACGGTCATGGACAACCTGCGGGTCGGCGGGATGTTCGGCAAGCGGCCGGTGTCCGAGCGGGTGGAAGAGGTGTTCACCTTCTTCCCTGACCTCAAGCGCAAGCTCAACCTGCGCGCCGGCACCCTCAGCGGCGGTGAGTCGCGCATGGTGGCCTGTGGTCGGGCCCTGATGCAGGAGCCCACGCTGTTGCTCCTCGACGAACCCACGGCGGGGTTGTCACCGCTCTACGTGAGCACCTTCTTCGATGCAATCCGCCGCATCCGCGCCGAACGGCACGTAGCCATCGTCGTCGCGGAACAGAACGCCACGCAGGCACTCGGGGTCGCCGATCGCGTGATGGTGCTCAGCCTCGGTCAGAAGTCGGCCGTCATGAAGGCATCCGACCTCACCACTGAGCAGTTGAAGCACGCGTATCAGATCTGACCAGGCACGTACCGGCACGGAGAGAGGAACACCCCGATGAACCGTACAGTCCCGGTGGGCCGCGCACTTGCTGCGCTGTCCGCCATCATTCTGGTGGCCACAGGCTGCACGACCAGCACGACGAGTGACGCAGAAGCGACGGGAGACGTGCCGGTCTGCGAGCTGGCCTACTACACCGGCGAGTTCGGCTCGTACGGCAAGTCGTTGACCGCCGACGTCGTCTTCCCGGTCGAGGAGGTCATCAACGAGGACCCGCCCCTCGGGCGCTCCTGGAAGATGTTCCACGAGGACCTGGGCACCGTCGGCGAGGCTCAGGCCGCACGCACCTGCCTGGATCGACACGATGCAGAGATCCTCGTCAGCATCGCTCACGGCTACCGGACCTATCGCGATCTGATGATGGAGCGCTGGGAGGACCAGGATGGTCCCCTGGCGCCCTCGATCCACGGTGGCGCGATCCCCGGGAACCTGGGCGGCAAGGCCGCTGAACCCATCTTCCGTGCCCAGGGTCTCGACGAGACACTCGGCATGACAGGGGCCTTGTACGCCGAGCAGATCGGTGCCAAGTCGGTCGCCATCTTCGCCACCAACGTCGAGGGCTTCCAGCTGGCCGCCGATGCAGCCGAGGAGACCGCAGAATACCTCGGTCTCGAGGTCCTCGAGCGGATCGACGCCGGAGCCGAACAGCCGTCGTACGTGGCGGAGGCCCGGAGGATCGCGGACCTGAAGCCGGATGCCGTCATCGTCCAGGCAGGCTCCGTCGAGTCAGCCACGCTCATCAAGCAGGCCACCGAGGCAGGGATCTCGCTCGAGTGGATCGGTGAGACGGGGTGGGTCCAGCCCGAGTTCATCAAGACGCTCGGCACCGGACCGCTGGGAGCTCAGAAGGGGATCGGTTTTGCGGCCTTCTCCTACAACGATGAGTCGCCGGCCTGGGACTTCTTCTCCAAGCTGTGGGAGAGCACGCCCGGCTACGCCGATGAGTTCGGCCCGCCCACCGACGCCTACCACTACTCCACCTACGACCTGATGGTGCAGACCGCGCTCGCGGTCGAGGCGGGCGGCTCCTACAAGGTCAGCGACTGGGCCCCGGCCATGCACGACGTGGGCGAGGCTCCGGGCGAGGTCTGCTACACCTACGCGGAGTGCCTCGAGCTGATCCGAGACGGTGAGGAGATCGACTACGACGGCATCACCGGCTCCGGTGAGTACACCGACGGTGGGGTGAACCAGATCGTTCAGGCCTACACGCCGTTCAACGAGGACGGCAGCCCCGGCGACCCGGTCGAGCTCGACGCCGACCGTGCCCTCGAGGTGGTCGAGGCCATCGCGAGCGAGGCGGACTGCGACCCGGTGGATCCTCCGAACTCCTGCGAGTGGTGAGTCTGCGCAGCAACGAGTGACGCCTGCGGCCCGGGTGCGTTCCCGGGCCGCAAGAACCCCCGAATCCCGAGCCGGCTCCCCCTGCGGCGCACGTCGGCCGAGGGATGCACGGCACCATCGCCCCACCACAGCTCTTCACAGTCCATTGACGTGTGATCCTCGCCGCCGAGCGGGGTCACGACACAGGAGGACCCCATGACCGAGACCGTTGCGACCTTCTTCGGCGATGACGAATTCCCTGTCGCCTGGGAGGATGGGCAGAAGGACCTGCTCTGGGTGCACGACGACCTGCACATCCCCAACCCGGTGTCACCCATGTATGCCGACATCGGTGGTTGGTGGCTCAAGTGTGACTACATGTTCCGTCGCTTCGGCACGCCGTTCGCCTCCGACTGGATCTCCAAGATCGTCAACGGCTACGTCTACACCGCGGCCATTCCCGCCCAGCCCGGACTCTCCGCGGAGACGACCGAGTACGGCGCTCGCTACACCCCCCGCGTGCCCGACAACGAGGAGTACGCCGCGGAGATCGGCGGCTACCTCGGCTGGACGCTGCCCTACTACGCGGAGAACTTCCTCGGCTGGTGGCGCGATCGTCTGGTTCCGGAGATGGTGCGCAACTTCGAGCGTTTCGATGCCTACGACCATGACGCGGCCAGCCTCGTGGAGCTGGCGATCCTGCTCGAGGACGCGATCGACATGCACGATCGGCACTGGCAGATCCACTGGGTCCTGAACTTCGCTCAGTTCTCCTCCACCACGAACCTCAACACGATCATCGCCGAGGTGCGTGGGGAGGGTGACCACAGCGACCTGATGGGCCGGCTGCAGAGCTCGCTGGACAACAGGAACTGGGACTCGATCGAAGAGCTGTGGAAGATCAAGGAGCAGGTCAAGTCCGACGGCGGGCCCGTCGCCGAGGCGTTTGCCGGGTCGACGGCGCTCGAGATTCGTCGGGCGTTGGACTCGACTCCCGAAGGCCGGTCCTTCCTCGCGAAGGAGATCGAGGACTACCAACAGGTCTTCGGCTACAAGTCGATGTACGCCCACGAGTTCTCGTTCAAGTCGTGGCGCGAGGACCCCGCCCCGGTGCTGGAGGCGATTCGTGGCTACCTGGAGGTCGACTACGACTACCCGGCCGAGATCGCAGCCGTGGCGAAGGACCTCGACGCTGCGAAGACCGAGGTGATGGAGGGCGTCGAAGGAGCGGACCGCGAGCGCCTGCAGAGCGCGCTCGATCTCAGCCTGCGGATGAACCCGTTGACGCCTGATCACCACTTCTACATCGACCAGGGCACTAACGCCCGGGTCCGACTCGTCCTGATCGCGATCGGCAAGAAGTTGGTCGAGGAGGGCAAGCTCGACGACCCCGAGGACGTCATGTACCTGCGCTACAACGAGCTGCGGACGCTCATGGCGGGCAGCAACGGGTTCGACTGTGAGGACCTGGTGGGTGATCGGCGCGACCAGCGCGAGAACGCCTACGAAGTGCGCCCGCGCGACTGGGTGGGCACTGCCACCGAGGAGAACCTGGCATTCCCCTACCTGGCGCTGTGGGCATTCCCGGAGAAGGTGTATCGCAAGCCATCGGAGGTCGAGGGCGAGATCCAGGGCCTGGGAGCGTCGAAGGGCGTCATCGAGGGCACGGCCCGCGTCGTCCTGTCGGCCGAGCAGTTCAGCCAGGTGGAGCAGGGCGAGATCATCATCTGCCGGATGACGAGCCCGTCCTGGGTCGTGCTGTTCACGAAGATCGGTGGCCTCGTCACCGACGCGGGCGGCATGGCATCGCACCCGGCAGTGGTCTCCCGCGAGTTCGGCATCCCCGCCGTGGTCGGCACCTCGGACGCCACCCGCAGGATCGCGACCGGCGACACCATCCGCGTCAACGGCACGACCGGCATCGTTCAGGTCCTCTCGGCCGAGCCCGCTGATGGTGCGGCGGCTCGGGCCGCTCGGTCGCAAGGGGGCCTCTAGGTGCCGCAGACACTGTCGGAATCGTTGTGCCGGAAGGAGCAGTCCATGTCGAAAACCCCACTCATCCTGACGTTCGACGACGAGCGATGCCGCGAGGTCGAGCTGTCGGGAGGCAAGGGCGCGAGCCTGGCGTCCATGACCCAGAACGGGTTGCCCGTGCCTCCCGGGTTCGTGATCACCGCGGCGGCCTTCGCCGAGGCGGTGGACGCCGACGAGCTCCTGGAGTGCCTCAAGGCCCAGGATCTGGAAGGCGCCCGTGCTGTTGTCGCGCGGACCGATCCTCCCCGTGACCTCATCGAGGCCGCCTACCAGCTGCTCCCTCAGGATGTCTCTGTCGCGGTGCGGTCCTCGGCCTGTGCCGAGGACGGCAACGATGCCTCCTACGCCGGCCAGCAGGAGACCTACCTGTTCGTCCGAACTCTCGACGACGTTCTGGACAAGGTCGTGGAGTGCTGGCTCTCGTTCTTCTCCGAGCGCGCCTTGTTCTACCGGGAGCACAAGGGGGACCTCCACGACATCCAGATGGCCGTCGTCGTCCAGCAGATGGTCGATGCGGAGAAGGCCGGGGTCATGTTCACCGTGGATCCGGTGAACCATCGCCGGGACCGTGTCGTTATCGAGGCGGCGAGGGGTGTCGGGGAGCACGTCGTCTCTGGTGAGGTCACCCCCGACTACTACACGTTGGACCGCAAGGGCAACGTGAAGAAGTCCCGCGTCGTCGATGAGCAGGTGCTCTCTGTCTCTGAACTGGCCGACCTCGTCACGATGGGCCTTCAGCTGGCAGAGCTGAACGGCTGCCCCCAGGACATCGAGTGGGCCTACGACTCGACGGGCCTCTACATGCTGCAGTCGCGGCCCGTGACGACGCTGTAGCCATGGGCCCGATGGACGTCACAAGAACCGGAGTGGCCAGCCAGTGAAGCTCGTGACCTACGAGGCTCCGGGAGTCCGCGACCGCCGGGTGGGATACCTCGACAGCAATGTCGTGGTCGACGTCGGCTTCGACGGCGACATGGTCGCCTTCATCGAGGCAGGAGCGCCGATCGGGAGCACCCGGGCAGTAGCAGGCGCTGTCCTGCGTGCCCCGCTGAGGCCGCGCACCCTCCGCGACTTCCTGGCCTTCGAGGGGCACCTCCTCAACGTGTTTCCGGCCCTCGGCAAAGAGATCCCGGCGGAGTGGTACGACGTTCCTGCCTACTACAAGGGCCTGCCGGACACGGTGATCGGACCGGGCGAGGAGATCCCGTGGCCGGCGTACACGCAGCAGCTCGACCACGAGCTCGAGCTGGCCGCTGTCATCGGACGTCCGGGCTCCGACATCACCGAGGCCAACGCGCTCGACCACGTCTTCGGCTACACGATCTGGAACGACCTGTCGGCCCGTGACGTCCAGAGCCGCGAGCTGCCGGTGTCGATGGGGCCCGGCAAGGGCAAGGACTGGGACGGATCCAACGTCCTGGGACCCTGCCTCGTCACCGCCGACGAGATCGATCCGCACGACGTCGACCTGGAGGTCCGCGTCAACGGCGAGCGGTGGGGTGGCGCCAACACTCGGGACATGCACCACTCGTTCGAGGCGATGATCGCCTACGCCTCGCAGGCGCTGATGCTGCATCCCGGTGAGGTGCTCGGCTCGGGCACCGCCACGGGGGGGAGCGGCATGGAGCTGGGTCGCTGGCTCAACGCCGGGGACGTCATCGACATGGAGGCTTCCGGTATCGGGGTGCTCCGCAACACCATCGGGCCGAGACCGGCCTGACTCGCGATTCATTCCACCGACTTCACCACTGCATGACTCACTACAGGAAGAGGAACAGCTCATGGCATTCGTCGTCGCAGCCACCTGGAAGGCCAAGGAAGGGGAGCACGAGCGGGTGGCGGACGTCATCCGCAAGATGACGCCCCTCTCCCGCGCGGAGGAGGGCAACCTCTTCTACCAGGCGCAGGTCTCTCCCGAGGACCCGCGCACCTTCTTCCTCTACGAGCAGTACGTCGACGAGGCCGGGTACGACGCACACAAGGCGGCGCCGTACTTCCAGGAGAACGTCTTCGACTACATCATCGAGTTCCTCGAGGAGCGCTCGGTGAAGACCTACACGACCATCGATGTCTGAGGCGCACCCTCTGCTTGCGTCGCACGGAGGGTGCGATGCACGCCCGGGCGCCTTCCTCACGGCCGAACGGGAGGGAGGTCGTGGCTGCTGACCTCCTCGTCACGGTGGACCCTGCCACCGGCCACGAGCTGCACCGCTACGACGTCATGACAACGGCGGACATCGAGGCCGTGCTCGCCGAGGTCACCACCGCCCAGAAGGCGTGGGGCGACACCCTCGTCGAGGCCCGCGCTGCCGTGCTGCTCCGCGCAGCAGCCATTCTCAGGACGCGTTCTGCCGAGCTGGCCGCCATCGCAACCTCCGAGATGGGCAAGCCGATCACCGAGGCGATCGCTGAGGTGGAGAAGTGCGCGTGGGTGTGTGAGTACTACGCCAAGACCTCGCCCGAGCAGCTCGCCGACGAGGAGGTCGTCACCGGCGCATCACGCAGCTTCATCCGCTACGAACCGCTGGGCGCGGTCCTGGCGATCATGCCGTGGAACTATCCCTACTGGCAGGTGTTCCGATTCCTCGCACCCACGCTCACCGCGGGAAACGTGGGGATCCTCAAGCACTCTCCCAACGTGACCGGGGTCGCGCTCGCCATCGAACAGGTGCTGACCGAGGCGGGCCTTCCCTCCGGTGTCTTCCGCACCCTGGTGCTCGCCGAGAGCGAGGTCCCCGACACTGTGGACCGACTCATCCAGGACGACCGCATAGCCGCGGTGACTCTCACCGGGAGCAATCGGGCAGGGGCAAGCGTCGCCGCGAGTGCGGGGCGCGCGGCGAAGAAGGCCGTCCTGGAGCTGGGTGGATCCGACCCCTTCGTCGTGCTCGCCGACGCTCACCTCGACACAGTCGTGCCCCGGGCAGTGGCCGGGCGCTTCCTCAACACCGGGCAGTCCTGTCTCTGCGCCAAGAGGTTCATCGTCCATGAGTCCCTGGCCGACGAGTTCGGCCGACGGTTCGCCACCGCTGTGGAGGAACTGGTGATCGGGCCACCGGCCGATGCGGCCACGAGGATCGGGCCACTGGCCCGACCCGATCTGGCCGCCAACCTCGAGCGTCAGGTCGAGGCGTCGGTCCAAGCCGGGGCGGTCGTGCTCACGGGAGGCAAGCGTCTGGATCTCGGCCCCGCCTGGTACGCCCCCACCGTGCTGATGAATGTGACGCCGGACATGCCTGTCATGGCTGAGGAGACCTTCGGGCCCGCGGCAGCCGTCATCGCGTTCAGCACGGACGACGAGGCAGTCGACCTGGCGAACGCCACGCCCTACGGGCTCGGGGCAAGCGTGTGGTCCGCGGACGAGACCCACGCGCTCGAGGTCGGCTCGCGCATCGCTTCCGGGGCGTTGTTCATCAACGCTGTCACCGCATCGGACCCCCGACTGCCTTTCGGCGGGGTCAAGCAGAGCGGCTACGGGCGGGAGCTGGGTGCGGTCGGCGCGCGCGAGTTCACCAACATCCGCACGGTCGTCATCGGGTGAGCCAGGTGCACGCTCGGCCTCTGGTCACACCACCACAGAGAAGGACACCGCATGACTGAGCCCACCCGTCCCAGCCTGCTGATCCGCCCTGACCAGGTCGAGCCCTTCGACCGGGGCAACGGCGTCGCGACCATCCCCTACGTCGGCAAGTGGAATTGCGAGACCAACCGCGTGACCACCGGTCAGACGAGGTTCGAGGTCGGGACCGGGCTGCCGCTCCACAGCCACAACGTGGAGGAGTCGGTGCTCATCCTCGAGGGGCGGGCGACGGCGGTGATCGGCGAGGAGACCTTCGACCTGGTCGCCGGTGACGCCACCTGGGTGCCGGCCGGTGTGCCGCACCGCTTCCTCAACCGAGGTGACTCGCTGATGCGTATCTACTGGGTCTACGGGGGCCGAGACGTCACCCGCACCATGACGGCCACCGGCGAGACCTTCGAGCACCTCTCCGAGAGCGATCGCGGGGGCCAGTCCAACTCCTGATGCCCCTGCGACGGAGCTGCAGAATGGGCGTGAGCATCGCGGCGTGAGCCCGCCGTGACGAGAACGACAGAACCGCAGGTCAGCGAGGCTGGCCTGCGGTTTCTTCGTGCTGTGCGCCTGTAGGGATTCGAACCCCAAACCTTCTGATCCGTAGTCAGATGCTCTATCCGTTGAGCTACAGGCGCATGTCGTTCGCAGTGCTTGCACTCCGCGAGGACTGGACGAGGATAGCCGACCCCGGACGGCCGGGCGAAATCAGCACCACCCCGGAGGGCTGGCCGGGCTCCGTGGGCGATCCCCTAGGGTGCCTAGCACCCGCACACGCGGCGGTCACGGCCGCCGCACGATGAGAGGCAGCGCGATGGCAGATCTCGAGGCAGTCCTGGATGCAGCCGGACTGACGAACCCCCCGGTCCGTGAGTTCGTGAAGGAGTACGCCGAGCTCACCGGCGCCCAACGCGTCGAGGTGGTCAACGCCTCCGACGACGCCCGACTCCTCGAGGAGGCCGTGGCGGCCGGCGAGCTGGAGAAGGTCGGGGAGGGGCGCTACTACTCCCGCTCCTACTACAAGGACACCGCCCGCTCCGAGGAGCGCACCATCGTGGCGACCAGCGACGAGAAGGACCGGGGCGTCTACAACAACTGGCGTCCTTCGTCGGAGATGAAGCCCAAGCTCCACGACCTCATGCGCGGCGCCAGCGCCGGCAAGACGATGTACGTCGTCCCCTACCTGATGGCGCCCGCGGGCAACGCCCTCGAGCCCTGGGCGGCCGGCGTCGAGATCACCGACACCCGCACGGTCGTGCTTCACATGATCCGGATGTCCCGCGTCGGCGTGCAGTTCGTCAACGACCTCGAGCACCCCGAACACTTCGTGCGCGCGGTCCACGTCAGCGGCGACCTGGAGAACCTCGGCCAGGGCACCGACGGCGACAAGCGCTACTTCGTGACGGTGGCCGACGAGCGCACGATCCTGCACTTCGGCTCGTCCTACGGTGGCAACGCGCTGCTCGGCAAGATCGCGCACGGGCTGCGGCAGGGGGCCTACGACGGCTGGGCGAGCAAGAAGTTCCTCGCTGAGCAATACATGCTGATCGGCATCCACGACAAGGAGACCGGGAAGGACTACCACATCTGCGGTGGCTTCCCGAGTGCGTCCGGCAAGACCAACCTGGCGATGATGGCGGCCCCCGACGCGCTCGGCGATCGCTACCACGTGTCGTTCTACGGCGACGACATCGCCTGGCTGTGGGTCGAGGAGGAGAGCGGCAAGCTCTACGGGATGAACCCCGAGTACGGCGTCTTCGGGGTCGCCAAGGACACCAACGAGACCACCAACCCCAACGCGCTGGCCTCCGTCGACGAGGGCACCGACTGCATCTTCACCAACGTCGCCTACAACCCGACGACCGGCGAGGTGTGGTGGGAAGGACGCACCAAGGCCAAGCCCACCGACCGGCACGGCTGGCTCGACTGGATGGGATCGCCCATCGCGGACCGCAAGGACGACGACTCGGCGCCCTGGGCCCACCCCAACAGCCGCTTCACCACGACCCTGGCCAATGTCCCCAACATCGCCGTCGACTACGACGCCCCCCTGGGCGTGCCGATCGACGCGATCATCTTCGGCGGCCGCACCCGCGACCGCGAGCCGCTGATCCGAGCGATCACCGACCTCGCCGAGGGTGTCTACGACGGCCTGACCCTCGGCGCAGAGGCGACGTCGGCGGCGGAGGGCAAGGAGGGCATCCTGCGCTACGACCCGATGTCCAACCGGCCCTTCATGGCCTACGGCGAGGGTGACTACGCCCAGCACTACCTCGACATCGTCGGGGCCGCCTCCGACCAGCCGATCTTCGCGCACGTCAACTGGTTCCAGCGCGACGCCGGCGACGGCCACTTCCTGTGGCCCGGCTACCGCGACAACCTGCGCCCGCTGCTGTGGCTGCTGCAGCTCAAGAACGGCGAGGTGTCGGGTCGCAAGACCTCCGTGGGCATCATCCCGACCGAGGAGGAGCTCAACCTCGAGGGAATGGACATCCCGGCCGAGGACCTCGAGCGGATCCTCACCATCGACAAGCCCCGCTGGCAGCAGGAGATGGGCTTCCGCGAGGAGCACCTGGCGCAGTTCGACCGGATGCCCGAGGCGATCTGGGAGGCCCACCGCCGCGTGGCTGCCGACCTCGACGCCGAGGACTGAGCCCTTCGGGACCGAGTGCGGTCCTCGTGGTCCGGCTGACGGATCACGGGGGCCGCACTCGTGCGTCCGGGTGGGGAGACCCAGGTCACAACCCTTTGACCGATCCAATATGTGCGCGCTTTCACACGCACTAGCGTCCGAAGGGAGTCGCCGTCAACGAGGCCGCGCGAACCGCGACGAACGCTGAAGGAACCCTGGGATGACCGCACTGACCCACACCGAGACGACCACCGAGCAGACCGCGCCGACGACCCACGAGGGAATCCTCGCCTGGGTCACCGAGGTCGCCGAGCTGACCCGGCCCGACCGCATCCACTGGTGCACCGGCACCGACGAGGAGTGGGAGCAGCTGACCCGCTCCCTCGAGGCGACGGGCACCTTCACCCGCCTCAACCCCGACGTGATGCCCAACTCGTTCCACGCGGCCTCCGATCCCACCGACGTGGCCCGCGTCGAGGACCGCACCTTCATCTGCTCGGTCAACGAGCGCGACGCCGGACCCACCAACAACTGGATGGAGCCGGAGCAGATGAAGGACCTCATGCGCGGGCTCTACGCCGGTTGCATGCGGGGCCGCACGATGTACGTCATCCCGTTCGTGATGGGCCACGTCGACGCCGAGAAGCCGATGTTCGGCATCGAGGTCACCGACTCCGCCTACGTGACCGTCTCCATGCGTGTGATGGCCCGGATGGGCACCGAGGTCCTCCACCGGATCGAGGAGCTCGCCGCCGCCGGCGAGGACCCGCAGTGGGTGCCCGCGCTCCACTCCGTCGGCATGCCGCTCGAGCCCGGCCAGGACGACGTGTCGTGGCCGTGCAACGACACCAAGTACATCGTGCAGTTCCCCGAGGAGCGGATGATCTGGAGCTTCGGCTCCGGCTACGGCGGCAACGCCCTGCTCGGCAAGAAGTGCTACGCCCTGCGCATCGCCTCCGTGATGGCGCGCGACGAGGGGTGGCTGGCCGAGCACATGCTGATCCTCAAGCTCACCTCGCCGCAGGGCGTCACCAAGTACGTCGCCGCCGCGTTCCCGAGCGCGTGCGGCAAGACCAACCTGGCGATGCTCAAGCCCACCATCCCGGGCTGGACGGTCGAGGCGATCGGCGACGACATCGCCTGGATGCGCATCGGTGAGGACGGCCGTCTCTGGGCGGTCAACCCGGAGTTCGGCTTCTTCGGCGTCGCGCCCGGCACCAACGAGCACACCAACCCGCACGCCATGGAGACCATCCGCAAGGGCAACTCGGTCTTCACCAACGTCGCGCTGACCCCCGACGGCGACGTGTGGTGGGAGGGCCTGGAGAACACGCCGGCCGAGGCGACCAGCTGGAAGGGGGAGCCCTGGACGCCTGCGTCCACCGAGCTCTCGGCCCACGCCAACAGCCGCTACTGCACCCCGATCAAGCAGTGCTCGATCCTCGCCGCCGAGTACGACGACCCGCGCGGCGTGCCGATCGACGCGATCCTCTTCGGCGGTCGCCGCAAGACGACGATCCCGCTGGTGACCGAGGCCCGCGACTGGAACCACGGCACGTTCATGGGCGCGACGCTCTCGTCCGAGACCACGGCCGCCGCGGGCGGCGCGGTCGGGGTGGTGCGTCGCGACCCGATGGCGATGCTCCCCTTCATCGGCTACAACGCGGGCGACTACTTCAGCCACTGGGTGGGCATCGGCAAGGACCACGATGTCGCCAAGCTGCCCCGGATGTTCTACGTCAACTGGTTCCGCAGAGGTGCCGACGGTGACTTCCTGTGGCCGGGCTTCGGCGAGAACAGCCGGGTCCTCAAGTGGGTCATCGAGCGCATCGACGGCCAGGCCGCCGCGGTCGAGACGCCCATCGGGCACGTGCCCGCGCCGGGCTCGCTCGACATCGACGGCCTCGACGTGACCGAGGACCAGCTCGCCCAGGCTCTCGCGGTCGACGTGGAGGAGTGGCGCGCCGAGCTGCCGCAGATCCAGGAGTGGTTCGACACGTTCGGCGACGACCTCCCGGCGGTGCTGTGGACCGAGTTCGACACGCTGAAGGCCCGTCTGGACGCCTGACTCGCCGTACGACGCAGCGACCGACCCGCCCATGGCATCCCGGGGCAGGTCGGTGCGGTTCCGGGCAGGAGGCTGGGCGCCTTGTGGCACCATCCTCACACCGGGTCCGGGTCCCGGTCCGGGTCTCGGGTGAGAGGTGGGAGGTGAGCCGTGCCCCTGGGGCAACGCGAACGTGACCTGTTCGAGGAGCAGGCCACGCCGCTCTACGAGGAGATCGTCACGTCCGGCGGCATCAGCGCCACCGACCAGCGCATCTCCGGGCGGGGTGAGCTGCGGCAGGCCTTCGACCTGCTCGAGGAGGTTGGCCTGGTCGTCAAGAGCGACGACGGGGCCCACTGGCGAGCCGTCGACCCGGCGGCCGTCCAGGCCCGGGTGGTGGCCCCCCTGGGCCAGCAGGGTGCCGAGCTGATCGCCGAGTCGGCGCACTGGGCCCAGGCCTTCAGCACCCTCTCCCACGCGTGGCGGCGCTCGCCGAGCGCCGTCGGCGGCCCGTTCGCCGAGATCCGCGGCCTCGCCACGATCGGCAACTTCCTCGCCTCGCTGGTCAGCGACGCCGAGGACGAGCTGCTCACCGCCCAGCCGCAGGACCGCCGGGGCGTCAAGCAGCTCGGTGAGGTGGGTGCCCGCGAGATCGCGGCGCTCAAGCGGGGCGTGAAGATGCGCACCCTCTACCAGCACGCCGCCCGACGCGGCGCCGACACCCGCAAGTACGTCGCCGCCGTGACCGCGGCCGGCGCCGAGGTCCGCACGCTCGACGAGTTCTTCAACCGGTTGATCGTGGTCGATCGCCGGATCGCGATCATCCCGAGCCATGAGGGCCTCAGTGCGGCGATGGTCATCAGCGACAAGTCGATGGTGGGCTACCTCGTCGACATGTTCGAGCGCCACTGGGAGCGGGCGCGCCCGTTCACCAGCAGCGAGACGTCCCTGATGAGGGACATCGCCGCCGAGCAGCGGTCGATGACGATCCGGATGCTCCTCGAGGGCAGGGCCGACCCGGCCGGCGCCAAGCGCCTCGGCGTCAGCCCGCGGACGTACGCCGGCTATGTCGCGGACCTCAAGAACGAGTTCGAGGTCGAGACCCGGTTCCAGCTCGGCTACGAGATGGGCAAGCGCGGCATCTCCGGTCGCGAGACCGATGACTCGCCGCCGACCTCCTGACGCGGGGAAATGAGGCGAGGGCAGCAACTCGATGAGTTGCTGCCCTCGTGCTGGGACGGGCCTGTGGGGGAGGCCGCCCGGACCAGAACTCGTGGGGGGTTGAGGGGTCCGGGGTCCCAGCTCTTCACTGCGTGCCAATCATGGCACGGACAAGCTCAGTGGGGAGCCTTGATCTTCCCGCCCCAGCTCGTGTCCATTCCTGCGTTGGCAGGTGACGCTCCGATGCCGACGAATCCGAATCCAAGCGCGGCCACGAGGGCTGCGGCGGCGATGCGGCGTACTGGGGTCATTGCTTTCACCTCACATGTCACGTGTCACAGGGGATGACCCGCTCATTCTCACCCACCGTGCGGTGCCGCGTCTGCGGCATCCGCCTGCAGGTCTGTGCATTGCAGGTTCCTGCAAATGCACGTCTCGACCCCCTCCCGAAGGAGGGGGTCGAGCACTGGCGGAGGCGGAGGGATTTGAACCCTCGATGGGGTTTTAGCCCCAAACCCGCTTAGCAGGCGGGCGCCATAGACCGGACTAGGCGACGCCTCCATGCCCGACCAGGCCGGGCGCAGAGAAGGTTACAAGGCGCGGCGCGCTCGCGCCGAATCAGGTCACCACTTGCGCAGGCCGTGTCCGCGCTGGAGGTGGGCCTGGATGTCGCGGACGAAGGCCTCCCGGTCGGTGGCCAGCATCTCGACCGGGATGGTGGTGGTGCGCCCGTCGCGCAGGCGCAACACGACCACGGGCGAGTCGACGACGGTCGTGGTGACGGCGTCCTCGACATCCTTCCACCGGCCGGAGGCGGCCCCGACGCCGCGCACCCACTGGATCCGGTAGCCCTCCGCCGTCAGCCGCGCGATCCAGCCCCGTTGCCGCCACACCCACCAGGTAGCGGCGAGGAGGGCGAGGGTGATCACCACGGGCACGAGCAGGAAGACCGTGTGCAGGTCGAGGATCGCGATGGTCAGGGTGCTCAGCAGGATCAGTACGGCGACCGCGACCAGGACCGCGCCCAGCAGGCGCGCCGCGATGGCGGGGGCGAGTCGGTAGACGGTCACACTCTCGGTCGTCACGCTGCAGATTTCACCACGCTCGCGCGAGCGGGCCCTCGCTCGGGTCCCCGCGACGAGGCGTTCGGTAGAGTCCCGCGGTGTGCGGCGCCCGGCGCGGCACGAGGAGGGGTGCCGGAGCGGCCGATCGGAACCGCCTTGAAAGCGGTCGTAGGGAGACCTACCGCGGGTTCGAATCCCGCCCTCTCTGCTGCTACAGTAAGCCCCTGACCTGCACTTTCGCAAGGGTCAGGGGCTTACTGTTTGTTGTAATCAACCACGCGTCAACGTTCATGAAGGAACGGTGAGTGGCCATGAGCGGTCACGAAGACCCCCGAACGACCCTGACCGACTTCCTGCTGGCCCGGATCGCCGAGGACGAGGAGCGTGCCGACCGTGTGGAGTTCCGCCCATACGTAGGCGAGGGCACCCCGGAGTCAATGGAGAGTCGCGTGCTGGCTGAGTGCGAGGCCAAGCGGCGGATTGTGGCGGTCGAGAGCGGCGAGCGAGCCAAGCGCGACGCCCCCGATCATCGGCGCGCATGGGAGGACGGGCGTGTGACGATCTCTTTCTGGGAGTCCGGCATGCTGCGGACGCTCACCGACGAGGCACGGGATGCCTTCATCGCCGAGTGGTACGAACCGGCGCCGCCGAGCCATGTGTTGCGCCTCCTTGCCCTTCCCTACGCCTACCACCCGGACTACCGCGAGGACTGGCGGGCGTGACCGCGACGTGGGGTGTCACGGCGCGCGATGCTGGGCTCGGCCTCGCCGCCAGCCTGCCCATGGACTGCGAACACGACCCCGTGCCCGTCGAGGCCGCGGTGACCGGCGAGGTCGTCGCGATGCTCTGCGCAGGGTGCCTGCGCGAACTTCCGATCTCGTGGGGCTGTCCCGCCTGCGAATGGGTCGAAGCACCTCGGCTTCTCTGCGAGCAGGTGTCGTCGTTGGTTCTGGCCACACCGTGTCCGCGGCACGGGTCGAGCTGATGGCCAGCGTCCAGCCTCGCCCTCGCAAGGACGGCACGACCGGCTACGTCGTGCTCTTCCGCCAGGGCAAAAAGCAGCGCTCCCGCACCTTCGAGGACCAGCCGAGCGCCGACCGGTTCGCCCGGATGATCGACGACTTCGGCACCGAGCGGGCCCTGCGCTACCTCGACGACGAGGCCGAGGCCCCGGTCGGGCTCACCCTCGACCAGCTCTTCGAGACGTGGATCCCCACCAAGACCCGCGACGTCACCCCGAACATCCTCATCGGCTACCGCCGCGACTACGAGAACTGGATCCGGCCACGGCTCGGGCACCGCGAGGCCGCGCACATCCACGAGGGCGACGTCCAGGCGTGGGTCGACTGGATGGGCGTCCACCCCTCGCCGACGACCGGGAAGCCGCTGTCGCCGAAGTCGATCGCCGACCGGCACGCGATCCTCCACCAGATCTACGACTGGGCCGCGAAGCGCTCACGCAACCTCGTGCCGCACAACCCGTGCAAGGAGACCGACCTTCCCGAACGCACGAAGTCCACCCCGAAGGGGCTGCGGCTTCCCGAGCTGCACGCGCTGCTCGAGGCGGGGGAGCGGGTCGACCACGACGCTGCCGACCTGATCTCGTTCATGGCCGGGACCGGGTGGCGGATCTCCGAAGCCATCGCCCTCACCGCCGGCGCCGTCGAGGCCTACGACGACGTGTACGTCACCATGGAGCGCGTCGTGCGTCGCGGCGTCGGGATCGCAGAGGGCGGCAAGTCCCACGCCGCGATGCGCCGCCTCCGTGTCCTCGGGCCCGCTGCTCCGATGCTCCGCCGGCGCCTGGTCGGCCTCGGACCCAGCGACCTGGTCTTCACGTTCGCCGACGGCCGCCCCGGAGTGAACCGCCGCGGACCGTGGAACGTCAACAGCTTCCGCGCGATCCGCTGGCCACGCGTCGTCGAAGCCGCAGCGCTGTCCGACCGCAAGCCGACACCGCACTGGCTGAGGCACTCCCACGTCATGCTGTGTCACACAGCGGGGATGTCGCTCGCAGAGATCCAACGACGGCTCGGCCACGAGGACATCCAGACGACGGTAAACATCTACGGGCGCCTCATCGAGGACATGTCGGACGAGGCCGCGCTGCGCCTCGACGCCCTCCTGACGCCGACCTTGCCGGCCATCACGGCCGGTGAGGTCGTAGAGCTCGGCTAGCAGCGATCGCCTCAGGCTAGGTTGTGGACCTGACCGCCAATCCAATGGTGCTCGCTCGGGTGCAAGTGGTCGAGCCTGACCCCGAGCAGGCGATCTGAGACGTGCAGCTCGACGGCGACAGCTGATCGATGGCACTCGTGGACCACCATGGCGCGCGCCAGGTCGTGCATGTCGACCATCAACCGTGCTGCCCGCTGGTCAGCGGCCTGCTCCTGCCTGAGGTTGGTCCGGTCGCACACGGTATGAGTGTCTCCCGCTTCGGCGTGACGGAGCTCGTGACAGAGCACGGAGCGGACCTGCCGTCGTGGCATCCGTGGGTCGAGCGTGATCCGGCGCAGGTGGTGTTGGTACTGGCCCACCCTGTCGCGCATCTCGCGCCACTGCAGGTCGAGGTCTGGGCGGGCGGCGAGTTCACTCCATGGCGAGTACGTGTTGATCAAGGCGTCTGGTCCCCCGACTCTTCTAGGTCGCCGGGCTCGGCAACAGCGCCGAGTTCATCAGCCGGCTCCGACAGCGAGCGCAGGAACCAAACGCTTGACGCAGGAAGCCCTCGCCCGGCTTCTTCCTCGGTCAGCATCCCCGCGGCTACGAAAGCTTCGAGCACGTTGCGTCCGTAGCCCTGGGCGAAGGCAGCGACCTTGGCCGCCTCCGTGGGCGCCTTGGCCCCGTTGAGCCACCTCCCGATCGTGGTCTGTCCCAGCAGCGTTCGCTTACCCGCACGCGTCTGGGTGTCGTGGCCGATCACCGTTCGGACATACGTGATCCACGTGTCGTTGCGCATGGCCCAAATCGTAGGGCCAGGCATGCACGCATGCCTATAGGTAAGTTTACCTACGCGCAGACCTTGCCTAGCCATGCATGCATGGCTACAGTCGTCCACATGAAGATCCTTCCGAAGCCCGGCGCCATCTACGGCGTCACGAAGCGGCTCGACATCAGCCGCGACGAGCTGGCACGGCGGATGCAGGTCTCGACAGCCACGGCCTACCGCATCGACGCCGGCCGTGTGGAGCCGTCGCCCGCGTTCATCGCCGGCCTCATCAACGTCAGCGCCCAACCCTTCGAGGAGCTCTTCGACATCGTCGGGGCCGAGATGGAAGCGGTGTCAGCATGACCGCGCACGTCTACCGCCTCTTCGATGCCGCCGGCGAGCTCCTCTACGTGGGCTGCACCTCGGACGTGACCGTGCGAGTGGGGCAGCACCTCCGCAAGGGGTCCGGGGGCGGTCGAATGATCGATAGCTGGACCTCCGACGAGTACGCCACCCGCGGAGAGGCCCTCGATGCCGAAGGTGAGGCGATCCGTGCAGAACGCCCACCATTCAACAAATTGGGTCGCGATACCGGGGTCCCGATGCATGAAGTCGGAGATCCGCTCGGGGGAGTCATTGAGCAGATGGCTTGGCAGCTCGGCCAGACCTGCATTCGGCAGGGTCGCACGACGCTCTCCCTGGCTCGCGAGACAGGAATCCCGCTTGTGCGCCTGTCGCGCCTGTTGCGGACGCCCGGTCGGCTCAACGTCAACGAACTGGCGGCGATCGCGGACATCCTCGGTATGAAGGTCAGCGACCTGTTCACCGACAGCGGTGCCAGCTGATGCGGCTCATAAAGGCAGCTGATCTTGCCGCTGAGTGGGACATGACCTCGGCGGAGCTCCTGCGGCGTCGTCGGCGCTACGGCTGGCCGTGTGTGCGTCTGTCGCGGACCGACGTGCGGTTCACCGAGCAGCAGGTTGAGCAGATCGTGGCGATGCAGTCCAGCAGTCCGAAGCAGACGGTCAAGGCCGAGGGCAAGGGGAGCGGGCAGAGCAAGCGCAGCAAGGGGCGAGCAGCATGAGCGCCGACCAGGGCACAACGCCCCGCTCCTTCGGTAACAGCGACCGCGCGATCCTCGAGTTTGAGCACGGCACATGGACGTACCCCGGCGCCAAGCAGGCCGAGATCTACGACCGGTTCGCGATGTCCGGCACCCGCTACTACCAGCTGCTCAACTGGATCCTTGACCAGCCCGAAGCCGAGGCCTACGACGCGATGCTGGTCCGTCGGCTCCGCCGCCTGCGTGAGCAGCGTCGCCAGGTCCGCACCGTGGGCAGCACCGGCGCAGGTTTCGAGCCCCGGCCCGACTACCGCGGCGTGCGTCCCATGCTCGCCGGAGGTGTGGTCCGGTGACGCCGCTGACCTTGCTGGCCAGCAGCCGCACCGTGTCCCGCACCCGACTCGAAGCCGACCGGCGCGCACGCTGTGTCCTCGCCGCCCGCCCGACCGGTGTGCTTCACACCTACGTCGGCCCCCTGACCCCGTCCGGACGGTGCCCCCGTGCCGCCCGGCCGGCCTGCGGCACCCGCACGCGTGCTCTCGGAGTGGTCCCCCTCTCCGAGGTCCGGGCACGTCGTGTGTGTGTCCGCTGCACCGTCCGCCTCGCTCGTGGCATCCCCGCGGGCGGGGCGGGCCTCCAAACCCGCGACCAGCTGCGCGCCGTGTACGCCGGGGTCACGGCGTTCGACCTCGCCGTCGACGCGTGGCGGGCCGAGACACCCGCCGACGTCGAACGGGTCGAGCACCTCGGTCTCCTCCTCGTGGGGTTCCCGGCCTGCAAGAACGAGCCCGTCGTGTCGCCAGACGGCAAGGAGACCGGCCCCCTGGATGACCACCTCGCTCAGGCGCGTCGTCGTCTCGGGATCGTCCGTGACCCCATGTCGCCCGCGCTCCGCGCCGCAGCGAACGAGAACGCGCTGATGGCGGGGCTCATCGAGAAGCAGCGACGCGGCGCCGCCTGGCGTGACCGGCAGGCCCGCATCGACCGTCTCGGGTTCGTCAACGCCACCACGCGTCCCGCCTGAACAACCAGCACGAGCCACCCGGCAAGCACCACACAGACAGGAGCCCCCGGCCCCCACTTCTTCGCGGGAGAGGGACCGAAGGCTCCAGACAGGAGAAGTCTCGCATGACGACCACCAAGATCAACCCCGACAAGCTCGCACAGCTGGAGCAGATCGAACTCCACCAGGGCTCTCACAACACGTTCGAACAGGGCCACTGCGCTATGGAGGTCGTGTCGTGGCTGGCCGACCAGGGGTTCACCGACGCACCCACCTGCGCCTCGCCGGTGCTCCGCCGGTACCTGATCACCCTCAACGACCGGTGGGACGACGACAGCCGTCAGGCACTCAAGCCGTTCCTGCCCCGCATGGTCGGAACTGGCGGCGACGGGAAGGACGCTCTCCGCGAGCAGATCGCCGGCGTCTACGTCGCTGACCTGATGGTCCCCTGGCTGCGTCTCGCTGGCCTCGATGCCGAAGCCGATGCCGTCTCAGCGTCCAGCACCGACGTCCAGGCCATGTGCCGCGTAATCTGGGCCGCACGAGACGCCGCGTGGGCGTTGAGGTCCGAGCGCTACAAGGTGCTCCGCGCGACGGTGAAGGCGAAGGTGCTCGAACGCCTGGCCGAGGAGCCCGCTGCCGCTGACGCTGCCGCTGCCGCTGCCGCTGACGCTGCCGCGGGCGCTGGCGCTGGCGCTGTCGCTGGCGCTGTCGCT
>JBBSQA010000016.1:0-51841 GCA_038258285.1 Actinomycetales bacterium | reverse complement strand
TGAACGTCGCTTGGAGCAGGTCCCAGGCGATGGTCACGACCACGGTGGCTTTCGCGCACGTCGGGACACTCTCACCCCCAGCGATACCCCGTTTCAACACGGTGACGAGCGCGTCGTAGCGGCGTTGCGCCGCCGAGCGGCTATCCCGTTCCCCGTCCTGGCCCGGGCAGGGCGCGGCCAGGGGTGAGTGGAAGATGGACCGGATCGTTGCTGCGCCTTCGGGGTCGGCGGTGACCACGAACCGGACCAACGACCCGTCCGCCAGTGAGGACTCGGTCACCCCCCGCAGCTCCCGGGCGGTGCGTTCCTGAGTGTCGTGGTCCTTGCCCGGCAGCACGCTCGAGGTCAGGTGGTCGGTGACCCGCCGCAGCTCCCGGTCGGTGAACTGGGCGTCCGCGCCGACACCGGTCAACATTTCCACCGCCGCCTCGTACTCACTGACCGGCCCGTCCTCAGTGGTGTCGGTGGTGTCGTCCCCTTCGGCGCTGTCGGTGTCCGGGGTCGCGTCAGGGTCGGGGGTGGTGGGTAGGAACGGTTTCACCCGCGCGAGCGCCCGCAACACCGCCGCCGCCCGCCGCACCGGCAGCCGGCCCTCCAGGACCTGCTCGCGCAGGTGGACGTGCAACGGGTCGCCGATGCCCCGCGCGAGCGTGAGGAGGTCGTTGACCGCGGGGGGCGCGAGCCAGGGGCAGCGCAACACCAACCAGTCATGACCACTCAGACCCACGTCGCCGGGTAGTCCCCGGTCCAGGGCCTCCATCACCAACGTCAAGGTCAACGTCTCCGTCCGTGCGCGCAATGTGTCGATGCCCTCCAAGGCCGTGGCTACGTCACCGCTGCTGAGGCGGGGCGTGACCGGCGCCACGGTCGACGCTAATACGACTGCACGGGTCCCGTCGCCGATGTGACCTGCCAACACCGTCCCTGGCCCCCGATACGGCGGCCCCCAGGCGCCGCCCAGCACGTCACCCGCCTCTACACGGGTCACGTCCACCGGCTCTGAATCGAACATACGTCCAGTGTCGCAGGACCTACCGACATACCCAGGCCGCTGCAAACACGGGCGGGTGCAGGTGGAGCAGAAGCACGGGGGCACGTGTCGGGCTGGGAGCGCCTCTCGGCGCGGGGCCGCTCGAAGCGGCTATAGGTGGAGCCCGGGGCTTCCGCAGCCCGACACGCGGTCAAGGATAACCACCCATCCGTCCCACGCATTCCGAGCCCGGCGAAGCCGCTGGTCGTTGGACATTCAACCGTCGTTCACGGCCTGTTCACCATGGAAGTCACTGCGGGTCACATCTTCTCTCTACGGTTCCAGAAGTTGGCAACGCTGCCTTCACCTGAGAAGCAGCGTTCTGCCTGCTCCAGGTTTGCCCTAACCCTGATCAGAAAGAGGATCTTCGTGAAGCTCCACCGTTTTGGCACGACCCTTGCGTTGGCCATGGCCGCGTCGTTGACCCTCGCTGCGTGTGGCGACGACACCCCCACCGCGACCGACTCCGGTGATGGGGACACCGGCTCCGAAGAGACCGCAGCCGGTGGCGACATGACCGGCTCGTTGACCGCCTCCGGCGCCAGCTCGCAGAACTCCGCCATGACCGCGTGGATCGCCGGTTACCAGAGCGTCCAGCCTGGAGTAACCGTGACCTACGACGCGATCGGATCCGGCGGTGGCCGCGAGAACCTCCTGGCCGGTGCCGTCGACTTCGCCGGCTCGGACGCCTACCTCGACGAGACCGAGGCGGAAGACGTCAAGGAGGTCTGTGGTGACGGAGGCGCGCTCAACATCCCCGTCTACATCTCCCCGGTCGCCATCCCCTACAACCTGCCGGGTGTCGACACCCTCAACCTGAAGCCGGATGTGCTGGCTCAGATCTTCGACCAGCAGATCACCACGTGGAACGACGACGCGATCGCGGCCGACAACCCTGACGTGGAGCTGCCCGACACCGACATCACCGTGGTGAACCGCTCGGATGAGTCTGGGACCACCGAGAACTTCATGGAGTACCTGTCCGCCGCAGCCCCCGACTCGTGGGACTACGAGGCAGACAAGGTGTGGCCCGTGGGTGGTGGCGAAGCAGCCGCTCAGACGACGGGTGTGATCCAGGTCGTGGGCTCGACCGAAGGCGCCATCGGGTATTCCGACGCCTCGGCCATCGGCGATCTGTCCACTGCTGCGATCGGCGTCGGCGACGAGTTCACCGAGTACTCCGCTGAAGGTGCCGCCAAGGTCGTCGACGCCTCCGAGCCGGCCGACACCGGCATCGAGGGTGACCTCGCGCTCGACCTGGCCCGCGACACCACCGAGTCCGGCGCCTACCCGATCGTCCTGGTCAGCTACCACGTCGTGTGCTCGGAGTATGCCGACGCCGCCAAGGCGGACCTGGTCAAGGACTTCGTGGGATACGTCATCTCCGAGGACGGCCAGCAGGCTGCAGCCGATGCAGCTGGATCAGCTCCGATCTCCGAAAACCTGCGCGGACAGGCCGAAGAGTCCTTGTCCATGGTCAGCGGCGGCTGAGACCGACCACAAAGGTGATAATGACGGCGGTCGGATCACGGATCTGGCCGCTGTCATTGGCACCTTCGCGACCCGGACGCGGGTCGTAGCCATGGCACGAGCACGGAGGAAGAGATGAGCACACCGCAGGAACCTTCGCCGGAGGATTCGTCCAACCGGCCCGAAGGCCAGGTCGCGACGAAACAGTCGCAGCGTGACGAAGGTGGATCCTCGGGCAGTCCGAAGCGGCTGGGAGACACGCTGTTCAGCGGCGCCGCGCTCGGATCAGGGATCCTGATCCTGGCCACGCTCGCCGGCGTGGCCACCTTCCTGATCATCGAGGCCGTTCCGGTGCTGAGCGCAGCGCCCGAAGACATCAGTGGCGGAGAAGGCTTCTTCGCCTACGTCTGGCCGCTGATCGTCGGCACGCTGATCGCCGCAGTGATCGCCCTAGCGGTGGCCACCCCCGTGGCCGTGGGTATCGCCTTGTTCGTGTCGCACTACGCCACCCGGCGCCTCGGCAACGCGATCGGCTTCGTGATCGACCTGCTGGCCGCGGTGCCCAGCGTCGTCTTCGGCATGTGGGGTTTGGCGGTCTTCGCTCCGGCCGTGGTGCCGCTCTACAACTGGCTCGAGGACTACTTGGGTTGGATTCCGTTCTTCGAAGACGCCTCCGCAACGGGACGCACGTTGTTGACCGCGTCGTTGGTCCTCGCGGTGATGATCCTGCCGATCATCACCTCGGTCAGTCGTGAGGTCTTCTTGCAGACCCCCAAGCTGCACGAAGAGGCCGCATTGGCCCTGGGCGCGACCAAGTGGGAAATGATCACCACGGCCGTGCTTCCGTTCGGCAAGCCGGGCGTCATCGGTGGCACCATGCTCGGCCTGGGCCGAGCGCTGGGGGAGACCATGGCGGTCACCATCATTTTGTCTCCCGGAGCATTCGGGCTGAACTTCATCGGGACGGGCAACGCCACCATCCCCTCCGAGATCGCGCTGAACTTTCCCGAGGCATCCGGTCTGCGGTTGTCCGAGCTGATCGCTGCAGGCCTGGTGCTGTTCGTCATCACCCTCGCCGTCAACCTGTTCGCGCGCTGGATCGTGGAGAAGCGCGCCGAGTTCTCCGGAGCCAACTGATGAGCACACCGACCAAGACCCCCGCCGCGCCGAAGAACAACGGCTCGGCCGTAAAGGCCACCACCAGCCGGTTGGACAGTTGGGAGGGCATCACCGCCTCCCCCGTCAAACCGGCAACCGCCCGATTGGGCTTGGCTGCACTGATCGTCGGTGTCGTCCTGGGCGTCCTCGCCGGGCTCGTGCTCTCAAGCATCGCGCTAGGCGTGGTGATCGGCTACCTGGTCTACGTCGTCGGCACCTACCTGGCACACCGCCGGGTCGCCGGACGGCGGGTGGGCAAGGACCAGTTAATGCGGGCCCTGATTTACGGCGCCTTTGCCCTGGCCCTTCTGCCCCTTATCTCGCTGCTGCTGACCGTGGTGATGAACGGCATACCCCGCGCTTTCAACCCGGATTTCCTACAGCAGACGATGAACGGAATCACCGGCCTAGCCGACCAGCAGTTCTCCGACGGCACGGGTCCATTCATCGGCGGCGCCTACCACGCCATCATGGGCACGCTCATCATCACCGGCCTGGCCACCGTGATCTCGGTGCCGATCGGGATGTTCGCGGCGATCTACCTGGTGGAATACGGCGGCAAGACCAAACTCACCCTCGCGCTGCGCTTCTTCGTCGACGTCATGACCGGCATCCCGTCGATCGTCGCTGGCCTGTTCGCCTTTTCGCTGTTCGGCGTGATCTTCGGCATCGGCACGAAGAACGGTTTCGCGGGCGCGATCGCCTTATCGGTCCTGATGATCCCCACGGTGGTCCGCAACAGTGAAGAGATGCTGCGCATCGTGCCCAACGAGCTGCGCGAGGCCTCACTAGCCCTGGGAGTGCCCAAGTGGCGCACGATCTACAAGGTGGTGCTGCCCACGGCAGCCTCCGGTCTGGCTTCCGGTGTCACCCTGGCCATTGCCCGTGTCATCGGCGAGACGGCCCCATTGCTGGTTGCGGTCGGCGGGTTCTACGCGCTGAACTACAACCCCTTCCAGGGTCCGATGAATACCCTGGCGGTGTACGCCTACGAGATGTTCACCAAGCCGCTGAACCCTGGCGTGCGTGACCCCAGCCTCGAGCGCGCGTGGGCTGCGGCGTTGATCCTGGTGGTGATCGTCGTCGCGCTGAACTTGACCGCCCGCCTCATCGCGAAGCTCTTCGCCCCCAAGACCGGCCGCTGAACCCACCACTTCTGCTGCACTGATACTGACGCCCAACCACTGGAGACACCGAAAACTTATGTCCAAGCGTATTGACGTCACTGACCTCGACATCTACTACGGCGATTTCCATGCCGTGGCGGACGTTTCCATGAGCATTGCGGCGCGCTCCGTGACCGCCTTCATCGGCCCCTCGGGTTGCGGCAAGTCCACCTTCTTGCGGACCTTGAACCGGATGCACGAGGTCATCCCGGGCGCTCGGGTCAAGGGCCAGGTCACCATCGACGGCAAAGACCTCTACGGCCGTGGCGTGGACCCGGTGGACGTGCGCCGCGAGGTCGGCATGGTCTTCCAGCGGCCCAACCCCTTCCCGACCATGACGGTCAAAGAGAACGTGCTGGCCGGCGTCAAGCTCAACAGCTCTCGGATGACCAGCAAAGCCGGTGACGAGCTGACCGAGCGTGCTCTGCGGGCGGCCAACCTCTGGGAAGAGGTCAAGGACCGTCTGGACAAGCCCGGCTCCGGACTGTCCGGTGGCCAGCAGCAGCGGCTATGCATCGCGCGCGCCATCGCGGTGCAGCCTGAGGTCATCCTGATGGACGAGCCTTGCTCGGCTCTGGACCCGATCTCGACGCTGGCGATCGAAGACCTCATCAACGAGCTCAAAGAGGACTACACGGTCGTCATCGTGACGCACAACATGCAGCAGGCGGCGCGCGTCTCGGACCGCACCGGCTTCTTCAACCTCGAGGCCACGGGCAAGCCCGGACGACTGGTCGAGATGGACGAGACCACCAAAATCTTCAACAACCCGTCCAACAAGGCCACCGAGGACTACATCTCCGGTCGCTTCGGCTGAGCCGCTGACCGATGTGCGCGCTCCTGCACCCCGCTGAGCATCACAGAGAGCGCATATCGGTCAGCCAGGGGCCATGACTACCGGGGTATGCGGTGGCGTGTGACGGTGATGATGCGGGCACTCGCCCCGCGGCCGAGCACGGTGCAGGCCAGGATCTCGCCCTTGTCCATCGCCGAGCTGTCCAGGCGCTCCAGTAGGCGAAGCACCGGGCCGGAGGCGGCGTGCGGCAGCAGCTCGACCATCACCGCTCGCAGCACCGGCCCGTGGGTGCAGATTGCTGTGCTGCGACCGGAGAGGAACACGTTGGTCAGGTGTTTGGCCACTTTGTAGGGCCGCTTCTCGAAATCCTCCTCGGAGAACCCGCGTTTGGTGCTCAACGGCACGATGGCCTGCTGCGCGAAGGGAGCCATGGTGTCGTGGCACCTCGTCGACGGGGAGGTCAGGATGCGCTCCGGGGCGTATGCCGTCAGGATCGGTGCCATGCGCGCGGCCCTGCGCTTACCGACCGTCGTCAGGGGTCGGATCATGTCGGGCTTGCTCCAGGACTTGCGCGGCTGCGCTTTGGCGTGGCGCACGACGAGCAGGGTCCATGTGTCCAGCCCGTCCTGGGCGTCCATCGCGACCAAGGCGTCCAGCTGCAGGCGGTCCCGGTCGTAGGTCAGCCGTTTGGCCGCCTTCGCCGGACTCAGCCAGACGACGTCGTCGATCTCGTGCTGCAGCTTGCCGTTGCCACCGATCGGAGCCCCGGCCCAGTACTCCACGCGCTTACTGGTGGGGCGTCCGTTGGTTCGCGCCAGGGGGTAGGTCTGCGAGGGCAACCGGCCCCCCAGCCTTACGGCCAGGCCGGTCTCCTCCAGCGTCTCCCGGGCCGCTGCCGCCGCCCAGTCCTCGCCGCGCTCCAACTTGCCCTTGGGCCAGGACCAGTCGTCATACCGAGGTCGGTGCACCAACGCGACCTGCAGCTTGCCCTTCTTCCGCCGCCACGGCACGACGCCGGCCGCTCGGACCACGATGGGGCCGCTTCCGGCCTTGCGACGGGTGCTCTGCGGGACCAGCACCTCCATCGGGTTCGCGCTCATCGACGTCGACCAGGCTTGCGCCGTGCGGCATACTTCGCGATCAACTCCGTCTGCAGCTCGGCCAGCGGCAAACCGTCATCACCCAGGTGCTGTCGGATCCACTGACCATTCTCGTTGAGGTGCCAGGCCGAGACGTCGTGCATCCCGCGGTCCAGCAGCTTCATCAAGGACTTGACCTGGCCTTCGTCACTGACCGGGGTCAGCGCCTCCACCCGGCGGTCCAGGTTGCGGTGCATGAGGTCGGCGGAGCCGAAGTACACGACCGGTTCGCCGCCTCCGCCGAAGGCGAAGATCCTCGAGTGCTCCAGGAACCGGCCCAGCACCGAGCGCACCGTGATGGTGTCGGACAGACCCGGCACCCCGGGCCGCACCGCGCAGATGCCGCGTACCCACAGGTCCACCGTGGCCCCCGCGCGCGAGGCTTTGTAGAGCGCGTCGATGGTCTTCTCGTCGACGATGGAGTTGACCTTGAACTGGATCAACCCGTCCTTGCCCCGTGCGGCCTCGGCATCGATCCGTTCGACCAGCTGCGAGCGCACCGAGCGGGGGGCGACCAGCAGCCGCTTGAACTTCGCCTTCGGAGCCATGCCGGACAGTTGGTTGAAGAGCCGCGTGATGTCTTCAGCGATGGCGTCGTCGCACGTCAGCAGTCCGATGTCTTCATAGAGCCGCGCGGTCTTGGGGTTGTAGTTACCGGTGCCGATGTGACAGTAGCGGCGCAGCCCCCCGGACTCCTGACGCACCACGAGAGCGAGCTTGGCGTGGGTCTTCAGGCCGACCATGCCGTAGACGACGTGCACCCCGGCCTGCTCCAGCTTGCGGGCCCAACTGATGTTGTTCTCCTCGTCGAAGCGGGCCTTGATCTCGACCACCGCCAGGACCTGCTTGCCGACCGCGGCCGCGTCGATCAGGGCGTCGATGATCGGGCTGTCACCGCTGGTCCGGTAGAGGGTCTGCTTGATCGCGAGCACGTGCGGATCGGCAGCCGCTTGGCCGATGAAGGCCTGCACCGACGTAGAGAACGAGTCATAGGGGTGGTGCAGCAGAATGTCCCGCTGCCGCATCGCACCGAGCACGTCGCTGGGTGCCGCTCGCTCCACGGGGGCCAGGTCCGGGTGGTTCTTGGGCACGAAGTTGGGATAGCGCAGCTCGGTGCGGTCCAGGTCAGCCAGGGTATGCAGTGCGGTCAGGTCGAGCGGGGAGGGCAGCCGGTAGACCTCGTTCGCGTGCACGCCGAGCTCGCGGACCAACAGGTCATGGACGTGGTCGTCCATGTCCTCTTCGATCTCCAACCGCACGGGCGGACCGAAGCGTCGCCGCGTCAGCTCGCGCTCCAACGCGGTCAGCAGGTTCTCGGCGTCGTCCTCCTCGACCTCGACGTCCTCGTTACGGGTCACTCGGAAGCTGAAGGTCTCCTGGACCGTCATGCCGGGAAACAGCTGGTCGAGGTGCGCAGCGATGACCTGCTCCAACAGCACGAAGCGGTCGCGGTACAACCCGTCCTCCTCGGTGGAGAGGCGGATGAAACGCGGTAGCAGCGGCGGCACCTTGACTCGGGCGAAGTGCTCGCGCTCGGTACGCGGGTTGGTCAGCACCACGGCCAGGTTCAGCGACAGGCCCGAGATGTAGGGGAACGGGTGGGCGGGGTCCACCGCCAGGGGTGTCAGCACCGGGTAGACCGTGCTGCGGAACATGGCCGCGAGCTCTTCCTGCTCATCCGTCGAGAGCTCGGCCCAGGGCACGATGGTGATGCCCTCGTCGCTCATCGACGGACCCACGACGTCACGGAAGAGGGCGGCGTGCTGACTCATCAGCCCGTGAGCGCCGACCGAGATCTCCTCCAGGACCTCGCGCGGCTCCAGCCCGGCGGCCGAGCGTCCGGCGATGCCGGTGGCGATGCGTCGTTTGAGTCCGGCCACACGGACCATGAAGAACTCGTCGAGGTTGCCCGCGAAGATCGCGAGGAACCGGGCCCGCTCCAGCAACGGCAGATCCGGGTCCGCCGCCAGTTGCAGGACGCGCTCGTTGAACTGAAGCCAGGAGACCTCGCGGTCCAGGAACCGGCCTTCCGGCAGGTCGCTGGGCTCGTCGTCACTGGACTGGTCGGTCTCCAGACGCACGAAGCGACCGTTCGCGCCGCGCGGTCGCTGAGCCCGGATGGTGGGCAACGGGACCACGCTGTTGGACTCGACGAGCTCGGGCAGAGCCGGCTGGCGCCCGACGTTCCCGAGGCTTCCGCCGGTTGCGTCGGCGGGGGGCTCGGGGGAATGGGCGGCGTCGGCGGTGCTCATCCCGTTATCTTGCCATTGCGCGGTGGATCAGGGCAGGGGCTCAGCGGCATACATCACGTCGATTCCGATGCGCTCGAAGCCGAGCTTGCGATAGGTGGCGACCGCGGCCGCGTTGTCACCGTCGACGTACAGCCGCACCTCGCTCAGGCCACACGCTTGAAGGTGCCGCAGACCCACCACCGTGCTGAGTCGCCCCAGGCCACGGCCCTGGTATGCGGGGTCGACGCCGACCACGTAGACCTCGCCTGCCGTAGAGCGGCTGGATCCGGGCTCGGCCGGCTCGACCTTGGTCCAGTGGAACCCGGCTAGGCGCGGCTGCCCGGGGTCGGCGACGTCCTCGATCAGCAGGAAGCCATGGGGGTCGAACCAGGTCTCGCTCATCCGGTCCTGCAGATCCTGCAACGTGGTGCGTCCTTGCTCCCCGTGGTCGGCGAAGGCCCGAGCGTTGACCGCTAGCCAGGCCTCCTCGTCGCGACCCACCTCGAAACTACGAACCTCGAAACCTTCCGGCACGTTGACCTCGGGCAGGCTGTCGGCGTCCTCCCGGTCCACGGGTCGCGACATCTGCCAGAGCTCGCGGACCGGACGCATGCCGCGCCCCTGCGCGAGCGACTGAGCCGCCTCGAGGTTGCCGTGGGCCCAGCCACGTGCTCCCGGCCAGGTCGAGAGGATCTGGCTGAGCAACCCGTGGCCGAGACCTTGGCCGCGGTGCTCGGGGTGGACGACCAGCTCGAAGGTAGCCGGTTCGTCCTCACCCGGGTGCTCGATGTGGGCGTAGCCGATCACCCGAGCGTTGATCTCACCAGGGTTGTCGAAGACGAGCAGGTGGCTGGTGCGGGTCGCGGCGGCGCCTTCGGCCGGAAGCCTCCGCGCGTCCAGGACGCTCTGCTCGGACAGGGGCTTGACGCCGTCGTGGGTCGTCGCCCGGACGGACAGGGACATCACGTCTGCGGACTGGCGAGGGGGGAGCGCGTTCAGGGTTTCCACGTTCATGTCCCCACTGTTGCAGGTTCTAGCCGGTGCTGCGGGGACCGGCGAACCGGTAGCCGACGTTGCGGATCGTGCCGATCAGCGACTCGCGCTCCGGGCCCAGCTTGGCCCGCAGTCGTCGGATGTGAACGTCCACCGTCCGGGTGCCTCCGTAGTAGTCCATGCCCCAGACCTCGGTCAGCAACATCTCCCGGGTCACGACCCGGCCCGGGTGTTGCACGAGATACTTGAGCAGCTCGAACTCCTTGAAGGTCAGGTCCAGCGGTCGGCCTCCGGCGCGCACCGTCCAGCTGGACTCGTCGACCACGACGTCCGCGACCCGGATCGGACCCGTGCCCGGCTCGACGCGGCTGACGATCCCCAGCCGATGGCGCATCAGACGCAGCCGGGCCTCCACCTCGGCTGGTCCGGCGGTGGTGAGCAGGATGTCGTTCAGCGGCCACTGGTCATCGACCACGGACAGGCCCGCCTCGACGAACACGCCGACCACCGCGTTCCAGCTGCCCATCGCCTGGATGGTGCGCAAGGTCGACCGCGCAGCCACCATGTCGGCGACGGCGTCGACGAGCACGATGTCCGGCTCGGGGCCACGCAGAAGCGCTCCGGCGTCGAGAGCTTCGACTCGCACCCGATGAGGGAGGAGGTCCAGCGCCGGGAGCACACGCAAAACGGCCCCGTCGGAGCCGCCTGGAGTGAGCAAAGCCATCTCTGCCACACGGCACACGATAGTCGTGGCAACGCGGACTGGGGCATGGTGCAGCGAAGTGGGGCTCCCGAGCGTCATAATGCGACCGTGAGCGCGCCGGCCGAAACCACCGAGACCTTCTCGGTCTCTGTCACCGGCTCGGTGGTCGCGACGTGTGCCTTCTTCGCCCTGACCGCGATGGCCGGCCCGACGACTCTGACGCTGGCCGTGGCCGTGGCCGTGGTCGTGATCGCCTGGGGATGGGCCGGGGCCCTGGACCTGCCGACCCCCCGCGGCACGGTGGGCGTGCTGCTGTTGGGCGGATTGGCGATCCTGTCCAGTGTCTGGCTGCCCGACGACTCGACGCACCTGAACTGGCTGCCGGGTGCCCTCGCCGTGTCGATCATGACGGCCTTCCTGCATCAGCTGTTACGCCGCGACGGTAGGCCGCGGGTCGCGGAGTCCGTCAGCGCCGTGCTGTTCGCGTTGGCTCTGTTCACCTGCGCGGCGTTCCTGATCCCTCTGACGCGGACCGACAGCGGGTCGCTCCTGGTGACGGCCGCGATGGGTGCTGCAGCCGCCTCCGCAGTGGTCGGCGCCGCGACGCGGGGTCTCGCGGTGGGCCTCAGGCCGTGGATCGTCCCCGTCGCTCTGCTCGTCGGGGGAGCCTGTGCCGCGGTCGTGAGTGTGGGTAGCGAGGCGTCATGGACGTCGTTCGCGCTCATCGGGGTGGCGTGTGCGGCCGTCAGTCACGCCGTGCGACTGATCTTCTCGGTGCTGCCGACCATGGCGCACGCCCGACCCCGGGCGGTGGTGGCGTTGTGCTCCGTGCTGGCCGTCGGGATCATCCCGTACGTCGCGGCGCTGATTTTTGTGCCCAGCGCCCTTCCGTTGTAGCCACCCCTACGATGGGGACATGCCTTTTGAGCTGGATCCCACGATGCACCCGGACCTCGCGCCGCTGGCGTGGTTGATCGGCCGATGGGAAGGTGCCGGGGTGGTCGGATACCCGACCATCGAGTCGGCCAACTTCGGCCAAGCGGTGGAGATCACGCACGACGGCCGACCTTTCCTGGAGTACCACAGCCACAGCTGGATCCTGGATGCCTCGGGTGAGCGACTGGCCCCCTCCGGCACCGAGTCCGGCTTCTTCCGTCCCCTGCCCGACGGTGAGGTGGAGTTGCTGCTGACCCACCCCACCGGGATCGTGGAGATGTACGTCGGCACCACCAAGCCCGCTCAGCTGGAGATGCGCACCGACGGGGTGCTACGCAGCCCCCACGCCAAGAACTACGCCGCCGGTCACCGGCTGTACGGGTTGGTGAACTCCAACCTGCTGTGGGCGATGGACATGAGCGCCATGGACCAGAGCCTGACCAGCCACCTGTCGGCCGAGCTCAAACGGGTCGCCTAGTTGCTGAAGCCCTGTTTGGGGGAGACGTCGTCGACGTAGCTGTCCATGCTGTCGTTCTGGAGGTGCTCGGTGAGCACGTTCAGTTGCTGCTCGGCCGGGATCACGATCGATCCGGCGACCTCGTCGCTGCCGATACCGGTCCACGGGGCCGTGACGAACTCGATGTCGTCACCCCGCACCCCCCGCATCGAGAAGGCCAACGAGCGCATCGCCGGCACGTCGAGGTCGTCGTCAACCGTCAGGTTCTTGGTCGCCGCGTCGACGACTTCGCTCAGTCGAGCCGGGTTGGTCAGGGTCTCGCTCGACAACGTCTCCAGCATCACCGCCTTGATGAAGGCTTGCTGGCGCTGGCCACGGGAGATGTCCCCCTGGCTGAGGGCGTAGCGCTCGCGGACGAACTCCAGTCCGGTCTCCCCGTCCATCCTCATGGTGCCCTGGGGGAACCCGGGGCTCGCTTCGGCCACGTTGACGTCGACCCCTCCGACGGCGTCGGTCAACGCTTTGAAGCTCTCGAAGTTCAGGATGGCCACGGAGTCGATGGGCACGCCGATCAACGGCTGGATAGTCTCGACCAGCAGCGGGGCCCCGCCGATCGAGTACGCCGCGTTGATCTTGTTGGGCCGGGACGAGCCGGGGATGTCCACGAAGTAGTCCCGTGGGAAGTGGATCAGGTCCACGCGTGAGCGGTCATCCGAGATGTGTGCGAGCACGATGACGTCGGAGCGACCGCGTTCCTCGTCAAGATCCCGGCTGTCCGAGCCGAGGATGAGGTAGTTGAGCGCGTCGCCGGATTCTTCGGTGCGATCCACCGGCACGGGCAGCATGGTGCCGCTCTCGGTGGTGACCTCCGCCTCGGCATCCGGCATCAGCGGCTCGAACGTCAGGTTGTTGTTCACCTTGTTGTTCAGGAACGCGAGGTAGCCGGCCGCCCCGCCGACGACCAGGAGGCTGAGCAGCACGAGGGAGACGATGGCGATCCGCAGCCCACGCCGGCGACGCCGGGGCGGGGCGGCCTGGTCTCGGTAGCTATCGTCGCCGTAGTCGTCGTTGCTGTAGTTATCGTCGTGGTGGTTGGCGCTGGAGGATCCGTCGAACATCCCACCGACCCCCGCGTCGCGGTTATCGCTCATGCGGCGAAGTCTAATCTGCGGTTCCTGTGTCCGAGCGGAACGAAGGCTGGGTGTGGACTGGACGTTGGCTGGATGCGGCGGTCGATGCTGAGGTCCAACAGTCGGTACCGTGCAGTGATGGGAACGCGTGAAGGGTCCGGCTCGACGAGCGCCGCTCATCGAGCCGATCAGCTGCGCGAGGCCGGGCTGCGGATGACGGGGCCCCGACGGCGAGTGCTCGCGGCTCTCGAGCGACTGGGCCACGCCACCCCCGAGGAGCTCAGTGCCGCGTTGGCCGAGGACGGCGCCGCGCCGCTGCCGGCCTCGACGGTGTATCGGAACCTGGAGTCGTTGGCCGGAGCGGGGTTGGTGCGGCACAGCCACGTCCATCACGGTCCGCCGACCTACCACCTACCCGAGCATGGCGACCACCTGCATTTGGTCTGCCGGGGCTGCGGGGACATCGTGGAGGCTTCACCATCGTTGGCTCAGGACCTGGCCCGGAATCTCTGGGAGGCCCACGGCTTTGACGCACAGGTGACCCATATGGCGATCCACGGCCACTGCCGGGACTGCCGAAGCAAGCACCACCACGACCAAGAGGTGACATGAGCGTAGGACCAGAGGTTGACTCGACCGAGGTAGCGAGCCGCCCGACGAGCCCGTTGGCCACTCGACCCAGGGCGGTGCTCGCCGTCGGCAACGACCAGGGCGTCGCCGCGCACTACGGCGACCCGAGCCGGGAGCAACGCCTGTTGGAGGAGTCGCTGGCCTGCGTTGACCTGTCCCACCGTGGTGTCCTGACCGTCACGGGCGCCGACCGACTGACGTGGCTGCACTCGTTGACCACCCAGCACATGGCGACGTTGCAGCCCCGTCACAGCATCGAGACCCTGATTCTGTCTCCCAAGGGACATATCGAGCATGCTCTGCACGTCGTGGACGACGGCGAAACCACTTGGCTGACGACGGAGCCCGGGGGCGCGGCTGAAGCCGTGCGCATCTGGCTGGACTCGATGAAGTTCATGCTGCGAGTCGACGTACGGGACCGCAGCGAGGATTTCGCAGTCCTCGGCGAGCCGATCGGGGTCGAGTCCCAGCCCGGCGAGCCGCTGGCCTGGGTGGACCCCTGGCCCGGTGTCGTGGGCGACAGCGTGGCTTACGGCCCGGTCGAGGGGCACCCGGGGTCGGGACGACAGTGGCGCGAATTGATCGTGCCGCGCGCCGAGCTGGAGTCCGTCGTCGGCGAGCGGCCGTTGGCGGGTTTGTGGGCTGCCGAGGCTCTGCGGGTCAACGCCTGGCGGCCGCGCGCGGGAGTCGACACCGACCACCGCACGATCCCGCACGAGCTGGACTGGATGCGCACCGCGGTGCATCTGCACAAAGGGTGCTACCGCGGGCAGGAGACGGTGGCCCGGGTCCACAACCTGGGCCGCCCCCCGCGTCGCATGGTCTTCCTCCACCTGGACGGCTCGGGGCACACGTTGCCCGAGCCTGGAGAGCCGATCCGAGTCGGGGACCAAACGGAGGAGGGTGCAGCGCCGACCCGTCCTATCGGCACCGTCACCAGCGTGGCCCGGCACTACACCGACGGCCCCATCGCACTCGCCGTGATCAAGCGCAACACCGACCCCGACGCTGAGCTGGCAGTCGGTGTCACCAGTGCCGCCCAGACGCTGATCGGCCCGGCCTGATGGCCGGTCACCCCGGCCACACCTTGATGACGGTCGCTCCGACCGGTGCCGAGACCACGAAAGCCGACTGCCCCCAGCTGCCCACCACGCTCGAGGAGCTGGTCGAGACCGCCAGAACGTGTGAGGAGGCTGGGGCCAGCCTGGTCCACGTGCACATCCGGGACGAGCACCACCGCCCGAGTCTGGACGCGACGCGCCTGCGAGACACGGTGCAGGCCCTTCGGGAAAGCACCGACCTGGTCGTGCAGCTGTCCACCGGTGGGTCGGTGCACGACCCGTTGGAGCGTCGGCTGACGGTGCTCGACGCCGAGCCCGACTCGTGCAGCCTCACCTGCGGCACGGTCAACTTCGGCGACGACGTCTTCAGCAACCCCTACCCGTTCATGAGCGACCTCTACGTGCAGACGCAGGAGCGCGAGGTCGTGCCCGAGTTCGAGTTGTTCGACCTCGGGCACGTCACGGCCTTGGGTCGGCTACTGGACACTCATGGCCTGCCCTTCGGGGGACGGGTCCACGTCGACTTCGTCACGGGCGTGCCGGGAGGTATGCCGGGCACCGTGCCCGCCCTGGTGGCCGGCGTGAACGCCCTGCCCGAGCAGGTCACCAGCTGGTCGGCCACGGGCATCGGACGCGCCCACCTGCCGATCGCGGCTGCCGCCTTGGCTATGGGGGGCCATCTGCGGGTGGGTATGGAGGACAACCTGATGATGGCTCGCGGCGTGCCGGTGCAGCACAACGTCGAGCTCGTGCGGCGTGCCGTGTCGTTGGCCGAAACCATGCAACGCCCCGCCATGTCGACGACCGATGCGCGCGCGCTCCTGGGGACCAAGCGGCGCCACTAGGGTGATCCGAATGAGCTCCTACAGTGCACTGGGTGAGGCGCCCGTCGTGGCGACCGTGACCCGTTCCGGTCTGGTCGAGTCGGTGCACCACGGCATGGTCGTGGCCACCGACACCGACGGTTCGGTCATCTTCGGTCATGGCCCACACGACATACCGATGTATCCGCGCTCGTCGAACAAGCCGTTGCAAGCGGTGGCCATGCTGCGATCGGGTGCCCTGATCGAGGATGAGCTGCTGGCTCTTTCCAGTGCGAGTCATAGTGGGGAGGACTTCCACCTCGACGGCGTCCGACGCATCCTGGCGCTCGCGGACGAGGGGTTGACTGAGGCGGACCTGCAGAACACTCCGGACTATCCGTACGACGATGCGGTCAGGCGAGACTGGATCCGCGCCGGCACGGGGCCGGAGTCGATCGTGCAGAACTGTTCGGGCAAGCACGCCGCGATGCTGGTGACCTGCGTCGCCGCGGGCTGGGAGATGAGCACCTATCTGCATCCCGACCACCGGTTGCAACGGGCCATGGCGGAGGCGATCGAGGACCTGTCGGGGGAACGGGTCGCGTCGACGGGCGTCGACGGATGCGGGGCGCCGGTGATGGCGATCAGCCTCGCCGGTCTGGCCCGGGCCTTCAGCGCGATGGCCGCCGCCCCCGCGTTCACCCCCCAGGGACGCGTGGCGAGCGCAATGAACGCCCATCCGCGTTTTGTCGGCGGCACCGGTCGGGACGTGAGCGCGTTGATGGAGGGGGTGCCGGGGTTGGTCGCCAAGGACGGCGCAGAGGCGGTGTATGCCGTCGGGCTGCCGGACGGGCGCGGACTGGCGGTGAAGGTCACCGACGGTAGTGCTCGTGTCCGTGCCGCCGTCGTCGTCAAAGCCCTGCAGGCACTCGGTGTACATGGTCAGGATGATGCCTTTGCCCGCATCGCCGACACCCCGGTCCTGGGGCATGGGCAGCCGGTCGGGGCCTTGGAGGCGGTCGACCTCTACGGGATGGGCGAGCGCTGACGTGCGAGCGGTCCTGCAGCGGGTGCACCGGGCCAGTGTGAGCGTGGAGGGACGTGTGGTCGGCCAGATCGACTCCGGGGTGCTCGCGTTGGTGGCCGCCACCCATTCCGACAGCGATGATGACGTCGCCACCATGGCGCGCAAGATCGCCGAGCTGCGGGTGCTGGCCGACGACACCTCGATCCAGGACAAGGTGGGGGGTAGCGTCGCGCAGCGCGGTAGCGTCGCGACGGAAGGCATCGCCACCCCACCGGCCGTGCTCGTGGTGAGCCAGTTCACGCTGTACGGCTCGACGAGGAAAGGCCGCCGACCGTCGTGGAGCGCGGCGGCTCCGGGCGACATTGCCGAGCCGTTGATCGATGCCGTGGTGCAGGCGTTGCGGGATCGCGGGATCAGCGTGGCCACGGGGGCTTTCGGTGCTCAGATGGACGTGTCGCTGGTCAACGACGGGCCGTTCACGCTGATCGTGGACACCTCATCCGCTCTCGACTGAGCGGACCGCTCGGGTCCCGTCGGGGGTTCCTTTCATCTTCGGCCCGTAGGCTTGCCACGTGCCTGACTTATCGCTGTTCTCCGCCCAAGCCTCCGTCGCCCTGCTGCTGGGCGTCGCAGCATTGGTGCTGGAGCTTTGGGCCGCCATCGACGCGGTGACCACCCGCGCGGATGCGTTCGTGGCGGCCGGGAAGCGGACCAAACGCTTCTGGACCGCCGTGACGGTTGTCGCCGCCCTCCTGGGCTTCGTGTCGGTGACAGACCCGCTCAACCTCTTCGGTCTTATCGGTTTCGTCGCCGCTGCCATCTACCTGACGGACGTCCGGCCAGCGGTGCGCTCGCTGCGTGGGCGCAACAACCGCGGGACCCAGATGGGCCCCTACGGCCCGTGGTAGGGGTCTCCCCTGCTCGTACCGCGCTGATCCCGGGACCGGATGGACCCTTGGAGGCTCTGACTCGGGGGTCCGGGCAACCCTCCACACTCTTCGTCCACGGTCTGGGTGGATCCATCGACACGACAAGGCCCTACGCCGGGCTGGTCCCCGGCCAACAGACCTTCGTCCACATCGCAGGCCACGGGGCATCGAGCCCGCCCGCCGAGCTCACCTACCGCGCGTTGGCCGCCGAAGTCTGGTCTGCGGCCGATGAGGTGGACGCGACCGCAGCCCTCGGGATCAGTATGGGTGCAGGGGCACTGTGCGCAGGACTGGTCCGCGACCCTGAGCGCTTTGCGGCCCTCGTCCTCGTGCTGCCCGCCCCCGTGGACCGACCGCGAAGCGAGAAGGCCGCGGTCGCCTTCGAGTCACTGACGGCGGTCGTGGCCAGCGGAGACCTCGAGGCGGTGACCGCCCACCTCGTAGCCGGGGAGCCGGCGGCCTCGTCGCAGGACCCCCGGGTGCTGCGGTGGTGCCGAGGGCAGGCCGAGCGGCTGATGACCGACTCGGCTCGCAAGGCCCTGACGCAGATGCCCGGACAGCGAGCCGTGCACGATCCGGAGGCGCTGCGCCGGGTCCAGGCGCCGGTGCTGATCCTTGCGGCCGAGGGTGACGCCATCCATCCTGTCGAGGCGGCATACCGGCTCAGGAGTCTGCTGCCCCACGCCGACATGGAGGTCCTGCCCGAAGGTGGCATCATGTGGGCCCACCGTGATCGGGTCCGCCAACGGGTGGGGGACTTCCTGACCGAGCACGCACAGGGGTCTGGAGATGACCGAGCGTGAGCGAGGCAGGCGGAGGTGTGCACGTGGAGCCGACCGGAGCCGAACCCGATGGTCGAGACCGCACGCACCAGGTGCGCACGACCGTGCGTCCCTGGGGACACTTCGAGCAGTTCGTCGCCAACGAGCCCGTCACGGTCAAGACGATCACGGTGCAACCCGGTCACCGGTTGTCGCTGCAACGTCACGACCGCCGCGCCGAGCTATGGCAGATCCTCGACCATCCCCTGGACGTCGTCGTAGGGGACGCGGCATGGCAGGCCGCCTCGGGGGAGCTGGTGTTCATCCCGGTGGGGTGTGAGCACCGGGTGGCCAACCGCGGCGACCGGCCGGGAAGAGTCTTGGAGATCGCGTTCGGTGACTTCGCGGAGAGCGACATCGAGCGACTCGAGGACGACTACCAGCGCGACTGATGCTGGACCGCCTAGCCCCCGGGGTCGCTGTCGTCGGCGTGGTGGCGCTGTTCGTGTTGATGATGGCCGTGCCCTTCATCGCCACCGGCTCCCAGTCGACCCGATCCGGGTTCGTCCGGGCCGGCAAGGCCGCTGCGGTGCTGTCCTACGCCGCAGCCGTCGTGGCCTACACCGTGCTGCCCCTACCCTCCGCTGAGTCGATCCGGCAGCGCTGCGCCAGCGGTGAGGGGGGCGCCGGCATACAGCTCATGCCGTTCCACTTCCTCACCCAGGTCGGAGAGGGCGGGGTATCCGGTGGGTTGGTCCTGCTCGCCGACCCTGCGCTCTGGCAGGTGGCGCTCAACGTCGCCCTCTTCGTGCCGCTGGGGTTCCTGCTCTGGCGGTTGCTTCCCGGTCGGGCGTGGGCTGCTCTGGGGGTGGCGGTGGCGTGCTCCCTGAGCATCGAGATCACCCAGGGCACGGGGTTGTGGTTCCTCTACGACTGCGCCTACCGGGTGTTCGACGTCGATGACATCCTGGCTAACGGCGTCGGCGCCGCCTGCGGGATGGCCCTGGCCGCCGGCCACGCTGCCCGTCGTACCTCCCCGGAGGGGTAGCCGCGTCTCGTCGCTACCCCCATCACGGTCACAGCAGCGCACGAGCCGACCCGAGTGGCCTCCGTGGTCCGTCAGGCAGCCTGGGGAGTGGGCATGGGACGAGCGTGCCAAACTGAGCGGATGAGTGACCTGCAGCATCCCCGGCCTCGCCGCGTGGCCATGGTGAGCGTGCACACCTCACCGTTGGAACAACCGGGCGCCGGGGACGCCGGAGGGCTGAACGTGTACGTCGTCGAGACGGCCCGGCTGCTGGCCGCGCGCGGCACCCAGGTCGAGATCTTCACCAGAGCCACCGACGGGGGACAGCCCGACGTCGTGGCGTTGGACCCCGACGCCCTCGGCGACTCCGTGCTCGTCCACCACGTGCCGGCCGGGCCGTTCGAGGGCCTGGACAAGGAGGACCTGCCTGGTCAGCTGTGCGCTTTCGCGGCAGGGATGATGCGGATTGCTGCCGCGCGTCCCGAGCAGTGGTACGACCTGATCCACTCGCACTACTGGCTCTCGGGCCAGGTCGGCTGGTTGGCTTCGGACCGGTGGAACGTCCCGCTCGTGCACACCATGCACACCATGGCCCGGGTGAAGAACCAAGAGCTCGCCCAGGGGGATCGCAGCGAGCCGAGGGGCCGCGAGATCGGCGAAGAGCAGGTCGTCGAAGCCGCCGCGACTTTAATTGCCAACACCGACCAGGAAGCCCAACAGTTGATCGACCTCTACGGCGCGGACCCGGCTCGGGTCCGTGTGGTCAACCCGGGGGCGGATCTGAACGTCTTCAGCCCCGGGGACCGAGGCGTTGCCCGGTCGCAGGTCGAGCTGGAGCCGGACGCGGTGGTGCTGCTCTTCGTCGGACGCGTCCAACGCCTCAAAGCACCTGACGTGCTGCTGCGAGCAGCAGCGGCGCTGCTGGCCGACGACCCGAGCCTGCGGGAGCGGCTGGTGGTGGCCGTGCTCGGAGGGTTGTCCGGCTCGGGGGTCCAAGCGCCGGCGTGGCTGGACGACCTCGCCGCAGAGCTCGACATCCGCGACGTGGTCCACGTGGTGCCGCCGGTCTCCCGCCCGATGCTGGCGCAGTGGTACAGAGCGGCCGACATCGTCGCCATCCCGTCCTACAGCGAGTCTTTCGGGCTGGTAGCCATTGAGGCGCTGGCGAGTGGAGCACCGGTGCTGGCGGCTCGGGTCGGTGGCCTGCCCGTGGCTGTCGGCGATGCCGGTCAGCTCATCGAGGGTCACGACCCCCAGGAGTGGGCCGAGGCGATGAGCGCCATGCTCGCCGACCCGGATCGGCTGGCCCGCGCAGCAACGTCGGGACCCGAGCACGCCCAGCGGTTCAGCTGGGAGCACACGGTCGACGAGCTGGAGAGGGTCTACGCCGCAGCGGTCGAGGCGGCGGGACGCACGCAGCCCGAGGTCGAGCACAAAGGGATCGACGATGCGCGCGTGTTGAGTGACCTGCCCGCAGCCCTGGTGCCGTGACGGCCAGCGCGACGGGGACGCTGCGCGAGGCTCTGGACGCCCTGGCGGTCGACTGGGAGGAAGGCACCCGGGTCGACGAGACGGTGCTGACGTTACCGGGGGAGCGCAAGCTTCAAACCGTCGTCTCGCTGGTCGTGCGACGTCGCACGGTGCGGCTCCGGGCCTTTGTGGTGCGCAACCCGGACGAGAACCACCAGGGGGTCTATGCCTTCCTGCTCCGCCGCAACCTGCGGCTGCCGGGCATCGGCTACGCCATCGACCCCACGGGCGACGTTTTCCTCGTGGGCCAGTTCCCGCTGGAGCTCATCGGAGTGACGTTCCTCGACGAGCTGCTCGGGGCGGTGCTCGGCGCCTGCGATGAGCCGTTCAACGACCTGCTCGCCCTGGGGTTCCTCAGCGCGATGCGCAAGGAATGGGACTGGCGGGTCCTTCGGGGGGAGTCGACCGCAAACCTCGAGGCCTTTCGCCACCTGCTCGACCCCGAATCGTCCTAGGACACCACGCAGCGTCGGGGGACGAGCCCGCAGACTCGCCCCCGACCGTGCCGTCGACGACTACCCGCGCGGTATGGCTCCCGGCATGGGCGGCACCACCGGGGGCAGCTCCCGGGCGATTCCGGCTTCCTTCTCGGCGTCCTGCTGGATCTCATCGGGAGTGATGGTCCTGCGGGCGCTCTCACCCTCCTCCGCGTAGTACGGCTCGGTGAACGCGGGATAGTCGGTGCGGCAACGTGTCCCCGCCTGAGGCACCTTGGCGGTCAGCAGATAGGTGTCGACCGCCGTGTTGACACACGCAGAGGTCCCGTAGGCCGTGTGCCCGAAGTTGTCGCTCGACAACAACCGGCTGTTGGGCAGCAGTGAGGCGGCCCGAACGGCGCCGTCGTAGTTCGTGGCCGGATCCCAGTAGTTGCCGACGACGAGGACCGGGTTCTTGGTCTTCGCCGTGAAAGGACCGCGGTAGGCGTCACCGTCTTCGACGGTCCAGTCCTTCTCCGCGCACGGCGCCGAACCCCACGTCCACAACCGACCGAAGCCGGTGCCGGTGCTCGCGGCCCGGTCGGCGTACTGACGCCAGTTGCCGACGTACTTCGGGTTGATGGAGTCGGTGCACAGGACCGTCTGGAAGGAGTCTGCCTCGTTGTAGTACGGGAAGGCGAAGCCGAGGTCCTGGGCCAGGGTGGCCTTGGCTGCCTGGGCCGCGTCGGCTTCCGCCTTGCGCTCCTGGTACCGATCCACGAACTGCTGCTGCAGGTCCGCCTGGGCCTGAGCTTCGGCCGACCCCTCGTCGAACTCCTCGAACAGGATCTCGTAGAAGAACGTGAGGTCGGAGTCCACGATCTCCGGCGCGAACGGGTCGTACATATCGCCGAGCAGGAAGCTCACCAGATCGGCGTAGGTCAGCGTGAAGAACACCTCGCCGGTCTCGTAGTCCGTGATCTCGACCGGGTTCCTCTTGATCTCACGGACGATCTTGTCGTAGTTGCGCTTCGGGTCGCCCTTGCTGGCGAAGAGGCAGTAGTCCGTGCCCTTCTTCTTGCACAGTCGCAAGATCTCGTTGACAGCCTTGGTGCCACCTTCACCGGAGCGGATCCGCGCGGTGACCGGCGTGCGCTGAGTGGCGGGAGTGCCGGCCCAGGCCACCGGGTCCAGGACGCCGTCGATGGTCACGGCCCGCACCCGGTCGGGGAACAGGTTGGCGTAGACGTTGCCCAGGTAGCTCCCGTAGGAGAACCCGAGGTAGGTCAGCTGCTTGTCGCCGAACATGCGGCGCATGACGTCCATGTCCCGGGCGACGTTGGCTGTGGACATGTGGGCCGACAGGGGTTCACCCGTGCTCGAGCAGGCCTTCCCGAAGGTCTTCGAGGACTGCAGGTAGGCGTTGGTCTCTCGGGTGGTCGTGGGGAAGGCGACGTTCAGGCCGGACAGGCCACTGGCTTGGGCGCCGATGTTCTTGAAGCAGCGGACGTTGTCGCTGAAGTTGATGCCACGCGGATCCACCCCCACCACGTCGAACTTCTTGAGGACCGCGGGAGAAAGGAAGTACGGTGCCGCTGAGGCGATGTCGATTCCCGAACCGCCCGGGCCGCCGGGGTTCAGGAACAGCGTGCCGATCTTGTTCTTCTGGTCCTTGGCCGGGATACGCAGGTACGCGACCTCGGTCTTGGTGCCCGTGGGCCGGTCGTAGTCCAGAGGGAGCTTGACGGTGCCACATTCACTTCGCACCCCGATGACCTCGGTGCAGTCGAAGGTCTCCGGCTTCGGAGTGCGGTAGCCGTCGACGCGCTTGGCTTCCTTGGCGCTCGTCACGTCCGTCCGGATGGATGAGCCCCCCACCGAGGCGACGTCGTGGGTCGGCGTCTGGGCCGCCTGCACCGCAGTCGGAGTGGCCACCAGCGCGAGTGCGGCGAGCGAGCCCACCAGTTGGCGGACGACGCGTGGTCTTGTCATGGAAGTGCCTCCCTGATTCCCCTGCCCTGCTGTCGAACCTATCGGTCGATTGTTGCCCCGAGCAGGGTCTCAATGTCGTCCTGTCACTACCTGTTGTCAACTATTGAAAAGACAACTACTTTGGTGTTGTTCGGGGGCGAGCCGGAGTCGTGCGTTCGACGTCGCGAGGGTGCGCCACGGGTGGCCTTGACTAGACTGAGCGCTATGACTGAGGCGACCGACACGGCATACACCCTGATCCTGCTGCGCCACGGCGAGAGCGAGTGGAACGCCAAGAACCTGTTCACCGGATGGGTCGATGTGGACCTGTCCGATAAGGGGCGTGAGGAGGCCGTGCGGGGCGGGGCGCTGTTGGTCGAGGAAGGCCTGCTGCCCGACGTCCTTCACACGTCCCTACTGCGACGAGCCATCAGCACGGCCAACGCCACGCTGGACGTGGCGGACCGCCACTGGATCCCGGTACGCCGGTCGTGGCGTCTGAACGAGCGTCACTACGGCGCCCTCCAGGGGCTCGACAAGGCGGCCACGCGGGACAAGTACGGGGAGGAGCAGTTCATGCTGTGGCGTCGTTCCTTCGACACCCCGCCTCCGGTGATCGACTCCGACGCCGAGTTCTCTCAGGCCGGAGACCCCAGGTATGCCGATCTGGGCGAGGACCTGCCGGCCACCGAGTGCCTCAAGGACGTCATCGCCCGGATGCTGCCGTACTGGGAGTCCGCGATCGTGCCGGATCTTGAGGCCGGCAACGTGGTGATGGTCGCAGCCCACGGCAACAGCCTGCGGGCCCTGGTCAAGCACCTCGACGGCATCAGCGACGACGACATCGCCGGACTCAACATCCCGACCGGTATCCCCCTGGTCTACGAACTGGACGCGGACTTCGCGCCGGTGCAGCGCGGGGGTCGCTACCTGGATGCCGATGCCGCTGCCGAAGCCATCACCGCGGTAGCCAACCAGGGCAAGTAGCGCCGCCGCCGCCCGACCCGCCGAGGCACAGCGGCGCGGGTCCGGCTCCTACTCTTCGAACTTGTAGCCCAGTCCGCGCACCGTGAGGATCAGGGTCGGGTTGGCCGGGTCGGGCTCGACCTTGGCGCGCAGTCTCTTCACGTGGACGTCGAGGGTCTTGGTGTCGCCCACGTAGTCGCTGCCCCAGACGCGGTCGATGAGCTGTCCTCGGGTCATGACGCGACCGGCGTTGCGCAACAGCATCTCCAGCAGCTCGAACTCCTTCAGCGGAAGGGTCACCTTCTCGCCTGAGACCGTGACCTGGTGACGCTCGACGTCCATCCGCACCGGCCCGCCGGCGATGCTGGTGGGTACCAGCTCCTCGGGCTCGGAGTGACGGCGGAGCACCGCCTTGATCCGGGCCAACAGCTCCCGCGCCGAGTACGGCTTGGTCACGTAGTCGTCGGCGCCGATCTCCAGTCCGACCACCTTGTCCACCTCGCTGTCCTTGGCGGTCAACATGATCACGGGCACCGCGGAGCGGGTACGCAGAGCGCGGCAGACATCCACCCCGCTCAGACCGGGGAGCATCAGGTCCAGCAGGACCAGGTCAGCGCCGTTGCGGTCGAACTCGGCGATGCCGTCGGGGCCGGTCGCCGCCACCGCGACGTCGTAGCCCTCCTTGCCGAGCAGGTAGGAGAGTGGGTCGGAGAAGGACTCCTCGTCCTCAACCACCAGAATCCGGGTCACAGCGCTACCTTTCGTTGTTGCGGTCGGGGGTCCTCAGGGGCTGCGGACCCAACGGGACGTGTGTCGTTCACCACACCGGGCAGGCGGATGGTGAACGTCGACCCCTGCCCTTCCTGGCTCCATAACGTGACTTCGCCGCCAAGGTTGGAGCAGATGTGCTTCACGATCGACAGGCCCAGGCCGGTGCCGCCGGTCATCCGCGACCGGGCGGTATCGACCCTGTAGAAACGCTCGAAGATGCGTTCCTGGTCACTCGGCGAGATGCCCTTCCCCTGGTCCGAGACCTTGATCTCGACGATGTCGTCGACTCGGCGGGTCGTCACGGACACCCGGGTGCCGTCCTCGGAGTAGGCGATGGCGTTCGTGATGAGGTTGCGGATCGCCGTGGTGATCAGCTCGGGGTCGCCGTAGACACGCAACCCCGCCCGCGCGGTGGCCACCCGGCCGCTGAGCACGCGGTCCTCGGCGATCAACCTGGTGTGCTCGACGGCCTCGGCGGCACAGCTGGCGACGTCGACCACGCTGAGATGGGTCATCAGGTCCACCGTCTGGAGGCGGGACAGGTCGACGATCTCGCTGACCAGCGTGGTGAGGCGCTCCGCCTCCACCTTCATCCGGCGCGAGAAGCGCTTCACTGCCGCCGGGTCGTCCGCCGCACCCTCGACGGCCTCAGCCAGCAGGGACAACCCGCCCACGGGAGTCTTGAGCTCATGGCTCACGTTGACCACGAAGTCACGACGGACCTCCTCGACGCGGCGGGCCTGGGTGCGATCCTCGATCAGCATCAGGACGAGGTCGTCGGCGATCATGGCGACGCGTGCGCCGATCACCAGGCGTCCTGCGCCGACCGGGCCACGTGCGGACTCGAACTCGACCTCGCGCGTCCGTCCGTCGCCCAACACCTCGTCGAAGACCTTTCTCAGGTCCTGGTGGGTCAGCTCGCTGCCCCGGACCAGCCCGAAGACCAGTGCTGAGGACGTCGCGCGCAGTACCCGACCGTCCCGAGCGGTGAGTATGCCGCCGGACCGGGTGGCGGTCAGCAGCTCCGCGACGCCGATCGCCAGAGCTCCGTGCGCGTGCTCCAGGGTCCCGGTCAGACCCTGCGGGTCCGGGCCCGACGAGCCGAAGTCAGCGCCACCGCGGCGCAACTGCCGAACCCGCAGCACCAGGACGCCGACGAGGAGGAGGAGAATCACCAGGACGGCTACGGTCACCACTGCGGTGGTCGTGGATACCGTCAACATGCTGCCCACCCTAGATCGCTCTTCGGGGCGCTCGGCACCGTAAACTGAAAGGGCGTCCCGCAGTAGCGCACTGTTCACTTTCAGTCGGCGCTTCGTTCACTCAACAATGACAGCGTGCTCGCGAACCTAGCGAAGAGGAGCACCATGCGCACGGCATACCACGAGGAACTCGTCTTCATCTCGGACCAACTGGTCGAGATGACTCGACTGACGGCCTCAGCCTTGAACCGGGCGACCCAGGCCCTGATGGACGCGGATCTGGAGCTCGCCGAGAGCGTCATCACCGCGGACGAGCACATCGACGCCGTCCGACGAGACCTGGACAACCGGGCGGTGGACACGCTCGCCCGCCAGCAACCCGTGGCCACGGACCTGCGCACCCTGGTGACCTCGATGCGGATGAGCTCGGACCTGGAGCGGATGGGGGACCTGGCCCGGCACGTGGCCAAGGTGGCGCGGTTGCGGTACCCCGAGGCCGCGATCCCGGCGTCGCTGCGAGCCACCTTCGCCGAGATGGCACAGCTGGCCGAGCGGATGGTGATGAAGACGGGGTCGATCATCCACAACAACGACCTCGAGGGAGCCAGCCGCCTCAAGGATGACGACGACCGGATGGACGAGCTGCACCGGGAGGTGTTCCGGCTCCTGCTCTCCGAGCGCTGGGACGGACCCATCGAGGCAGCGGTGGACGCGACTCTGCTGAGTCGCTACTACGAGCGCTTCGGTGACCACGCGGTGTCGGTGGCCCATCGAGTGGTCTATCTCGTGACGGGTGAATGGCACGACGAGGTCAACATGGACGACGCGTTGGAGAGCAGGACGGCCGAGAGCGCGCGTCACACCGCTCCGGTGCGCTGAGCGCCTACTCGGCCTGAGCCACAACCTCGGCGTACGGTTCGTAGAGCCCGTCGGGGGGGAGCACCGGGACGCGCGCCGACACCGCACTTCGACCCGTGCTGAGTCGGAGGGTCACCAACCCACCGGGCACACCGGGGACCGCTTCGGCCGTCACGGGATCCACGAACTCCCCGTCGTCGGTCTTGCCGTCCATGCGCATCCCCTGGGAGGGATCCACCTCGACCGGCGGCGTCAGGTCCGTGCGCTCACCTTCGGTCTCCAGGGCGACGTTCACCGTGAGCGGCTCACCGCTGGTGTTGACGACATACCCGCTGACCACACCTGGGGCGCCGTCGCCCTCGCTGATAATGACGAGGTCGAGCACCTCCATGTCGTCCGTCTCCACGCTGACTCCGTCTGCGGGGTCGTACGGCAGATCCGTGGTGATCGGAGATGCGACCTGGCACGAGCTCACGCCGAAGGCGGTTGCCAGGGTCGCGACGGCAAGGCCGAAGCGACGGATGGGCGGGGTCGTTGTCCTCGTTCTGGGCACAGCCCGTAGCCTACCGGGTGGCTCCCTCACCTGCACAGGTCCCTGACCAGCGTAAATGCCAAGCCTGTTATTTAGTGATCTACACCACTCGTGATATTCTGAGGCTCCGCGAAAGGGGCTAACTGAAGATGACATTTAAGGTCGGCGAGACCGTCGTGTATCCGCATCACGGCGCCGCACTCATCCAAGAAATGAACAAGCGCACGATCAAGGGTGAGGAGAAGATCTACCTCAAGTTGAAGGTCGCTCAAGGCGACCTCACCATCGAGGTACCCGCCGACAACTGCGACCTCGTCGGGGTTCGCGATGTCGTCGGTCGGGAAGGACTCGACAAGGTGTTCAAGGTGCTTCGCGCCGATCACACCGAAGAGCCCACCAACTGGTCCCGTCGCTACAAGGCCAACCTCGAGAAGTTGGCCTCTGGTGATGTGGTGAAGGTCGCCGAAGTGGTTCGCGACCTCTGGAGACGCGACCGCGACCGGGGCTTGTCCACCGGTGAGAAGCGGTTGCTCAACAAGGCTCGGCAGATCCTGGTCTCCGAGCTCGCGCTCGCGGAGAAGACCAACGAGGACAAGGCCGAGGCCACGCTCAACGAGGTCCTCGCCTCCTGAACGTAGGAGTCATCCTGGTCGCCGCTGGCCAGGGCTCCCGACTTGGGGCTGGCCGTCCAAAGGCGCTTGTGCTTTTGGGCGGCCAGCCCCTCGTTCTGCGCGCTGCCCTCACGGCGACCCGATGCCCGGGCGTCACCGAGGTGGTTGCGGTCGCGCCGTCGGGACATACCGCCGAGATGATCGACGCCCTCCGCGAGCTGTTGGCTCCGGATGACGCGACGATGGGTGGCGCGGTGAAGCAGACCGAAGCCGCGGTGCAGATCGTGCCGGGCGGCGCCGAGCGCGCCGACTCCGTGAGCGCTGGCATGGCGGCCTTGTCGTCCGAGGTGGGCATCGTCCTGATCCACGATGCAGCCCGCGCGTTGACGCCGGTCGAGGTCTTCCAGGACGTCATCGCAGCCGTCCGGGCGGGCCACTCCGCGGTCGTGCCGGTGGTCCCCGTAACGGACACCATCAAGGAAATCGCTCCTCGAACGCCGGAGACGTCGGGGACCGCTGCCCTCGGTGCACGCTCCGGTCCCGACGAGGTGGTGGTGCGCACGATCGATCGCGCCAACCTTCGCGCTGCTCAGACCCCGCAAGGGTTCCTCCGCGAAACGCTGGCGCACGTCCATGCCCGGACGGCTCGCAGCGTCGGCGTCGGCCCAGGCGCCGCCACGGATGATGCCGGCATGGTGGAAGCCATCGGCGGCACGGTGTTCACCGTGGCCGGAGACCATCGATCCCTGAAGATCACCACCCCGCACGACCTGGCCGTGGCCGAGGTGTTGTTGGCGGGCGCACCATGAGCAGCGTGCCCCGTGTCGGGGTGGGCACCGACGTCCACCGGTATGCCGACACGCCGCGAGAACTGTGGCTCGGGTGCCTTCTTTGGCCGGACCAGCAGGGCATCGAGGGGCATTCCGACGGTGACGTTGCGGCCCACGCGGTTTGCGATGCGTTGTTGGCCGCTGGCGGGCTGGGTGACCTCGGGAGCGTCTTCGGCACGGACCGTCCCGAGATGGCCGGTGCCGGGGGAGCACAGATGCTGGCGCACGTCCGTGACCTGCTGAGCGCAGCGGGCTTCAGCGTGGGCAACGTATCGGTCCAGATCATCGGCAACCGCCCCAAGATCGGCCCCCGACGTTCGGAGGCCGAGTCGGCGATGTCGGCGGCTCTGGGTGGAGCGCCCGTCTCGGTCGGCGCGACGACGACCGACGGGCTCGGGTTGACCGGTCGCGGTGAAGGTGTCGCCGCGATCGCTACGGCCATCGTCGCCTAGCGCGACCATCGTCGCCTAGTCCGGCCACCGTGGGGCGTGTGCGATGTTCGCCTGCTAGCTCGGGACGGCATACTGATGCGGTCATCACCGCTTTCAAGGAGGACCACGCATGCCCAGCACCGTCAAGGGCGTCATCGCCCGCAGCAAGAACGCCGCCGTCGAAGTGGTCGACGTGGTGGTGCCCGATCCCGGCCCGGGTGAGGTCGTGGTCACGGTCGAGGCTTGCGGCGTGTGCCACACCGACGTGCACTACCGCGAGGGTGGCATCAACGATGACTTCCCGTTCCTGCTGGGACATGAGGCGGCCGGCACGGTCGAGACGATCGGTGAGGGCGTCACCAACGTCACGGTGGGGGACTTCGTCGTCCTCAACTGGCGAGCCGTGTGCGGTCAGTGCCGCGCCTGCAGCAGGGGCGAGCCGTGGTACTGCTTCGACACCCACAACGCTGCGCAGTCCATGACCCTGACTGATGGCACCGTGCTCTCCCCGGCACTGGGCATCGGCGCTTTCATCGAGAAGACCCTGGTGCACTCGGGGCAGTGCACCATCGTGGACCGCGAGGCATCGGCCGTGGCCGCTGGACTTCTCGGCTGTGGCGTCATGGCCGGCTTCGGTGCCGCTGTGAACACGGGCGGAGTGACCCGCGGTGACTCGGTCGCCGTCATCGGCTGTGGCGGAGTCGGCAACGCCGCGATCGCCGGTGCCGCTCTGGCCGGAGCCAGCACCGTCATCGCCGTCGACATCGACGACCGCAAGCTCGAAGGCGCCAAGCGTTTCGGCGCCACCCACACCGTGAACTCCAAGAACGTGGACGTCGTGGAAGGTATCCAAGAGCTCACCGGTGGGTTCGGTGCCGACGTGGTGGTGGACGCCGTGGGGCGACCCGAGACCTACAAGCAGGCGTTCTACGCCCGGGACCTCGCTGGGACCGTCGTCCTCGTCGGGGTGCCGAACCCCGAGATGACCATCGAGCTCCCCCTCATCGACGTCTTTGGTCGTGGAGGATCGCTGAAGTCGAGCTGGTACGGCGACTGCCTGCCCTCACGAGACTTCCCGATGCTGATCGACCTCTACCGCCAAGGCAAGTTCGACCTCGACGCCTTCGTTACCGAGGAGATCGGGATCAACGACGTCGAGGAGGCCATCGAGAAGATGGCTCGCGGCGAGGTCCTGCGCTCGGTCGTCGTGATGACCGGTGCCGACGATGAGTGAGGGCGCGCGCATCTCGCACACCATCACCTCCGGAACCTTCAGCCTCGACGGCGGCACCTGGGACGTCGACAACAACGTCTGGGTGGTCGGCAACGACACCGAATGTGTGGTCATCGATGCCCCCCACGACGCCGAGGCGATTGCCGGGGTGATCAACGGTCGGGACGTGAAGGCGATCCTGCTGACCCACGCCCACGATGACCACATCGACGCGGCTGCTGCGCTGTCGAAGACGACGGGTGCGCCGACCTACCTCCACCCGGACGACCGGATGCTGTGGGACCGGGTGTATGCCGAGGGTCCGGACTACGAGCTGAGCGATGGGCAGCGTTTCGACGTGGCCGGCGTCAGCATCGAGGTACTGCACACCCCTGGGCACAGCCCCGGTGCCTGCTGCTTCTTCGTCGCGGATCTCGACGTGGTCTTCACCGGTGACACCCTCTTCAGCGGTGGGCCGGGGGCAACCGGTCGCTCGTTCAGCAGCTTCGACACCATCGTCGAGTCGATCACCGACCGACTGCTCGCGCTGCCACCGGCAACGCGTGTCAACACCGGTCACGGCGACTCGACGACCATCGAGGACGAAGCCGCAGGGCGCGAGGGCTGGAAGCCCTAGCGACGACTGACCACCTCCTGATGCCGAGCGAAAGGCTCGCGGTCGATATGCCAGTAGCCTGGGGCGGTGAGTTTGCGCTTGTACGACACCGCCACCCAGGAACTCCGGGACTTCGAGCCCTTGGAGCCAGGCAAAGTCGGCATCTATATCTGCGGCCTCACCACCCAGGGCTTGCCGCATATCGGGCACGTGCGTTTCACGGTCGCTTTCGACATCCTGCGCCGGTGGATGACCCGCGGTCACGGGTATGACGTCACGCTGGTCCGCAACGTCACCGACATCGACGACAAGATCCTGCGTAAGTCCGCGGAGCACGATCGCCCGTGGTGGGCGTGGAGCTATACCCATGAGCGGGCTACGACGCAGGCGCTGGAGACGTTGGGGGTGCTGCCGCCGACCTACGAGCCACGGGCGACCGGGCACATCACCGAGATGCTCGAGCTGGTCGAGCTGCTGGTCGAAGCCGGACACGCCTACCCTGCGGCCGACGCCAGCGGTGACGTCTACTTCGACGTCCAGTCTTGGCCGAGCTACGGCGAGTTGACCCGGCAGAAGATCACGGACATGGAGCCCGCCGCCGACGCGGACCCGCGCGGTAAGCGTGACCCTCGGGACTTCGCCCTATGGAAGGGGGCCAAGGACGACGAGCCCCCCACCGCCAGCTGGCCCACGCCGTACGGCCGGGGGCGACCGGGGTGGCACCTGGAGTGCTCCGCGATGGCCCGCAAGTATTTGGGCGACACCTTCGACATCCACGGCGGCGGGGTGGACCTGCGTTTCCCGCACCACGAGAACGAGCAAGCACAGTCACGGGCCGCGGGTCTGGGGTTTGCCCGCTGGTGGATGCACAACGCCTGGTTGACGATGAGCGGCGAGAAGATGAGCAAGTCGCTCGGCAACACCATGACCGTCTCCGAGATGACCAAGACCGTCCGGCCCCTGGTGCTGCGCTACTACCTGGGCGCGGTGCACTACCGCTCAGTGATCGAGTATGGCCAGGACTCGCTTGCCGAGGCTCAGGCCGCGGTGGAACGGATCGAGTCGTTCGTGTCCCGAGCTCTCGCGGCTACGGCCACACCACAGGACCGTCTCCTGCTCGCTGCGCAGGGCGTAGCCCTCCCACCGGCCTTCGTGGCCGCGCTCGACGACGACCTCAACGTCTCCGAGGCCCTGGCCGTCATCTTCGGCCGGGTGCGCGAGGGCAACCGGGCGCTGGAGGCTCCCGGGCACGACGGCATACCGGAGATCCTTGAGTCGGTCATCGCCATGACGCAGGTCCTGGGGGTCAACCCGCTGGATCCGCAGTGGGCCGCCGCCAGCACCGAGAGCTCCGAGCGCGAGGTGCTGGACGCGCTGCTCACCGCCCGTCTGGCCGAGCGTGACACGGCCCGAGCCGAGCGCGACTTCGCCGCCGCGGACGCGATCCGTGACCACCTCACCAGCCTCGGCATCGTGATCGAGGACACCCCCCAAGGCGCCCGCTGGGCGCTGGACCACTGACCCAGAGATCGAGGTATGCCGCATGCCCGGCAACTCCCAGCGCCGCGGCGCCGTTCGCAAGACCCAGAAGAAGGGTGCCGTCGTCGGCAGTGGCGGCCAACGCCGCAAGCAGCTCGAGGGTCGTGGACCGACCCCGAAAGCCGAAGAGCGACCCAACCATCCGGCCGCACGCGGTGCCAAGGGCGCCGATCGCGGTAGCAAGGCCGGCGACCACGGCAAGCCGAGAGGCGGCCGGGCACCGCAGCGCAAGGACAAGGCCAGCAGCGAGATCGTGGCCGGTCGGAACTCGGTGGTGGAGGCCCTGCGCAGCCACATTCCGGGCACGGCCCTGTTCGTCGGCTCGCGGATCGACTCCGACGACCGCATCCGAGAGTCGATCTCCTTGGCCACCGAGCGCGGCATCGCCGTCCTCGAGGCTCCTCGGGGCGAGCTGGACCGGCTGACCGATGGAGCGGTTCACCAGGGGCTGGCGCTTCAGGTCCCGCCGTACGAGTACCTCCACCCCGAGGACCTGCTCGACGTCGAGATGCCGGGACTGCCCTTGATCGTGGCCCTCGACGGCATCACCGACCCGCGCAACCTGGGTGCGATCCTGCGCTCGGTCGGGGCCTTCGGGGCGCACGGCGTGGTGGTGCCCTCGCGCCGCTCGGCCGGGATGACCGCCACCGCGTGGAAGACCTCGGCCGGAGCAGCAGCTCGGGTGAAGGTGGCTCAGGCCACCAACCTGACCCGGGCGCTCGAGGCCTACGGCAAGGCCGGCTTCTTCATCATCGGGCTGGATGCCGACGGCGACGTGGAGTTGCCGGGTCTCGCGCTGGCCGACCGGCCGTTGGTCGTTGTCGTGGGATCAGAGGGCAAGGGCCTCTCGCGGTTGGTGCGCGAGACCTGCGACCAGATCGTGTCCATCCCGATGAGCGCGAGCACCGAGTCGCTGAACGCGGGCATCGCCGCCGCGGTGACGTTGTACGCGATCTCGCAGCAGCGGGCCTGACCGACGCCGATGCGTGCAGGGTCGTGGGCGCTGGTGGGCAGCGTGCTGGTCCTTACGGCGTGTAGTGGATCGCCGTCCACGGCGGACAACGCCGAGCCCGAGGGCGAGCGGGTCAGTGAAGACACCCTCGAGCCTGGCGCCGGCACGGAGATCCTGCAAACCCTGGAGCGTCAGCCCAGTTTCACCCAGGGCCTCGAGCTGCTCGACGACGGCACGATGCTGCACAGCCGCGGCCGCTACGGCGAGTCCGGGGTCGACCTGTTGTCACCGACCGGGGCGCTGCTGCGCAGCGCCGATCTGCCGGAGCAGGAGTTCGGTGAAGGGCTGACAGTGGTCCCGGCGGGTCGGCTCGGCCCGGAGACCGGCGCGACGGCATACCAGCTGACCTGGAAGTCGGGGGAGGTGCACACCTGGAGTGTGCCGGATCTGGTCGAGGGACCGTCGCTCCGGATCGATGGCGAAGGGTGGGGGATCTGCTACGACGGCACGCGCGAGGTGCTGTGGCAGTCCGACGGAACCTCGACACTGCGCTCGCTGGCCGTCGCCGATCTGTCGGTGCTCGAAACCGTCGATGTCGTGGTGCAGGCTGACGGCGCCGACCCACGACCAATCGACCAGCTGAACGAACTGGAGTGTGTGGACGGGATGGTGTGGGCCAACGTCTGGAAGAGCAACGACGTGGTCCAGATCGACCCAAGCACCGGTGAGGTATCAGCAGTGGTCGACCTCGGCGCTGTCGTGCTCCAGCAGTCGCCTACGCAGGAGTCGGATGTGCTGAACGGCCTGGCGTATGACGACCGCGACGGCACCTGGGTGGTGACCGGGAAGAACTGGGACCAGCTCTATCGCCTGGACCTCGACGGCCCGTGACCGCTCAGCGTGAGATCGGCGCCCGGATGGGGATCTCGTCGGTGTCCAGGCCCAGGACGGCGGCTTCGTCGGGTTTGTCGGGCAGCACGGTGGCGACGTAGTCCCGAGCGGCGTCCTCGATGGTCATGTCCCGCCCGGCGCGCTCGGAGAGATACCAGCGGTGCTCGAGCAGCTCATGGAACAGCTCGGCCGGCTCGAGCTTGGAGCGCATCTCCGCCGGCACGGTCCGGGTGACCGGTTCGTAGATCCTGGACAGCCAGTCGTGTGCGACCTGGGCTTCGTCGTCGTTCTGCCGGTCCATCGCCGCGCGGTAGGAGTCGAGGTCGTTGAGCAGCCGGCGGGCTTGGTTCTCCTGCACGTCCAGCCCGGTCAGTGACATCATCCGGCGTGAGTAGTAGCCGGCGTCGACGACCTTGGGCTGGATCTGGATATGGGTGCCGTCGATATCCGTGGTGATGGCGAGCTCGTCGACGTCGAAGCCGAGGTTGTTCAGCCGGGAGATGCGTTCCTCCACCCGCCAGCGGTCACCACTCTCGAAGCGCTCCGGGGCGGTGAGCTCCTTCCACAGCAGCTCGTAGCGGTGCATGATCCGGTTGGCCGTCTCGACCGGGTCGATGGTCTCGTCCAGCAGGTCACCGGCCTCGAGGTCCATCAGTTCCCCGGCCAGGTTGCCGTAGGCGATCTGCAGGTCGTGGGCCCGTTGGCCGTCACTGAGCTGGGGATAGATCGACGCCGTCTCAGCGTCCACGAGGTAGGCGGCGAAATCGCCGGCGTCGCGGCGAAAAAGGGTGTTGGACAACGACACGTCGCCCCAGAACACGCCGTTGACGTGCAGCCGGACCAAAAGCACCGCCAACGCGTCCAGCACGCGGCGCGCGGTGTCCGGCTGCATACGCTGGCTGAAGATGGCCCGGTAGGGCAGGGAGAACCTCAGGTGCCGGGTCACCAAACAGGCGTCCAACGGATCACCGTTCACGTCGGTGCGACCCGAGATGACGGCCAACGGCTTGACGGCGGGCTGATCGAGGCGGCGCAGCATGCGCAGGGTGTCGTACTCCCGGCGGGCGAGGTCGGCTTTGATCTCCTTGATCGCCACCACGCGACCCGACATCTTGACGAAGCGCACGACGTGGCGCGAGATCCCTCGGGGGAGAGCGGCGAGATGACTCTCGGGCCACTCCTCCAGCGGCACCTCCCACGGCAGATCCAACAGTGCCGGATCAGGCCGCGCGGCCGAGATGTCGAGTGCCATTCCGACAGCCTAATCGGGGCGGGTGCTCGGCATGGTTCCCTGGCACGTCGGTCGAAGCCGGGGAGAGCTTGTCGTTGTGGCTCCAGTGGTGGCTTTTGGGGCGGGTGCTCCCTGATCAGTCAGCACCCGCCGCACCAACGCGCTCACGAGGAGCACGTCCGGTTTGGTTGCGGCGACAGGAAACAGTTTGCAGTGCCGATGGGTTGTCAACGTCACGACTTCGCAAACTCTTGCAGACCATCTGCAAGAGTGCTACAACTTATCTACCGTGGCAGCAGGCCTGCCCCGACCTCCGTCATTGGGACGACAGGTCCCCAGCATGTTCAAAGGAGAACTGCTCATGAAGCGTCTATCAGGGTTGGCAGCAATCACCGGGGCAGCGTTCCTGCTTTCAGCGTGCGGAAGTGACAGCGGCGGTGAGGCCACGCAGGACGACGCCGCAGACGACACGGCAGTGGTCGCGGAGGACGAAGCCGTATCGACCGAGGCGCCGGAGCGCGACGAGAGCGCGGACCTGGTCATCTGGACGGACAACATCCGGGCACCTGTCGTGCAGGAGTATGCCGACCAGTTCGGTGAGGAGTTCGGCATCACGGCGAAGGTCCAGGTCACCACCGACACGAGGCAGCAGTTCAAGGACGCCACCAACGTCGGTCAGGGCCCGGACATCATCATCGGCGCCCACGACTGGCTCGGCGAGCTCGTCCAGGACGGCACGGTCGAGCCCATCCAGATGTCCAGCGATGTCGAGTCGTCGTTCACCCCGGAGTCGATGGAAGCGACCAAGTTCAACGGGCAGATCTACGGCGTGCCCTACTCCACCGAGAACCTCGCGCTGATCCGCAACGTCGACATGGCCGCTGACGTACCCGCCACGATGGAAGAGCTCATCAGCATCGGTACCGACCTCGTGGACGCCGGGGACGCCGAGGCCCCGATGGTGACCCCCGTCGGCCAGCCGGGTGACGCCTACCACGCTTTCCCCTACCTCGCGGCGTACGGGGGAGGCATCTTCGCCACGCTTCCCGAAGGCGGGTTCGACCCCAACGACGTCATCCTCGACTCGCCGGAGACCGTCCAGGGTGCTGAGAAGATCGCGATGTTGGGCGAGGCGGGCGCGCTGAACGCCAGTATCGACGTTCCGACCGCAGAGTCTCTGTTCACCGAAGGCCAGTCGCCGTTCTTCGTGACCGGCCCGTGGTCGATCCCGGCCATCCAGGATGCCGGGATCAACTACGAGATCAGCCCCATCCCCGAGTTCGAGGACGGTGGCGTTCCGGTGCCGTTCCTGGGCGTGCAGATGTTCTACGTCTCGGCCGATGCTGCTAACCCGACCTTGGCCCAAGAGTTCGTCAACGCCTACGTCCCCACCGCAGACTTCCAGATGGCGATGTTCGAGGCCGGCGGTCGTCCGCCCGCCCTGCAGGAGACGCTTGACGCGGTCTCTGGCGACAGCGCAGACATCGCAGCGCTGGCTGAGGCTGGCGAGGGCGCACAGCCGATGCCGAACATCCCCGCGATGAACGCCGTCTGGGGACCGCTGGGCGTGGCCGAAGTCGACATCATCGAGGGCTCCGACCCGAGCAAGCGGATGGGCACGGCCCAGACGGAAATCACCAGCAACATCGAGTGATCAGGCGGGCGTCTTCGGTGGCGTCCGTGTGCTGATCAGGACCCTGGCTGGTCGCCTGCGACGGCGGCCAGCCAGGGTCATCCCTTCCCGCCTGCCCGTCCGCATACCTGGAGACAATGATGTCCCATCCCGCCGAGGTCGACGCCGAGCTTAAGCGCGTCCGAGCCGAGTCACCCGTCCAGTTCCGTCAAGGCGCCCCGTGGTGGGTGCTGGCCGTCAAGTGGCTGCTGCTGGCAGCCGTCGTCGCCGGGGCGGCGCTGGTCGTCCAACGCCTGGTCGAGCAGGGCTTCTGGATGATGGTGGTGTTGGTCGGGTTCGTCGCGCTCTGCGTCGTCGCGATCTACGCGTCCAAGGGGTTGATCCCGGCCAAGTACCTGCTGCCCGGCACCATCTTGCTGCTGGCACTGCAGATCTGGCCACTGATGTACACGGTGGGCATCTCGTTCACCAACTACGGCTCGGGCCACCTGGGGACCAAGGAAGAAGCCATCGCCTCGATCGAAGCCAACTCCGTGCGTCAGGTGGATGGCTCCGACCGGTACGCGCTGAACATCGCAGTGGCTGAGGGGCAGGACCCGTTGCTCGGCGATCCGATCTATCTCTTGACCACCCCCGACGGCACCTTCTACGCCGGGGATAGCGAGGGCCTGAGCGAGCCGTTGGACCCGGCGACTGTCGAGACCAACCCCGCGGGGCGCATCCTTTCGGCCGAGGGTTACGAACCGTTGAGCGCGACCCAGGTCAACGACCGGGCCCAGGACCTCGCCGACTTCGCTGTGCCGACGGACACAGGGGGAATCAAGCAGGTGGGCCTGTCCGAAGCCTTCATCGGTGAGGCCACGATCACCTACGACGAAGCCAGTGGCACGCTGACCGACAGCAGCAGCGGCACGGTGTATGTGGAGGGTGATGACGCGGAGTTCGTGCCGCAGGAGGGGGAGGGCAGACCGTTGGCCCAGGGCTGGCGCACGAACGTGGGGCTGGACAACTACACCAACGCGCTGACCAACTCCACCCTGCGCAGCGGCCTGCTCAGTGTGTTCGCGTGGAACACGGCGTTCGCCGTGATCTCGGTGCTCTCGACCTTCGTGCTCGGGATGTTGTTGGCCCTGCTGTTCAACGACCCCAGGCTCAAGGGCAAGGGGCTCTATCGATCGCTGTTGATCCTTCCCTACGCCCTGCCCATCTACGTCACCGCACTGATCTGGGCCTCGATGTTCAACACCGACTTCGGGCTGATCAACGACATCACCGGGTTGACCATCAACTGGCTGGGTGACCCCTTCTGGGCCAAGGTCGCGATCTTGATCACCAACCTCTGGCTGGGATGGCCCTACATGTTCATCGTCTGCACCGGGGCGCTGCAGGCCATCCCCGACGACGTCAAGGAAGCCGCCGCCATCGACGGAGCCAGCTGGTCCCGCACCGTTCGCTCAGTGATCATGCCGCTGCTCCTGGTGGCCGTCGGGCCGCTGATGATCGCGTCGTTCGCCTTCAACTTCAACAACTTCGGGTTGATCTTCCTGATGACCGAGGGCGGCCCCTTCACCGGCGGCCAGGCTTCCATCGGCTCGACCGACCTGCTGATCACGCTGGCGTACCGGTTGGCGTTGGGCGGGGTCTCACCGAACTTCGGCTTCGCGTCAGCTATCTCGGTCTTCATCTTCATCCTGGTCGCGGTCATCAGCTACCAGGGATTCAAACGGACCGCCGCTCTCGAGGACGTGAACTGACATGACCCAGGCACCTCAAGACCCCACCAGCAGCCTGTCGAACACGCAACTGGAGAACCGTGGGGGCCGCGCAGATCACGACATCACGCCTGAGCGCGCTCGCTTCTCCGGAGTGTGGTGGCGACATGCCCTGGCCATCCTGGCCCTCGTCTACGCGCTGTTCCCGATCCTGTTCATCGTGTCCTCGGCCTTCAACAACACCGGCACGCTCCAGAGCTCGTCGCTGATCCCGAGCAACCCCGGCGTGCAGAACTTCATCGACCTGTTCAACGACCCGGCCCGTCCGTTCTGGACGTGGTTCCGCAACTCGATGATCATCTGCCTCTTCGCCACCACCTTCACGGTCTTCCTCGGTGCCTGCGCGGCGTTCGCCTTCTCCCGCCTGCGGTGGCAGGGACGGCGCACCGGCCTGCTGATCGTGCTGCTCGCGCAGATGTTCCCCGCGCTGCTGGCCTTCGTGGCGCTCTACATCACCTTCGCCAACATCGGCGAGATCATCCCGCAGTTGGGCCTGAACACGCTCGCCGGCCTGACCCTGGTCTATCTCGGCGGCGCGATGGGGTCCAACATCTGGCTCCTCAAAGGCTACTTCGACACCGTGCCGACCAGCCTCGACGAGGCCGCGATGCTCGACGGAGCCTCGCACGCCCGGATCTTCTTCACGGTCATCCTCCGCCTGGTCAGCCCCATCTTGGCCACGGTCGCGATCCTGGCCTTCGTCGGTTTGTGGGGTGAGTTCCTGTTGGCCAGCATCTTCCTGACGGACGTCAGCGAGCAGACCCTGGCGGTGGGCCTCTACGCCACCCGGGAGGCCGACCGGAACGCCCTCTTCGGGCAGTTCGTAGCCGGTGCCTTGATCGCCTCCATCCCGGTCGTTCTGGTCTACCTGGCCCTGCAGAAGCAGTTGGTGGGCGGCCTGACCAGCGGTTCCGTGAAGTAGTGGCGAACGACTGGATCGACCGGCCCCACCATGACGGGTCGCCGCTCTACGTCAGCACACAGACCCCGGCGCTGGGCGACGTCGTCCAGGTGCGATTACGGGTGCCGGTGCCTAGCGCGGTGGATGAGGTCCACGTCCGCCTCGCTCCGGACGGTGAGCAGGAGTTCGTGTCGGCGTACCGGATCGAGGGACCGGGCGGACAGGACGACGAAGGGCCGGACGATGAAGGCCAAGACCAGTGGTGGCAGGCCGAGGTGCGCTGCCACAACCCGGTCACAAACTACCGGTTCCTGCTGGGGCGGTCGCGCTCGGGTGAGCCGGGAGACGGGAGCGTCCTTGCGGCATACCAATGGGTCAATGGCAGCGGGGTCCACGACCGTGACGTGCCCGATGCCGCCGACTTCCGGCTGGTGACGTTCGCTCCGCCGCCGCAGTGGGCGCCGGGGTCGATCGTCTATCAGATTTTCCCCGACCGCTTCGCGCGAGACGCCTCCGTGGAGCCTGAGGTGGCCGGTGGACCGCGCACGGACCTGCCGGTGTGGGCCCATCCCGCTGTGTGGGACGACGACGTGGACCTGAGCGGCCAGCGTGGCCCGCAGCAGGTTTTCGGCGGCACGTTGCGCGGAGTGGCCGAACACCTGGATCACGTCGAGCAGCTAGGCGCCACCGTCGTTTACCTGACTCCGTTCTTCCCGGCCCGTTCCAACCATCGTTATGACGCCGTCTCCTTCGACGAGGTGGACCCCGTTCTCGGTGGCACCGGTGCGTTGCTGGATCTGCAGCGAGGCGCTCACGAACGCGGGCTTGTGGTGATGGGAGACATCACGACCAACCACACCGGTGAGGAACACGACTGGTTCGTGGCCGCACGCGCCGAGCCGGCCTCGAGCCAGGCGGACTGGTTCGTCCGCCACGACCAAGCCGACCGTGACGATGGCTACGTGTGCTGGCTCGGCGTCGGCAGCTTGCCCAAGCTCGACCACACCAACCTGGCGCTGCGGGCTGCCATGTTCGCCCAGGAGGACTCGGTGATCCGGCGGTGGCTCGGCCCTGCCCAGGGCATCGACGCGTGGCGCGTCGACGTCGCGAACATGACCGGGCGCCACCGCGCCATCGATGTGGCTCACGAGGTCGCACGTGAGGTGCGCCGGGCCGTCGACGAGGTGGGGGAGGAACGGGGGTGTGAGCCGCTGCTGATCGCTGAGCACACGCATGACCACAGCGGCGACGCGATCGGTGATGGCTGGCACGGAGTGATGAACTACTCCGGCTTCACACGTCCCCTCTGGACCTGGCTGCGTGACGAAGCCTTCTCACCGAAGTTCCTGGGCTCCCCGGTGCGGGTGCCCCGTCTGGGCGGTGGCCTGGTCGTAGAGACGATGCGGGATTTCGCGGCGATCGTCCCCTGGCGGACGACGGTGCACTCCTTCACCCTGCTGGGCTCGCACGACACCACCCGGGTCCGGACCCTCGTCGGCGACGACCCTGACCTGGTGGCGGTGGCTGCCGGTCTGCTGTTCACGATGCCCGGCATCCCGATGGTGACCTACGGCGACGAGATCGGTATGCCGGGTGACTTCGGCGAGGACGGCCGTCGTCCCATGCCCTGGTCGGCTCAGGGCTGCGACCCCGCTCGCTGGGACGATCGGACGTTGGACACCTACCGAGGCCTGATCGCGGCCCGCCGGTCGACTGCGGCGCTGCACTCGGGGGGCCTGCGCTGGCTGCATACCGAGGAGGACGCGATGGTATTCCTGCGGGAGCACCCCAGCGGCACCGCGCTCGTGCACATCGCACGTGCTGCGCACCCACCGATCCACCTCTCCTCGGCGAGCCTGACCGGGATCGACACCGGACGCCGCCTGGTCGGTCCCTCCATCGAGGTCGACGAAAAGGGTGTGACCCTACCGTCCGAAGGCCCTACAGTTCGGGTGTGGCTGTGGGAGCCACCTCTGCCCTGCTGGGCCTCACAGGTCTAGGAGGGCTTCACGATGAACGGCAAGCTGTCCGACCTCGCCGACTACGCGGGGGTGAGTGAGGCCACGGTCAGCCGGGTGCTCAACGAGCGTCCCGGGGTGGCGGCCGCCACCCGGCAGTCAGTGCTGACGGCGGTTGACGTGCTCGGCTACGAACGTCCGAGCAAGCTACGGCGGCATACCGCCGGCCTGGTCGGGCTGTTGACGCCCGAACTGACCAATCCGTTCTTTCCGTTGTTCGCCCAGACCTTGGAGACCCATCTGGCGGCGGCGGGCTACACGCCCGTCCTCTGCACCCAGACCCCTGGCGGCGTCCACGAGGACCAGTACGTCGAGATGCTGCTGGCCCGCGGAGTCTCCGGCATCATCTTCGTCTCCGGCTATCACGCCGACACGAAGGCGGACGTCGAGCGCTACCTCCGGCTGCGTGAGCAGGGGCTGCCGATCGTCCTGGTGAACGGCTGGCGGCCCGACATCGAGGCCCACTTCATCTCCCACGACGACCGCACCTCGATGCACCGTGCCATCCGCTATCTGCGCGATCTGGGGCACACCCGCATCGGTTTCGCGACCGGTCCCACCCGATACGTGCCGGTCCAGCGCAGGATCGAGGGCTTCCACGAGGCGATGAAGGACGTGTTGTCGGTCGAGGAGGTGCAGTCCTTGATCCAGACCACCCTGTTCTCCATCGAGGGTGGAGTGACTGCGGGGCTGTCGCTGCTCGCCAAAGACGTCACGGCGGTCGTCTGTGGATCGGACCTGATGGCGCTCGGCGTGATCCGTGCCGCACGACAGAGCGGCTACGACGTGCCCCGCGACATCTCGGTCATCGGCTCCGACGACTTCCCGCTGGCCGGGTTCGTCGACCCGCCGCTGACCACCATCCGTCAGGACGTGATGGGGATGGCCCAGGCCGCTGTGACGTCCATCCTGGAAGAGATCGCGGGTGAGGTCGTCGAGCACCGCGAGTATCTCTTCGCTCCCGAGCTGGTCCTGCGCAACTCGACCGCCCCGGTGGCCAGGCCGAACGGCTCCTGACCCGGCCTATAGCGCCATCCTCGAGGTCGTGCGCCCGTTCGTGGGGCCGATGGCGGCTGATCAGGCAGCACTCGCCCCAGAAGTGAACGCGCGAGAGGGGTGAGGGATATCGGTCGGCAGCGCATCGAGGAGGTCCGGCCCCGAAACCTTCCCCAGACACAGGTATGCCGCCCGCTCGGGGGAGCGGACGGCATACCTGAGGGTTGAGCTCGTCAGTCGTTGATGCGCAGACCGGTCTCGGTGTTGAAGAGGTGGATGTGGTCCATCTTCGGGGCGAAGTGGACGGTCTCGCCCTTCTTCGGCGGGGTGCGGCCATCGACACGAGCGATGAAGGGCTTGTCGGTCGCCTTGGCGCCCGGCAGCTCGCCGTAGACGTATGCGTCCGCACCGAGCTCTTCGACGAGGTCGATCTCGACCTTGAGGCCGCGACCGCTGTCGTCGATCTCAAGGTCCTCCGGACGCACACCGGCGATGACCGTGTCGCCGGCCTTGGCCAGCACGTCACGGTCGACCGAGAAGACACCTTCGCCGAACTTGATGCCACCGTCGGCCACGGGCAGCTCCATCAGGTTCATCGCGGGGGAGCCGATGAAGCCAGCGACGAAGACGTTGTCCGGGTGGTCGTACATACGGCGAGGCGGGTCGCACTGCTGCAGGAAGCCGTCTTTCAGTACAGCGACACGGTCACCCATGGTCATGGCCTCGACCTGGTCGTGCGTGACGTAGACGGTGGTGACACCGAGACGACGCTGCAACGAGGCGATCTGCGTGCGGGTCTGCACGCGGAGCTTGGCGTCCAGGTTCGACAGCGGCTCGTCCATCAGGAACACCTGGGGGGAGCGCACGATCGCACGGCCCATGGCCACACGCTGACGCTGACCACCGGAGAGGGCCTTCGGCTTGCGGTCGAGGAACTCGGTGAGGTCCAGGATCTTGGCGGCCTCTTCAACGCGCTCGCGGATCTCGGTCTTGTTGACACCGGCGATCTTCAGCGCGAAGCCCATGTTGTCGGCCACGGTCATGTGCGGGTACAGCGCGTAGTTCTGGAAGACCATCGCGACGTCGCGGTCCTTGGGGGGCAGGGAGGTGACGTCCTTGTCGCCGATCAGGATGCGCCCGCGGTTGACCTCTTCAAGCCCGGCGAGCATGCGCAGGCTGGTGGACTTGCCGCAGCCGGAGGGGCCGACGAGGACGAGGAACTCACCGTCTTCGATGTCGATGGACAGGTCCGTCACCGAGGGGGAATCCGCCCCGGGATAGATCCGGACGATGTTGTCGAGCGTTACTGTTGCCATGAGCCTTCTACTCCTTCACCGGCAGGTACGTGCCGGACGATCCGTTGTAAAGGGTGCCCTGTCGGCGGGTGCCGATCAGCAGTCCTGAGACTGCGCCTGAATCGGGGGACCTGAGGCCATGACGAATCGTGGCGGCGCTGCCAAGACTTCCTTTAACCTAGCGCACCCCAACGCTGCAGGCTAGGTCTGCTTGGGCAGCAGCGCGGCCGCTCGCACCGCCCACAGGATCTCCAACATCACCACGACACTGTGCTCGTTCGTGACGCGGTAGCGGGCGGCCGTCTCACCGGGGCCGACCTTGACGCTGATGTCCTGACCGCGCAGCTCGGCGAAGGCGTGCTCATCGGTGACGTCGTCGCCGGCGTAGACGATGACGTCGGCACCCACCGACGTCGCGAGGTCGAGGAGCGCCGCCCCTTTGTCGGCTTGGGTGACCGCCATCTCGACAACGTCCTTGCCGCAGACGATCGTCACCCCGTCGCGGTGCTCGACGAGGTCCACGACGGCGGAGGTGGCCGCGCGGGCGGCGCCTTTCGGCATACCCCGGGTATGCAGGACCAGCGCCGTAGGCTTGCGCTCGATGCGTGCCTGGGGATGCTCGCGCAGGAGGTCCTGAAGCTCATGGTCGAGGTGGTCGAAGCGCTCCTGCTCGTCGGCGTCCAGGGCGATGTCCTCGGCCCGGGACGACTCGGCCCCGTGGCTGCCGATCAGCACGATCGAGTCCTCGGCCGCGCTCAGCTGCCGCAGCGAGCTGAGGGCCCGGCCGGACACCAGAGCCACCGTCACCCCCTCTAGCTCGGCGAGCGCATGCAGTGCAGGCATGGCCCCGGAGACCGGTTCGGCGTCCATCGGCTCGTCGGCCAGCGGCGCCAGGGTGCCGTCGAAGTCCACGCCGATCAGCAGGTGGCCGACGCCACCCAGGGGGGCCAACACCGCGCGCAGCGCATCGTTCACATCGGGCTTCTTCCACGTCTCGCGCCGGGGCCGGGCCACCGGGCTGGATGAGAGGTTAGGGCGCTCGCACTCTACTAGCGCGGGGGCTTGTCCGGAGCGTGCGCCAGAGCGTCCAGATAGGTGGACGCCCAGGCGTGGACGTCGTGGCTCCGGACTCGTCGACGCATGGTGCGCATTCGGCGCCGACGAGGACCCACCTCGTCGTGCATAGCCCGCAGGATCGTGCGTTTCATGCCGACGATGTCGTGGGGGTTGCAGGTGTAGGCCGACCCCAGCTCCTCTGCAGCTCCGGCGAACTCGCTCAGCACGAGCGCGCCACCGAGGTCGTGCCGGGCCGCGACATACTCCTTGGCCACCAGGTTCATGCCGTCCCGCAGCGGAGTGACCAGCATGATGTCGGCCACCTGGAACAGCGCCGCCATCTCCTCGCGCGGATAGCTGTGGTGCAGGTAGTGCACCGGGGTCTGACCGATGTTGGCGTACTCGCCGTTGATCCGTCCGACCATGCCTTCGACCTGGGTCCGAAGCCGTCGGTAGGCCTCCACGCGCTCGCGGCTCGGGGTGGCGACTTGCACCATGGACACCTCCCCGGGGTCGATGGCGCCGTCGTCGAGCAGCTCGGAGATCGCCCGCAGCCGGTGCCTGATCCCCTTGGTGTAGTCGAGGCGGTCCACCCCCATCATGACCACCTTCGGGTTCCCCAGGGAGGCCCTGATGGACTGGGCGCGCTCACGAACCTCAGGAGAGATGGCCAGATCCTCCAGGCTGCCGAAGTCGACCGAGATAGGGACGGCTGCGGCCCGCACCGTGCGTGGAGCGGAGCCGAGGTAGTCGTCGTCAGCGCCCTGCCAGGTGATGACCTCACCTTTGGACGTGGCCCCGATCAGGGTGCGACAGGCCCGGACGAAGTTGCTGGCGTCACTGCCCTTCTGGAAGCCCAGGAAGTCCGCTCCGAGCAGGCCGCGCAGCAGCCCCGCGCGCCATGGAAGCTGGGCGAACAGCTCCACCGGGGGGAAGGGAATGTGGTTGAACCAGCCGATCCGCACGTCGGGTCGCAGCTCGCGCAGCAGCGCAGGCACGAGCTGCAGCTGGTAGTCGTGGACCCAGACGGTGGCCCGCGGGGCAGCGACCTCGGCGATGGTCTGGGCGAAGCGTTCGTTGACCGTGCGGTACGTGGCCCACCAGCTTCGGTGGAACTCCGGGTCGGTGATCGCGTCGTGGTAGATCGGCCACAAGGTGGTGTTGCTGAAGCCTTCGTAGTAGGCGCTCACCTCGACCGCGTCCAGCACGACCGGGTGCAGCGACAGTCCTTCCTCGGTCTTGAAGGGCTCGTCGGTGCCGCCGGTCTCACCGGCCCATCCCACCCAGGCGCCGTGGCGCGCCCGCATGACCGGCTCCATGGCACTGACCAGACCCCCGGGGCTGGTGCGCCATTGGACACTTCCGTCTTCGTGCAGCACTCGATCCACCGGCAGCCGATTGGCCGCGATAACCAAGTCGGCGCCGTGAGGCGATGAAACCATTGGGCCTCCTCAACCGTCTGTCCTGAAGACAGTAGGCGACGGCCATTGGCCCGTCTCCCCCAATCGAGGAGTCAGAGCGCATACGGTGGAACACGTGAGCCAAGAGTTGCCCGTTGAGTCCGGCGGTCAGGGAGAGCGCAGGGTCGGTCCCTACGTGCTCGGCCCCCGCCTGGGCGAAGGGGGTATGGGTGTGGTCTGGCGCTCGGAGTTCAGCGACGGACGAGACGTGTCGATCAAGGTGCTGCGACCACACATCGCCCACGACGAGAATGCACGGGCGCGACTGAGGCGTGAGGTCGACACGCTGGCACGGGTCCATCACCCACGCGTGGCCGCGGTGCTGGACGCGGACGTGGACGGGCCGGCGCCCTACATCGTGACGGAGTATGTGCCCGGGGCGCCGTTGGACGCTGTGGTCGCCGAGCAGGGGCCGTTGGGGCCGGAGGCACTGGTGCGCCTGGGCGAGGGTCTTTCCGAGGCGTTGGCCGCGATCCATGACGTGGGGATCGTCCACCGGGACCTCAAGCCGGGCAACGTGCTGATGGTGGGGGACGACCCGGTGGTGATCGACTTCGGCATCGCCCAGGTCGCCGACGACTCCCGGTTGACGATGACCGGGATGGTGATGGGCACGCCGGGCTATCTCTCCCCTGAGGTGGTTGAGGGCGGCTCGGTGACGCGGGCGACCGACTGGTGGGGATGGGCCGCGACGCTCTCCTTCGCCGCGAGCGGCGCACCGCCGTTCGGCAACGGACCGATGAGTGTGGTGCTGGACCGCGTCGTGCGCGGCCGGACCAAGCTTGACGGAGTCGACGAGCAACTGCGACCGCTGCTGCTGGCCGCGTTGGACCCCGATCCCCGCAAGCGACCGGAGGCCTCCGAGGTGATGGCGGCCATGCAGATGTACGCCGCCCACCGCCCCGTGACCGAGGCCATGACCCAGCGCTCGCTGACGGCCGCACGCACCGTGGCTGGTCTGGGAGCGGCAGGGGCCGCTGCGGGGGTGGCCAGCGGGGCGACGGCCCACGCTGCTACCCCCTCACCCGCGACCCGTTCCACACATCAGGGCGAGGCAGACGCGACGCGGATGGCGCCGGTGCAGGACCCGACCCGCGCCCAGCCGATCGCCCACACCCAGGTGGCCCCTCAGGCTCCGCCTCGCCGGGCCGACAATCCTTCCGGTGCGCCGGCATACCGCGAGCCGCAGGCCTATCCCCATCACGAGGCCTACCCGTCCCAGCGCTACAGGGGCTCCGGCCCCGCGCCGGCCCCATCAGGCCCGCCGCGACAAGGTCCCTACCCCCCTTCGCAAGGCCAGGGCGGCCCGCAGAACTGGCCACCGGGACAGGCCCAGCCGTATGCCGGCGGTCCTGGGCAGCAGCCCAACCCCGGAGCGGCATACCCTCGGGCTCAGGGGGATCCGCGCATCGGGAGACCGATGCGGACCGGCACGATCCTGACGCTGTGGGCGGTGTTCGTTTCGCTCTGCACTCTGGCGCCGATGTTGGCGTGGCTGCTGATCGGGCTCTGGTCGGTGCTGACCCGCTGGATCGACCGGTCGATGACCGGCCTGGTGATGCGCCGGCACGAGGCAGGGCTGCGACGTAGTGACATCCCGATGACGTTGCTGGCCGCTCCGTTGAGACTGATCCCGGCGACGTTGATGTCGCTGCTGTGGCTCCTCCTGCCGCTCGGGGTCGCCGTCACCGCGGCCTTCACGACGAGCGTCGGCATGAGTGTCGGGATGGACCTCGCCACGTCGGTGGAGGACCCGATCCCGATCGCGGCCGGGTCCGCACTCGGCGCGCTGATCGGTTGGTGGGGACCGGCCAGTGTGTCCATGCGACGGGGCACCCGCACCCTGATCCGGGCGGCCTTGCCACCCGGCCTGCCGACCCAGTTGATCCTGACGTTCCTGACGGTCGCGGCCGTGGCGCTCGGGGTGTGGGCGGTGCTGGACGGGCAACCCGTGTCGTGGTGGCCGAATCCTTCGGGGGATGCGCCCTTGATCGACCGCATCTCCCCTCAGATCCCAGGTCAGGGCATCTTTCGCAACTGACCCCACGCCTTGACGTGTGATAAATCGCGGGTACCGTTACGAAATTGTTATCGGACGCGTAACGCGAAGGGACCACATTCATGACCGTTCAAGGTATGCACCAGGATGCCCGCACGGCCCGGCGTCGCTCGGGATGGGCACGTCGTCTGACCACCTTCACGGTGGCCGGTGCTGCGGCTATCGGCGCTATAGGGGTCACGGCTCCTGCGGCTCTGGCCGCCGACGTCTGGGACCGCGTCGCAGCGTGCGAGTCCAGTGGCAACTGGAGCATCAACACCGGTAACGGCTACTACGGCGGCGTTCAGTTCTACCAGCCGACATGGGTTGCCTACGGCGGGCAGGAGTACGCCTCCTACGCCCACCGAGCCAGCAAGGCGGAGCAGATCGCGGTCGCTCGTCGCGTGCTGTCCGCGCAGGGCCCTGGCGCCTGGCCGGTGTGCTCGGTTCGGGCCGGATTGACCCGTTCCAACGGCGGAGCCGACCCCAACGCCCAGCCTGGGGGCGGCAGCACCAGCCCCGAGACGGGCGCCACGGTCACCCGCTATGTTTCCGCGAACACGTCGGCGAACGTGCGCTCCGGGCCCGGCTTGAGCTACCGCGTCGTCGGGACCTCGGACCGCGGTGACCGCGTGACCGGCACGCTGAGGAACGGGTGGCTGCGCCTGTCGAGCGGTCGCTACATCTCCTCGGTCGTGCTTTCGACCAGCTCGGTGGGGGGCTCCGGTGGATCAGGGGCCCCGTCCACCTCGGTCACCCGCTACGTCTCGGCGAACACGTCGGCGAACGTGCGCTCAGGCCCGGGCCTGAACTACGGCATCGTCGGAACGCAGGATCGTGGCGACAAGGTCACGGGCTCTTTGTCGAACGGGTGGCTGCGGCTGTCCGGCGGCAAGTACATCTCGTCCTACGTGCTCTCCAGCGTTCCCATCGGCGGCTCAAGCAGCCCGTCGGTCGGCAACACGACGCGGTATGTGAGCGCACGGTCGGCTGCCTACGTCCGCTCCGGCCCGGGAATGGGCTATCGCGTGGTGGGCACCGAGCGGCGTGGCACCAAGGTGACCGGCACCCTGTCCAACGGGTGGTTGAAGATCGACTCCGGCAAATACATCGGGTCGGCGGTGCTGTCCAGCCGTCCGGTCTGATCGGCAGCGGCTCAATCTGGTTGCGGGATAGGGAGGCTGAGCAGGGCGGTGCGACCGCGTTTGGATGCTGCGCCCAAGGCCCGTACCGTTATCAATTCGTGACCTCGAAGATGTGTTTTCGAAAGGACCCTTCCCTGATGACCATTCAAAGCAAGCACCGTGCTGCCCGCAAGCCCGTGATGGCCCGTGGCGCCAGCGCTCTCGCAATGGTTGGCGCCGTCGTCGTCGGCACCTTCGCTCTCAGCGCCCCCGCCGCCCAGGCCGACAGCGTGTGGGATCGTGTCGCCGCCTGTGAGTCCGGTGGTGACTGGAGCATCAACACCGGCAACGGCTACTACGGCGGGTTGCAGTTCTCCGCTTCCACCTGGTCCGGCTTCGGCGGAGGCGCCTACGCCTCGACCGCCAACCTCGCCAGCAAGTCCCAGCAGATCACCATCGCGCAGCGCGTGCTGGACGGCCAGGGCCCCGGCGCCTGGCCCAGCTGCTCCATCGAGGCCGGTCTGACCCGCGCCAACGGTGGCGCGTCGTCGAGCCGTGGCACCGAGCGTGCATCGGCGCCCGTCGAGCAGTCCGCTCCGCAGCAGTCGGCACCGAAGCAGGAGTCCGCTCCCGCGCCGTCCGCGCCCACCCAGTCTGCGGCCCCCGCGCCGCAGCAGGTGACCTCCGGCCCCGTGACGCGCTACGTCAGCGCTGACGTTTCGGCCTACGTCCGCTCCGGCCCGAGCTACGACAACGCCGTCATCGACAGCGCTGCTCGCGGCACCCAGGTCAGCGGCCCCGTCGTCAACGGTTGGGTCAAGATCGGTGAAGGCCGCTACATCGGCAACACCGTGCTGTCCTCCAGCGCGGTCGGTGGCGCAGTGGCATCGTCTGCTCCGGCTGCCTCGGGCACCGTGACCCAGTACGTCACTGCGGACATCCGCGCCTACGTGCGCTCGGGTCCCAGCTACGACAACGCCGTCATCGACAAGGTCGACCGTGGCACCGCCGTGACCGGTGAGTGGGACAACGGCTGGCTGAAGATCGGTGAGGGCCAGTACATCGGCAAGACGATGTTGGCGGGCAACGCTCACTGACACTGCCTCTTGGACGCCCGGTCGGCCCTTGGGGTCGGCCGGGCGTTCCTTGTCCGGACGGTAGAATCTCGCTGCCGTGACTTCAAGTCACGGTTGGCTGGCGTGGCGCAATCGGTAGCGCACCTGTCTTGTAAACAGGGGGTTAGGGGTTCGAGTCCCCTCGCCAGCTCTCATTCTGACCAGGCAAAACACGCCTCTGACCAGCGGTTATATCCGCGCAAGCGCATTGAGGCCCGTGGTCAGTCATTGACACAAAGTGACATAAAGCGCCACCCTTGTTGCACGTATGTTGCACGAAATCGAGGGAGCGAGTGATGAGTCGGCGTGGTTTTGGGAACATTCGAAAGCTACCCTCGAAGCGGTGGCAGGCCAGCTACTACGGTCCGGACCTGGCCCGGCATGCCGCTCCACATACCTTCGCGTCGAAGATGGACGCGGAGGTGT
>JBBSQA010000015.1:0-55032 GCA_038258285.1 Actinomycetales bacterium | reverse complement strand
GGGTCCGGGGGGCCGGGTGGGGGCCGCGGGCCGGGCGCGCGCCGGGGCGGGGGCAAAGGCCCGGGGTAGGGCGCGGGGGCCGGGCCACCCGGGGCGTGGGGGGGCGCCGGGGGGGGACGGCATCCGTCTCGGGCGAGCGATCGCGGCGGTGGCGGCCGCGGACGTGGAGATCAAGGGAGGACTGCGGACCGGGAACACGGTCTCCCGGGCCACGGAGTATGCCGTGGAGCAGGCGGTCCTGATGATCTGTCGCGAACGCAACCGGGAATGACGCGCTAGGCAGGAAGCACGTAGAAATACATCATCACGTAGTGCAACACAGCGGCCAGCAGCACCATGGCGTGCCACACCTCGTGAAACCCGAAGATTCCGGGGAGCGGATTGGGACGTTCGAGGACGAAGATGACGAAACCGACGCTGTAGACCAGACCGCCGGCGGCCATGAGCGCCAACGCCCCGAAGGGCAGGGACACGCCGCCGCCGATCAGCGCGACGGTCAACCAGCCCAGCGAGATATACAGCGTGTTGGTGATGTATTTCGGTACCCGGCGCCATACCGACCGCAGCACGATACCGGAGATGGCAATAGCCCATACCGCTCCGAATACCGTCCACCCGTAGGTGTTGCGGACCAGCACCAAGACCAACGGCGTGACGGTGCCCGCAATAAGAAAGAAGACCGAGTCGTAGTCGAGCGTGCGTAGCGCCTCGTTGACGCGCGGGCTGCTGTCCAGTCCGTGATGCAACGAGCTGGTGGTGAAGAGCATGATGAGAGAGAGCCCGTAGATGCTCATGCCCACGATTTTCCACGGATCGCCCTGTTCGGCAGCCTGTGAGATCAGCAGCCCCGCACCCAGTAGGGCGAAGCACGCCCCGACCAGGTGGGAGACCGTGTTGAAGCGCTCGTTCGTGACGTGCAGGCTCCCGTCCTTGCTACGCGGGAGGGCGTCCGAGGCGCTGAGGTCGTGTGGGATGGGAGGTCCTGAGGGTGGGGGAGGCCGCAGATGCGGGACGCCGAAGCATACCCACCCATACTCGGCGCTTGCTGGCGGCAGCCGGATGAGGCTCGCACGCTTGAGGAACCCGGTGCGCGGTCCTACGGTGAGGAAATGAGCGGTCTCCAGCCCTACGTCATGTTTCCCGGCACGGCCCGCGAGGCCCTGACCCGCTATGCCGAGGTGTTCGGCGGGGACCTCAGCCTCTTCACCTACGAGCAGTTCAGCCGGGACGACGGACCACGCGACGCGATCGCCCACGCAGAGCTGTCGGGTCTGGTCGCGCTGGGTGGAGCGGACGTCTCGGGAGACGAACCGGCGGTGAGTATGCAGGGAGTGCGCTTCGCTCTGCTCGGCACGGCTGACCCGGAAACCCTCCGCGGCTGGTTCGAAGCTCTCAGCGAGGGCGGGACGGTGACCGACGACCTGCAGCAGCGTCCCTGGGGCGACTGGGACGGCTCCGTGACCGATCGCTTCGGGGTCTCGTGGTTGATCGGCTTCCAGGCTTAAGGATAGTTCGCATACCCCTCTCGGAAGGTGGGGAAGGTGGGTGTCCACCCGCTCTGGCGCAGTAGCGCGTTGCTGATGCGCTTGCCGTGTCCTTGTTCGGGATCCGCAGGGGGAGCCGCTGGCGCGTCGAGTCGTTCAGCGACGAAGGCCGCTACGTCGCCCATCAGGGCCGGCTCGTCGTCGGTGCCCAGATACAGAGGGCCTGGTGGCTCGGGTCGGGTCAACAGATGCACCGCTGCTGCCGCCGCGTCGTCGCGATGGATGCGGTTGGTCCACCGGTGCGGATCGCGGACGTCTCCTGCCCGGATCTGGTCGGCCAACCGTGATGGGCCCCGGCCGTAGAGGCCGGACAGTCGCAAGATGGCCCCTTGAGGGACCCGCGAGGAGAACAGCCGCTCCGCGTCCAGCAGCACCTGAGCGGGCCCATCGTTGGGGCGAGTTGGGGTGTCCTCGGTGCAGATCGGGTTCGGCGTCGTGACGCCGAACACGCCGGTGGAGGAGATCAGCACTGCCCGCGAGGGCTGCTGGCCGGCATCGTCGAGGGCGTCAAGGGCCTGACGGAGTCCGTCCACGTAGGTCGCTCGGTAGGCCTCTTCGGTCCGGGGACGCGCCGTAAGGGCGACGACCAGATACTTCAGGTCGAGGTCGGGGAGGCTTGGGGTCTCACGAGTCAGGTCGGCCGACACCCCCAGCAGTGGCGCAGGCACCCGTTCGGCGCGCCGCCGGATCGCGACCACGGAGTGGCCCCGGTGGGACAGGCGCAGTCCGATGTCGGCACCGAGGTCACCACAGCCGACGAGTACCGCATCCGGTTTCATCAGCGCAGCGTACGTCCGCGCGGTGGACTCTGGTCGAGGGCCCGGGGAAGCGATCCCTCATCCGGACTTGGAGTGCGCGGCCCACCGGGCACCACGCACCCACTCTCAGGGGTATGGCGGATGCCGTGACCCCGCAGGCCCGCTCGTTCCTGCTAGCGGCGAGACGTGCGACCAGACAGGGCCCTTGCGGCGGCCAGGGCCAGCCAGACCTTCGCCGGCCAGATGGCGACGCGCTCGGCCAGGCCACCCCACTGGTCACTGCCCAACAGGGTCCCGAAGACGCCGGCGCCGGCGACCGCAAGGGCGCCCAGGACGATTCCAGCGGTCCGCGTCGGTGAGGGTGGGAGCAAGCGAGAATGCAGGAGGATCGCCAAGGGTTGAGCCACGAAAACGGGCGCGGCGACCAGGGTGTGCGCCACGGGGTGCGAGTCGACCGGGAAGAGCCCCACCAGGATCGAGAAGGAGCCGGCGATCGCCCACAGCCCTCCCACGACCTGATGTCGGCGTGATGTCCGGTCGCGCAGCAGGTGCCAGGCACCCGCGGCCTGGAGGGCGCCGAAGCCGATAAACACCACGTTCATCGCCCAAGGTTGAGAGGAGCACCCTTCGAGCGCGATGGCGGAGCACCCGGTGCCGAGTGCGCTGATGGTGTCGTCACGGAAGGAGTAGGCGATCCCGAGGCCGATCCCGATCGCGACTTCCCCCACGATGTAGCCGGGCTGCAGGAGCCAGGCGAGGCGCTCGACGGTGGATCTGGGGGACATCTGCGCAGGATACGTTCCCGGCAGGTTGGTGATGCGCCGGGCAGGCGGTATCGTTGGCGGTCGCGTCCGTAGCCCCGCGGCATACGTCGACGAAAGACCTGAGCAGCACCGCAAGTACACACGTCAGACCAAGCAGGAAGACACTTCGTGGCAAACATCAAGCAGCAGATCAAGCGCGTCAAGACCAACGCCGTGCGCACCGAGCGCAACCGCGCGCACAAGTCGGAACTGCGCACCTGGATCCGCAAGTTCAACACCGCCCACGCCAGCGGTGACGCCGACGCGACCCAGCAGGCTCTGCGTGACGCGTCGCGCAAGCTGGACAAGGCTGTCACCAAGGGTGTGCTGCACCCCAACAAGGCTGCCAACAAGAAATCGGCCATGGCCAAGCAGGCCGCCAAGCTCGGCTGATCTCCTGGCGGTCGACCGACCGCTGGCGTGGACAGGGCGTTATCCCGGCGGGATAGCGCCCTGACACGTATCTCCGTCTCCGCTATCCCAGACTTCGAGGGCAAGGACACCGCAGCAGATGAGTGAGGACACCCCGGCGCACCGGTATACGGCGGCGTTGGCAGGTCAGATCGAAGCCGCCTGGCAGGACCGGTGGGAGGCCGAAGGCACGTTCAGCTCCGCCAACCCGGCGGGGCCCTGGGCCGAGCCGGACGATCCGCGCCTGGCCGCGGATCGTGGCCACCTCATGGTGATGGACATGTTCCCGTACCCCTCGGGCACGGGGATGCATGTGGGCCACCCCCTGGGCTTCGTCTCCACCGACGTCTACTGCCGCTACCAGCGCACGGTCGGCAAGAACGTCCTCTACACGATGGGCTTCGACGCCTTCGGTCTGCCCGCCGAGCAGTTCGCGGTGCAGACGGGGCAGCATCCGCGCACCACCACCGAAGCCAACATGACGACCTACATCCGGCAGTGGCGACAGCTCGGCCTGGGGCACGAGACGCGGCGCCGCTTCGCCACCATCGACCCGGACTACTACCGCTGGACCCAGTGGATTTTCACCCAGATCTACAACAGCTGGTACGACGAGCAGGCACCCCGGCCGGACGGTGGCACCGGTCGAGCGCGCCCGATCGAGGAGTTGACGGAGCAGTTCGAGACCGGTGAGCGCGACAACCCGAGCGGGCGAGCCTGGGCCGACCTGAGCAGGGTCGAGCGAGCCCACATCCTGGATGACTACCGTCTCGCGTACGTCTCGTCGGCGCCGGTGAACTGGGCCCCCGGGCTGGGCACGGTGGTTTCGAACGAGGAGGTCACCAACGAGGGGTTGACCGAGCGCGGAGACTTCCCCGTGTTCCGCCGCAACCTGAGCCAGTGGATGATGCGCATCACCTCCTATGCCGACCGTCTGGTCGACGACCTGGATCGTCTCGACTGGCCCGAACGGGTCAAGGCGATGCAGCGCAACTGGATCGGCCGCTCCACCGGAGCCACGGTGAGCTTCGACGTCGCTCGGGTCGAGGGCAGCGCCCATCTCGACGTCTTCACCACGCGTCCGGACACCCTGTTCGGGGCCACCTTTATGGTGGTCGCCCCTGAGCACCCGCTCTTGGCGCAGATCGTGCCCCAGGGGTCCTGGCCCGAGGGCACCGACCCCGCCTGGACGGGGGGCGAGGCCGACCCGGCGTCGGCAGTTGCGGCATACCGGCGGGCGGCCTCGACCAAGAGTGATCTCGAGCGGCAGACCGACACCAAGACCAAGTCAGGCGTCTTCACCGGGGCCTTCGCGACCAACCCCGTGAACGACCACCAGATCCCGGTTTTCGTGGCCGACTACGTGCTGATGGGCTACGGCACGGGCGCGATCATGGCGGTGCCCGGCCAGGACCAGCGTGACTGGGACTTCGCCACCGCCTACCACCTCCCGATCATCCGCACGGTGCAGCCCACCCCGAACCATCCCGAGGACGAGGCGTTCATCGGCGAGGGACCTGCGATCAACTCGGCCAGCGACGAGATCAGTCTGGATGGTCTGGCCATCGCCGAGGCCAAGGAGCGGATGATCTCCTGGCTGGTGTCCCAAGGGAGCGGTGCCGCCACCGTGACCTACCGGCTGCGTGACTGGCTGTTCAGTCGTCAGCGCTACTGGGGTGAGCCCTTTCCCATCGTCTGGGACGCCGACGGAGTGGCCCACGCCGTGCCCGACTCGATGCTGCCGGTCGAGCTGCCCGAGGTGCCGGACTACAGCCCCCGCACCTTCGACCCGCAGGACGCCGACTCGATGCCCGAGGCTCCGTTGGCTCGGGCACAGGAGTGGGTTGAGGTCGAGCTGGACCTGGGCGAAGGCGCTGGGCTCCAGACGTACCGTCGGGACACCAACACCATGCCCAACTGGGCCGGGTCCTGCTGGTACCACCTGCGCTACCTCGACCCTGAGAACGCTGATCTGCCGGTCGACCCCGAGGTCGAGAAGTACTGGATCGGACCGCGTGAGACGCCGGTGGCCGGAGCTCCGGAGGGCACGGTCGACCCTGGTGGGATCGACCTGTACATCGGTGGCGTCGAGCACGCGGTGCTGCACCTGCTGTACGCCCGTTTCTGGCACAAGGTGCTGCACGACCTCGGCTACGTCAGCAGCGAGGAGCCGTTCCGGCGGTTGATCAACCAGGGCATGATCGAGGCCTACGTCTACCGTGACTCCCGAGGTCAGCCCGTGCCGGCGGACGAGGTGGTCGAGCACCCGGACAGCTCCGGCGGACCCTCGGCATACACCTGGAACGACCAGAGCGTCACCCAGGAGCACGGCAAGATGGGCAAGTCACTGAAGAACGTGGTGACTCCCGATGCCATCTGCGAGCAGTACGGCGCCGACACCTTCCGCGTCTATGAGATGTCGATGGGGCCGCTGGAGCAGTACCGACCCTGGGAGACGCGGGCGGTCGTCGGGTCGCAACGGTTCCTGCAGCGGCTGTGGCGCAACGTGGTCGACGAGGACTCCGGGACCGTGGCGGTGGTGGAAACACCGATGAGTGATGGGCTGGCGCGCGCGTTGGCCCGGACCATCGAGGCGGTGCGGGCCGACTACGAGGGCCTGCGTTTCAACACGGCGATCGCGAAGATGATCGAGCTCAACAACCAGCTGACCAAGCTGGAGGCGGTGCCGCGCGACGCGGTGGAGCCTTTGGTGCAGATGGTCGCCCCGGTGGCCCCTCACCTGGCCGAGGAGCTGTGGTCACGGCTGGGCCACGAGGAGTCACTGGCCTTCGCTCCCTTCCCCCGTGCCGATCCGGCGCTGCTGGTGGAGGACACCGTGACCTGTGTCGTGCAGATCAAGGGCAAGGTGCGCGATCGGATCGAGGTGGCCGCCGACATCGACGAAGCTGCCTTGCGCGCGCGCGCCCTGGGGACCGAACGCATCCTCGAGCTTCTGGGGGATGCTGAGCTGCGGACCGTGATCGTGCGGGCCCCGAAGCTCGTCAATATCGTCCCGGCCTGACGTGTCCGCGTCCGGGGCCGCCACGGTAGCCCTTGTCACCGACACCACGGCGAGCCTGCCCTCCGAATGGGCGGCATCCGCAGGCGTGGAGGTCATCCCGCTCCACGTGGTCGTAGGCCGCAGATCCCTCGCGGAGGGACTGGACATCACCGGTGAGCAGGTGGCGGAGTTGCTGCGGGCGGGCACCGAAGAGGTCACCACGTCCAGCCCCGCACCCGGTGAGCTCGTTGAGCTCTATCGGGAGGTGGCGCGCCGTCGCGAAGTGAGCCAGATCGTCTCGGTTCACCTGTCGGGGCGCATCAGTCGCACCGTGGAGTCGGCGCAGCTGGCGGCGTCTGCGGTCCGGGACGAGGTGACCGTGACGGTGGTCGACTCGCGCACGCTCGGGTTGGCGATGGGGTATGCCGTCTGCGCCGGAGCTCAAGCCGCCGCGGCGGGCGCCGAAGCCAGCGAGGTGGCGGGGGTGGTGAAGGAGTCGGCTGCGGGCTGCTCGGCCTACTTCTACGTCGACACGCTGGAGTACCTGCGCCGTGGTGGGCGGATCGGGAAAGCGTCCGCTCTGCTCGGTGGGGCCTTGGCGGTCAAGCCTCTCCTCACGCTGTCCGAGGGCGAGGTGAAACCGTGGGAGCGAGTGCGGACAAGGAGCAAGGCGATGGCACGACTGCTCGCGCAAACGGTGGCCGACGTCGAGCGCCACCGAGGTGCCGGACGCCAGGTGCAGGTGGGAGTTCACCACTGCGACGCCAAGAACCGTGCGCATACGTTCGCCGATCAGGTGCGTGCTCACCAGGCTGAGGCCGAGCGAAAGGGGGCGTGCGCCGTGGACGTGGTGGATCTCGGTGCTGTCCTCGCCGTTCACACCGGCCCCGGCACCCTGGCCGTGGTGGTCAGCCCCGGGACGCCGAGAAGGAGCGCAGACCCTTCGTCCACATCGTCGACGGGGCCTGGGAGCTAGTCCACAGATGAATGCGGCGGTCCACCCGCGGGCGGGGCTGGTTCATAGCGTGACCGAATGCAGCACGGTGACCGCGTCGCGGGATTGATGGACCACCTCGCTGCACTCGACCCCGACGGCCCGGACTCCCAGAGCACAGCGTCCGGCCGGCACCGCGAGGCACTGGAGGGTCACCCCCGGCTGCTGACCCTGCCCGTGTCGTTGCGATCTGCCCTGGTGCGGGTGCGGCCTTCGGCCGTATGGGGCGCAGCCGTGCTCGTGGTCCTGGTCCTCGCTGTGGTGGGTGTCCGGTCAGCCTGGGCGCAGCGAGCAGCTGAACCGACCCCGGTCTCCGCCGCTGACGGCGACCCTTTTTCGCGCACGAGCGCTCCACAGGACGGCGAGGTGGTTTCTGAAGACCCGAGTGTCGGCACCACGGGAGGCGATCCTGCACCACCCGGGGTCCCGGATCCGGCGGCGGAGCCGCAGACGGTTGCGCCGATGTACGTTCACGTCGTCGGCGCCGTGGGGGAGCCTGGCGTGGTGGAGGTTCCGTCGGGCGCGCGCGTCAGTGACGTCGTGGACTCCGCCGGGGGGTTGTCCAGCGACGCCGACCCCTCGCGTATCAACCTGGCCCGAGTCGTCGTGGACGGCGAGCGCATCTGGGTGCCTGTGGCAGGCGAGGAGCCTCCCGAGGAGGTAGCAGCGTCCCGTGCTCCCGATGGCTCCAACCCGTCCGGTGGGGGACGCAGCGACCCAGGGACGGGCGCAGATGGTGGGGCGACGTCCGACGTGGTCGACGTGAACACGGCGGACTCCGCGGTGCTCCAGACCTTGCCGGGGGTGGGACCCGTGACGGCCGAGTCGATCCTGGCTTGGCGCACGGAGCACGGTCGATTCGCCACGGTGGAAGAGCTGATGGAGGTCCGGGGGATCGGACCGCGGACTTTGGACCAGCTGAAGCCTCTCGTGGTCGTCGGTCCGTGAGCTCGCCTGCCCACGACTCAACCCACCTCGACCCGCCGCACCTCGATCCCCCGCAGAAGGTGCATCACCTTCGGACGGCGCTCGACCTACGGCTGATGGTGCCTGCTTTGGTCGCCTGGTCCGTCCTGGCCTGGCTGATCGGGGAGTCGACGCGCCACCTTCTGGTGGCCGTTCTGTTGGCTTCGGTCGCCCTGACCGGGACGGTCGTTCGGCTGGCCCAGGGGGCGGCAGGTGCCCCCACCCGGAGGCGGGCCGCGCGGCTGGTGGGGCTCCTCGCGCTGACCTCCCTCAGCGTCATGGTGGTCTGCGGTGCCGCCCTCGGACAGCGCGCTGTCGATCGGGCCGGGCCGATCTTGGATCTTGCCGCGCAGCGGGCCGTCGTGCAGGTCACCGGGACCGTGTTGACCCAACCGCGGCTGCTGAGTCGTGGGGGCCAGGGGCAGGACCAGGTTGTGCTGAGGATCCGAGTGGACCGGCTCGAAGGCCGCGGTCAGATCAGTACTCCGTCGGCGCCCGTGCTGGTGTTCGCTGATACGTCCTGGGCTGATGCGCCGTGGAGGTCGCAGGTCAGCACCGGTGGCAGGCTGGCTCAACCACGGGACGACGATGGTGAAGTTGAGGAGAACGGCGACGTGGTGGCGGTGCTCACGCCGTTCGGGGCACCCGTCCTGGAGCGTGCGCCACCTCGCGTGCTGCGTGCTGCTGACGTCACCCGGGACCGGCTGCGCGCGGCCGTGGGGCCACTCCCGGCCGATGCACGGGGGCTGATCCCGGGACTGGTCATTGGCGATACCTCGTTGACCCCTCCGGAGCTGACCGAGGCGATGTTGGACACCGGTATGAGTCACCTCTCCGCGGTGAGCGGAAGCAACGTCGCGATCGTTCTTGGCGCCGTCGTCGTCATCTGTCGAGCATCGGGAGTGCCGCGTCGTTGGCGCGCGCCCTTGGCGGTCCTCGCGCTGGCGGGATTCGTGGTGCTCTGCCGTCCGGAGCCCAGTGTGCTGCGGGCCAGCGTCATGGGTGTGATCGGACTGGCGGGGCTGAGCGCGTCACGCAGGTCCTCCACGGTGCCTGCGCTTGCCGGTGCAGTCCTCATCCTGCTCTGTGTGGACCCGAACCTGGCCCGGTCCTACGGCTTCGCGTTGTCCACTCTCGCGACCCTGGGACTGGTGATCTTCGCCCGACCGTGGGGGGACGCCATCTCCACCCGACTACCGGACCGAGCGTCGCTGATCGGAGACGCGATCGCCATTCCGCTGGCTGCGCAGGTCGTGTGCGCGCCGGTCATCGTGCTGCTGCAAGGAAACATCGCAATCATCGCGGTGCTGGCCAATCTGCTGGCGGCTCCCATGGTCGCGGTCACCACGATCGCTGGGATCGCGGCGGCGCTGGGGGCCACACTGTGGGTCCCGTTGGGGACCGCTGTGGCTTGGCTCGGAGCGATACCTGCGGTGTGGATCGGGCTGGTGGCGCGGTGGTGCTCTCAGGTCCCGTGGGGGCAGGTCGAGTGGGTCGACGGTGGATCAGGGGCTTGGCTGCTCACCATCATCACGGTCCTCCTACTGCTCACGGGACCGTGGTTGTGGCATCAGGCGGGGGCGCATCCACTCGCAGCCGCAAGCGTGCTGACGCTCACCGCTGCGACGGTGCTGCCGCTGCCAGGAGCGTCCCCATGGCCGCCACCGAGGGGTTGGATCATCGTGGCTTGTGATGTCGGGCAGGGCGACGCCTTGGTAATCGCGACCGGTCCGACATCGGCCGTCGTGGTCGACGTCGGCGAGGACCCGGAGCCGATTGCCGACTGTCTCGACGATCTGGGCGTCACTGAGGTGGATGCGGTCGTTCTGAGTCACTTCCACCGCGACCACGTCGGCGGGTTGGACGGACTTCTGGCACAGGCCGACGTGAGTGCGGCGTACGTGAGCCCGACCCAGGAGCCCCCGGTCGAGGCCCGTCGTGCGCTGGACCTGCTGTCGCGGGCAGACGTCCCCACCTATCCGCTCGGACAAGGCGACCGGCTGATCTGGGGAAGGGTGAGCGCGACCGTTGTCTTTCCGCAGCCTCATCGACCGATCTACGGCGGATCTGTGCCCAACAACGCCAGCCTCGTGCTCGATGTGACCTCCGGCTCGACCCGCATCCTGCTGACGGGTGACATCGAGGCAGAGGCAGCCGCCCTGGTGCGAACGGTGTTGAGAGGGCAACGCTTCGACGTGCTGAAGGTGGCTCATCATGGGTCTGCCAACCAGGACGAGGAGCTGGTGCGCGGCCTGGGCGCGTCCCTGGCCCTCATCGGGGTCGGCGCGGAGAACACCTTCGGTCATCCCACCCCCAGCGCGCTGGCGTTGTTGCGTCAGTCGGGGATGACCGTGAAGAGAACCGACGAGGACGGCGACATTGCGGTCTTCCGGTCCGGTTCCGGGCTCTCGGTGGTGACCGAGCGAGGCGGGTAAGGCTCCTAGCGGACCTGTCCCCGGTACTCCGAGCCGCTGAGCTCACGGGCGCTCGCACGCAAGGCTGCGATGGTGGCCTTGACGGCGGGCACGCGCCGTAAATCTGGCGTGGTGACGACGTGGACTGACCGGCGCGAGGCTGGGTCGATATCACGGGTGACGACGTCGTCATGAGACACCGAGTGCAGGATCAAGGCGGGCACCAGAGCGACTCCCAGGCCGGCCGCTACGAGTCCGAGCACGGCGACGTAGTCCTCCGTCTCGAACGCAACGTTGGGATCGAACCCCGCCTGAGCGGCCAATGCCAACAGGTGGCCGCGACAACGAGGACACCCGGCGATCCACGGTTCGTCAGCCAAAGCGGCCAACGAGACCACCTCGTCGCCCGCCAAGGGATGGTCCGCGGGTAGGGCGACCAGCACGGGGTCGGTCAGCATCTCGATGACGTCCAGTCCCTGCAGGTTGTCGAGCCCCCGTCCGACGTCGGTGCCCTCGTAGGTAAAGGCCACGGCGAGGTCACACGTGCCGTCACGCACGGCCGCCAGGGACTGCTCGGGCTCGCCTTCCGAGAACTGGATGGAGATGCCCGGATGTTGACGAGTGACTTTAGCCAGGGCCCGCGGCACCACCGTGGCCGAGGAGGACGGGAACGCCATCAAGCGCACGCGGCCCGCCTTGAGTCCGGCGATCGCCGCCACCTCGGCCTCGGCGTTGTCGAGTGCGGCCAGGACGTTGACGGCGTGCCTGGCCAGCACCTCGCCGGCCTCGGTGAGGCGAACGTTCCGACCGATTCGCTCCACCAGGACGGTTTCCGTGCGCTGTTCCAGGCGTCGGACCATCTGTGAGATGGCCGGTTGGGTGTATCCCAGCGAGACCGCCGCAGCGGTGTAGCTGCCGTGGTCCGCAATGGCGCGCATCACGCGCATACCTGCCGCATCGAACATGGCACCCATCATAATTTGAACTAATGGCACATGTCGGGCTGCGGCGCGACGAGGTCCTCCTGACCGAGGGCGGGGTGACTAGAACGAGGACGGTGGTGGAGGGGGCGGCGGGGTGCTGGGGCGCGGCGGAGGTGGAGGACCACCCGCTCCCGGAGGCGGCGGACTACCTGCACCGGGGGGAGGTGGCGGACCACCCGAGCCCGGAGAGGGCGGCGGGCTTGCGGACATGTTCATCGAGCCCAGCTGGCCATGGGCCTTGAGCGCGTCCAAACCGGCGAGCGCTCGCGTCATAGCCTCGCCATCCACCGGTTGACCGATGTGTTCGGCGTACGTCGCGATGCCGAGGTCTCGCAGGTAGCGGTCGGTCTCGCCTTGAGCGTTTCCGCTCGTGGCCTGAGTGATGGCCGTATCGGCCTTGGCCGCAAGGTCGTTGGCGGCGGCCTTGGCTTTGTCGAGGAAGCCCATGGTGCTCCTGAGGTGTCGCGTCGTGGTGGGGTGTCGCAACGTAGCCCTGTCGTGGACGGCGTGAATAGACAATAGTGAGCATCACACCGCAACGAAAGGGGTGCCACAGTCATGGCAATCCACGGCTCGCTCTTCAAGGACTACCAGGAAAACCCATCGACGGATCCGTTCGTCCTGCAAAACAAGAAGCTCCTGAAGATCTCGATGAACTACGGCCCCGTGATGGCCAAGACCGGGTCGATGGTGGCCTATCAGGGGGATGTGAAGTTTGCTAACAAGGGATCGGGCGGACTGAACAAGATCATCAAGTCGAAGATGACGGGTGAGGGGGTGCAGATGATGACCTGCAGCGGTTCCGGGGAGCTGTTCGTCGCGGACGATGCGGCCGAGGTCCAGGTCATGTATCTGGAGAACGACGAGGTCTCAGTCAACGGCAACAGCATCTTGGCCTTCTCCGGATCGATCGACTGGGACATCAAGCGGATCCAGGCTCGCGGCGGGATGATGACCGGTGGGATGTACAACGTGAGTCTGCGGGGCACCGGCTACGTGGCGATCACCACCAAGGGTGACCCGGTCGCCTTCGACGTCGCCCTGGCGCCGACCTTCGGCGATGCCCAGGCTGTCGTGATGTGGACGGCGGGCGTCCATATGGACATCAAGGTCGACTCCGGCGGCCTCGGGTCGCTCGTCCGCGGCGGGACGGGAGAGCTGTTGCAGATGGCCTTCGGCGGGCAGGGGTACGTCGTCGTGCAGCCGTCGGAGGGAGTGGCATCCGGGGGCCACGCGCAAAGCGGCTCCAAGGGTGGCGGGATCGGGGAGCTTTTCCAGTAGCCACGCCCCATCACCTCGCGGGACTGAAGTAGGCGGCAGGGTGGCGTTGTGTCTTCGGGCGGGGTGCCTCAGGGTGGAGTTATGACGTCCTTCTCTCAGGCCTTTGCTCCGGCTCCCGGGTACGTCAACGCTTCAACGATGGGCCTGGCTCCGATCGCGGTGGTCGAAGCCATGCAGCACGGACTTGCGCAGTGGCAGGCGGGGAAGGCGTCTCCTGAGGTGTACGACTTAGCGGTGACGTCGGCGCGGGCGTCGTTCGCTTCTTTGGTCGGGGTACCGGCGCGGAACGTCTCGGTGGGTCCTGCTGCCTCCACGTTCGCGGGGATGGTGGCGGCCTCTCTACCCGACGGTGCCCGTGTGGTGGCGGTGATGGACGACTTCACCTCGATCCTGTTCCCCTTCATGGTGCAGGCGCAAGCAGAGCGAGGGATCGTGGTGGAGTTGGTCGCTCTGCAGGATCTCGCCTCCTCCATCACCATAGAGACCGACCTCGTGGTGTTCAGCGTGGCCCAAAGCCGAGACGGGGCGTTGGTCGACCTCGACGCGGTTCTTGAGGTCGTCCACAGAGTGGGCGCGCAGACCTTCTGCGACATCACCCAAGCGGCCGGGTGGTTGCCGATCCGGGCCGCGCGTTTCGACATGACGGTGTGCTCGGCCTACAAGTGGCTGTGCCAACCCCGCGGGGCGGCGTACTTCACGGTGAGCGACAAGGCGATGTCCACCCTCACACCGGTCTATGCCGGGTGGTACGCAGGCGAGTCGGTATGGGACTCGGTCTACGGTCCCAGCATGCATCTGGCCAGCGACGCACGACGTTTCGATGTCTCGCCCAGCTGGCTGACGTGGGTCGGTGCGGCCGCTGCCGGATCCCTCTTCGCCCACGAGCCGGTGGAGGTGCTCGGAGCGCACGGTATCGGCCTTGCCAACGAGCTCAGATCCCGCATCAGTATGGCGTCGTGCTCGAGCCCCGTCATCTCGTTGCCTGATCCTGAGGGCACCAAGGCACGGGCCTGTGCGAACGCTGGAGTCACGGCGGCCTCGCGAGGGGGAGCGGTGCGCATCGGCTTCCATCTCTGGAACACCCCCGCAGACGTCGACCTCGTGGCGGGCGCACTACGCTGAATCCGTGCTCAACAGCCTGACTGTGCCACCGCCGTCCCCTGTGGACCGGTCGGCATACGCCGACATCCTCAGGCTGCTCCGTCGCGGGGATGTGACGGTGTTGTCGGGGGCCGGGATGTCCACCGCTAGCGGCATCCCGGACTATCGAGGCCCGGACGGTCAGCGTCGAGTGCGGCCCATGCAGTACTCGGAGTTCCTCGCCGATCGCGAGGGACGCCGTCGGTACTGGGCGCGAGCGTATGCAGGGTGGGACCGGTTCGCCGCCGCAGCGCCGAACGCGTCCCACCGGTCCGTGGCTCGCATCCAGACCAGTGGCGCACTCTCGGGCATCATCACGCAGAATGTCGACGGCCTCCATCAGGAGGCGGGCGCGACCGACGTCGTCGAACTCCACGGCACCTTGGCTCGGGTGGTGTGTCTGGACTGTGAGAGGCGCTTTCGGCGTGAGCAGATCCACGAATGGCTGGGAGCAGCGAACCCGTCTTTCGAGGGCGACGCAGATGGCGTCGTCCGACCTGACGGCGACGTCGTGCTGAGTGACGAGGCGGTCGCCCGGTTCACCTTGGTGAGCTGTCCACACTGCGGCTCGGACCGACTCAAGCCCGATGTGGTGTTCTTCGGAGGTGCGGTCGCGCGTCCCTTGGTCGACCAATCCTTCGAGCTCGTCGAGCGATCATCTGCCGTGCTGGTCCTCGGGTCGTCGCTACAGGTCATGAGTGGATACCGGTTCGTTCGTCGCGCCGCGGCCCGCGGCATCCCGGTGGCGGTCATCACTCGCGGGCCGACCCGAGGCGACGCCGAGACGACCGTCCGTCTCGATGCGCTCCTGGAAGACGTCCTGCCGGGACTCGCGGTCGCTCTCGAGGCATGAGCGCCCGTCGCCTCACCGTCCTGCGACGCTGACCACCCCGAGATAACAGTGCCGCCCGCCGGAGGGGTATGGAGTCGGCGGACGGCACTGGGCTGAGCGGGTCAGATGCGCCGAAGGACGGCGGTCACCTTTCCCAAGATCACGGCGTCGTCGCCGTCGATGGGGTCGTAGTCCTCGTTATGCGGTAACAACCAGAGCTTGTCTGCCGTGCGCTTGAAGGTCTTGACCGTTGCTTCGTTGTCGAGCATCGCCGCCACGATGTCGCCGTTGTCGGCGGAGGGTTGGCGCCGTACGACCACGTAGTCACCGTCGCAGATGGCCGCACCGACCATGGAGTCCCCGACCACGTGCAAGAGGAAGAGGTCGCCATCGCCCACAATCTGTTTCGGTAGTGGGAAGATGTCCTCGATCGCCTGCTCGGCCAGGATGGGGCCACCCGCAGCGATCCGTCCTACCACCGGCACGTAGGACGCTTGAGGGCGGGCGTCACCGCTATCGGTCTCGTCGACCTCCGGCTGCTCGGCCCCTTCGTGACGTACCGCGATCTCTTCTGGACGACGGTCTTCGTGGCGCCGGTAGCCACGTTGCGGCTCAGCCCCACTCGCGGGCATGACGACTTCGATGGCTCGGGGGCGATTGGGGTCGCGGCGCAAGAATCCCTTGCGTTCCAACATCTTCAGCTGGTGCGCGACTGAGGAAGGCGATGTCAACCCGACGGCCTCGCCGATCTCGCGCAGACTGGGGGGATAGCCGCGCTGGTCGACGGCGTCTCGGATGACCTCGAGAACTCTCTGCTGGCGTGCGCTGAGCTCAGTGCCTGTCGCGCGCCCGGACAAATCGTGGACATCTGCCATATGAACCATCCCCTCTGGACGATAACCGCTGATCAGAAGGTATGTCGGTGCCTTCTGGTGGACTCAACCGTATGAGTTCATCGTACGGACGTTCGGCACCTCGGACAAACATATGTTCGATCGGCGTGTCGTATCTTTCGTACGGCTGTGCTATACATGGCACAGATGTCCGATCGAACGTGTGTATGGACCGAGTGTCTGCCACACCCACATCGACCTATCAAGGAGTTCGCATGAGCGCTGTGACCGCTGAGCCCATCCACCCGGCGCCGACGGGGCGCCATCTACGCCTCGTGCCGGCTCCGGAGGCGCTGTTCGCACCTGCTCCGCGATTGCAGATCACCCGGAAAGGCAGACTCGTGGCCACCATAGGGGCTGTGGTGGCCCTGGCTGCGGTCGCGGCCATCACCCTCGCTCTGGTCCTCCCGGCAGCAGCCGCGAGCGAGGTCATCGTTCAGCCCGGGCAGACGTTGTCGGAGATTGCCGGTAGTGAACTCCCAGGCGTCCCGCTGGACCGAGCCATCGTGCAAGTGCAGCTGGCGAACGACATGAGCAGCGTGCAGGTGCAGAGCGGACAGACGCTGGTCATCCCGTAGGTCGTGAGCGTCCTCACTCAGCGGCGGGTTGCGAGACGGCTTTGTGCACCACGGGGAGTTGCGTGGAGGGGATGAAGTAGCCGCTGATGTGTGGGTCGAACATGAGCCCGTCGACGCCGGCCTCCGAGTAGTCTCCTGCGGACTCGACCACTTCATCGGGGCGCAGGGCGATGGCATTCAGGTGGTCACTGGGTTGGATCATGGCCTGCTGGATTGCAAAGTGGCGTGCTCTTTCACTGTCGGTGAACGTCAGCAACATGAGCTGATCATCGATTTCGGCGGCAGCCGGCGACTCGTCGCCCGGATCGCCCACGGCGATGAACCACCAGTGCTTGAGGCCCATGGTCAGGCGCCACAGGGCGGCGATCCCCACGTGGTCGTCTTCACCCGAGATGGCGTCGACCAGCCGGTCGATCTCGGACTCCCTGGGGGCAGGGTTGTCAGTCAAGGGCAGGTCAGCGCCGCTGTCACGAGCGTCAGGGGACTCTGTCATCCGCCTATAGCACCACATCTGCTCATCGAGCGCGAAGTTGGTCCCCGCCGCAGATATTGCTCATATTTGCGAGTGGGGGGCGTGTCCTGGGTCTGAGTCGATGCCTTCGATGTCTTCGGACCACGAGTGAGGGACGGTCGCCGTGAGGGTGGTCCCATCCGGTCTCTTGCTGCCGATCAGGGAGGAAATGTCGAGCAGGCCCTCGATGCGCGGACCTTGATCCGGCAGGTCGACGACGAGTGGCGTGCTCCCGACCACGTGTGACTCTCCACGCACGGAGAGTTCGACATCGCCGCCGTCCTGCACTTCGAACGTGATCGACGTCTGCGTGATGGTGATGTGCAGCCGGGATCCATGCCACAACATCGGCCAGCTGATCTGCTCCCATTCCATCGGCATACGCGGGTCGAACGTGAGTGAGCCTTGGTCGTCGCGCATTCCGCCGAACCCACCCACCAAGGCGCTCCAGACGCCACCGGTGGAGGCGATGTGGGAGCCGTCCGTGGTGTTCCCGTGCCGGTCGTCGAGGTCGACGAACAGCCCGGCATAGAAGTACCGGAGGGCCAGCTCGTAGTAGCCGACCTCGGCGGCAACGATCGACTGCATCACCGCTGACAGTGTGGAGTCACCCGTGGTGATCGGGTCGTAGTACTCGAAGTTCGCGCGCTTCTGCTCGGCCGTGAACCGCTCGCCCTGCAAGTACATCGCCAGGACCACATCGGTCTGTTTCAAGACCTGGAAGCGATAGATCACCAGCGGGTGGTAATGCAGCAACAGAGGCCGCTTGTCGTTCGGCGTGTGCTCTAGGTCCCACATTTCACGCTCGAGGAAGTGCGAGTCTTGCTGGTGGACTCCTACCTCGCTATCGAAGGGCAAGAACATGCCCTTGGCCGCGCGTCGCCATTCTCGGACCTCGTCCCGGCCCACCTGCAACCGCGAGACCGCACGAGCGTAGGCGGCAGGGTCGCGTTCCTCCAGCTCCGTCATGGTGGCTGCGGCGACCGCGAGGTTGAACTGTGCCATCACGTTCGTGAAGAGGTTGTCGTTCACCACGGTGGTGTACTCATCCGGGCCGGTCACCCCGTGGATGTGGAAGCTGGCGGTGCCGTTGTGTCGCCAGAAGCCCAGATCTGCCCAGAGCCGGGCGGTCCCGACCAGGATGTCGACGCCCTCTTTGACCAGGAACTCCTGGTCGTTCGTAGCCCGTACGTACTTGATCAGCGCATGCGCCACGTCGGCATTGATGTGGTACTGGGCAGTGCCGGCGGCGAAGTAGGCCGAGGCCTCCTTGCCGTTGATGGTGCGCCATGGGAACAACGCGCCGTGTTGGGCGAGCTCGGCGGCGCGCTCACGGGCCGCCGGCAGCATCTTGTGCCGGAAGCGCAAGGCGTTCCGTGCCGCTTGCGGGTCGGTGTAGACAAGGAACGGCACCACGTAACACTCGGTGTCCCAGAAGTAGTGGCCGCCATACCCAGAGCCCGTCATGCCCTTGGCGGGAATGCCGTGACTGCCCGCACGCGCTGTGGCCTGCGCCAGCTGGAAGATGTTCCACCGCACCGCCTGCTGCACCGCCGGCTGCCCGAAGATCACGACGTCGGAGTTCTTCCAGAAGGTGTCGAACCACTCGCGCTGTTGTCGGTGGAGGAGCGCAGCGCCTTGCTGGACCGACCGGTCCAGCGTCCGCCAGCACCGGTCGGTCAGCTCACGCACCGGCACGCCGCGGGACGTGTGGTAGGCCACATACTTCTGCAGCGTGATGGGACGACCCTCGCGAGCGTTGATGTTGAACACGTGCTTCGCGCGGTCTTCGGTCGCGGTGAGCTCTTCGGTCCACTCGTTGTCGGTCTGAATGCGATGTTCGGCCGCGACAGCAATCGTCATCCGTGAGTCGACACAGCGATAGCCCAGGAGCAGCCGCTGATCCTTGGTGCTCGAGATCTGCGGATCCAGCACCCGCCGGTCAAAACCCTCCGCCTTACGCGGATCAGCACCCTCACCCATGGCCGCAGAGGTGACGTGGTATTCATCCGAACCGTCCTGCCGGTTCAGCAGTTGTGAGCTGATCACGATCGGAGCGTCACCGTCGAGCAGCTCGATCTCCATCGTCATCACGGCCAGGTGACGCGCAGCCACGCTGACCATTCGCGTCGTGCTGACCTTGACGCGAAGCCCTGCGCTGGTGCGCCAGATGAGCTCGCGCCGTAGCATGCCGTCGGCAAAGGACAGGGTGCGCCCGTACGTCTCGAGGTCCGCGATGTCCAGCAAAAGCGGCTCGTCCTCGACGTAGATCTTGATGACCTTGGCGTCCGGCACGTTGACCAGGGTCTGCCCGACCCGGGCCAGGCCGAAGGCCTCCTCAGCGTGGTGGATCGGCCAAGTCTCGTGGAACCCGTTGATGTAGGTGCCGTGCGTGTGTGTGTCGCGCCCCTCCTCGGGGTTACCCCGCATACCGAGATAGCCGTTGGCCACCGCGAAGAGGGTCTCGGTTGTGCCCAGATCCTCCATCCGGTACTCGTCCTCGACCAAGGCCCACTCGTCCACCGGGAACCGAGCCCGGTCCAACGGGTCGATCGCAACCGGCGGGACGTGGGGGGAGGGGTACTTGTGGGGCATCAGATCAGCTCCGCCAAGTCAGAAACACCGATGTCGGCGCCGTGCCGCCGTAACGACTCGGCACCCGCACCCCGGTCCACTCCGATGACCAGCCCGAAGTCACCTGCGGCCCCCGCTTGGACCCCAGAGATGGCGTCCTCGAAGACCACACACCGTTGGGTCGGGACGCCGAGCTGGGAGGCGGCGTAGGTGTAGGTATCCGGTCGGGGTTTGCCCGGGATCCCCTGTTCGGCGGCGACCCCACCGTGGACCACGACCGGGAACCGCTCGGCGATGGCTGCGGCCGTCAGGACGTCGGGAGCGTTCTTCGAGGAGGACACCACGGCCTGATGCACCCCCAACGTCTCAAGATGGTCGATCAGCTGCAGAGAGCCGGGGTAGGGAGCGATGCCGTCGCGCGCGAGCACCGCGGTGAAGGCAGCGTTCTTTCGGTTGCCGAGCCCGCAGACGGTCTGGGCGCCGGGCTCGTCGTCGACATCGCCACAGGGGAGCTCGATCGCACGGGAGGCGAGGAAGGCAGCCACACCCTCGTAGCGAGGCTTGCCGTCCACATGGTCGAAGTAGTCCTGGTCGGTGTACTCCGGCTGGTCCGGGTAGTCGGCCAGGAACTCCATGAACATCAGCGCCCAGGCGTCCATATGAACCTCCGCGGTGGGGGTCAGCACACCGTCGAGGTCGAAGAGGGCCGCGTCGTAGTCATCCCATTTCACAGGACAAGCCTAGGGGGAGGTGAAGGGGTGCGATGACGTCGCGGAAGGAGGGGCTGTGGACGAGCCGCCAGGTATGTCGTGTCGCTGCCCTACCGTGATCGTCATGCCCGAACTCAAAGAAGAAGCGCTGGACGCCCTGCGAGTCTTGGTGGGATCGCCTGACGCGGAGTTTCGGGAAGGGCAGTTCGTGGCGGTTGAAGCCTTGGTCAAGCACGGCGCCCGAGCATTGGTGGTGCAACGGACAGGTTGGGGCAAGTCTGCGGTGTACTTCGTCTCGACGGCCCTTCGCCGCGCACGGGGGTCCGGGCCCACGGTGATCGTCTCCCCTCTGTTGGCGTTGATGCGAGACCAGATCGGGGCCGCCCAGCGCGCGGGGGTGCGTGCGGTGTCGATGAACTCTGCCAATGCGGCTCAGTGGGATGACGTGCGAGCGGCGCTGGAAGCCGATGAGGTCGACGTCCTGCTGGTCAGCCCAGAACGGCTGAACAACCCCCGGTTCAGGGCGGAGCAGCTGCCGGATCTGTCCGCTCGATGCGGGCTGCTGGTCGTTGACGAGGCTCATTGCATCAGCGACTGGGGGCATGACTTCCGGCCGGACTACCGACGAATCCGGTCGCTGCTGCAGGACCTGCCCCAGGGCACCCCGGTGCTGGCGACCACGGCCACCGCTAACGAGCGCGTGGTGGCAGACGTCGAAGAGCAACTAGGGGTGGGCGGGGCACCGGTAGCCACGATCCGGGGGCCCTTGGCGCGGGCGTCGCTCCGGCTCGGGGTCCTGCGCTCGCTGACTCCGCAGCAGCGGATCGCCTGGCTGGTGGCGCATCTCGACGGGCTGCCGGGGAGCGGGATTATCTACTGCTTGACGGTCTCGGCCGCGGAGGAGACGGCGCAGGCCTTGCGCTCGGTGGGGGCGAAGGTGTCGGCGTACACCGGCCGGACGGACCCGGAGGATCGAGAGCGACTCGAGGAAGCGCTGCGCCACAACGAGGTCAAGGCTCTGGTGGCCACGAGCGCGCTGGGGATGGGTTTCGACAAACCAGATCTGGGTTTCGTGGTGCACCTCGGGGCTCCGTCATCGCCGGTGGCCTACTACCAACAGGTGGGGCGCGCGGGACGAGCCACGGATCGCGCGGACGTCCTGCTCCTGCCGGGCTCGGAGGACAAGGACATCTGGGCGTACTTCGCTTCCGCGTCGATGCCGAAGGCCGAGCAGGCGGATGCGGTGCTGAAGGCTCTGGCCGAAGCGAGCCGACCGCTGTCCACACCGGCCTTGGAAACCATGGTCGACGTCCGTCGGACACGCTTGGAGCTGCTGCTGAAGGTGTTGGATGTCGACGGAGCTGTGGACAAGGTCAGCGGGGGATGGATATCGACCGGCCAGCCGTGGGCCTATGACCAGCAGCGATACGAGAGGGTGGCGGAGGCGCGCGAGCGTGAAGCCGCGCTGATGCTCGACTACGAGCGGGGCGAAGAGTGTCGGATGGCGTTTCTGCAGCGGTGTCTGGACGACACGACCGCGCAACCGTGTGGGCGCTGCGATGTGTGTGCGAAACCCTGGTTCCCCAGCGACCTGCCGGACGAGGCGATGGCGATCGCCGGTCGGAGCCTGGGGTCCATCGGTGTGCCGGTGGAACCGCGCACGCAGTGGCCCAGCGGTATGCCGCGACTCGGTGTCGACGTCAAGGGCAAACTTGGGGCGGAGGAGGTGGCCGCCCCCGGACGGGTGGTCGCTCGCCTCAGCGACCTGGGGTGGGGTGCGCGGTTGCGGGCAGCGTTGGTCGAAGACGCACCGGTGTCCGACGACGTGGTGCGCGCGTGCGTTCAGGTCCTGGCCCAATGGGATTGGGCGGACCGTCCGGTGGCGATCGTCGCCATGCCGTCTCGGAGCCATCCCGTCCTGGTGTCCTCCATAGCCGAGGAGATCGGCCGCATCGGCCGCCTACCGGTGATCGGCGCCCTTGACCTGGTGGACGGTGGGCCTGTGGGGGAGTCCGGCGGCAACAGTGCCTTCCGGTTGGCGAACGTGTGGGAACGCGTGACCGTCGGTCCCGCGCTGGAATCAGCCTTGGCCTCGGCGGGTGGCCCTGTTCTGCTCGTAGACGACCGGGTGGAGTCTCGGTGGACGATGACCGTGGCCGTGCGCGCACTGCGCCGGGCGGGAGCGGATGGCGTGTTGCCGTTCGCACTGGCCCTTCAGGGGTAGGGATTAGTCAGCGACGAGACGGTTGCGAGAGGTGAGCACGTCGAGGGGCTGGGGTGGACCATCGACCGTGACCGAGGCGTTGATGTTCGTCCAGTCGCCGCCCTCCACGCTGACTTCCCCGCCGTACGTCACGCTGATGGACGGCTGCACCGTCCCCTTCTTCACATACGTGTGGATCACGTCTCCGTCCGGCCAGGAACCACCGGGAGATTCAGTCGGCCCATAACTCTCTCCGTCCCCGAAGGAGTAGGTGGCGCTTTGGAAGACCGGGCGGATGCGCACTTCTTGACCTACAAGTGTCGTGGTGTCGACCTCTTGAGGTTCGTATCCTTCTTCGGGCCACTTCAGCGCGAAGTACGTCGGCAGGTTCACGAGTGTCCGACCATCCGGCGGTTCCATCGATGCTTGCGGCAGAGCGAACACCATCTCGTAGAAGTAATCCTGAATCATCGCCTGCGTCAGGGCTGCGCCTTCGCCTGAAGCTGCAGGCACGCTGGCCGGGAAGCACGTCGTTCCAATTCGAGACCAGGGCGATGGTGGGTCTGTTCTAGACACTATTCTCCGGAAAACAATTCCAAGACGCCCACCCTCCGGGAGGCAAGCTTCGAAGGCTCTCTGGCACTCCGAACTTGCAGGATCCGCGATACTATTGTTTGGGCAATCGACCACCGCTACAAACTCGTACCAGCGGTCTGCTTGCTCTCGATTTCTTGCTTGTTTGTCGGGATAAGTGTCGCGCAATTCGGCCGTCTGTTGAACGTTTAGCCGGACGCTCCCGTCCCCTTGTGCACATTCTGATGGCCGGAGTTTGGGCGGTAAATTGCAGGGGTCGGCCGTCTGGGCCAGTGCAATTTGAGGATAGAAGAGAAGCGACCCCAAAATAGCGGTACAGACGAAGCGTCTTGCGTGACTCATGAGTCTAAGGTCAGTACTGCTTGGACAATCCAGGAGCCTTGGATATAAACGAGCTCGACTTGACGTTTGAATGTCTGCGGCTCCGACGACTCCAGAAGCACGGAACCGTCAGCAGAGACCACCTCAGGATACATTTCGGAAAGGGTGACCGTTCCGCTAACTGTCTCGTCAACCATCGAAGGTGCAAATGAATCGATCGACAAAATCTCGGAAGTGTATCGATCCCCATCCGCCTCCAAAGCAACGACCTTCTCCTCCCATTCGACGCATACCGCACACGATGGCACAGTTAACTGGGGCAAGAGCCCGGATGTGGGCCCTTGTACCGAATAGTTGTAGGTGTCTATAAAATGAGCAAACGCGGCCGTTGCGCCCGCGTAGGTCTGTTCAGTGGCTTCCGGCGGCAGTTCTGGTGGTCCGTCGCCAAGAGAGGTAGAGGTCGACTCATCCGGTGAAGGTTGGGTCGTCGTGCGTTCTGTCTCATCAGGAAGGGAGGTGGCCCCGGCTGTGCTGAGGGCGGCTTCGGGAGTTGGGGGAGGACTTGGGTCCTCCGAGCCGGCGCAGGCAGCAGTCACAAGGGTGGCGGCGCTCAGCGCAACCGCGGTCAAAGCGTGTCTCACGGGCACGGTCCCTTCGGGGCTTCGTCACGGGTAGTTCCCCAATATGCCTGAAGATCCTTCCCCATGGCCGCCGTCGTCCACAACCCTTTCTTGCCAGCAGGGACCGCTTTGGGGTGGCGCTGTCGCCTCCGACCGATTGGTGCCGGCTCCGCCAGGCGCGACACGCCGGGATCGCTTCGGCCTTGTTGCTTCTAGTGGCGGACCGACTTAGTATCCCTATATCTAGTAGTTACACCCGTGTGGTTTGTCCACATGTTGTGCACAGGGAAGCAGGCCCTACGCACATGTCATCCACAGACTGTCCCCAACGGAGGAGGAGTTATGCACTGTCCGTTCTGTAGGCACACCGACTCCCGAGTGGTCGACAGCCGAGTCCAAGAGGACGGCACCGTCATTCGGCGTCGTCGTCAGTGCCCTGAGTGTGGGCGTCGGTTCGGGACCTTGGAGACCGCCACCCTTGCTGTCATCAAGCGGTCGGGAGCCACTGAGCCCTTCAGTCGCGACAAGGTTTTGGTCGGTGTCCGGAAAGCGTGTCAGGGGCGTCCGGTCACTGAGGACGAGCTGCAGCGCCTAGCGCAGACCGTGGAAGAGACCATCAGATCGTTGGGCCAGGCAGAGGTCGATGCACACGAGGTCGGCCTGGCCATCCTGACTCCTCTTCGCCACCTCGACGAGGTCGCCTACCTGCGCTTCGCCTCGGTCTACCAAGCCTTCGACTCACTGAACGACTTCGAGTCGGCCATCACCCTGCTGCGCGCCGAAAGCGACGCTGGGTATGTCAGTGGGCGCTGACACCATCGACATCACGTCACAACTGCACCAGACCACCCATCACCGAACAGCACAAGGAGCATGGATATGACGGAGACGACCGGGGCCAAGTCCCGTTCGCGCCGGGCCAACGCAGGCCTGACGATCGAGCGCATCTTCACCACGCCAGGGGTTCACCCGTACGAGCAGGTGACGTGGGAGAAGCGTGATGTGGTCCAGACGAACTGGAAGACCGGCGCCGTCATCTTCGAGCAGCATGGCGTCGAGTACCCCGACTTCTGGTCGGTCAACGCCTCGACGATCGTCACGACCAAGTACTTCCGTGGGGCGGTGGGGTCCGAGTCACGCGAGCACAGCCTGAAGCAGCTCATCGACCGTGTGGTGCTCACCTACGCTCGGGCGGGTAAGGAGCACGGCTACTTCCGTTCCGATGAGGACGCGGAGATCTTCGAGCACGAGCTGACCCACGCCTTGGTGCACCAGGTGTTCAGCTTCAACTCGCCGGTGTGGTTCAACGTCGGAACGCCCAGCCCGCAACAGGTCAGCGCGTGTTTCATCTTGTCGGTGGACGACTCGATGGACTCGATCCTGAACTGGTACAAGGAAGAGGGATTCATCTTCAAGGGCGGTTCCGGCGCCGGACTGAACCTGTCGCGCATCCGATCCTCGAAAGAGCTTCTGTCCTCCGGTGGCACCGCCAGCGGCCCGGTCTCGTTCATGCGAGGCGCTGACGCGTCCGCAGGCACCATCAAGTCCGGTGGAGCCACACGTCGCGCAGCCAAGATGGTCGTGCTGGACGTCGACCACCCGGACATCGAAGAGTTCGTGATGACCAAGGCTCGCGAGGAGGACAAGATCAGGGCCCTGCGTGACGCCGGGTTCGACATGGACTTGGGCGGCTCGGACATCGTGTCCGTGCAGTACCAGAATGCCAACAACTCCGTCCGCGTGAGTGATGAGTTCATGCGTGCTGTGGACGAAGGTGCCGAGTTCGGTCTGCGCTCGCGTAAGGACGGGTCGGTCATCGACACCGTCGATGCTCGTGAGCTCTTCAACAAGATGGCGCAGGCCGCTTGGGAGTGTGCCGACCCGGGTATCCAGTACGACGACACCATCAACGACTGGCACACCACTCCGGAGACAGGGCGCATTACCGCCTCCAACCCGTGCTCGGAGTACATGTCGCTGGACAACTCGAGCTGCAACCTGGCCAGCCTGAACCTGCTCAAGTTCCTGCGCGATGACAACACCTTCGATGTCGAGACCTACCAGAAGGTGCTCGAGCTCGTCATCACCGCCATGGACATCTCAATCTGTTTCGCGGACTTCCCCACCGAGGCGATCGGTGACACCACGCGCAACTACCGGCAGTTGGGTATCGGCTACGCCAACCTCGGCGCGCTGCTGATGGCTACCGGTCGTGGTTACGACTCCGAGGGCGGCCGCACGCTGGCTGCCACCTTGACGTCACTGCTGACCGGTGCGGCCTACAAGCGCTCTGCTGAGCTAGCCGGCGTCGTCGGTCCCTACGCCGGCTACGCGCGCAACGCTGACCCGCACAAGCGTGTGATGCGCAAGCACCAGGCCGCCAACGACGAGATTCGTCCGTTGCACGACATGGACACCGAGATCCACAAAGCCGCGACCAAAGCCTGGGACTCGGTGATCAAGGTCGGTGAGAAGAACGGCTACCGCAACGCTCAGGCATCCGTGCTGGCTCCGACCGGCACCATCGGTTTCATGATGGACTGCGACACCACCGGCATCGAGCCTGATTTCTCCTTGGTCAAGTTCAAGAAGCTGGTCGGTGGCGGATCGATGCAGATCGTCAACCAGACCATTCCCCGCGCGTTGAACATGCTGGGGTATGCAGACGAGACGGTGGAGGCGATTGTCGAGCACATCGCCGAGAAGGGCCACGTGATCGACGCGCCGGGTCTGAAGCCGGAGCACTACGAGGTCTTCGACTGTGCGATGGGTACCCGAGCGATCAAGCCCATGGGCCACGTGCGGATGATGGCGGCGGCCCAGCCGTTCCTGTCGGGGGCGATCTCCAAGACGGTCAACCTTCCCGAAAGTGCCACGGTCGAGGAGATTGGTGACGTCTACGAGCAGGGATGGAAGCTGGGCCTGAAGGCCCTCGCGGTCTACCGCGACATGTGCAAAGTCGGACAGCCGCTCTCGGACGGCAAGAAGGAGGAAGCCAAGAAGGACGAAACGGTCGACTCCGCCGAGTCCAAGGTGGAGAAGGTCATTGAGTACCGACCGGTGCGCAAGCGTCTACCCAAGCGTCGTGCCAGTCAGACCACGTCGTTCGCGGTGGGTGGCGCTGAGGGGTACCTCACCGCCGGAACCTACGACGATGGCCAGCTCGGTGAACTGTTCTTGAAGTTCGGCAAGCAGGGATCGACCCTGGCCGGGGTAATGGACGCCTTCTCGATCGCGGTGTCCGTTGGCTTGCAGTACGGCGTGCCGTTGGAGACCTTCGTCGAGAAGTTCACCAACCTGCGCTTCGAGCCCGCCGGCATGACCGATGACCCCGACGTGAGGATGTCGCAGTCCTTGATGGACTACGTCTTCCGTCGGTTGGCCCTGGACTACATGGACTTCGAGACACGGTCCTTCATGGGCATCCACTCGGCCGAAGAGCGGGCCCGGCAGTTGGAGACGGGGTCCTACGCGGCGGGTGACTCCGATGACGAAGACCTGGAGGACGCACTCGAGTCCTACAGCCAGTCGGCGGCTCCAGCCAGCAAGCGACAGGCGCCGGAAGCCTCGGAGATCCAGTCTGGTGCGGGAGCTGCGGACGTGCGTGCCGCGGAGCCCACGGTGCACTCTTCCACCGAACTGCTCGAGCAGTTGCAGGGCAAGGCGGCCGATGCGCCGATGTGCATGACGTGTGGCACGAAGATGCGTCCTGCCGGTTCTTGCTACGTCTGCGAAGGCTGCGGCAGCACGAGCGGTTGCAGCTGACGATGAGCTAACGGGGAGAGTTCTCTCATGTCCTATGTGGAGTGCCACGTAGGACATGAGAGGGCCCCCGGGGCAGGGGGGCAGTGCTCCATCAAGCGGCCCATATGGCGGACCTCGTCGTGTCGATCCCTCACAGGGTTCGAGACGACGAGCATTCCAGCGATGCACCCAGCCCCACGGTCAGATGTGAGTTCTGTGTGTGGTGGACCGCTGAATTCGATCGTCCGATGGGGCGTCGCTACCCGACGTGAGTGTGTCCGGAGCCGGCATACCCGCCGCATGTCGCCCATGTCCGCGACGTACGGTTAGAACGTGACCACGTCCTCTGCGACCACTGCCCGCCCCGAGGCCAGCACGCTTGGCGCGTTGCGGGCCAGCGGCCATCAGCACACGCCGCTCAAACAGGAGTTGCGCAACAACCTCCTTGCAGCTCTGGGGAGCGGTGCCGACCCATGGCCCGGTCTCCACGGTTTTGAGGACACCGTCATTCCACAGGTCGAACGGGCGATCATCGCCGGTCACGACATCGTCCTGCTCGGTGAGCGCGGTCAGGGCAAGACACGTCTCCTGCGGACGATTGTCGGTCTGCTCGACGAGTGGACCCCGGTGATCGAGGGTTCCGAGCTCGGAGAGCACCCTTACGACCCCATCACCCCCAGTTCGATCCGTCGGGCGAAGGAACTGGGCGAGGACCTCCCGGTGACGTGGCGGCACCGCAGCGAGCGGTATGCCGAGAAGCTGGCTACCCCTGACACCTCGGTCGCAGACCTCATCGGTGATGTCGACCCGATGAAGGTGGCAGAGGGTCGTTCGTTGGGGGACCCCGAGACCATCCACTTCGGCCTCATTCCACGATCGCACCGTGGGATCGTCGCGATCAACGAGCTGCCGGACCTCGCGGAGCGGATCCAGGTGGCCATGCTCAACGTCATGGAAGAGCGCGACATCCAGATCCGCGGCTACATCGTGCGCCTGGACTTGGACGTCCTCGTCGTCGCCAGCGCCAATCCCGAGGACTACACCAACCGTGGACGCATCATCACGCCCTTGAAGGACCGCTTCGGCGCCGAGATCCGCACGCACTATCCCGTAGCGCTCGAGGACGAGGTAGCCGTGATCGGGCAGGAGGCCGATCTTGCGGCCACCGTGCCGGACCACCTCATCGAGATCTTGGCCCGCTTTACCCGCTCTCTGCGAGAGTCCGGAGCGGTGGACCAGCGTTCGGGAGTATCCGCTCGCTTCTCGATCGCCGGTGCCGAAACGGTCGCTGCCTCCGCGCTCCACCGAGCGACCACACAGCACGAGGACCATGCTGTGGCCCGGGTGGTCGACCTTGAAGCGGCCGTGGACGTGCTCAGCGGCAAGGTCGAGTTCGAGTCCGGTGAGGAAGGTCGCGAGCGCGATATCCTCGACCACCTGCTGCGCCGGGCCACCGCCGACACCGTCCGGCATCGCTTGTCGGGCATCGACTTGGCTCTGGTGGTTGAAGCCCTCGAAGGCGGGACCACGGTCACCACGGGAGAGCGGGTCAGCGCGCGCGACATGCTGGCCGGACTGCCGGTCCTGGGCGAGTCGGACGTCTACGACCTCGTCATGGACCGCCTCGATGCCACCAACGACGGTGAGCGGGCCAGTGCCATCGAACTGGCGCTCGAGGGGCTCTACCTGGCGAGGAAAATCTCCAAAGAGGCTACCGACACCGGCGAAACCCTTTACGGCTAGAAGGTCGACCACCCATGGCAAGCGGTCACAACACGCATCGATCCCGATATGGCCGGTATGCCGGAGGCCCGGACCCATTGGCCCCTCCGGTGGACCTCGCCGAGGCATTGGAAGCCATCGGGGAGGATGTCATGGCCGGCTACTCACCGGAGCGCTCCATGCGTGAATTCCTGCGCAGGGGCGGCCGGGACCAGCCGGGGCTGGATGACCTGGCCAGCCGGATTGCTGCCAGGCGGCAAGAGCTCCTGAGCAAACACAACCTCGATGGCACGATGGCGCAGATCCGTGAGCTCCTCGACCGAGCCGTCCTGAGCGAGCGCAAGCAACTGGCTCGTGAGATGGGGGAGGAGGCCCGCTTCGCCGAGATGCAGGTCGAGGGACTCAGCCCTTCAACGGCCGCGGCCGTCTCCGAGCTCAGTGACTACCCGTGGCGGAGCAGCGACGCGCGCGCCGACTACGACCGGATCAAGGACCTCCTCGGACGAGAGATGCTCGACCAGCGTTTTGCGGGCATGAAGCAGGCGCTGGAGGGAGCCACAGAGCAGGATCGGGCGGACATCAACAGGATGCTCACCGATCTCAACGACCTCTTGGAGTCCCACCGTCTCGGTGAACCGACCGAGGAGAAGTTCGTGCAGTTCATGGACCAGCACGGGGAGCACTTCCCAGAGAACCCGCAGACGATCGACGACCTGCTCGATGCCCTGGCCAAGCGCTCTGCCGCCGCCCAGCGGATGCGCAATTCCATGACTGCCGAGCAACGCGACGAGCTCGACGCGCTGGCCGAACAGGCCTTCGGCTCACCGGATCTGATGGACTCCCTTTCTCGCCTTGACGACAACTTGCAGTCGCTACGACCGGGTGAGGACTGGTCGGGCTCCCAGCGCTTCGAGGGTGAGCAGGGACTCGGGTTGGGAGATGGCACCGGCGCACTCCAAGATCTCGCGGACCTCGACGCCCTCTCGGAGCAGTTGTCGCAGGAGTATCCAGGGGCCTCGATGGGTGACGTCGACCTCGAGCTCCTCGCTCGGCAGCTCGACGATGACGCGGCGGTCGATGCCCGCACCCTGGCCGAGCTGGAGCGAGCGCTACGCGACACGGGAATGCTCCAGCGTGGCAGTGACGGCGCCCTCAAACTGTCGCCGAAGGCCATGCGGCAACTCGGCAAGTCCTTGCTCAAGGATGTGGCGCAACGGATGTCCGGGCGCCCCGGTGCCCGAGACCTGCGGCGAGCCGGGGCGGCCGGAGAGCGCAGCGGGGCCACTCGCGAATGGGCGTTCGGTGACACCGAGCCCTGGGATGTCACCCGCACCATGCTCAACGCGCAGATCCGTAGGGCCGCTGAGGAGGCCTCGGGCCCCCGCGCCACGGCGTCGATGCCGCTGTCGGTGGGGGATGTCGAGGTCCAGGAAACCGAAGCACGCACCCAGGCGGCGGTGGCACTGCTGGTCGATACGTCCTTCTCCATGGCCATGGAGGGCCGCTGGGTGCCGATGAAGCGCACGGCTCTGGCCCTGCATCAGCTCATCACCACTCGCTTTCGAGGCGACGCACTCGAGCTGATCGCGTTCGGCCGGTATGCCGAGGTGCTCGACATCGAGCGTCTGACCGCTCGCGAGCCCCAGTGGGAGAAGGGCACCAACCTGCACCACGGGCTCCTGCTGGCCGAGCGTCACTTCCGCAAGCACCCGAGTGCTCAGCCGGTGCTGCTGATCGTCACCGACGGGGAGCCAACGGCACACCTGGAGCCAGGAGGGGACACGTTCTTCGACTATCCGCCGCACCCGCTCACGATCGCCCGCAGTGTGCGGGAGCTGGACCAGTGCTCCCGGTTGGGAGCGCAAACGACGTTCTTCCGGCTCGGTAGTGACCGAGGCTTGGCCCGCTTCGTGGACGACATGGCGCATCGCGTCGACGGCACCGTCATCGCCCCCGAGCTCGACGACCTCGGTGCTGCCGTCGTGGGCTCGTATCTCAGTGCCCGGCGTCCTGACGCCGGGGAAGAGCTCTGGGGATGGGACTAAGCCCTCCAGGGGACTGAGACCTGTCGGCCGGGCTGTTCATCTGGCAATATCGTGGGACACCCGGGGGTGGACCGGCCATCCTCGATGGACCAGTGAGGACCTGTCATGGCCACCGAATCCAAGGGCTTCTTCTCAGCCCTCTTCGATCTGGACTTCAACCACTTCATCACCGTCAAGTTCGTCAAGCTGATCTACGTCGTGCTGATGGCCGTGCTGTTCCTCAGTGCGATCGTCTACTTCCTCGGCTCGATCGTGGTGGGCTTCTCGGACCAGGGCTCGCCGTTGATCATCCTGTTCGCCCTCGTCTTCATACCTCTCGTCACGCTGGTCTACCTGGTGATCCTGCGCATCTTCATGGAGTCCGTCGTCGTCTTCTTCCGGATCGGCGAGAACACTGCGGCTATGGCTGCGGCCACCACCACAGGTCAGCGCGGTGTGGTCCAGACCGACCCGACGCGAGGCGAGGACGGGGGGTGGCCCCAGCCCCGCAGGGACGATAGCAGCCCGGAGCCCCTCTGAGGGACGGCAGAAGAGGTCCGCTGTTAACGGCACTCGATGGCGCCCAGCGACGCGAGCCCTTCAAGGTCGCCCGGACCGTAGGACAGCCGGGTCGGTCGAGGGTTCATCAACTCCCCGGAGTCATCGACGTGGCCCAAACCCACCAGGTGGGCGAACTCGTGGTCGAGGACCGCTTGAGCTACTCGTCCGCCGAGGTCGAAGGTGGCCCCTTCGGTATCGATCACGACCATGCCGCTGACGTAGCGTCGCTCACCCCATTGCTGAATCGAGGTGCTACCGCCGATCCCACGCACGTCGCCAGCAAGATCGGTGACCTCCGCTTCGTCGGCCCAACCGACGATGACCGGCTCCCCCGGTCCGCGTTGAGAGAAGTTGCGGTCCTCGGTCTCCCCGATCACCGTCAAGTTCAATCCCGAGGCTGCCGAAGTGTTCTCGACGGCCGTACTGACCATGTCGCCATACCCCTGCGGGGCGTGCAGGGGATTGACCACGATCTCGATCGGCTCACACGGGTCGAACCCGACGGGGCTGACTCCATCCCGCTGGGTCATCGCAAACGTGAAACTGCCCTCTCCGCTGCGCACCTGACCCGCGGTCGGTGTCGTGTCGCGCAGGTCGGTGACGATGCGCCGGAAGGTGTCCACGTCGTGGGCCGGATGAAAGGCGACGAACCCGGCTATGACCGTGCCGACCACGAACAGCGTGCCGAACAGTCCGGATAGACCGGAACTCTCCGCGCGCTGGCCGTACTCCGGCTCGGTAGGCATGGCACGATCATCGGACACGTCGCTGTGCACGCGCTGAGACTGGCGGCGACCGGTCGGGGAGTGGAGGTGGCTATGCGCCTGGCCGAGCGTCTGGATGCGATGCAGCAACGGCGTCCTCGAGTGGGCTTCCCTATCGCCGTGATCTATAAGTTCGTCGATGACCAAGGGGTCTTCCTTGCCGCGCTGATCACCTACTACGGGTTCCTTTCGCTCTTTCCCCTCTTGCTGCTCGTCGCGTCGATGCTCGGGTTCTTGTTGCAGTCCCAGCCCGACCTGCAGGCCACGCTCCTCGACACCGCCGTCCGCCAGTTTCCGGTGATCGGCCGGGAGGTCGCGAATCCGGAGGGTTTGCAGGGCAGTAGAGCCGCGGTCCTGGTCGGGGCGGTGATCGCGGTCTATGGCGCCTCTCGGGTGAGCCACGCCACGCAGCACCTGATGAACGTGTGTTGGTCGGTGCCCCGACACAAGAGGCCTAACCCGATCGTGGCTCGCCTGCGCAGCGCGCTGCTGATCGGCATCGCCGCACTAGCCCTCCTGGGGAGCACAACCTTGTCTGCCTTGAGCAACAGCGCCTCCTCCTACGGCGTGGAGCTCGGCGGTCTGACCAGCGGAGCGTTGCTGGCCACATCGGTGTTGCTGGTCGCCGCGCTCTTCGCCCTGGGTATGAAGACCTCCACTGCTCAGCCGCTGAGCTGGTCGCAGGTGCTGCCAGGTGCGGTGACGGCGGCCTTGGGGTGGCAGTTGATGCAGACGTTCGGGGCGACCTACGTGGGTCAAGTCGTCAACAGCACCAACGACACGTATGGAGTGTTCGCTCTGGTGCTCGGCCTCATGGCCTGGCTGTTCCTCGTGGCGTGCATCCTGGTGTTCTCCGTGGAGATCAACGTGGTGCGAGTCAAGGGTCTGTATCCGCGCGCTCTCCTAGCGCCGTTCACCGAGGACACCACGCTCACCGGGGCTGACGAAAAATCCTTCACCGATCAGGCGGAGGCGACGAGCGCCAAAAAGTCCGAGGACGTCGAGGTCACCTTCGGAGATGACGAGTCGGACGAGTGATAGCCGCAGGCGATGGGCGACAGTGCTCAGACATTCGACCCCGAGGATGAGGTAGATCTGCGCGGCTGGTTGGTCGCGGGCGGTACGCGTGTTGCTCCGCTTCGGGTGGATCGACAGCACCAGTCGGCCGTTGGAGTCAACAAGCGCACTGTGCCGAGCTCCTCGATCCACCTCCCGGGGCGATCGCGCCAACCAGTGGCGGCCCAGGTAGATCCTTCGTCGGGAGGGTCAGTAATCGGAGGGTGGGGGTGGCGGAGGCGTTGAGCCCCCACGGCTCTGCTCCGGTGATCCGTACGGGGAGCCCGAGCCCGAGGCAGGGGGTGGGGGCGCTGTGTTGTAGCCGCCGTTCCCGTAGGTGGGTCCTTCAGCGACCTTCTTCGCCTTAGAGCGGCCGATGAACCATAGGACCGCGCCGATCAGCATCAGAAGCAACCCGAGCCCGACCCCGAGGATGCCCCCGATCAATCCGAGAGCGCCGGTGCCCACCGTCCCGAAGTCCACCGCGGGGCTGATCAACGTGGTCCCACCACCCTCGCACTGCACCTGGTAGGTGCCGCCCTGAGCAGCGGCGAAATCGCCTACCTCCGCGTAGGAGATGTCGCCAAGGCTCCCGCTCAGGCCGGATGAGGCGTCAAGGGGCACCTGCTCGCCGTTCGGCCCACTGACCTGGCAGACCGCGGTGGCCTGCTCGCTGTCGGTCTGCTCGAAGATGGTGCGTGTCTCACCTTCATCCATCTGCACAGCCGCGCCGCCAGGGGGCATGACCGTCGCGTCGTCGACGACGGAGGAGACGGCGTTGAACGCACGAGATCCGCCGAAGACCGACACCGCCACCCCGATGATGGTGATGACCAGACCGAGCCAAAACAAGATCGCCCCGAACCTCTTCATCTCCTCATCCTAGGTCCAGTGCTCCAGGTCGCCTAGAGCCTCGCGCCTCCGGTCGCGCCGCGCGCCGCGCCGTGTTTGCCTGGAGTCATGACTTCAGACCAGCTCACGTTCAACAATCCGGTGGACCGACACCCCACGATCACCCCACCGAAGCAGGACCAGGACATGCCGGGGCTGGACCGGGACCTGGACCCGAAGGCCGACCGTGGCGAGACCTCATACCGAGGAACGGGGCGACTCACGGGACGCAGGGCACTCATCACGGGCGGCGACTCGGGCATCGGGAGTGCTGTCGCGATCGCGTTCGCCCGTGAAGGAGCCGACGTGGCGATCAACTACCTGCCGGCCGAGGAGGCCGACGCCAGCGACGTAGTGGCACTCATCGAGGCCGAAGGACGCACGGCCGTCGCCATCCCCGGTGACATCACCGATCGTGGCTTCTGCGACGCGTTGGTGGCCTCCGCGGTGCAGGCCCTCGGAGGCTTGGACATCCTGGTGAACAACGCCGGCAAGCAAGTCACGGAGCCGGCGTTGGGGGACCTCTCCGATGAGCAGTTCGACGCCACGATGAAGACCAACGTCTACGCCATGTTCTGGATCACGAAGGCAGCACTGCCGCACATGCCCCCCGGATCCGCCATCATCCAGAGCTCGTCGGTGCAGGCCTACAGTCCTAGTGAGCACCTGGTCGACTACGCCACCACGAAGGCGGCCATGAACGCCTTCACCAAGGGTTTGGCCAAGCAGTGTGCGCCGAACGGCATTCGGGTCAACGCGGTCGCACCCGGCCCCATCTGGACTCCGCTGCAGGTGGTGGAGGGTCAACCGAAGGAAGCAATCCCGGAGTTCGGCATCGGGACACCCTTGGGACGAGCGGGTATGCCGGTCGAGCTTGCTCCGGCTTACGTCTTCCTTGCATCGGCGGAGTCGAGCTACGTCATCGGTGAAACGCTGAACGTAAACGGCGGCCTCGACTCACCGTGAGGTGAGGCTGTTGACGGCGAGCAGGGACGTCAGAAGCTCGCCAAACCCACGCCGGCGATGGCGATGACCAGCAGGATGGCGATCACGACGTAGACCGCGAACAGGATCGTGCCGATGATGCCCATCACGAACCCGGCGGTGCCGAGACTGCCGTTGGTGGCGCGACCCGCCGCAGCGGCGGCCTGGGATTTGCGGCCAAAAATAATCCCCGCAATGGCGACCGGTGGAAGAAGGAGAAGACCGACGAGGCCCGTGATCAACGCGATGATGCCGAAGTTGTTATCGACCTCACTGGGAGGGGGGCCCCCGGCATAGGACGGTGCAGCGGGGTAGTACTGGTGGCCATAGGTCTGCTCACTCGACCCCTGGCCACTCGGCTCTTGATCGGAGTGTCCCTGCTCCACCGGCGGCATCGAAGCGTCGTAACCGTAGGGGCCTGACGCCTGGTCACGTCCGTCGGATTCAGGGGTGCCATAGGACGGGGGAGGAGTGCTCATGCGGTGCAGCCTTTCGTGGTGCTCTTTGGCCCTGAGGTGAGGCCGGTTGCCGGCTCGCGTGGCCGACGTCGCCGTGGGCTGAAGTGTACGTCCGGGTGCCCACGGAAACCGCGTCCCGAAGGTCTGTGGGTGGCGTGTGTCAGAGTTTCACTATGAGGGGAGCCGAGCATGCAGCACCGTGAGGGGCGCTTGGTGCTGAGCGCTACCGACGTCACCAAACATGTGGCGTGTCCGCACGTGACAACGTTGGATCTGGCCGTAGCGCAAGGGCGGCTTGCTCGACCCGTCGACGGCGTGGACGCGCAGCTGCAGCTCATCTTCGACAAGGGGCTCGAGCACGAGAGCGCCTACCTCGCGTCGCTGTACGACGAGGGGCTCACGGTGGCCGAGGTCCCCGACGAAGGTCTCACCTTGGCCGAACGGGAAGCACGCACTCTGGAGGCGATGCAGGCCGGCGCGGACGTGGTGTTCCAGGCCGCACTCTTTGACGGTCACTGGGTGGGGTTTGCCGACTTCCTGGTCCGGGTCGAGCGACCCAGTAACTTCGGGGAGTGGTCCTACGACATTGCGGACACCAAGCTGGCGCGACGGCTCAAAGTGCCTGCGTTGTTGCAGATGGCGACGTATGCAGTGCGCCTCACGCAGGTGCAGGGAGTGGAGCCACGGCAGCTCACCGTGATTGCCGGCGACAACACGAGCCATCCCTGGCGCCTGGTGGACGTGGATGCCTATGCGGCCAGGGTGCGCGCACGGTTGCTCACGGCCATCGACGAAGAGACACCGACTCAGGCGGTGCCCAACAGCTACTGCCCGCAGTGCCGATGGCTCTCGCGGTGCGCCGCTCGGTGGCGCACCGATGACGACCTGGGCATGGTGGCCGGCATGCGTACGGACCAACGCGCTCGGTTGATGGAAGCGGGCGTCTCGACCGTCGCTGAGCTAGCCGAAACGGCCCCAGACGACCCACGGGTCCTCGCTGCCCTCAGCCCGACCACCCGTGTCCGGCTGACGGGTCAGGCTCGACTGCAGGTGAGCGAACGCAGCACCGGCCAACCCACCTACGAGTTGTGGCCGGCGGGGCCTGCTGAGGGACTGGGCCTGCTTCCCGAGCCCGACCCGGGTGATGTCTATCTCGACTTCGAGGGCGATCCGTTCGCCCCCGGCGGTCAGGGTCTGGAGTACCTCGCAGGCGTATGCGACCGTGACGAGACGTTTTACACCTGGTGGGCTCATACCGCGGCGGCTGAAGCCACCATGGTGTCTTCCCTGCTGGAGTGGTTGCTGGCTCGGTGGCGTGAGCACCCGGGCATGCACATCTACCACTACGCCAACTACGAGCAGGCAGCACTCAAGCGTCTGACATCCCGAGAGGGGGTGGCCGAGACCGAGCTGGACATGCTGTTGCGGGGCGAGCGGTTCATCGACCTCTACGCCGTGGTGCGCCAAGGGGTGCAGATCTCCAAGGAGTCCTACTCCATCAAGAAGCTGGAGGCGTTCTACTGGGAGACGACGCGGTCCGGCACGGTCGACAACGCGCTGTCCTCGGTTGTCGAGTACGAGAGATGGGTAGCGAGCGCTCGGACCGACGACACGATCCTGACCGCGATCGCGGACTACAACTATGACGACGTGCGCAGCACGCTGGCGCTGCACAACTGGCTTGAAGGTCGCCGTGACGAGCTCGCCGGCCAGCCAACAGGCGCGCCGCCTCGCCCGGGTGAGCAGTCCATCGTCGAAGCCGTCGACAGCGAAGCGGTCCAAGCCGAGAACGCCCTTGCGGCGAGGCTGCGCGAAGCGGGTCGTCCGCTCTTGGCGGGCTGCATCGGCTGGCACCGCCGGGAGGACAAACAGGTGTGGTGGGACTACTTCCGGACGGGTTCCATGAGCGACGAAGAACTGATCGAGGACCGCAGCACCCTCGGCGGACTGAGTGCGCCCGTCATCGTGGGTGAGATCAAGCGCTCCTACCGGTGGCGTTACACCTTTCCTCCGCAGGAGGCACGCGTCAGCGCGGTGATGCACGACGCCGACGATCACGTCGCCGTCGGCGAGGCCGTGGACGTGGACCTGGACGCGGGATGGATCGACATCAAACGGGGCAAGGGCAATCCGCCGATCGCCACCAGTGCGATGGTCAGTTACGACTGGGTCAACAACGGCGTGCAGCGGGAGGCGCTGAGAGACCTTGGCGTGCAGGTCATGGCGGGGGGAGGAGGCGCTGGTCGCGCGTTGTTGGACCGTGTGGTCCCCGTTGATCTGCAGCCTCGCGTCGGCGAGAGCCCGGTGGAGGTGGTGCGACGGTGTGGCGTCCAGCTCTCGGGACAGGTCCTGGCCGTGCAGGGGCCCCCGGGCTCGGGCAAGACCTATGCCGGCCAGCACCTCGTGCGCGATCTGCTCGATCGGGGTCTGCGCGTGGGGGTCACCGCCAACTCACACAGTGTGCTGGACCAGTTGCTGCGCAAGACGGGTCGACCCGCGGTGCGTAAGGTCACCGCCGCTCAGATGCCCGACGAGCTCGACCCTGATGACGTGGTCCTGCTGAAGACGGCCACCGACGACGTTGTCGAGGCTCTGGCCCCGTCGGGAGTGCGACTGGTCGGGGGGACTGCCTGGTTGTGGGCCAAGCCGGAGATGCGGAACAGCGTTGACGTGCTGGTCATTGACGAAGCCGGTCAGTTCTCGTTGGCCAACGCGCTGGCGGTCGCCGGTGCGGCGGACTCGATGGTGCTGCTCGGCGATCCCCAACAGTTGGCCTCGCCCTCGAACGGCACCCACCCCGACGGGGCCGAAGTCTCCGCCCTCGAGCACATGCTCGAAGGTGCCTCGGTCATGCCCGAGGGTCGTGGAGTCTTCCTGGACCGGACGTGGCGGATGCACCCGGAGATCACCGCGTTCGTCTCGACGATGTCCTACGACGACCGCCTGGGGTCCTCGTCGGGGCTCGACCGGCAACGGCTCATCGGCGTCCCGGCCGCTCTCGACTCCGCTCAGCCACCGGTCGACCTCAACGGCGCCGGCCTGCGGTGGGCTCCCGTGCCGCATATCGGCTACAGCAACGACAACGTGCTCGAGGCACGAGTAGTGGCCGACCTGGTGGCCCGGTTGCTGCACGGCCGCTGGGTCGACGCCCAAGGACGCGAGAGCCCTATCACCCCCGGTGACGTGATGGTCGTAGCGCCGTACAACGCCCACGTGTCGACACTGCTTGCGGTCCTTCCCCCCGACGTGGCCGTGGGCACGGTCGACAAGTTCCAGGGGCGCGAGGCTGCGGTCGTCGTCTACACGATGGCGTCCTCCAGCGCGGCGGAGGCGCCTCGCGGGGTCGACTTCCTCTACGACACCCACCGGCTCAACGTCGCGGTCTCGCGGGCGAAGGCGATGGCCATCCTCGTCGCCAGCCCCACTTTGCTGGAGGCGCCGGTCAACACCCCGGAACAACTCAGGGCGGTCAACGCGTTGTGCCGCTTCGTCGATGCGTCAGGGGGTCTCCGTGTGGGTCAGTGACGACGTGCGGGCGGCCGACCTCCGGCGGATGCGTCTGTTCGCCACGGGCCTGTTGCTGCTGGCTGCCCTGATCTTCCTGGCGACGTTGGGGCAGGGTGGGCTGCTGGGCTACGTCCATGCCGGTGCCGAGGCCGCGATGGTGGGTGCGATCGCGGACTGGTTCGCGGTGACAGCGATCTTTCGTCATCCCCTGGGGCTACCGATCCCGCATACGGCCCTGATCCCGCGGCGCAAGGACACGCTGGCCCAGGGCCTCGAGCAGTTCGTCTCCGAGCATTTCTTGAGTCCGCAGACCCTGCGCGAGCGATACCTCGACGCTGACGTGGTGTCTCGAATCGGTGGATGGCTCGGCGATCCCGACCACGCCGAGCGAGTGGTCGCCGAGGCCGTGCCCTGGGCCCAGACCGTGCTGCGGGGCATCTCGCGCCAGGATGCACAGTCCCTCGTGGACGACACCCTCATCCCGCGTCTGCGCCAGGAGCCCCTTAGCCCTCTGGCCGGCCACCTTCTAGAGGCAGTGGTCGCTGATCGCGCTCACCATGGAGTGGTCGATATCGCTGCCCGGGAGTTGCACTCCTGGCTTCGGGAGCATCCAGAGGATGTCGCGCGCATCGTGTCCTCGCGTGCCCCCTGGTGGTCCCCGGGGTGGGTGGATGAGCGGGTGACGGGCCGGGTGTATGCCGAGGTCCTGAGTTGGGCGCAAGAGGTCAGGGACGATCCGCAGCACAGGGTGCGTACGGCTATCGATTCCTACCTGGCGACGCTTGCCGGGGACTTGCAGCATGACGCGGACACCATGGCCCGGGCAGAGGCCTTCAAGGCGCATGTGCTGGACCACCCTCAGGTCTCCGATACGGCGGTGGATCTCTGGGATGCCATCCGGACCGTCCTCGATGATGCCTTGGGTGACGCCACGGGGCCGCTCCGGACCCGGATCTCGGATGAGCTCGGCGCCTTCGGGGAGCGGCTCACCAAGGACGAAACCCTACGGAACCGCCTCGACGCCTGGGCCGCCGATGCCGTGCTGGCCGTGGTTGAGCAGTACGGCATCGAGGTGACGGGAGTGATCACCGCCACGATCAAGCGCTGGGATGGTGATCTGGCGGCGCGGCGTATCGAGCTGCACGTGGGGCGAGACCTGCAGTTCATCCGGATCAACGGCACCGTGGTCGGGGCCCTGGTCGGGGTGACGTTGCACGCCGTGACCCAGCTGTTGACCTAACCGCGCGCGCCTTGTCCACACATGATGCTGCTGTGGACACAGATCGGCCCGTGCTGGCGGACGGATAGACGCTAGGAGTATGTCCTTTTCCGATCTCCCAGCCCATTGGCCCCGGTTAGCCCTGACACCCGTTCCGTTGGTCCACGACGTGCTCGACCTGTGTGTGAGTCACGCAGATCGCCTGCACGGCGGCCTCGCTGTGCTCGTGCTCAGGGAGGACTTGACGCTGGCCCAGCCGATTTTCGTGAGGGGACCGGTCCCGATCCTGGACCGCCACGAGACGGTGAAGGCGTTGCTGCGAGAGGCATCGTTCGGCGGTCGGCAGCGCTCCTTCATCGCGGGGATCGTGCACCACCATTCGCAGTTCACCGACGACGACCGAACGCTGCACCAAGGGATCATCGACGCGTGTGCCGAGCTGGGGCTCACCCTGGTGAGCACCCACCTGCTCGCCGATGACCAGCCTCAACTTCTGCCCGAGGTGCGACTGGTAGGCGGGGAACGACGGAGGCCCGCTGTCTAGTCTGAGCCGCTTGGCGTATGTGTCCTCGGGACACGATGAACGGCTGGACTAGAGTCTGTCGAATGGCATCTGCTCGGGCGGCTCGGTGATCGTAGTGTGCTCGAGCCGAGACAGAGAGGTGAACGCAGTCGGACCTACGAATGCTGCAGCTCAGCGCAACACGTTCGGGCAACCTCTCACCGGTATCTTCCCGCCTCGCATGACCTTCTCTCCGTTCACGTCGGCCCACCACGCGGTCGTGTGAGCGGGTCGACCCGGAGGTCCCGCCCTCGCCGAGGACCGTCGGGCACGCCGGACGTGGCCGCCCGGCGGGCGGCGATGCCCAGCCACATCCCCTATCCCGATGACCTGCCCGTGGTCGCCCGCAAGAGTGACCTTCTCGAGGTCATCGATGCCCACCAGGTCGTGATCGTGGCGGGGGAGACCGGTTCGGGTAAGACCACTCAGATCCCGAAGATGTGCTTAGAGCTAGGACGCGGGGTCGAAGGAACCATCGGGCACACGCAACCCCGGCGTATCGCCGCTCGTGCGGTGGCCGAGCGCATCAGCGAAGAGCTGGGGGTCGAGCTGGGCACGACCGTCGGCTATCAGGTCCGGTTCACCGACCGGTCTCGACACGACACGTTGGTCAAGGTGATGACCGACGGCATCCTGCTCTCCGAGCTCCACCGGGACAAGGACCTCAGCAAATACGACACCCTGATCATCGATGAGGCGCACGAACGCAGTCTGAACATCGACTTCATCCTCGGCTACCTGAAGCAGCTCCTTCCCCGCCGTCCCGACCTCAAGGTGGTCATCACCTCCGCCACCATCGACGTGGAGCGATTCGCCGAGCACTTCGCAGCCCCGGATGGCACCCCGGCGCCGATCGTCGAAGTCTCGGGGCGGACCTATCCGGTGCAGGTGGCCTACCGCCCGTTGACCCGGCCCGGCCCCCCGGCCAAGGACGGATCGTCCACCGACGTCGAGATCGACCAGGTCGGTGGGATCTGCGAAGCCGTCGAGGAGCTGTGGACCCATCCGACCGCCTCCGACGGTGGTCCGCAAGACATCCTGGTGTTCTGCTCGGGAGAGCGTGAGATCCGCGACGCCTGTGACGCGCTGGCCGGCTTGGGTCTGGGCGACACCCAGATCCTGCCGCTCTACGGCCGGCTCTCGGCGTCCGAGCAGCATCAGGTCTTCTCGCGACATGGTGGACGGCGCATCGTCGTGGCCACCAACGTGGCGGAGACGTCCTTGACGGTCCCGGGGGTTCGCTACGTCGTTGACAGCGGCACAGCGCGCATCTCCCGCTACAGCCAGCGCCTGAAGGTTCAGCGGCTGCCGATCGAGCCGATCTCCCAAGCCAGCGCCAACCAGAGGTCCGGTCGATGCGGTCGGGTCGCCGACGGCATCGCCATCCGGTTGTACGCCCAGGACGACTTCGACAACCGTCCGGAGTTCACCGATCCCGAGATCGTGCGGACGAACCTGGCCAGCGTGATCCTGGCGATGACCGATCTGGGACTGGGACGCATCGAGCGCTTCCCGTTCCTTCAGCCTCCGGACTCGCGTCAGATCGCCGATGGGGTGCGTCTGCTCGAGGAACTCCAGGCCATCGACCCGGACGCCCCGGCGCATATTCCGCGCAAGCGCTTGACCGCTTACGGGAAGGCGATCGTGGCGCTGCCGGTCGACCCACGGTTGGCCAGGATGCTGGTCGAGGCCGACCGGAACGGTGCCTTGGGCGAGGTGCTGGTGATCGCGAGCGCGCTGTCGATCCAGGACCCACGTGAGCGGCCCAGTGACAAACAGGCCCAGGCCGACCAGCAGCATGCTCGGTTCAAGGACGACGACAGCGACTTCATCACTCTGCTCAACCTTTGGAACTACCTCCAGTCCCAGCAGAAGGCCATGTCCGGTAGTGCGTTTCGGCGGATGTGTAAACGCGAGTACCTCCACTACCTGCGCGTGCGGGAGTGGCAGGACCTTCATACCCAGGTGCGACGGGCTACGAAGTCGCTCGGGCTGAACATCAACTCGAGCCCGGCCACGCCTGACCAGGTGCACCAGTCGCTGGTCCCCGGTCTGCTGTCCCTGGTCGGCCTCTACGATCGGGACAAGCGAGAGTACGTCGGAGCGCGCAACGCGAAGTTCCACCTCCAGCCCGGGTCCACCCTGCACCGGAAGAACCCTGACTGGGTGATGACCGCAGAGCTGGTGGAGACCACCCGCCTCTGGGCCCGGGTCAATGCGCGGGTGGACCCGTCGTGGATCGAGTCCGCCGCTGCCCATCTGGTGAAGCGCTCGTATGCCGAACCTCGCTGGTCTCGGAAGCGAGCCAGCGCGGTGGCCAACGAGCGGGTCACCCTCTACGGAGTGCCGCTGGTCGCGGGGAGGCCGGTGCCACTGGGAAAGATCGAGCCACAGACCGCCCGGGACCTGTTCATCCGGCATGCCCTGGTCGAGGGTGACTGGGACAACCGGCACGAGTTCTTGCGTCAAAACCGCGCACTTCTCGGTGAGGTCAGTGATCTTGAAGCGCGTGCGCGACGACGCAACATCGTCGTCGACGATGAAACCCTGGTGGATTTCTACGATCAAAGGGTGCCGACCCAGGTGGTTTCCGGCGCGCACTTCGACCGGTGGTGGAAGAAGGCCGCCCGCCCCGAGCCGAAGCTGTTGACCTTCACCGAAGATCTGCTGGTGGCCGGGGATGGGGTCAGCGATGCGGACTTCCCCGGCAGCTGGACCTACCGGGACCTCGAGCTGAGGTTGACCTACCACTTCGAGCCCGAGGCAGCCGACGACGGAATGAGTGTCCATGTCCCTTTGGAGGTCCTGAACCGGGTGGACGGCTCCGGCTTCGACTGGCACGTGCCCGGGATGCGCGAGGAGCTGGTCATCGCGTTGATCAAGTCGTTGCCCAAGGACCTCCGTCGCAACTATGTCCCGGCCCCGGACCATGCCCGTGCGGCGTTGCGCCGTATGCATCCCGACCAGGGTTCGATCGCCACGGCGTTGGCGCTGGCTCTCACCAGTGTCGGCCCCGCCCGAGTTCGACCCGGGGACATGGACTGGGAACGAGTGCCGAATCACCTGAGACCGACGTTCGTCGTCGAACGCGCTCGGTCGAGCGGGTCTCGATCTCAGCGCGGCACGAGAGCCAACGAGACACTGGGGAGTAGCAAGGACCTGTCGGTGCTCCAGACTGAGCTGGCCCCCGCCGTGCGCTCGAGCATGGCCGCGGCCGCCTCCTCGATCGAGCGAACCGGCGTGAGCACCTGGGACTTCGGCACCCTTGCGACCACTTTCGAGCAGCAGGTGGGCGGGAGGACAGTCCAAGGGTTCCCGGCTCTGGTCGATACCGGCACAGCGGTGGATGTCAGGGTCCTGGCAAGCAGGTCTGAAGCCGATCGGGCCACCGCTATCGGGGTCCGCAGACTGCTCTTGCTGGCGACGAGCCCTCCCTGGAAGCGAGTGCTGGCCTTGCTGGACAACCAACAGAAGCTGAGCCTCGGGCACAACCCCCACGGATCGGTCCCCGCTCTGCTGCAGGACGCTCTAGCCGCGGCAGTGGACTCGGTCATCGCCGCCATGCCTCACGGAGGAGTCCGCTCCGCGGCTGACTTCGATGCGGCCGTGGCCACCGTGCGCCAGCAGAGCACCCCAAAGGTGTTGGACATCGTGGGCAGTGTGGCTCCCATCCTGGACCAGGCGCGCGAGGTGGCCAGCCGCCTGGACCGCCTGAACACACCCGCGGCGAGACCATTGAAGGAGGACGTCGAGCGCCAACTGTCGAGTCTGATCCGCCCCGGTTTCGTCGCCTCGACGGGCCATCTGCGGCTGCCCCGACTCTTGGTGTACCTCAGGGCGATGAGTGAGCGACTCGACAAGGGTGTGCAGGATCTGAGTCGAGACGCCGAACGGATGGAGCAGGTGGCGGTGGTGCGAGAGGAGCTCGATGCCCTGCTCCGAAAGCTGCCCGCGCACCGTCGGCTGGACGCTGACGTAGCCGAGATCGGGTGGCAGATCGAGGAGCTGCGCGTCTCCCTGTTCGCCCAACGGCTGGGCACGCCTGCTCCGGTGTCCCCGCAGCGGATCTACGCGGCGATGGACCGGGCCGAGGACAGCACCGGAGGGTAGGCGGCTCTAGGCTGTCACCATGTTGAAGGTCGGACTGTCCGGCGGCATCGGATCCGGAAAGTCGACCGTGGCCCGCCACCTCGTCTCCCGGGGGGCCTTCCTCGTCGACAGCGACGTCATTGCCCGTGAGGTCGTCGCACCGGGCACGCCCGGGCTGGCCGAGATCGCGGCGGCATTCGGAGGCCGGGTCCTCACCGAAGATGGGAGCCTCGATCGACAGGCGCTGGGCGCGATCGTCTTCGACGACGGTGAGTCCCGACGCCGGCTGGAAGGCATCACGCACCCGCGTATCGCCGCTCGAACCGCCGAACTCATGGCCGAAGCCCGGGCCGACTCGGTGGTCCTGCACGATGTCCCGTTGTTGGTCGAGAAGGCGATGGGACCGGCCTACCACCTCGTCGTCATCGTGGGGACACGCGAGACCGAGCGCCTCCGCCGCTTGGTCGAGCAGCGGCGGATGGATCCAGCGCATGCCCGATCTCGGATCCGCAGTCAGGCGCATGACGAGGAGCGCCGGGCCGCTGCTGACGTGTGGTTGCCCAACAACGACGGCGTGTCCGATCTCGCGGTGAGACTGGACGCGTTGTGGGATGAGCGCATCGTGCCGTTCGAGCGCAACGTTCGAGAGCGCCGCCCTGCGCCGCGCCCCGAGGTGGTGACGATCAGCGACCCCGACCCCGACTGGCCCGCGCAGGCCGATCGCATCATGGGCCGACTACGCCAGGTTCTCGGCGAGCGCGCGCTCGCCGTCGAGCACATCGGCAGCACGGCCGTCGCGGGCCTGTCCGCCCGCAATGAGATCGACGTGCAGGTGGCGGTGCGCGCGCTCGCGGACGTCGACAGCGCGGACGCGCAACAATCCTTGGCCGCAGCAGGTTTCCTGGCCGCGCCCGGCTCCTGGGAAGGCCGACCGGTGGAGCGCGAAGCGCACCCGACGTCGCAGGAGCGCGTTCTGTTCGGCGCCGACCCTCACCAGCTCGTGAAGGTTCACGTGCGCAGGGTCGACAGCGACGCACGTCGGAGCGCCCTGATGGTTCGCGACTGGCTACGGGCCAGCCCGTCGGCCCGGGGCGACGACGCTGCGCTCAAAGCGTCGGCGAGAGAATCGAGGTTGAGTAGCGCCGAGTACCTCCTCGTCAGGGAAGGATGGTGGACCGAGGCCCTTATGCGTGCTCAGCGCTGGGCTCTGCTCACCGGGTGGTCGATCAGCTGAGCGCTTCACCGGACCCGAGGACGGCTGGGGGCTGCACCGGGGGAGTGCCGAGCACGTGCTCGCTGAGGAACGCCATGACGACCTCGTACCAGACCTTCGCGTGTTGGGGGGTGAGCACCCAGTGGTTCTCGTTGGGGAAGTACAGGAAGCGATGCACGGTTGATCCGTCCGGTCCTGCGGGAAGCCCGGACTGGGCGAGCAGTTCGTACCAGAGCCGCAGTCCTTCTCCGATCGGCACTCGATAGTCCTTGTCGCCGTGGATGACGAGCATCGGGGTGGTGATCTGCTCGACGAAACGGTGCGGCGAGTGCTTCATCGCCATCTGGTCGGTCATCTCGCGTTGCCAGTAGAACGACGCGTCCGTCGTGGGTCCGAAGCCGTCTAGAGCCCACAACGAAGCGTGCGTCACGATGGCGTCGAACCGGTCCGTATGGCCGGCGATCCAGTTCGCCATGTAGCCACCGAACGACCCGCCGAGGGCAGCCGTGCGGTCGGCGTCGATGTCGTCACGCTGCTCCACCGCATCGGTCAGCGCCATCAGGTCGGTGTAGGGCTTGTCGCCCCAGGCGCCCCATCCCCGCTCGATGAAGTCCTGACCGTAGCCCGTGGACAGAGCCGGATCGGGCAACAGGACCGCATACCCTTGGGCGACGAGGATCCACGGGTTCCACCGCCAGGTCCAGGCATTGTGCGAGCTCAGCGGTCCGCCGTGGATGAACACCAGCAGCGGAGCGGGTCCGTTGCCCGAGTCCGGGAGGGCCAGCCATCCGCGCACGGGGGTCCCGTCGGCCGCGTCGGTGCTCACATCCTCCAGATGACCTGGCAGGCTCGGGCGGTCGACCGGTCCGGGCAGCGCGATGACCTCCCCGGTGGCCAGGTCCACCCGGACGACCTCGGCGGGGAAGGCGGGGCTGCTGCGCACCGCGTAGGCCACGCAGGCGTCACCGTGAGGTGGCACACCGAGGGAGAAGTAGGTGGCCCCGTCGGAGGTGATGGGGACGACGTCGCCCGTGCTGACGTTGATGGCGAACACCGGACCACAGCCCGCTTCGTCGGCGGTGACCAGGACCGTGGACCCGTCCGGGAGCCAGGCCACGGGGTTGGCCCACCGGTCCCAGCCGGGCGCCAGTGCGGTCCGCGCCCCCGTGGTGGTGTCCATCAGCCACAACGCCGGTCGCGGGGCCGACTCAGGGCTGCTCTTGGGACTCATCGTCACCACGGCGGCGGTGCCGTCGGGGCTGATCAGTGCCGCATTGACGTCGTGCCCCGGCTCATCGATGAGACGGCTGCACTCCTCGGTCTGGGTGTCGATCCGCAGCAGGATCGTGCGCTGCTCCGCGCGCTCCTCGAACGCGACCGCGGTGCTCACGATGAACCCACCGTCCGGGCTGATCGTGGCCTTCCGCTCGTGCAGGCTGAGGTGGGGATCCATACCGAGGCGGTGGAAGCTGTCGCCCCTCAGGGTGAAGAGACGAGGATGCTCGGGGGTGATGTCGTGGTCCCAGAACCGAACGGGGTAGCCCCGGTGCAAGATCGCCTTCACGTCGGCCGTGGATCGGGCGCCGTGGGCGTCAGCGTGGGCCTCCTCGGACTCGGCGCCGGACATGACGGGGGCCGTGACAACGGTAATCTGAGCATCGGCGGCGGCTGCGGCGGAGGTGACACCGCCGGGGCGGTGCAGCACGACCTCAGCCTCCCCCCCGGCTGATGGGAGCCGCCATAGGGCCTGCTCCGTGGAGGGCGTGTCTGCGCCCTCCGGAGTGTGCGGGCGCTTGGAGGTGAAAAGCAGGTCACCCGTCGTGGTGAAGACCGGGTTGCTCTCCCCTTCCGCGCTACGCGTCAACCGATGAGCCGGAGCGAGGCCAGCGGGGTCTATCTGCCACAGCGCACTGACGTATGCGGTGTGTGCGTCGTTGCGCGTCGACAGGGTGGTCACCAGTCGGGTCCCGTCCGGGGATAGGACCAGCCCGTCCAGACGTGCATGGTCGACAAAGGCTTCCAGGTCGTGGAAGACCGTCGCGGGTGAGTCGTAGATCGTCATAGATCGTATCTATCACCGAATCGCGCAAAAGGTCGTGCGGAATGGGGATCGTGCTGGGTACGTTGAGATATCGAAGGAGACGGATCAACCCGAAAGGACTCCAGGTGACCCCTCACTCTCCACTGTTCAGGCTTGAAACCGACGCTGAAGTGCAGCCACTGCACGCGCCTCTACTGCACGTGTCGATCGACGGGTTCATCGACGCCGGGCAGGTTCGTGGGCAGGTGACTCAGCACATCCTGGACACCCTCGAGCACGACGTGGTCGCGTCCTTCGACATGGACCAGCTGATCGACTACCGCTCGCGACGGCCCATGATGACGTTCGACACCGACCACTGGGTCGACTATGACGACCCGTCGCTGGTGCTGTACCGAGTGCTCGATGCGACGGGTCAACCCTTCCTCCTGCTTCACGGAGACGAGCCGGACTACCAGTGGGAGGCGTTCGCCAAGGCGGTTCACCAGCTGTGTCTGGCCTTCGGTGTCCGCACCGTGGTCTCTGCTCACGGCATACCGATGGCGGTGCCACACACCCGACCGGTCAGCATGACCCGGTTTGCCAGTGACAACGACCTGATCGTCGGGAACCAGCCGATGTTCGGCCAGGTCAAGGTCCCGGCGAGCGCCGAGTCCCTGCTGCACCTGCGTCTGGGTGAGGAGGGCTTGAACACGATGGGACTGGCTGTGCACGTCCCGCACTACCTGGCCGAGTCCTCGTTCGGTGACGCTGCGGTGGCCGCGCTCGACGCGTTCCTCGGGCTGACCGACTTGCAGATGCCCACCTCAGACCTCGTCGCGGCTGCGGGCGTGAATCGGGCCGAGATCACCGAGCAGGTGGCGGCAGCTCCGGAGATCGGCGAAGCGGTCGCTGAGCTCGAGAAGCGCTACGACCAGTTCTTGGAGGGACAACGCAAGCGCAACGTCCTGGCGGCCCAAGAAGCAGATCTCCCGTCCGCCGAGGAGATCGGGGCCGAGTTCGAGGAATTCCTCCGTGAGAGCACGCCTGAGAAGCCTGACGGTTCGTAGCCGCACGCCCCCGCTGCCTGCTGAACGCGCGTTCCGATTCTCGTGGCGCGTTCGGCTGCGGTAGGTCGGGTGACTACTGCGGGGGCGGAGGAGGTGGGTAGGACGTTCCCGAAGGACGTTCTGCCTCCGGCGTTTCGTCCGGCTGCGACCCACCGGAGTCGGCGTCATCAGCGAGAGCGCCCTGGTGATCGGTGTCATCTGCGGCATCCCCGGCGGCGTCCTGGTCCTCAGACCGCGGCGGGGGGGCGTAGCGACCTTGCCCGTAAGCGATGGCCTGGGTGGGCTCGGACTGCGCAGTGGTCCACGACGGGGGAGGTGGGGGAGGTGGTCCCTGGTGGATCGGCTGCGTGTGGGCCGACGGTTCCGGCCTGTCTGGCGGAGACGAGGAGTCGTCGTAAGCCGGACGGCCTGATGGTGGCGGGGCGTAGGGGTGTTGTCCTTGCTGGTCTCCGTAGGCCTGTTGTCCATAGGGCTGCTGTCCCGACGACTGCTGTCCGTAGGGGTCCTGCTGGGACGGCGACCCGTGGGGCTGGGGGCCGGGGCCCGGGGGGGTGGCGTAAGGGGAGGTGTATCCCGGCTGCGCAATGCCTGAACCGTAGGGGTAGCCACCCTGTCCACTCGCGGGCTTGCTGCGGATGCCCCGGAGGAGTAGGGCCACCAAGCCCAGCCCGAGAGCGAGCAGGGCCAGCACCACTCCTCCGACCAGGCTGGCGGGCCCCAGCAGACCGGAAGCTGAGGTCGACGGTGCTGATGGCCCGATATACAGCGCGGCTGATGTGCCCTCGCAGCGCACGGGGTAGCTCCCTGCGTCCAAGGACGCCGGCGTGCGAGCAACTTCGTAGAAGTCGCTCCCGGACACGTCGACGGTGAACTCGCCGGTGGGTCGTTCCAAAGTGGTGGCGCTGTCCCCGTCACCGACCGTGCAGACGGTCTGGGTCCGATCGGCATCCGAGCGCGCATAGATCGAGGCGCCGCTATCACTGATGGTGACGGTTGCACCTGCGTTGAACCCCTGCATGTTGGGGGTGGCGGTCCGTGCCAGGCCCACCACACCCAAGACGATGAGGACGACCGCCAGGACCGCGGCGACCAAGGCCAGCACGCCGACTATTCGAGGGGCGCCGCCGCCTTTGCTCGCTGACTGAGTCGGCTGCACTGGTGCGCTCATGCACGGAATCTTACGCACGGGTACTGTCATCCCCGATCGACGCAGAGACCGATGGTGTGCCTAGAAGTCAGGAGAACCCGATGGGTTGGTTCGGTAAAGACGAAGAGCCCGACCGCACGGCTCAGGAGACGGAGCCCGAGGACACGTCGTATGCAGCGCGCGTCTCGGTGGCCATGGTGCGCAAGATCGTCGACTTCGGCATCGACGGCGTCGGACCGCTGCACTCGGCTTCTGACATGGTCGCCGTAGCACGCGCCGAGCATGACTCTGCCGAAGCGGCGGTTGAGGCTCTGGTGAAGACCCACGTCAAGCTCGCAGCAGTGGGTGGGTTCGCGACGGGAGTAGGTGGACTCATCACGATGCCTGTCGCTCTGCCAGCCAACGTCGTGGGCTTCTACGCCCTGGCGGCGCGGATGGCCGCAGGCGTCGCCGAGCTCCGCGGCTATGACTCGGACACCGACCAGACGCGCACCGCCCTGATGCTGACGCTCCTGGGTGCGGACGCCGACGACATCCTGCGCAAGGCCGGTGTCACCGGAGGTGGCACGATGGGTCGACTCGCCGTCAGCCGGGTTCCAAGGGCAGCTGCGATGGTCATCAACAAGGGTGTGGGGTTTCGCGTGGCTACCCGACTGGGGGCTCGCACCTTGGCTAGCCTGGGACGCGCGGTGCCTCTGGCCGGTGGTGTCATCGGCGCCGGTCTGGACACCTATCTGATGAGGCGCATCGCTGGAGCGGTGCGCGAGGAGTTCGCCGAGGTCTGAGTTTTTCCACATCTTCGCCTGTCCACAACGCCGCCAGCGGGTAGCACGCTGAAGCGAAACGCTGACGGGTATGGACCTTCCCAGCGCCACCGGATCGAGCACTCTGCACGGCCTGGCCGAGGCCATTACGACTGTGCCCTATCAGATCGGCTACCACCCGACCGCATCTCTGGTGGCCATGTGTGTGCGTGGGACCGAGCCAGCGCCGGCCTCGACTCCGAGTGCCCGAGGTGAAGTCGTGCTGACTGCTCGCGTCGATCTCGTTCCACCCGGCGATCACGCGCTGGTGATGGCGGCACTGGAGCCAGCGCTGAACCGGCAGGAGACCGACATGGTCGTCCTGGTGGCTTTCGAGGAGGGACCGGGTGCCACCCTCGACGGCACCGCGCTGCTCGTCGACGTGTCCGAGCTCGCCCGTTCCTACGACGTCACGGTGTTGGCCTGCGCTCGGGTGCGAGGCCGACAGTGGTGTCCACTTGACGAGAAGGGACGTCCCGCTTCGTGGCTCGAGCTGCCAGCGGCAGAAGATGTGCGGTCGGTCGCGGACCACGTCCTGGCTGGTCGTGCTCCTGCGCCCGATCGACGGGCGGTGGAGGCACTGTTGCGGCCGAAGTGCCAAGATCTGGCCGACTCGGTGGCCCGAGAATGTGCTGACCGCCTTTCGAGGGTCCGAGGAAGCACCGATGAGAACCGCGATACGAAGACCCGGGCCGCCCGCACGCTGGCGGCGCTGATGACGGGGCTCAGCGACGATGACGGGGGAGTCGGTGAGCTGACGGCGGGAGACGTGGTCTGCACGATCGAAGCCCTCGATGAACTGGGGTTTCGCGACGCTGTCCTGAGCTCGGCTATCCCGTGGTGCCGCCTCAGCGACGATGGGGTCGATACCGAGGAAGTGCGCATTGTGGCTTCGGCGATGCCGCCACCCCTGCAGGTCGACCACGCAGCCTGCGTCCGCATGACCCAGGCCGCTGCCTACGCTCCCGCCGACCGCTCGGCCCCGTGGCTCTCGCTGATCGGATATCTCGCGTGGCAGGTGGGTGAGGGTGCCCTTGCCAACGTCGTCATCGGCGCAGCCAGAAATGCGGATCCGACGTACTCGCTGGCACGCCTCGTGGACCTCGCATTGTGTGCGGCTGTCGCTCCGCCTCGCCCGGTGTAGCCTCACGGTGCACTTGAAACGAGTATCGGAAAGGGATCGATGTCGATCGTCGTTGGATACGTGCCCACCCGTGAGGGGCGCGCGGCGCTGGACAGGGCAGCCCAAGAGGCCGTTCTACGGGGCCTGAAGTTGATCGTGGTCAAATCGTCGCGAGCGGATCGAGCCTTCGGGGCCGACGAGTCGAGCCAGCTCGCTGACCAGTTGGAGAGCATCGCCACGTCCTTGGACGGGGAAGGTATCGCGCACGAGGTGCGAGTGCTCGAGGGTCGAGAGGATCCGAGCGAGGATCTCATCGCGGTGGCGGAGGATACGCACGCCGACTGCATCGTGATCGGCCTACGCCGACGGTCGAAGGTGGGCAAGCTCTTTCTCGGGTCGAACGCTCAACGCGTTCTGCTCGATGCCGCCTGTCCTGTCCTGGCGGTGAAGGCACCAGAACAGGCCTGGTGATGGCCGAGGAAACATATCTGCCATGTGAGGGTTTTATAATGGTGTCAGCCGCCGATTGGTCCGTTCGATCGATCGCACCACCTGACCACCCAAACACCACCTCGGTCGAGACGCATCCGTGCGCGTCTCACTACGCCGGGAGTCGTCCCGTGCCATCGTCTTGGCGCAGAAAGTAGTCGGTGCACCTCGTGACACCCGCAACGGCCAAATCCACATCACCGGACTCGACCAAGGAACTTCCCCAAGAGTTCGCCGCCCCACAGTTGCGCGAGTTACTGGCGGAGGGCAAGGACCGTGGCTTCCTGATGCTGGCGCAGGTTCGTGAGGCTCTTGAGAGCTCAGGTCTGCCGAAAAAGGGGCAGACCACCGTGCTGCGCACGTTCAGCGACAATGCCATCGAGGTGCGTGAGGACGCGACGTCTGCCCTTCCGGCGACCAAGCGAGCGGCCAAGAAGGCCAATGCGGCGGCCAAGAAGCCTGTTTCCAGACCAAAGGCAGCCGCGAAAGCCACTGCCACGACCACTTCGGACGCCGCGGTCCCTGCGGCGGACAACGGACGTAAGGATGCCGCCGTGGAGCAGACCACCACTAAGACGAGCACGAGCGAGGCGTCGGCCACTTCCGCCGAGAGTGGTGACGCACCGGTGGTGGCGAAGGAAGCCGCCAAGAAGGCTCCCGCGAAGAAGGCGGCCCCGCGCAAGCGGGTCGCCAAGAAGGCAGCGCCCGCCCAGGCCAAGGACGCCGCATCGTCCACTTCTGAGGAGGCGTCGGCAGGTCAGACCACCGCTGGCACGACCCGCGCTGCCGCGAAGGTCGCCGCAGGCAAGGCTCCCGCGAAGGCGCCTCGAAAGCGTGCCGCGAAGAAGAGCGCAGCCACTGCGGATACTGGAGACACCGAGGCGACGGCTGAGGACGTCGACCACGAGGACGAGGACGAGGACACCGGCACGGGGGACGTCGTCGACGACGACAAGAGTGTCGGAGCCAAGACGCCGGCCCAGTCGACGTCTACCCGTAAGCGTGAGGACGACAGTTTCGTCGTCTCCTCCGGAGACGACGATGACGCCCCCGCTCAACAGGTCGTCACGGCTGGGGCGACTGCGGACCCGGTCAAGGACTACCTGAAGCAGATCGGCAAGGTGGCGCTGCTCAACGCGGAGCAGGAGGTTGAGCTGGCCAAGCGCATCGAGGCCGGGCTGTTCGGTGAGGAACGTCTCAACTCGGGGGACAAGCTGGACGCCAAACTCAAGCGCGAGTTGTGGTGGATTGCCCAGGACGGCAAGAACGCCAAGAACCACCTTCTCGAAGCCAACCTCCGCCTCGTGGTGAGCCTGGCCAAGCGTTATACCGGCCGAGGAATGTTGTTCCTCGACCTCATCCAGGAGGGAAACCTCGGCCTGATCCGCGCCGTGGAGAAGTTCGACTACACCAAGGGCTACAAATTCTCCACCTACGCCACGTGGTGGATCCGCC
>JBBSQA010000014.1:0-58836 GCA_038258285.1 Actinomycetales bacterium | reverse complement strand
CCTGTGACGCCGACCTCATCCCCCTGGTCCTCGGGAGCGACCGGGAGATCCTGGACCAAGGACGCACCCAACGCCTCGTGACCCCCGGGCAACGGCGGGCGTTGCACCACCGCGACCACGGGTGCACCTTCCCCGGATGCAGCACCCCAGCACCCTGGTGCGACGCCCACCAAGTGGCGCACTGGTCCCGCGGTGGACCCTCCGACCTATCCAACTACGCGCTGCTCTGCGGCAGACACCACACCCTCGTCCACGCACGGAACCTGACTGCGACCGTCCACCCCACCGGCGTCACCTGGCACCTCTAACGACCCCACCCCACACCCGGCCCACCACGGCCGGGCCACAGGCCTGCCCGGTCCATGCGTCAGACGAGATCCCCGCGGTCCCACAAGCCTGCACAGGCGTGAAGATCGCGTGCCATGTCCTGCATACGTCGGGCTCGCCGCACCTCTTCCGGGCTGACCTCGTCGACACCGGCCGCCGGGTCGGCGAGACCGATGGCTGCGACGTGCGCGAAGGCGGAACCTCGCTCGAGAGCCACCCTGAGGTCGCCGGTGAAGACGCCGCTGAGAATCGACGAGGTGAGATCCCGGAGGTCGGCGGGCTGCGGGGGCTCCGTCACACCGGCGATGACACGGTAGACGTCCGCGTGGGCCGCCCCGGCGGTATATGCGCGGGCCACCTCGACCGGTGCGCGCTGCACCCATTCGTGCAGCAGATACAAGCGCCACAACGCTCCAGGAAGCGAGCGCGCGGGACGGTCCGCCCACAGCTCGGCCAGCGTGGCCAGCCCGACTTCGGGCACCAGCTCGATCAGCCGCTCGCTCACATCAGGGTCTTCGTTGGTCCGACCACGTCCCACCAGAATCGCCGCGGTGCGATGCGCTGCCTCCACCACGTCGGCGGGGTCATCGCCCGGCATGGTGTCGAAGGCGACCGGGTTGGTCAGCGCTGGTTTGTGATGTCTGGGCGCGGGGTCGGGCTTCACGCGGCGTCCTGCGGTCCCAGGACCACCACGTCGTGCCCGCCTATCCGCAGGGAGTCCTCGTCGACCGTGGCGTCGTCCCAGACCGCGAGGGTGTATCGGCCTGCTCTCTCACCACTCAGATCCACCTCGCGCGGTTCTTCGCTGAAGTTCGCAACGACCAGCACGTCTCCGCGGCGCACGAACCACAGGGACGTGTCGCCCTCCACGGTCACCGACGACTGGCCCAAGGCAGTGTCACGCAGTGCGGGAACGGTGCTCCTGAGCCGCAGCAACCGCTGATACCACTGCAACATGCGGGCATGCGGCGGCTCGCTCCGCTCGCTCCAGTCCAACCGGGAGTCCACAACGGTCTGCGTGGCCTGGGGGTCGGGCACGGCCTCTGACCACCCGTGGGCCGCGAACTCGGCGTTGCGCCCATCGCGGATCGACTGAGCCAGCCACTCTTCCTGGTGGTCGGTGAAGTACTGCCACTTCGTGCTCGCTGCCCATTCCTCCCCCATGAAGAGCATCGGCGTATACGGCGACGTCAGCAGCAGCGCAGCGCCGATGGCCGAGAGACCGGCACTGGTGAGGTGGCACAGCCGGTCACCGGCGGCGCGGTTACCGACCTGGTCATGCGTCTGCAGGGAGGCCACGAACCGCCACCCCGGTGTTTCGTCAGGGTCCACCGGTCGGCCGTGCTTTTGCCCGCGGAAAGTGGACAGCGTGCCGTCGTGCAGGAACGGGGTGTCCCCGAGCACCTTGACCAGGGCGGCCGGGTCGGCGAAGTCCGCGTAGTAGCCCTGGGTCTCACCGCTGAGGGCCACGTGCAGGGCGTGGTGGACATCGTCAGCCCACTGGCCATGCAGGCCCAGCCCGCCGGCGCCACCGGCTCCTCGACGGGAAACCGTGGCTGGGTCGTTGCGGTCCGACTCGGCGATGAGGACCCGTGGAACACCGGTCTCCTCAGAGATCTCATCGGCCAGGGCGGACATCTCTTCCAGGATGTGCAAGGCCCGGTGGTCATGCAGCTCGTGCACGGCGTCCAGCCGCAGACCGTCCAGGTGGAAGTCGCGCAGCCACATCGAGACGTTGTCCAGGATGAACCGGCGCACCTCGTCGCTCGAGGGGTCGGACAGGTTGACGGCCTCGCCCCACGGGGTGTGATGCCGGTCCGTGAAGTACGGGGCGAACTGGGCCAGGTAGTTACCGCTGGGACCGAAGTGGTTGTAGACGACGTCGAGGTAGACCGCCAGCCCGTGCTGGTGCGCCGCATCGACGAAGCGCTGCAACGCCTGAGCCCCACCGTAGGCCTCGTGCACCGCGAAGAGGCTCACGCCGTCGTAGCCCCAGCCCGCCTCCCCCGGAAAGGCCACCACCGGCATCAGCTCCAGCGTCGTCACTCCCAGCTCAGACAGGTCGTCGAGGTGCTCGATAGCGGCGTCCAAAGTGCCCTGCTCGGTGAACGTCCCGATGTGTATCTCGTAGATGGCACTGCCTTGCAGCGGCACCCCCTTCCAACGGACGTCCTGCCACAAGTGCTCGTCGAGGTGGACGATGGCCGACGCCGCGTGCACCCCATCGGGTTGGCTCAGGGAGCGGGGATCCGGACGCGGGTCTCCTCCCTCGATCGCGAAGGCGTAGCGACCGTCACCGGTGCCCTCAGCGGAGACCTGGTGTCGCCACCACCCGTCGTCTCCGTGCTCCATACCGACCACGTCGTCACCCGAAGAGCCGATATGCACCTCGACCTGATCCACCTCGGGGGCCCACACCGCATACTCGTGCCTGCCTTCGGCGTCGCCGCTCATGCGTCGTCCTGGGCGACGAGCAAGCAGACCGGAGCGTCGCGAAAGACCTCGGTCAGCTCCAAGCCCGACTCCCCGATCTCGACTTCGCGACCCGTGAGCTCATCGACCCACCGACCGGCGGTGAGCTCGACGCGGTGACCTCGCAGCGTGTCGACCGACACACCGTGCGGGGTGCGCAGGGTCAGGGTGGCTACCCGCTCACCGCGGACGTGCCCCAGCAGGTGCGGGCCGGCGTGCAGCGGGCGATAGGAACCCTGCGCCCCGAAGACCTCGGGCAGGGCCCGCCGCAACCGGAGCGCTCTCGCGGTGACCAGCAGCTTCATCTCCGACAGGTCGACCGGGTCGGCGCCACCGTCGATACGGCCCAGCGCCTCAGCCCGCCGGTCGTAGTTCACGGGCCGACGGTTGTCGGGGTCGACCAGGCTCAGATCCACGACCTCACTGCCCTGGTAGGTGTCGGGCACCCCGGGCATCGTCAGCTGCAACACCTTCTGCCCCAAGACCAGGGCCGTGATCTGGTGCTCGCTGCGTTGGATGGCGTCTTCAATCGCGTCGTGGACCTCACCGCCGGTCCGCATCTCCTCGGCGCACGCCAAGACCCGGCCCTCGTAGTCGGCCTCGACCCCGATCCACGACGTATGCAGCTTGGCCTCGCGGATGGCCTTGGTGAGGAAAGCGGACAGGCGATCCGCACTGATCTGCCCCACCCCGACGAGGGTCTGCCAGATGAGGTGCGCCGCCGAGCCGTCGATCCCGTGCTCCTCGCGTGCCTCGTAGGCGGCCCGACCGCACTCGATCCACGCCTCCTCGTCGCCAGCGACAGCCAACAACCGGGCACGGACGTCCTCAGAACGCTTGGTGTCGTGGGTCGACAGGGTCGTCATCCCCATCGGCCAGTGGGCCTGCTGGTGCAGCGCCCAGTCGTGCAGCACACGCATCTGCGCGTTGGCACCGAGCGCAGGGTTGACCCCAACTTCGTTCAGCGCGATCAACCGGTGCCACCGGTAGAAGGCGGTGTCCTCGATGCTCTTGGCCATCACCGGGCCGGTGGTCTGCTGGAAGCGCACACAGAGGTCGCGGGCGGCGGCTGGGTCGTGAACCCCTGAGTCGGGATCGGCCAACACCTCACCGAGGGCTCGGATGACCTCGTCGAGCTGCGGTGCAGCAGCACTGGCACGTCGGATCGCCTCGGCGAGGCGTCCCGCCGCGTCGGGGGTGGGCTCCTCGCCCGGGTGGACATAGGCCCGGTAGACCCGGAGCTTGACCAGGATCTCCATCAGGGCGTCTCGGAGCTCGCCGCTGGAGCGATCCGGGAAGACCTGCTCGGCACGGCGCAACAACCGGTTCACCTCGGGGCCGAGGAGGTCCTCGACGGTGCCGCGTTTGGTCGATTCGACGACGTCGTCGAGATCCGGCGTGCCCCCGATCCGCGCCCAAGCCTTGCTCACGCTCTGCGCTGACTCCGGGTCCGTCAGCGCGATCGACAGCGCAGACAGGGCGTCGTAGCCCGTGGTCCCCGAGCACTCCCACTCCTTCGGCAGGTCCTCGTCCGCCTCGAGGATCTTCTCCGCCCAGACCGGCGTGCCGGGACGAAGGTGGCCCGCGAGGGTATGCAGATAGCCCTGGGGGTCGAACAGGCCGTCCGGATGGTCGATCCGCAGCCCGTCGATCACGCCCTCGTGGTGCAGGTCGAGGAGGACGCGGTGCGTCTGCTCGAAGACGTCGGACTCCTCGACACGGACCCCGATCAGGGTGTCGACCTCGAAGAACCGGCGATAGTTCAGCACCTCGTCGCCCTGACGCCACGAGGCCAACCGGTAATGCTGCCGTTCCAGCACCTCGGCAACGTCGTGGGCTTCCCCGTCCTGACCCAACGTTCCCTCGGCCACCGGAAAGACGTGGTCGAAGTATCGGATCACCGGTTGCCCGGCGGCGGCCCCCTCGTCGGGCCGCCCGGTGTCGAGACTGAGCTCACCCTCCTCCAACACGTCCTCCAGCGGCTGTCCGAGCACCGGCAGACCAAACAGACCGCCAAGGGCGTCCCAGTCCACGTCGAACCAGTGCGCGTAGGCGCTGTGCCGACCTTCCCGCAGCACGGACCAGGCCTGGGCGTTGCGCCATTGCGGGGCATCCAGGGCCATGTGGTTGGGCACCACGTCGACCACGATGCCGAGCCCGGCGTCGTGAGCGGTCCGCGCGAGGTCGCGCAGACCCGAGACGCCCCCGAGCTCCGGGTTGATGCTGGAGTGGTCCACCACGTCGTAACAGTGCACCGAACCCGGTACAGCGGTCAGTACGGGCGAGAGGTAGAGGTGTGAGACCCCCAACGTGGACAGGTAGGGGACGATGTCTGCGGCATCGGCGAAGGTGAAGCCCGCATGCAACTGGAGTCGATACGTCGCAGTCACGGGGCGCTGGTCGGCTGGTGCGGCAGTCATTGCCGACCAGTGTCTCAACATAAGTGGGGGCGCGATAGCCGACGGGGGTCCACCCCTTGCATCCCTGAGAAGGATCTTCGGCTGGCCCGGTCCAACTGTGCAGGTTTCCGAAGTATCCTCGCCTCATGTCCTCTACGATTGATCGCGCTGCCATCTTGCGCTCGCTCGCCGACGAGCGGCTGTTGATCCTGGACGGCGCGTGGGGCTCGATGATGCAGCAGATCGATCTCATCGAGGCAGACTTCCGACCCGAGGACGCCGACCCCGACCGCACCTATGCGGGCAACTTCGACCTGCTGCAGCTCGTGCGGCCCGACGTCGTCGCGAACGTGCACCGGGCCTACTTCGAGGCCGGTGCCGACATCAGCAGCACCAACACCTTCTCCTCGACCTCCATCGCTCAGGCGGACTACGCCACCTCGCATCTCGTCCCGGCGATCAACGAGGCCGCGGCCCGGATCGGACGACAGGTTGCCGATGAGTTCGAGGCGGCGGACGGTCGTCCACGCTTCATCGCCGGGGCCATCGGTCCGACCAACCGGACCGCTTCCCTGTCGCCCGACGTCGAGCGCCCCGAGTACCGCGCCATCACGTACGCACAGTTACGCGAGGCCTATGCCGAACAGGCGGCCGCGCTTCTCGCCGGGGGCGCGGACCTTCTGATGGTCGAGACGGTCTTCGACACCCTCAACGCCAAAGCGGCGTTGCACGCCATCAACGACGTGCTGGCCGACCTCGGACCGACCTTCCGCAGGGTTCCCGTGATGTTGTCCGGCACGATCACCGACGCCTCCGGCCGTACGCTCTCGGGTCAGACCCCGGAGGCGTTCGCCGTCTCCACCGAGCACGTCGACCTCTTCAGCATCGGGTTGAACTGTGCATTGGGCCCCGAGGCCATGCGGCCGCACCTACGCGAGCTGGGGGGAGCCTCGTCGGCGCTGGTCTCAGCCCACCCCAACGCCGGGCTCCCGAACGCCTTCGGTGGCTACGACGAGACCCCAGAGCAGATGGCCGCCACCCTGCGGGAGTTCGCCGAGGACGGGTTGCTCAACATCGTGGGCGGCTGCTGCGGCACCACCCCCGACCACATCCGCGCCATCGCCGAGGCGGTTCACGGCATACCTCCTCGCCGTCAGGGGGCGTCCGAGGACGAGGCGGAGCAGCCGCGCTACCTACGGACCAGCGGCCTCGAAGCCTTCACGCTCACGCCCGAGACCAACTTCGTCAACGTCGGCGAGCGCACCAACGTGACCGGATCACCGAAGTTCGCCAAGGCCATCACCGCCGGGGACTGGGACGGCTGCGTGCAGATCGCGCGCCAGCAGGTCGAGTCCGGTGCGCAGCTGGTGGACGTCAACGTGGACGAGGGCATGATCGAGGGTCCCGAGACCATGACCCACTTCCTCAACCTGCTGGCGGCCGAGCCCGACATCGCCCGGGTGCCGATCATGGTCGACTCCTCGCGCTGGGAGGTCCTGGAAGCGGGGCTGCAATGCCTTCAGGGCAAAGGCGTCGTCAACTCGATCTCGCTGAAGGACGGCGAGCAAACGTTCTGTGAGCGAGCCTCGGTCGTGCGCGAGTACGGCGCTGCCGTCGTGGTGATGGCTTTCGACGAGGAGGGACAGGCCGACACCCTGATCCGCCGCACGGAAGTCTGCCGGCGTGCCTACGACCTCCTCACCGAAGTGGTGGGCATGGACCCGAGGGACATCATCTTCGACCCCAACGTGCTCACGGTCGCCACCGGGATGAGTGAGCACGACCGTTACGCCCTCGACTTCATCCAGGCCACGGCATGGATCAAGGACAACCTGCCGCACGCCCGGGTCAGCGGCGGCATCAGCAACGTCTCGTTCTCCTTCCGCGGCAACAACGTGGTGCGGGAAGCCATGCACGCCGTTTTCCTCTACCACTCGATCCGCGCCGGCCTGGACATGGGCATCGTCAACGCGGGGATGCTCGGCGTCTACGAGGACATCGACCCACCGCTCCGCAAAGCGGTCGAGGACGTCATCCTCGCCCGACGCGAGGACGCCACCGATCGGCTCATCGAACTGGCGGGGCAGTACAGCGGCACGGCGTCCGCCGGGGGCACCGGGGCCAAGGCACGCGAGGCCGCGCAGGTCTGGCGCGAGACCGACGTGGCCGAGCGCCTGCGGCACTCCCTGGTGCACGGCATCAGCGACTACGCGGTCGATGACGCGGAAGAGGCATACCAGAAGCTGGGGTCCGCGCTCGCGGTGATCGAAGGACCACTGATGGACGGGATGGACGTCGTCGGTGACCTCTTCGGCAGCGGCAAGATGTTCCTCCCGCAGGTGGTGAAGTCGGCCCGGGTCATGAAGAAGGCCGTAGCCCACCTCACCCCGTATCTCGAGGCGGCCGCGGTCGGCACCGGCGGACACAGCAAGGGCAAGATCGTGATGGCCACCGTGAAGGGCGACGTGCACGACATCGGCAAGAACATCGTCGGCGTGGTGCTGGCGTGCAACGGGTACGAGGTCACGGACCTGGGCGTGATGGTCCCGGCGGAAAAGATCCTGGCCTGTGCCGACGAGATCGGGGCCGACGTCATAGGCGCCTCCGGGCTGATCACCCCGAGCCTGGACGAGATGGTGGCGCTGGCCACCGAGATGAGTCGGCGCGGCATGAGCACGCCGCTGCTGATCGGTGGCGCCACTACGAGCACCGCACATACGGCGGTCAAGATCGACCCGGCATACGACGGCACGGTCGTGCACGTGCTCGACGCGAGCCGCGCGGTCGGGGTGATGGCCGATGCCATCAGCCGCGAGGGCGCGCTAGCCACCAGAGTCGGCGCACAGTATGCCGAGCTGCGACAGCGTCACGCCGATCGCTCGGTCACCCTGGTCCCTCTGGACCGAGCCCGGACCGAGGGCGCACAGGTCCCGTCCCACGTCCCCGCCGCGCCGAAGCAGCCGGGCCGGCACCTGCTGGAGCCATCGCTCGCCGAGGTCAGCGAGGTCATCGACTGGACTCCGTTCTTCACCGCGTGGGAGATGAGGGGCAGCTACCCACAGATCCTCACCGATCCGCGGCAGGGTGCGCAGGCGACCGAGCTGTTCGCCGACGGTCAGACCATGCTGACCCAGATGCTGGAGGACGGACGGATCCGTGCCCGCGGAGTGGTCGGCCTGTGGCCGGCCCACCGTGACGGTGACGACATCGTGGTTGAGCCCGTGACCGATGTGCGCGCCGATGTACGTGGCCACGGTGCGGAGAGCGCGCACAACGGTCACCGGGTGCTGCATACGTTGCGTCAACAGCGGGAACGACGCTCCGGTGGGTACACCGCCCTCGCCGACTTCGTGGCGCCGCAGGACGACCACCTCGGAGGCTTCGCCGTGGCCATCCACGGTGCCGAAGAGGTGGCCAGCGAATATCGCGACGCGGGAGACGACTACAGCGCGATCCTGGTGCAGGTCCTCGCCGACCGGTTGGCCGAGGCCTTCGCGGAGTGGGCCCACCGCGAAGTGCGTATCCGCCTCTGGGGGTACGCCGAGGATGAGGACCTGAGCATCAAGGACGTCATCAAGGAGCGCTATCCCGGCATCCGCCCCGCCCCCGGGTATCCGGCCCAACCCGACCACACCGAGAAGCGCACGCTCTTCGACCTGCTGGACGCGGAGGGCATCGGTATGCATCTCACCGAGTCGTGTGCGATGACCCCGAACTCGGCGGTCTCCGGCCTCTATCTGGCTCATCCTGATGCCACCTACTTCTCGCTCGGCAAAGTCCAGCGCGACCAGGTGCAGGACTATGCGACCCGCAAGGGCTGGTCCTTGGAGCACGCCGAGAAATGGCTCAGCCCGAACTTGGGATACCAGCCGTGAGCGCGGTCATCGCGGATGGTGCCGTCGTGGGCGCCACAGCCACCCGGAGCCGGATCTCCGTCGAGCTGGTCCCGCGTAGCGTCGAGGCCCTGCGGACCGACCTGGCGACCGTGCAGGACCACCTGACCGACGTCGACACCATCAACGTGCCGGATCTCACCAAGTTCGACCTGTCCAGCTGGGATGCCTGCGCCCTGGCCAAGGAGAGCGCTGCCTACAGCGCGATCCCGCACATCCGGGCCCAGGATCTCGACCCCTCGCACGCGCTCCCGATGCTGCGGGCCCTCGAGCGAGCGGAGATCGACGAGATCCTGATCATCAGTGGGGACCCACCCCAGGACGCCCCCGACGACACCCCGGGGGTCAGCGCCCTGGACGCGATCGCGCGGGTGCGCCGGGAGCTCCCCCACGTCCAGGTCTACGCGGGACTCGACCCCTACCGTCAGGCGCCGTGGCGTGAGGTTCGGTATGCCGAGCAGAAGCTGGAAGCAGGGGCCGCCGGCTTCTTCACGCAGCCGTTCTTCGACGTCGCGCTGATGCAGGCGTGGGCCTCGATGGTCCCTCCGGGCGTGCCGATGTGGTGGGGGACGACGACGGTGACGACCAAGGGTTCCCTGAACTACTGGCGGACGCGCAACCGCGCAGTGTTCCCGACGGACTTCGAGCTGACCCTTGAATGGCAACGGTCCTACGCCAACCGCGCCGTTTCCTTTGCGCGAGAGCGCGGTCAACACGTCTACATGATGCCGGTCAGTGTCGACGTCGGCGACTACTTGAAAGGCGTGGTGTAGCTTCGGCCTCTGCCGATGGGCCAGCTGTCTGCAGGGCCTCAGTGCGTTGAGCTAGATCTCGGCGCCTTCGAAGGACTCGGTCGTCGTCTCACCGTCGAGGTAGGCCAGGCACAACACACCGCGATCGTCGGCGTCCCAGCCTTCCTCGGTGGGCGAAAGGTCCTGCAGGGTGAGACTCGACTCCTCGTACGTCACTCCGACGTAGTCCTCGAAACCCTCGGTGCAGCCCTCTCGGATGATCGTCTGCCACTCCTCTGCGCTGGGGTAGTCCCCGGCCGGCCCCTCGAACGTGGCGACGACCTGTCCGTCGTGCTCCTCACCGCAGTCCACGGTGGGGATCTCGTCGATCTCCGCGGCTTGAAGATCCGACATCTGCACGCACTCCCCCACCTCGGCGGTCGGCGCCCCCAGCAACGAGCAGCCACCGAGGCTGAGCGTCAGAGCGGCCAACGGCAACGAGACATACAGGCTTCGGGTCATCGAGGGTCTCCTGAGAGGTGAGAGAGGGATCCACTCAATCTTGCCAGGTCAGCCGCCCAGTCGCCGCATATCCGAGCTCAGCACCAAGGGCTCCCCGAGCTGGTCCGAGGCGTCCAGATCGCACCACGCCTCGATCACCCAGTCGTGGTCGCCCTCGGGATCAGCCAACGTCTGCTGGATTCGCCACAGCCGCACCGACTCCGACGACCTCGGCTCGTCTTCGACCCTGACCGTGCTCGGCCTACCGGGAGCGGGACCTCGCTCGGCGATGATGTTGAGCAGGGAGGTGCCCCGCGCGTCGGATCCGGTGCCGATGTGGTCGTGGTCGTCGTAGTAGAGCGCCAGCGCAGCGTCCCACTGCTCCGCGCTCATCATCACGTCGCGGGGCGGGTCGACCTGCGCGGCGACGAAGCGCTCCAGCTCGGCCAGGGTGCGCCATTCGTCGCGGGCCGCCAGCTCCACGCGCCGGAACATCGCGTTGCGCACCATCACCCGGAAGGCTCGCTCGTTGCCGGTGATCGGCCGCGCGACCTCGATGGGTGCACCAGCAGCCGCACGTGCTGCCGCCGCCGCCACCGCCTCGGGGTCGGTGAGGGCTTCCCACTCCTCCAACAGCGAGGAGTCGGTCTGCCGGATGGTCTCCCCGAGCCACTCGACCAGGTCGTCGAGCTGCTCGTTGCCGGCAGCTTCGGGCACGGTTTGGCGCAATGTGCGGTAAGCGTCGGTGAGGTACCGCAGCACCACGCCCTCGGAGCGGGTGAGCTGGTAGAAGGCGATGAACTCCCCGAAGGTCATCGCCCGCTCGTACATGTCGCGCACGATGGACTTGGGGCTCAGCGCGTCCTCGCTGACCCAGGGGTGGGTCTGCCGATAGATCTCGAGAGTGGCTTCGAGGATCTCCTGCAGAGGCTGGGGCCAGGTGATGTCGTCCAGCAGCAGCATCCGCTGGTCGTACTCGATCCCGTCGGCCTTCATCTCGGCGACCGCTTCGCCCTTGGCCTTGGAACGCTGCGCGAACAGCACCTGGCGTGGGTCGTCGAGCACCGACTCGATGACCGAGACCACGTCGAGGTGGTATGCGGGCTCGTCCGGGTCCAGCACGTCCAAGGTGGCCAGCGCGAAGGGAGCCAGCGGCTGGTTGAGGGCGAAGTTGTCCTGGACGTCCGCGCTCATGGCCACGCTTCGACCGTCGGGGCCGGGCGGGTCGAGTCGATAGAGCACCTCGGAGTCCAGCAGCGATCGCGACAGGTTGATCGCCTGCCGCGCTGAGCGGGCCTGGGCGGCGGGAGTGTCGTGGTTGTCCCGCACCAGTCGGCGCAGGTGGACGAACGGGTCACCGGGACGAGCCACCACGTTGAGGATCAGCGAGTGGGTGATCCTCATCCGGGAGCTGAGCGCCTCGGGCTGACCGTTGACGAGCTTGTCGAAGGTCTCCTCGGTCCAGTTCACGAAGCCCTCCGGTGGCTTCTTCTTCTGGAGCTTGCGGAGCTTCTTGGGGTCGTAGTTGGCTTTGGCCACCATCCGGGCGTTCTCGATCGTGTGCTCCGGGGCCTGCACCACCACATACCCCTGGGTGTCGAAGCCGGCCCGACCGGCCCGTCCGGCGATCTGCTGGAACTCACGCACCTTCAACACCCGCTGCCGGGACCCGTCGAACTTGGTCAGGGCGGTGAACAGGACGGTGCGGATCGGCACGTTGATGCCCACCCCCAGGGTGTCGGTGCCGCAGATGACCTTGAGTAGCCCGTCCTGGGCGAGCTGCTCGACGAGTCGCCGGTAACGCGGCAGCATGCCGGCGTGGTGGACGCCGATGCCGTTGCGCACCAGGGTGGACAGGGTCTTGCCGAAGCCGGAGGTGAACCGGAAGGCTCCGATCCGAGCGGCGATGGCGTCCTTGTCCTCCCGGGTCGCCATCTTCAGCGACATCAGGGCCTGCGCCTGCTCCAGCGCGTCCTTCTGGGTGAAGTGCACGATGTAGATCGGCGCCTGTCGGGAGGTCAGCAGGTCGCTGATCGTCTCAGGCAGCGGAGTCATCGCCCAGCTGAAGGACAGCGGCACGGGCCGCTCGGCGTCGTCGACCACCGCGGTAGGACGACCGGTGCGTGCGGTCATGTCGTCGACGAACCCGCTGACGTCGCCGAGCGTGGCCGACATCAGCAGGAACTGGGCTTGCGGCAGCTCCAGCATCGGGACCTGCCAGGCCCAGCCGCGGTCGGGCTCGGAGTAGAAGTGGAACTCGTCCATGATGACCAGCCCGACGTCGGCCTGGTCACCCTCGCGCAAGGCGATGTTGGCCAGGATCTCCGCCGTGCAGCAGACGATCGGGGCGTCGGCGTTGACCGAGGCGTCACCGGTGACCATGCCCACGTTGTCCGCACCGAAGATGGTGCACAACGTGAAGAACTTCTCGCTCACCAACGCCTTGATGGGGGCGGTGTAGAAGCTGACCCGGTCCTCGGCCAGGGCCTGGAAGTGCGCGGCCGTGGCCACGAGCGACTTCCCGGAGCCGGTGGGCGTGGACAGGATCACGTTGGCCCCGCCGAGCAACTCGATGATGGCTTCGTCCTGATGCGGATAGAGCGAGGTGCCCTGCTCCTGAGCCCACTGCGCGAAGACGGTGTAGAGGGCGTCGGCGTCGGGTGGGCCGGGCGGGATCAGTGCTTCAAGAGTCGGCATCACCGACCAGTCTCTCGCACCCAGGTCCCGCCCATCCCACCGTGGCTCAGAGGCGGACGATCATCTTCCCGGTGTTCTCCCCCTGCAGAACCCCGAGGAAAGCGTCCACCGCGCCGTCGATCCCGTCGCGGAACGTCTCCCGCGACACCAGCTCGCCCGAGGCCAGCCATCCGGCGGCCCGCTCCGCATACTCACTACTGAGGTCCCAGTGGTCCCCGACCAGGAACCCCTGGATCGTTCCGCGGGTCTGGATCAACCGGGACAGGTTGCGCGGTCCGGGGGCCGGCTCCGTGTCGTTGTAGACCGAGATCATCCCGCACACCGCGATGCGGCCGCCTTGCCACAGGCTCGCGATGGCAGCCTCGAGGTGCTCCCCACCGACGTTGTCGAAGTAGACGTCGATGCCGTCCGGGGCCGCTTCGCGCAGCTGCTCCGCGACCGGCCCGTCCTTGTAGTTGAAGGCAGCGTCGAAGCCGAGGTCGTCGACGACGTGCGCAACCTTCTCCGCCGAGCCGGCGCTGCCGATCACCCGGCTGGCACCCAGGGCCTTGGCGATCTGCCCGACACCACTCCCCACCGCTCCGGCGGCACCGGAGACGAAGACAACGTCGCCGGGCTCGATGTGCGCGATCCGGGTCAAGCCGGCGTAGGCCGTGAGCCCGGTCATCCCCAGCACGCCTAGGTATGCCGACGCCTCGGCCAGGTCCGTGTCGACCGTGCGAGCGGTGCTGGCGTCGATCACGGCCACCTCGCGCCAACCCGCCTGGTGCAGAACGTGGTCACCGACGGCGAAACCGTCGGCCTGTGACTCTTCGACCACGCCTACCGCGGCGCCGTTCATGGCCTCGCCGAGCTCGAACGGTGCGGCGTAGGACTTTGCGTCGCTCATCCGGCCGCGCATGTACGGGTCGACCGACATGAGGCTGTTGCGGACCCGCAGTTGACCATCGGTCACGGCCGGGATCGTGCTCTCGGTGACCTGGAAGTCCTCGTGCGTCGGCCAACCGTCCGGGCGCGCCACGAGGCGGACCTCACGGGGGGCGGTCGCGTCCGAGACGACGGCATGGTTCGAGGTGGTGGAGTCAGTCATGGTGTCCGTTCAAAGGTGGGGACGAGGGGCACGGGCGACAACCATCGCGACCGCCTCGATATGCCCCCTCGGCCGTGCCGAACCGTGCGGTCGTCAGCTCGGACTCAACCGGGCCGCGATGGCCGCGCCCAGGGCCTTTCCCGACAGGTAGGCCGCTTCGACCCGCGGCCGCTGGGACCACGCGTCACCGCAGACGCCGATCGCATCCGAACCCAGGTGGTAGGTGGCCGCTCTGCTGCCGGTGGGCCGCGCGAAAGTCCACCGGTGGACGTCCGTCCACTGCGGCGCTGCGGTGATACCGAGCAGTTCGCTGAGGGTGCCCAGCATCTCCTCGGTGGCGTCCTGCGGTGAGTCGAGGTGCTCCGCGGCCAGCGCCGGGGTCGAGTGCGCCACCAGGACGGCCGCGCCGTCCCCGCGACGACGCCCGTCGTCCGCGATCCAGGCGAGCCGGTCGTTGCCGTTGACGAACGCACCTTCGAAACGCGTGTCCCAAGAGCGTTCGGTCCAACCCGCAGAAAGGGCCAGGACCGGCTCGAAGCAGTCGTCCAGGGCCTCGTAGGTCGCCGAGGACGGGTCGAGGAGTCGCCGGGCTTGGGGGTCCGGCATCGCCAGCACCACCGCACGAGCGGGACGTCCATCGACCCGCAGACCCGATGGGCCGGTGGTCACCGACTCCACCGTGTGGCGTTCGAGGTCGAGATCACTGGCGAGGTCCTCGACCAGCGATCGCAGCCCCCATCGCGCCGCCCACCGGTCGTTGCCGACCTTGGGCTCGCCCTGATGGCCGTGGTCGAACACGTCGAAGGTGTCGGTCCATCGGTGGGCCAGCCCTTGGTCGGACCAATGGCGGACCACCGTCGCGAAGGACTCGTCCGACACGGTGAAGTAGGACGCACCGGTGTCGACCGGGCGACCGTCGATCTCGCGGATCGCCATCCGGCCGCCGGGCCGGCGACCGCGCTCGAGGAGCACGACGTCATGCCCCGCGGTCCGCACCTCCTGCGCACACGCCACACCCGACAGCCCTGCACCCACGACGATGACCGGATCCATCGACCCATCGTCGCAGCCGCGCATGCTCCGTCGGTGACTGGCCGGGTCCTCAGCGGCCGTGCGCTTCGCTGAGGGACCGCACAGCACGGTTTGCTGCCGTCGTGGCCACGACCATGAGGACCAACAACCCGCCGTATCCGACGATCACCAGGGCGACCGGGATCGTCTGGCCCAGCAACGGGTCATCGGCGCCGACGACGACCAACACCAGGGCCAGCACGGCCGTCGCCAGGCAGAGCACCGCGCACCGTCGCACCCAGGGCAGCGCCGCGCGGTGGCCGACCTCCCACGCTTGCGACGAGGACTTCGTCCACGTGGTCTTGATGCCCACCCCGCCGTTGACGTCCAACGAGCCCCGGGCCGCCTGCCTTGTCACGACGTACACCAGAAGGCCCGCGACGATCAGTCCGCCGGCACCGGTCACCATTCCCGAAACGTCCATGACATCCTTCCTACGCAACCACTGGGTACTCTGTCGAGTTCTGGACGCCGTCGTGTCCGAACTCGAGGGTGCAGGAGCACGGTATGGAGTTGCGAACGGTCCGATACTTCGTGGCCGTAGCCGACGCCGGTTCGGTGACCGCTGCGGCCAAGCTGGTGCACATCACCCAGCCGTCCCTGTCGCGCCAGCTGCACCAGCTCGAGCATGAGCTCGGCCTGACGCTGTTCACCCAGATCAACGGGCGCCTCGTCCTGACTGCTGCGGGACGGACCTTCTTGCCCACCGCTCGGGCCCTGACCCTGGCCGCCGACGCCACCAAGTCGGCTGCGGCAGACATCGGCGCGGGACGGCTGCAGAGCATCAGCATCGTGGCCCCGGCCGTCACGCTGATCGACGTCGTCTCGCCCTTCATCGCCACCTTCGGGCCCGAGGACCCGATGCCGTCGGTCAGCGAGCTGCACGCCGGACAGGGCTACGGGGCGTTGGAGCGCGGAGCCGACCTGGTGCTCGGAGCCCTACCGCCGTCGGCCGATCTCGCCCACTCTTGGGTCGCGCAGCTGCCGATCTACGCTTACGTCCGACCGCAGGATCCGTGGGCCCGGCACGACACCCTGCCACTGGAGGACCTGGCCGAGGAGGACTTGCTGCTGTTGACCCCTGACGCGCACATCCGCTGGATCCTGGACGCCGCGATGGCCTCGGCGGCGCTGAGCTATCGCAGCGTGAAGGAGTTCACCTCCTCCCAGGTGGCCCAGGCGGTGGCCGCCTCCGGGCGCGGGATCGCCGTGGTCTCCGACGACGCCCGCTTCGGGTTGCACGGCTTGCGGATCGGCATACCCACCGGGTCGTTGCGCCTCAACCTGTATGCCGTCTGGAACCCGCGTCATCATGCGGCGGAGACCCTGGCCGAGTTCGCCCGGAGCCTCAGCACCTACGTCGTCTCGCACTACGGCCAGGACGTCGCGCCCTCGCGCTGAGTCAGGCTGCCGCCAGCGCGTCGGTCAGCACCGTCAGGCCCTCGACCAGCAGGTCGTCGGGGATGGTCAACGGCGGTAGGAGCCGCACGATGTTGCCGTAGGTCCCACAGGTCAGCACGATCACGCCTTGCGCGTGGCAGGCCTTGGCGATCTGCGCGGTCAGGGCCGCATCCGGCTCCCCGCTCACCGGGTCCACGAACTCCATCGCGATCATCGCGCCACGACCGCGGATCTCTCCGAGACGAGGATCAGAGGCGGCCACCGGCTCGATGTGGCCGCGGACCACGGACTCGATCTCCCGGGCGCGCTCCACCAGGCCCCCGAACTCGAACGCGTCGAGAGAGGCGATGGCTGCGGCACAGGCCACCGGGTTGCCGCCGTACGTGCCGCCCAGCCCGCCGGCATGGGGTGCGTCCATCATCTCGGCGCGGCCCGTCACCGCGGACAGCGGCATCCCGCCGGCGATGCCCTTGGCCATCACGATGAGGTCGGGGACCAAGCCCTCGCGGTTGGAGGCGAACATGTCCCCGGTGCGGGCGAACCCGGTCTGCACCTCGTCCGCGATGAACACCACGTCGTTGTCGTGGCACCACTGCAGGATCGCGGGGAGGAAGCCCTCGTCCGGGACGATGAAGCCGCCTTCGCCCTGGATCGGCTCGATGATGACCGCAGCCAGGTTCTCCGCTCCGACCTGCTTCTCCATCTGCGTGATCGCCCGAGCGGCCGCCGCGGGCCCGCTGAGGTGGTCGCGGTAGGGGTAGGACATCGGCGCACGGTAGATCTCGCTGGCGAAGGGTCCGAAGCCGTTCTTGTACGGCATGTTCTTGGCGGTCAGGGCCATCGTCATGTTGGTCCGCCCGTGGTACGCGTGGTCGAAGGCGACCACGGCCTGCTTGCGGGTGTGCGACCGGGCGATCTTGACTGCGTTCTCGACGGCTTCGGCGCCAGAGTTGAAGAGCACCGTGCGCTTGTCATGGTCGCCGGGGGTGAGGCGGTTGAGTCGCTCCGCGACCTCGAGATAGCCCTCGTAGGCCGTCACCATGAAACAGGTATGGGTGAACTGCTCCACCTGGTGTGCCACCGCGCTGGCCACGGCGGGATCGGCGTTACCGACTCCGGTGACCGCGATCCCGGAGCCCAGGTCGATCAGGGAGTTGCCGTCGACGTCGACGACGACCCCTCCACCGGCAGAAGCCGCAAAGACCGGCATCACCACACCGACTCCGCTGGCAATGGCGGCGTGCTTGCGCGCCATCAGCTCCACGGACTTCGGGCCAGGTAGGTCGGTCACCAGTCGGCGCTCCTGGGGCAAGGTGGGCCCGCCGGTCCGCAACGGTGTGTCAATGGTCATCGTGGTGTCCCCTGATCTCTCCGGTGGGAATGGGTGCTTCCCGGTCGCTGAGCAACGGTAGCGCGGGATTCCACGTCGTGCCGTCGCGGTGGTCTTGTCGTCTACGCGCAATCGCCGACAGACATTCCAACACGACCCGGTTGGCCAGGGCGGCGGTGATGTCGGCGTGGTCGTACGGCGGCGCGACCTCGACGACGTCGATTCCCACTACGGGCAGCTCCAGGCAGATCCGCCGCACGGCGTCCAGCAGCTCCCGAGACGACAAACCACCCGGCTCGGGGGTGCCGGTGCCCGGGGCCGATCCCGGGTCCACGACGTCGATGTCCACCGACAGATAGACCCCTTCGCACCCGTCGGTGGCGATCGTGAACGCCTCCGACAGGCACTCGCGCAGCCCTCGATGGCCAATCTCGGTCATCTCGTAGGAGCGCATCCGCTGCTGCGCCATCCAGCCCAGCGTCTCCGGCTCGGGCCAGTAGCCGCGCAGGCCGACCTGCAGGAAGCGGTCGCCGCGCACGGCCCCCGATTCGATCAGACGGCGCATCGGCTGGCCGTGCCCCCAGAGCGAGCCGAACTCCATGTCGCCGGTGTCGGCGTGGGCGTCGAAGTGGATCATCGACACCTTGCCCATCCCCAGCACGTTGGCGCACCCCTTGGCGTCGGGATAGGACACCGAGTGGTCGCCACCGAGCGTGACCGGGATAACGCCCTGGGCGGTGACCTTCTCGACGGCCACCTCGAGGTTGTGCAGCGCGGTCATGATGTCGCCGTTGAACATCTCGACGTCGCCGGCGTCGTAGACCGTGAGGTCCTTCAGTCCGTCGGTCCGCAGCGCCAGAGAGGGCCGCGAGCCGTCGTGCGGCAGGTAGTCCGTGGACCGGATCGCGTTGGGGCCGAACCGCGCCCCGCTGCGGTAGGAGGCACCCGCGTCGAAAGGGGCACCGAGGATGACCACATCCGCGTCCACATACGTGCTGGGGTCATCCCAGTCGCACTTCGGCACCCCGAGGAAGGAGATGTCGGGGCCGAACATCGGACCGTAGCGGCTCATCCGGGCATGTCCACGTCGAAGGCTTCGGTGCGGTCGTTCTCCGCGGCGACCATGGGCAACGTCTCGCCACGGAAGTATGCGGGCTCACGACTGCGCTGGATCATCATGAAGACCAGTCCGACGAGGATGAGGCCGAGCCCCAGGATCAGCACCAGGCCGACTCCGCCGATGCTGGCGCCCGAGCCGTAGTCCGGGGAGTAACTGTCCCGCAACGTGACGATCAGCACGAAGAACAGGCCGAGGCCACCCAGCAGGGGGAACAGGAACTTGAAGACGATGTTGGAGGCACTGGTGAACAGCTGGTTGCGGAAGAAGTAGATGCACGCGAACGCCGTCAGCCCGTAGTAGAAGCAGATCATGATGCCCAGGGAGTAGATGGTGTCGGTCAGTACGCGTTCGCTGACCAGGGTCAGACCGCCGTAGAACACTCCGGCGGCCACCCCCGCGAAGATGATCGCGAAGCCGGGCGTCTGGTGCCGCGGGTGCATCTGCGCGAACTTCTTGGGGAAGGCTCCGTAGGTCGCCATGCCCAGCATGGTGCGCGATGTGGGGAAGAAAGTGGTGATCAGCGACGCGGCGGACGAGGCCAACACGGCCAGGAACAGGAAGATGTCGAAGTTGCCCAGCACCGGCTCCGCCAGCTGACCGAACACGTTGTCGGCCACCTCGGGGTTGGCCAGGCCCAGACCCTCTTCTCCCAGACCTGCGTACATCTGCAGCGCCACCCCCACGATCAGGTACGTCAGCAGGATCGACACAATGGTGAGCAGGGCCGCCTTGCCCGGGACGTTCTCGCGGTCCTTGGACTCCTCGTTGACGGTCAAGCTGACGTCCCAGCCCCAGAAGGCGAAGATCGACCCCGACAGACCGGCGATGAAGGCCGAGAGGGTCAGCCCAGCGGGTGAGAACCAGTCCCAGCTGAAGGCTTCGCCGACGCCGGACTCACTGCGCGTGGCGATGGCCACGACGGAGAAGATCAGCAGGATGATGAGCTGGAAGCCGACCAGGAAGAACTGCACCTTCTCCGTGGCGTCGATGCCGCGGTAGGCGACGAAGCTGGCGATGGCAAGGAAGGCGAAACAGGTCAGGACGTTGACGCCCGTGTTCTGCCACAGATCGGAGATGCCCTGGTTGTTGAAGACCTCTCCGATGAACTGGTAGAAGAACTGCACCCCGATGCCGGCCAGGTTGGACAGGACGATGATGGTCGCCACGATGGCCGCCCAGCCCCCGATCCAGCCGACGTAGGGACCGAAGGCCTTGGTGGTCCAGGTGAAGGAGGTGCCGCAGTCCGGGGAGACCTTGTTGAACTCCCGGTAGGCGTAGGCCGCGAAGATCATCGGCAGCGCTCCGGCGATGATCACCACCGGCATCTTGGCTCCTGCGGCGGCGGCCAGAATGCCGAGCGTTGCCGTGAGCGCGTAGGCCGGGGCGACCGACGACACGCTGAGGACCGTGCTGCCCAGGACCCCGACGGAGTCGGACTTCAGTCCCTTCTCACTCTGTTGGTCACTCTGGTCGATCGCCATGACGTGTCCTCAGCCTTCGAATCCGTGGAACTGCATGACGTGCTTGATCCGGGTGTAGTCCTCGAGCCCGTAGGACGAGAGGTCCTTGCCGTAGCCGGAGTGCTTGAAGCCGCCGTGCGGCATCTCGGCCAACAGGGGGATGTGGGTGTTGATCCACACGCATCCGTAGTCCAGTCGGGCGGCCATCCGGGCTGCCGTGCCGGCGTTACTGGTCCACACCGACGAGGCCAAGGCGTACTTACTGTCGTTGGACTTGGCCACGGCGTCGTTCTCGTCGCTGAACTTCTGCACGGTGATGACTGGACCGAAGATCTCGGTGGTGATCAGCTCGTCACCCTGCTCGAGGTCGGCGACCACGGTGGCCTCGTAGAAGTAGCCCGGGCCGTCGACGTGCTTGCCGCCGGCCACCACTCGGGCGTGTGAAGGAGCGCGTTCCACCAGGCCCGAGACGTGCTCGAGCTGTCCGGCGTTGTTGACCGGGCCGAAGGCGATGTCCTCGTCCTTCGGGTCGTATCCGGTGCGCGACGTCGAGGCTGCGTCGGCCAGAGCCGCCACGAACTCGTCGTAGACGCCGGCCTGGCAGAGCACCCGGGTGGCGGCGGTGCAGTCCTGGCCGGTGTTGAAGAACCCGGCCGCACTGATCCCTTCGATGGCGAGCTCCATGTCGGCATCGTCGAAGACGACCACGGGGGCCTTGCCGCCGAGCTCCAGGTGCGCCACCTTCAGGTCGTCGGCTGCTGCGTGGGCGACGGCCATACCGGCTCCGATCGAACCGGTGATCGACACCATCGCCGGGATGGGGTGCCGGGTCAGCGCGGCTCCGGTGTCACGGTCACCGGCGACCAGGTTGCATACTCCTGGGCCGAAGATGTCCTGCATCTTCTTGACCATCCACACCGAGGAGGCGGGAGTCGTGTCCGAGGGCTTGAGCACCACGGTGTTGCCCGCGGCCAGGGCCGGAGCGAACTTCCATACCCCCATCATCATCGGGTAGTTCCACGGGGCGACCTGACCGATGACGCCGCGTGGCTCGCGGCGGACCGAGGAGGTGAAGCCGCGCATGTACTCACCGGAGGACTTGCCCTCCAGCACCCGCGCGGCCCCGGCGAAGAACCGGATCTGGTCCAACATCATCGGGATCTCCTCCGCCTTCGTCAGGGCGGGGGGCTTGCCGGTGTTTTCGCACTCGACGTCGATCAACTCGTCCTGGTGCTCCTCGATGACGTCAGCCAGAGCGAGCATCATGGACTGTCGCTCGCCGGGCGTCGTCCAGCGGTAAGACTCGAATGCTTTCGACGCAGCCTGGAAGGCAGCGTCGACATCCTCCTCACCCGAGTTCGGCGAGGTGGCGTAGACCTCCCCGGTCGAGGGGTTGATGATGTCGAGCACGTCGCCGGAGGAGGCCGGACGCTCCTCACCGTCGATGACGTTGGTGAAGACCTTCTTCTCGGAGCTCATGCCAGGGGCCTTTCCGGAGGTGCGGGGTGGGGCTAGGTAGTGTGCGTGCCGCAGTGGTCGCCGCCGCCGGAGGATCGCGCAGCGTTCAGGGACGGGTTCTGGTCGAAGAAGCCGAAGGGCTTGAGCCACCAGCTGACAGTGTCCGAGGGCATGACGGGCCAGTCCTCGACCCGGGTGACGTGATGGATGCCGAAGACGTACCAGAGCACGACGTCGGTGTCGACGAGGTTGGCGTCGTCCTTGATCCACTCCGCGACGCCCTCGCCGCCGGGCGACTGGGTGGGGTAGTTGCCGGCCGGGAAACGCTCCGCGTCGTCACGCTCGGTGACCCACAACTGGTGACCGATCACCGGGGAACGCTGGTAGATCGGCGAGCTCTCATCCATCAGCACGGGGATCGAGGCCATCGGGACCAACTTGTAGGCGGTGTTGGTGCCCATCTTGTTGGTCTTGGCCGGGTTGGTGATCTTCCACGCGCGCTGGGTGTTCCAGTTGTAGTCGCGCGCGCCGTCGACCTCGGAGGTGATCGGCGTCTGCTGCGTCAACACCGCGAGTCCGTGCGGGTTGGAGTCGTCGATCGGCGCCGCCACGGAGTCGACCTCGACCACGGTGTTGTCCTCACCGTCGACGTCCATGTCGAGCCTGGCCACCAGGAAGTGCTGGTGCAGCGGGGCGTAGGTGGCGTTGTCGACCAACGTGCCGTTCGGCGTGCTGGTCTCGCCGGGAGGCAGCGGAGTGGTGACCATGATCCCGGTGGCGCGGACCTCGCACTCGATGTTGCCGTCGGTGTAGAAGCGCCAGTAGATGAGGTACTCGTAGTTGGCCACGGTGGCGTGACAGGACACCACCATCCGCCGCATCCGTCGCACCTCGGCCCCAGAGCGCTCGTCGACGTGCTTCCACAGCACGGCAGCGTCTTCCTCATGCAGACACATCGCCTGTTTGATGGTCTCGGGCTCGCCCTGGCTGTCGTGGATCACCGCATCGACGTAGGTGATCTCGCCCAGGCAGTCGCACCCCAGCTCCAGCGACGTGGTCATGAAGCCCAGACCCCATTCGCCGATGTCGAAGGCGGTGCGGCGGTAGTGATCGAAACTCGGGTCGCGGTAGGGGACGATCATCTCGGCGAAGGACATCCGGTACGCGATGTCGCGGGTCGTCCCGTGGTCGTCGAAGGTGACCTGGTGGATCGTCATACCCTCGCGGTAGTTGAAGCCCAGACGCATGGTCCAGTTCTGCCACTTCAGCTCGTTGCCGTCCAGGCTGAACGAAACGCCCTCGGGCTGCGTGATCTCCAGCGGCTTGAGCTCCGCGGGCGCTGGGTCGTCGCGCAGCTCGGGGATGTATTCGCCGTCGACATCGGCGAAGCCGTAGTCGTGGTGGTCCTCGATCTCCAGGACCTCGAGCGTGTTCATGTCGACGATGATCTTGAGCCCGCTGACCGGGTGGGCGTAGGGGTTGCCACCGGGAGTCTCGCGCAGCCACACGTCGCACCAGCCGAGGCGGCGGTCGCGGTGCTGCTCGGGCATCACCGCGTGCCCGTAGGACCACACGTCGAAGAGGACCAACGACATGTCGGTGATGCCTCGTCCCTTGAGCCGCTCCACGACGTCGGGGTGCTGGTGCATGGCCTCGTCGCACTCGTGGTACTCATCCACCGTGAAGTTGGGGCACACCCCGGGCTGGTGGGTCCACGAGGCGACGGCGTCGCCGGCGAGGTCCACCACCGCTTCGTAGGTCTGGTTCGTCTCCTTGTTCCACAGCACGCACAGCGCGCGGCGAGGGATGTCATCACCCACGTTCCAGGCCTTGACGACGGCCTTGGCCGGCTCCTGCATTTCGATCGAAGCGAACCTCCATGATCCGGAAATGTCCTGGTCACGTCGAAGAGTGTCGACGGTCGCGCGGAACTCGTCTTCGGACAGCGGATCCAGTGGGTGAGAGGGCAATGAGCATCCTTCGTCGGTGGGTCGACACTTTGAGCACATCGTCACTCCACCCCGGTATGCAGGTCAATCGCCCTTGCGGCATACCCACCATGCCTGTCAAGCATGCTCTCAGCCGATCACATCACGGATCGATGCCCACAGCTGATTGACCCCCAGAGCCAGGAACAGGATCGCGGTGAGGCCGAGGGCGATGTTGGTATGCAGCCGGTTGGCGAACTCCTTCGGGACGCGATGTCCGTTGAGCAGGCCGAGGAGCGTCAGGGCCAGGAACGGCATGAACAGGGCTCCGAGGACGCCGTAGGCCAGGATGAGTCCGATGGGCTTGCCGAGCAGCAGGAGCAGCATCGGCGGGAACGTCAACCAGACCAGGTAGAACTTGAAGTAGATGCCGCCGACCCGCGTCGAGGGATGGCCCGACTCGACGCCCCGCATGTTGCCCCAGAAGTCGGCGAACATCAGCGAGACGCCGTTCCATACCCCGATGATCGAGGAGAAGGAGGCAGCCCAGAATCCGATCAGGAACGCGGTGCCGATCACGGTGCCGTAGCGGTCCTTGAGCACGTCGGCCAGGTCCACCAACCCCTCGTCGCCAGCGCCCACGCTCACCCCGGCCGCCTGCACCACCTCGGCTCCCACGATGAGCATCGACAGGACGAAGATGCCGGTCAAGACGTAGGCCATGGTGTTGTCGATCCGCATGACCCTGAGCCACTTGGGGGTGATCCAGCCCTTCTCGCGCAACCAGTAGCCGTAAGCCGCCAGGGTGATGGTGCCGCCGACTCCCCCGGCCAGGGCCAAGGTGTAGATGAGCCCCCCCTCGGGGATGCGTGGCACCAAGCCTGCAACGACGTCCGGGATGTTGGGCGTTGCGATGATCGCCAACCCCACCACGGTGACGAACATGGTCGCGACCAACGCGGCGGTGACCTTCTCGAACGTCGCGTACGCGTTGAACCAGACCATCAGGAAGCCGGCCACCCCCATGATGACCGCCCACCACGTCAGCGACAGCTGGGGAAAGAGTGCGGCGAGCGGCAGGGCGGTGGACGACATCGCCGTGGCACCGTAGACGAAGCCCCAGACGATGATGTAGGGCCCGAAGTACCACGTGGTCCAGCGACCGAGCTTCTGCCAGCCTTCGAAGATCGTGTACCCCGTAGCGAGGGTGTAGCGGCCGGCGCCCTCGACCAGGACGATCTTCAGCACCACCCCGACGACCACGGCCCACAGCAACGTGTACCCGTACTGCGAGCCGGCAGCGAGCGTGGCCACGAGGTCACCGGCACCGACCCCCGTGGCGGCGACGACAAGCCCTGGGCCGACGATCTTCCAGCGGGGTTTGGCCCCACCGTCGTCATCGACCGCCGCATGGTGGTCGGCCTTACGACCGTCGCCTGTGCTCATCCAGAAACCCCTGACCCCGTGCGGTGGGCCTCCGCTTCAGCGCGGGGCCCTGCGCAGCACGGTCCCACATACGCAGGACGTTGGCGAGGCCAACCGTGGGTGGACTCAGCCGTGCGCGTCGGGAACGGCGTCGGCGCCGCCGAGGGTGGTCTCCGCGTTCAGGCTCGCGCCCCCGGCCTCGGACACCTGCCCGCCTCCGCTGGTGGCTTCCTCGGTATCGGCGTCGGTGTCGGTGTCCGCGGGTTCGAGGTTGTTGGCGTCGACATCGTTCTCGTTCGAGGCGTTCTGCTGTGCGTCATCCAAGGAGCTATCGTCTGCGCCGGGTGAGGGCTGAATCGTCATGTCTCGACCATCGCACTGTGCCCGAACAGGCCCGTCACCGGGTGGCGCGCTCGTCCGTGACAGGACGTCTCACTCCTGGTAGAAATGGCGCCACCGAGACCCCGCATACGCCGTGCGAGGTCCGGTCACCCTGAAGGGTTCGATGACCCATGGCAGAGCCCACAGCCCCATCGTCGTCCTACACCTCGCCGAAGGGCGTCGTGGCCCGACTTCGCAACCTTGGCCCGGGCCTTATCGTCGCTGCAGCCTTCATCGGGCCGGGCACGGTCACCACCGCCAGCGTGGCCGGGGCGGACTACGGCTTCACCCTCCTGTGGGCCATCATCTTCAGCGTTCTCGCCGCGATGGTGCTCCAGGAGATGTGCGCGCGTCTCGGGGTCGTCAGCCGGGAGGGCCTGGGCGAGGCGTTGCGGTCCTCCTTCGACAACACCGCCGTCAAGGTCGCTTCAATCGTCCTGGTGATCGGCGCCATCACCGTCGGCACCGCCGCTTTCGAGGGCGGCAACCTCACCGGCGCTGCCCTGGCTCTGGACGCCGTCTTCGGCGGTTCACAGGCACTGTGGTCCTCGGCCGTGGCGGTGATCGCCGCGGCCCTCTTGGCCACCGGCTCCTATCGCACCGTCGAGCGCGTGCTGGTGTGGCTCGTGGTGTTGATGGGGGTGGTGTTCCTGGTGACCGCCATCATGGTCACCCCCAACCTGGGCGACCTCTTCGCCGGTCTCGTTCCCCGGGTGCCGTCCGGTTCGGTACTCACCGTGATGGCGCTGGTGGGCACGACCGTCGTGCCGTACAACCTGTTCCTCCACGCGGCGAGCGTCCAGGACAAGTGGAGCGAAGACATCCCCGTCGACGACGCCGTGGCCGAAGCCAAGCTCGACACCCGCCTATCGGTAGGGCTCGGCGGTCTGGTGACGATCGCCATCTTGACCACCGCTGCGGCCGCTTTGTTCTCCACCGGGACCGGGGTCAAAAGTGCCGCCGACATGGCCGCCGCGCTGGAGCCGCTGCTGGGTGAGAGCGCCAAGTACTTCTTCGCCTTCGGTCTGCTGGCAGCGGGCGTCACGAGCTCGGTCACCGCGCCGTTGGCCGCCGCCTACGCCACCGCGGGGGCCTTCGGGTGGAAGCGCGACCTCGCCGATCCCAAATTCAAGGCGATCTGGGCGTTGATCATCCTGGTCGGCGTGACCTTCGCGATCATCGGCGGCAGTCCCACCGAGCTGATCGTCTTCGCTCAGGCCGCCAACGGCCTGATCCTGCCGATCGTCGCCGTGTTCTTGCTCGTCGTGATGAACCGCAAGGACCTCCTGGGCAAGCACGTCAACACCTTCGGCGCCAACATCGTCGGTGGCATCGTCGTGCTGGTCGCGATCGGCCTCGGCGCCCGCTCGCTGCTCACGGCCTTCGGAGTCATCTAGCTCACGCCAACAGCCCCTCGCCGAGCGAGACGCTGTCGTCCGCTACGCCCGGGAGAGCGAAGAAGAAGCCGCCCCCTTCTGGACGCGTGTATTCCTCGAGCGGTTCCCCGTTCAGACGCTCGGTCATGGCCAGGAACGTGGACAACGAGCGCTGGTAGGACACGAAGGCGAGCCCCTGGTCCAGCTGGCCGACACGGTCCACCCCACGGGTGTACGAGAAGCCGCGGCGCAGGATGAGCTCGTCGGACATCTCCGCGGTGCGCGGGTTAGCCAGCCGAATGTGCGCATCCAACGGGGTGATCTCACCATCCGGGTCGTCGTCGAAGGACACCTCGTCGAACTCCGAGGTCGCCCCGAGTGGAGCGCCGGTGTCCTTGCGCCGCCCGATCAGCGCTTCCTGCTCACTCAGTCGCGTGCGATCCCAGAACTCGACGAGCATCCGGATGACGCGGACCGCGTGGTACGAGCCGCCCACGGCCCAGTCCGGCTCGCCGTCGTCCGGTCCCACCCAGACGTAGCGGTCCATTTCATCGACCTCGGCTGCGGGCAGGTTGGCCGTGCCGTCCTTGAAGCCCAAGAGGTTGCGGGGTGTGGTGCCCCCGGCACCCGTCGATCCCCGCGCGTAGCCCTCCGTGGACCAGGCGAGCACCAGGTGGCGACGGGTGGCACGCATCACCTGCCGTAGGGCGTGCTGGATGGTGTCTTCGTGACCGGCCTCGATGCTGACCAGGATGTCCCCGTGCGAGCGTTCTGGGTCCAACCGGTCGTTGGCCAGGAACGGCATCTGCACGAGCTCGCGGGGGGCTCGGTCGGCCAGACCGAACCGCTCGTCGAAGAGCGAGGCCCCTACGCTGACCACGATCCCGAGGTCGTCGGCCGCAGGCTCCGGGCCCAGGATGCCGGTCTCGGCCGGCGGGTATGCCGGATCGCGCACCTCGGGCATCCGCCCCGCCATGACGTCGGCGATGGTGGCGCTCAAGGCGCTGAACATCTCGGCCAGCTCGTCACGGTCGCGGGCCGTGACCCGGAACGCGGACAACGACGCCAGGGCCGGGACAGGCAGAGCGGTCACGGCTGGTTGATGGGCACCGGTGAAGGGCACCCGCCCGGGCGAGCGTGACGGATCCGACGTGTTGTCGGCGGGGGAGCCTTCCGCGGAGGTGCCACCCCCACGATCCGAGCTGCACGCCGCCAAGCCGGCGGCAGCGCCCACCGAGCCCAGGGCGGCGGCGATGAAACCTCGACGTCCAGGCCCTTGATGGGCCACCGGACAGCCGCCAGTCACTGCTCCAAGCCCAGTGCACCAGCCGCCTGGGAGGTGAGCTCGGAGAGGGCCGCCGTCTGCGCGGTCAGCTGGTCGACCACGGACGGCTCAACGGTGACCTCGGGGCAACGGTCCGAGGGGAATGCGTCGTTCTCCAGGCAGTACAGCACCCAGTCGTCACCCTCGCGCAGCGGCTCCAACGTCGTCTCGAGGTCGGCGAACGCAGTGTCCAACTCCGCTGCCAGGTCAGGGTCTGCCTCCTGGAGAGCAGGGCTCAACAGCTCGATCGCGTACTCCGCACCTTCGACGTTGGCGCCCAGGTCCCACAGGTCGGTCTTGGCGTAGCGGTTCTCCTCACCGGTGATCTTGCCCAGCGAGACCTCCTCGATCAGCTCGGAGGCACCGACCGGCACCGCAGCGGCAGGGATGTCGAGCGTCTCGACCTCCTCGGCGAGCGTGGCGAGGTCGGCGTCGAGCTGGTCGGCGAACTCGGCGCCACCCTCGGTGGTCTCCTCCTCGAAGAGCAGATACTCCAGTCGATGCCAGCCGGTGAAGTCCGCGTCGTCGGGTCCGGCGAAGTCGTCCACCCGGGAGTCCAGCGTGCCGTCCAGCTCAGGGATCAGACCGGCGATGGGCTCGATGCGCTCCCAGCCCACCCGCGAAGGTGCGTAGGCCTCTTGGGCCGCCTCGAGGTCGCCGGCGCGCACGGCGTCGGTGAAGACGGTGGTGTCGTCCTGGGTCTTCGCGACCTGTTCCACGACGTACACCTGGTAGTCAGCGACAGCCGCGGTGACGAGCTCGTTGTCGGAGTCGGACTGCAGCTCCGAGCCCAAGCCGCTACCGGAGCCTGAGTCAGACCCCGTGCCGGAACCACTGCCCGAGCCGCTGCCCGAGCCGCTGCCGGACCCCGCTTCTCCGGACTCAGCCCCCAGGTCGGTCACCCCGGCCCCGTCGTCCGAGCTACACGCGGTCAGAGCGAAGGCGCCGGTCATCGCAAGCGCGGCCAGGGTGGGAGGTGAGCGAAGGATCACGAGGCTCTCCATAAGTCATGGTGGTGTGACGTAATTCGGATAAGGCAGACCTTACCAACCGCTGGGGCCCTTCTGTCCAGCCGGTATCCTCACGAGCCATGTCCCCCATCCACTGCGACGTCATCGTGCTCGGCGGCGGACCGGCTGGGATCGCCACCGCGGTGGAGGCGGCCGAACGCGGCCTCCAGGTTGTGCTGCTGGAGCGAGCAACGAGCACGGGGGGCATGGCCGGCAGCTTCGACTGCGACGGGATGCGGGTGGACTACGGGAGCCACCGCCTGCACCCGGTGACCCCGCCTGCCGTCATGCGGCGCCTGGCCGAACTGCTGGGCGACGACCTCCAGGTCCGAAGACGCCACGGACGGTTGCGCCTGTTGGACCGCTGGGTGCACTTCCCCCTGCAGGTCGGCGATCTGGCCACCGCAATGCCCCCTGGCTGGCTGGCCCGCGTCGCTCGAGATGTGGCGCTGAGCCCGCTCGCCCGGATGCGGCGTGCTCGCGCCCCGTCCTCGTACCGACAGGCGCTGAGATCCTCGTTGGGACCTACCGTCTACGACACGCTGTATCAGCCCTACGCCCTGAAACTGTGGGGTGTGGGTGGGGAGCAGATCGACGCGGAACAGGCCCGCGTGCGGGTCAGTGCCGACACGGTGCCGAAGGTGGCGCTCCGAGTGCTGCGCGGGAGCATCCGACAGGTCGGCGGGGGGCGGGTCCGTGTTTCTCAGGCAACCGCTCCGCGGGGCAAGACGTTCAACTACCCTCGTCGCGGCTTCGGTCAGATCGTGGAAGCACTCGATGGTGCGGCCCGGCGTGCCGGAGCGCGCATCGAAACCGACGTCGCCGTCACGTCGATCACCCCGGGACCCCTGGTGCAGGTCCAGACCGAAGACGGCCGCACCTGGCAGGCACCCCGCGTGTTCTCCACGCTTCCGATCCCCCTGCTCGCTCGACTGTCCAGCCTTCCACCGCCACCCGAGGTGATCGAGGCAGCCCGCGGCCTTCGCTTCCGCGCCATGGTGCTGGTCTACTTGACCCATCGAGGGCCGAGCGTCACCGAGCACCCTGCTGCGGGCCCCACGGCACACAAACCGGTGCGTTGGTCGGCTTACGACGCGCATTACCTTCCCGGCGTAGGAACGCCGATCACCCGGATCAGCGAGCCGGCCAACTACCGCGACAACCCGCAGGACCCACGCGATCGCAGCGTCATCTGCGCCGAGATTCCCTGCACCGTCGGCGACGACCTCTGGGCCGCTGATGCCCAGACCCTCGGCGACGTGGTGCACCGAGCCGTAGCCGACTTCGGCCTCCCGCCGCTGCATACGAGCGCGGTCCAGGTCCGCCGTCTGCCGGCGGTCTACCCCGTCTACGAGCACGGGTTCACGCAACGGTTGGCGACAGTGGAGCGCTGGGCGGACGCGCTTCCCGGCGTGACCACCCTGGGCCGCTCAGGCCTGTTCGCCCATGACAACACCCACCACGCCTTGATCATGGCTCGGGCCGCGGTGGCAGCCATCCGACCCGACGGCCACTTCGACGAGGCGCAGTGGAGCCGCTCGCGGGAGTCCTTCCGCGAGCACGTCGTGGAGGACTAGCGGTGCCGGAGAGGAGACCGGCGTCACCGTGAGTCGTTGAGCTCGCGGTGGACGGCAGGCACCACCTTGCGCAGATACCGTCCGAGACGGATGAACGATCGACCGGTGGTGCGGAAGGTGTACCCGATCGGCACCTCGGCGTATACGAACCCTTTGCCCAGCAGGTCGAGCGTGAGCACCTGGGCGTAGTTGTAGTCGTGCACCACCTCCGCCTGAGACAAAGCCGCCGGCGCGAAAGCCCGGAACCCGCTCTGTCCGTCCGTGAGGTCGGGGCGGCGGGCCGTCCACCGCAGCCACCGGGTCAACGCGAGGTTGCCGACGCGGCGGTGCGGCAGCATCGTCTCGATCTGCCCGGAGAACCGACTGCCGATGACGTAGTCGGCCTGTCCACTGAGCACCGGCGCGACGACGGCGGCGATGTCCTCCGGCGGATACTCACCGTCCGCGTCGAGATAGACGCCGGCCACCGGCCCTCGGGAGGAGGCCTCGGCCAGACCGCGCCGCACCGCCGCTCCGAGCCCTCGGTTGTGGTCGAGGCTGATCACCTCGGCGCCGGCGTCGGCAGCTCTGACCGCGGTCGCGTCGGCCGATCCGTCGTCGATGACCAGCACCTGAACGGGGTGCCCCTGGATCACCGGGGGTATGCGGGCGAGCACCGACGCGATGACCTCCCCTTCGTTGTGGGCGGGCAGGAAGACCACGATGGGCGTCGCCGCCGATCCCCCTGCGCCGCGGGGCTCCCCCTCCCCCTCGGTTGCTCCCAGCGCGGCCGGACGGGGTGGGAGGGACCGGGGCAGCCTGAACCGTCCGAAGTATCCCGGTGCCGGCGCGAAGAGAGCGCTCACACCGACAACCAGGCTGTAGACCGTCTTGACCCCATGCGTGAGCAGGACCACCGCGAAGGCCTCGGCGGCCGGGAACCCGAGTGCTACCAGAGCGGCGGTGCCTGCAGCCTCGTAGGTGCCGAAACCCCCGGGGGTGACCGCCACCACCTGGGCAAACACCGTGATCGCCGTGACACCCACCGCCTGCCACACCGTCACCGGCAGGCCAGCGGACTGAGCCACCGCGAACAGGACCGAAGCCTCCAGCAGCCAGGCAGCAACGGTCGCCACGGCCACGGGCAGGTCGGGTCGTCGGATCTCCTGTGCAGCGTCGACCTCACTCGCCATCCGCGCAACCCACCACCAGGCCCCACCGAGAGCCATCGTCAATACCACCCCGACCCCGATCGCGCCCACCACTCCGACGATGGCCACCAGCGCGACCGGGGTGGACACCGCCGCGACGACCAGGAGCGCCAGTAGGTCGCCGAGGCGTAGAAGGACCACCGAGGAGATGACCGGTCGAGAAGCCAACGCGGTGCGGCGCAGCACACTCGTCACCCGCAGGATCTCCCCGAGGCGCAGCGGCAACACGTGGTTGCCGAGCAGCGAGACGTGGATGGCGGCCCAGGATTGGCCGAGCGTGAGCGGGGGCAGCTCGCGGCGCCAGGTCCACGAGCGCACCGCGAAGGCTGCGGTGTAGCCAACGAGCGCCGCGGCGAGCGCCAGCGGGGCAGCCCACACCGCGCGTCCCACCTCGCCGAGTGCTGGCCCGTCGACCACCCGCACCAGCCAGCCGATGGCCAGCGCCAGGACCAGCGCCCCAGCGAGCGCGCGAGGGGTCCTGAGTCGCCCGGCCCAGCGCTCACGCCAGGGTGCGCTGCGGCCCTGCGTCCGCCGCTCGGGGTCTGCCGATGCCGCACGGGTGGGGCTTTTGTCCATAAGGCAAGGATGCCCTAACCTAATTAGGTACGAGGTCAATGGCGTAATTCCGCGATCCGCTCGCAGAGGCTGTCTGACCACCGGTTGCGCCGAGGGAACGACGGAGGCCACAGTGAGCGTCGTCGTCACGGGAGCCTCCGGTTTCATCGGTGGGGCTCTCCTCGCCGCTTTGGCTGCTGGAGGACACGAGGTGGTCTCGATCGACCGCCGACCCATGCCTGAGGGGCGGCGAACCGGCACGCACCTGCTGACCGAACTCACCCACCCCAGCGACGCGGCACTCGACGCCCTGCACGAGGCCGAGGCCGTGCTGCACCTCGCCGGCTGCCCAGGGGTGCGCGACAAGGCGCCGGACGTGACGTATCGCCGCCAGCGCGACAACGTGGACGCCACCCGCGCAGTGCTCGCAGCCAGCGGCCGGCATACCCCCGCGTTGGTGCTGTCCTCCTCCTCGGTCTACGGCGGCGCAACGTCCGTCCCCCGCGCCGAGGGCACCTCGGGCTCGACGGGTGAGCCGCGGATTCGGGGCAGCCGCGAGAGCGACGCCGTGCGGGCCCGGGGCGGCTACGCCGCGAGCAAGATCGCGGCCGAGGAGGTCTGCCATGAGCACGCTGCCGGTGGAGCGCCCGTGCTCGTCGCCCGCCCCTTCACCGTGCTGGGCGAGGGGCAGCGAGCCGACATGGCGGTGGCCCGCTGGGCCCACGAAGCCCGCTCGACCGGTGCGATCACCGTCCTCGGATCGCCGCAGCGCACCCGCGACTTCACCGACGTACGGGCCGTGGCCCAGGCGTTGGTCGCGTTGATGACCTCCGGCGCGACCGGGACGGTCAACATCGGCACCGGGCGGGGGCGTTCGTTGGCTGACCTGGCCGAGGCGGTGTCGGCAGCGGTCGGGGTGAGCCCTGACCTGCGGGTGGTGTCGGCCGACCGCGCCGAGGTCGCACACACCCTCGCGGACACCAACCGTCTGCGGTCGTTGACCGGAGTCGTGCCGTACACCGACCTGATGGACGTGGTCGCTCGCTCGGTGGCCAGTCTTGAAACCTGCCCAGGATCGAGGCGCGAGGACGACACGGCCCGAGCAGCACGTCGCAGGCACGAGCCTGCGGCGACTGTCGCGCTGGTAGGAGTATGAGGCGACGGCTGCTCGCCGCCGCCCTCGTGGCGGGGCTGATCTCTCTGACCGTCGCTGCGCTGGGGATCACCGTGCGGGCCGCGGACGTGGGCGCCGCCGCGGTGGACGAGCCGCAGTATCTTCTGACGGCGACCAGCCTGTGGGAGGACGGCGACCTCGACATCTCTGACGAACGGGCCCAGGGTCGGGCGGACACGTTCTACGACGGCATCCTCCCGGTGCAGACCTCGGTGCTTGAGGGCGGATCCCGGATCAGTCCCCACGACCCGTTGCTCCCGTTGTTCCTGGCCCCGGCGGTCGCCCTGGGCGGTTGGGTCGGAGCAAAGATCATGCTCAGCGTCATGGCCGGCGCCCTGGCCGCAGCAGTGGCCTGGGTGCTCGGCTCACGGTGGAACGTGTCTCCCCTGATGGCCGGCGGGGTCGCCGCCGTGGCCGGGTCGACTGCGCCGTTGGCCGTCTACGGCAACCAGGTCTACCCGGAGCTGCTGGCCGCACTGGTGGTGGTCGGGGCGGTGGCGGCCATCGTCCCCGCCCGCAGCCTGGAGTCCGGCACCGGCCCGGGGCTCCGCACGCCCTGGACCCCGGTCCGCGCGGTCGTGCTCGTCCTAGCGGTCACCGCGCTACCGTGGCTAGCCATCAAGTACGTGCTGGTCGCGGCCGCACTAGCCGGTGTGGCCCTGCTGCGGATGCGCGTCACCCAGCCTCGGAGGGCAGCCATCGTGACCGGCGCTCTCGTCGTGTCCGGCTCCATCTGGCTGGGGGCGCACCGCCTGCTGTACGGCGGATGGACGGCCTACAGCACCGGTGACCACTTCCAGGGCTCGGGCGAGTTCGGCGCGGTCGGTTTCACTCCCGACTACCTCGGACGAAGCACCCGGCTGATCGGGTTGCTGGTCGACCGTGACTACGGGCTGGTCGCCTGGCAGCCGGCCTGGCTGTTGGTGATCCCTGCCGCGGGGCTGCTCTGGGGGGCCCGCCGGCCTGTTGGCATGCCCTCCGACCTCGCGGTCCTCACCCTGCCCTTGCTCGCCGGCTGGCTCACCGCCGTGTTCGTCGCGCTGACCATGCACGGCTTCTGGTGGCCCGGTCGTCAGCTGGTCGTGGTGCTGCCGTTGGCCGCCATGCTCATCGCGCTGGCCCTGTCCCACCCCGACCTCCCCCGGCCTCGCGTCGTCGTCTCAGCCGCCGGAGCGCTCGCAGTCGGCGGCATCGCCGTGCAGGCCTGGGTCCTTCTGGCCGGCCTCTCCGGTGATCTGACCTGGGTCGGCGCGCCGAACCTCCAGCCCCCGCCACCCCTGGTCCTCCTGCGCACAGCCCTGCCGGACTACCGGGAACTCGGGCTGCAATCCTGGTCGTTGCACGCCGTGTGGATGTGCCTCGCTCTTGCCCTGCTCCTCGGCGGCTGGCTCCTCGGCCGCCACACCCCAGACTCAGCTCTCGGAGTCGACACTCACCCGAAGGACACCACTCGATGACCCTGCGCCGCACCTTCACGCGCCAGCCCCGCCGCACCATCCGCACCCTCACGCTGGGCGCACTGGCGGGCGCTCTCGCGCTGAGCGCCACCGGGTGCGCCGGTGGCGACGACAACGTCGTGCGGGTCTACTCGGCCCGGCACTACCAGCTGGAGCAGGCCTTCGAGCAGTTCAATGAGGAGACCGGCATCAAGGTCGAGTTCCTCTTCGGCTCGGACGCCGAGCTGCGCGAGAAGATCGAGGCCGAGGGCGAGGACACGCAGGCCGACATCTACATGACGGTCGACGCCGGCAACCTGGCCAATGCCGCCGAGCAGGGCATCTTCGCTCCGCTGCAGTCCGAGGTCCTGGACGACGCCGTGCCCGAGGGGCTGCGCGACCCGCAGGACCGGTGGTTCGGTCTGGCCCAGCGGGCCCGCACCATCGTCTACTCCCCCGACCGCGTCGACCCCAGCGAGCTGTCGACCTACGAGGACCTGGCCGACCCGCGCTGGAAGGACCGGCTGTGCCTGCGCCAGTCCACCGCCACCTACACCCAGTCCCTGGTCGCCTCCATGATCGCCGCCGACGGTGAGGCGGCGACCGAGGAGGTCGTCGGCGGATGGGCCGACAACGCCGAGATCTTCAGCAACGACGTCGAGATCATCGACAACATCGCCAGTGGCAACTGTGACGTGGGCATCGTGAACCACTACTACCTGGCCCAGAAGCTCGCCGACGAGCCAGACCTGCCCGTGGATCTCTTCTGGGCCAACCAGGACACCACCGGCGTGCACGTCAACATCTCCGGGGCCGGCGTGACCGCGAACGCCGACGACCCGGAGCTGGCCCAAGAGCTCCTGGAGTGGCTGGCCACCGACGGTCAGGAGGAGTTCGTGAGCGATAACTACGAGTTCCCCGTCAACGAAGACGTCGCGCCGGTGCCGCTCATCGCGGACTTCGGGCCCTTCAAGGCCCAGGACATCGACGCCGTGGCCTACGGGGAGCTGAACGCGGCGGCCGTGCAGCTGATGGCGCGAGCGGGCTACAAGTGAGCTCGTCCACCCCACCCGCTCCGCCCGACACCGACGGGTCGACATCGCCGCTGCCTGCTGGTCCTTCCTCGACACGGCGGGACCTCGGCCAGGGCAAGCGGGCGAAGAACACCGCCGGCGACGGTCGCCGCCCCTGGCAGTTGGTGGTCCTCGCTCTCGCGGTCCTCACCACCGTGCCGGTCCTGCTGGTGGTCGGCTCGCTGCTGACCCCGGACGCCGCGACCTGGAGCTTCCTGGTTGACCTGGGACTCACTTCGATGGTGTTGACCACGCTGGCGTTGGTCCTCGTGGTGGTGACCGGAAGCATCGTCATGGGGGCCGGGCTGGCCTGGCTGGTCGGTCGCTACCGCTTCCCCGGCCAGCGCTGGTTCTCCTGGCTTCTCGTCCTGCCGCTGGCAGTGTCGGCCTACGTCATGGGTTTCGTGTACATCGGCCTCTTGGACCACCCGGGCCCGATCCAGAGTGGGCTGAGGCAGGTCTTCGGCCCGGACGTCTGGTTCCCCGAGGTGCGTTCGTTCGGCGCCTGCGCGGTGGTGCTGATCATCGCGCTCTACCCCTACCCCTACATCTTGGCCCGAGCAGCCCTGCGGGAACAGTCCTCCACCACGTATGACGCCGCCCGCGCTCTCGGGGCCGGTCCACTGAGCGCGGCCCGGCTGGTGGTCCTACCGCTGGCTCGTCCGTCGTTGGCCGCCGGTGGTTTGTTGGTCGCCATGGAGACGCTGACCGACTTCGCGACCGTGCAGTACTTCAACGTGCAGACCGTCTCCGTCGGCATCCACCAGGTCTGGGTGGGGATGTACAACCGCGTGGCCGCGAGCGAGCTGGCCGGGGTAGTGCTGATGTTCGCCGTGCTGGTGCTGGCCTTCGAGCGGATCGGGCGGGGCGGGGCACGGTTCCACCAGCAGGGCGGTGGGGGCCGGTCGCTGGAGCCTGCTCTGCTCGTGGGCCGCAAGGCACGGGCAGCCACCGGGCTGTGCCTGGCCGTGATCGCGGTGACGTTCGTGGTGCCGGTCGTGCAGCTCCTGGTCTGGACCGGACCGCTGCTGGGTGAGGACGGCCTCGACAGCCGCTACCTGGGATACGTGGCCAACAGCGCGATGATCGCCGGTGTCGTGGCTCTGGCCTGCGTGTTCGTGGGCATCGTGCTGGCCAGCTCCACGCGCCTCGGTGGCGGCAAGTGGACGGGGAGGCTGGCTCGCTCCGCGACCGTGGGGTATGCCGTGCCGGGCCCGGTCGTGGCGATCGGCGTGCTCATCGTGCTCTCCACCGCCGACTCGTTGCTTGACGCCGTCGGCCTCGACTGGGGCGGGGTGCTGATCACCGGCACGCTGTTCGGTCTGCTCTACGCCTACATCATCCGGTTCCTCGCGGTCGCCTGGAGCAGTTTGGACGCGGGGCTGGAGAAGGTGTCGCCATCCCTGACCGCAGCCGCGCTGACCCTCGGCACGAGGCCGTTGGGCGTCATGCGCAGAGTGCACTTCCCGCTGGTGCGGCCCGGGGTCGGAGTGGCCCTGGTCCTGGTGGCCGTGGACACGCTCAAGGAGCTCCCGATCATGCTGCTGTTGCGCCCCTTCGGCTTCGAGACGCTGGCCGTCTGGGTCTTCGAGCTGGCCGCCGAGTCCCGCTGGGAAACGGCCGGGCTGCCCGCCCTGACGATCATCGCGGTAGCCCTGGTGCCGATCATCCTGGTGTTCCGGCATACCCTGGCAGTCCCTGACTTAGAGAAGAGTGACGTTCCCTTATGACCACCGCCCTACACGCACCGGCACCCGCCGACTCCAGGACCGAGCACGTCCTGGAGTGCGTCGGCGTGACCAAGCGGTTCGGCGCGACCACCGCGGTCAACGAGATCTCGCTCAGCCTGGCCCGAGGCGAAGCCTTGGCAATTGTGGGTCCCAGCGGCTGTGGTAAGTCGACGCTGCTGCGGATGATGGCCGGGTTGAACTCCATCGACTCCGGCACGATCCGCGTCGGGGGACGTGAGGTGGCCGGGCCGAGCACTTTCGTGCCCGCCGAGCGCCGCGGTGTCGGCATCGTCTTCCAGGACCTGGCGCTGTTCCCCCACCTCAGCGTGGCCGACAACGTGGCCTTCGGACTGACCCGTCGCACTCCCGGCCGCGCGGGCCAGGGAGACACCCGGCGTCGCAGCTGGCTTCGCGACACCCGGCACAGCAAGAACGAAGAGACCCAGGATCGGGTGCGCGAGATGCTCGAGCTCGTGGGCCTGAGCCGGTTCGGCGACCGCTACCCGCACCAGCTGTCCGGCGGAGAGCAGCAGCGCGTGGCCATCGCCCGCGCCCTGGCGCTCAACCCCGACGTCGTGCTGCTCGACGAGCCCTTCAGCCAGCTGGATCGCGGGCTGGCCGCCCGCGTGCGGGACGAGGCGATCCAGGCGCTGCGCGCCGCTGGAGCCAGCGTCGTGCTGGTGACCCACGACCAGGACGAGGCCTTGGCCGTCGGTGACCGGGTCGCCGTGCTGCAGTCCGGCCGCCTGGTGCAGTTGGCCGAGCCCGAAGAGGTCTTCCACCGCCCCATCAACCGGTTCGTCTCGACCTTCCTGGGTGAGGCGGACTTCCTGTCCGGAGTGCGACATGGCGAGTCCGTCGACACGGTGCTGGGGCCGCTGCCCGTCCTGGCGGGACCCGACGGGGACGTCGACGTGATGACCCGGCCGCACGACCTGACGGTGCGACCCTTGCTGGACACCGATCTCGCGGACCAAGGACGCCAGCGGTGCCAGGGCGCCGTCGGGGTGGTCCAGCGACTGGAGTTCCGTGGGGGTGACGTGTTGCACCACGTCACGTTGGACTCCGGTCCCTCGGTCCGGGCTTTGACCTCACACACCGACAAGGTGGCGGTCGGTCAGCGAGTGCTGGTGCCGACCCCCGACGCCCACCCGCTGACCGCCTTCGACGTCCACTGCCCCACCCACAAGACCCCGCCCCAGCACGGCGGCCCGTCCGCGCGCTAGTCGACGAGCCCGTCCGCGCGCTAGTCGACGAGCTCGTCCACCCTGCGGGGCATGAGCGCTGCACCGAGGACCAGAGCCACGGCCACCGCGGCGGAGGTCAGGAACACCGCGTGGATCGCCGGGTCCAATACCCCTGAGGGCAGCGACTCCAGGTCTGCAGGCGCCCCTCCCAGCCGACCGGCCACGATGTGGTTGACGATCGCCCCGAAGGCGGCCACCCCCACTGCGCTGCCCACCGACCGGGCGAACAGCGATGCGCTCGTGGCCACTCCACGATCCTTGCGCCGGACGGCGGCCTGAGCCGCCACGATCGCCGGGCTGGCGACATACCCGAAACCGAGGCCCATGACGAAGCATGGCGCGGCCAGCCACCAGACCGGGCTGGACGCGTCGACGGTCGTCAGCAGCACCGCACCGACCAGCGCGATCGTGGCGCCGATCAGCATGGTCGGGCGGAAGCCGATCGAGAGATACAGCCGCCCCGACGTGGTCGCGGCAATGGGCCAGCCGATCGTCATCGCGGCCAGAGCGAACCCAGCGGTGACCGCCCCGGTGCCCAGCACTCCCTGCGCGAACAGCGGGACGTAGGACGTCAGTCCGAGCAGCAGGACCCCGACCACGAGGGAGGTGAGCATGGAGGCGCCGACGACGCGGTGGCGGAAGACCCACAGGGGCAGGATCGGCTCCGGGACGCGGGCTTCGACGACCACGAACGCAGCGATGAGCACCGCCGAGGTGGAGAACATCGCGATGCTGATCGCTGAGGCCCAAGGCCAGAAGATGCCACCCTCGAGCAGAGCCAGAAGCAGCAGGCCGCTGCCGGTGAGCAGCAGGACAGCCCCGAGATAGTCGATCCGCGGTCGGTTCCTGGTGGACTCGAGCTCCTCGTCGTAACGGGTCCACAACATCCACGCTGCCGCTAGGCCGAGGGGCAGGTTGACCAGGAAGATCCACCGCCAGGAGAGGTAGTCCGCGAAGACTCCCCCCAGGGTCGGTCCGACCAGTGAGGCCATGGCCCAGACACTGGCGATGTAGCCCTGCACCTTGGCCCGCTCCGCGACGGAGTAGATGTCGCCCACGATGGTGATGCCGACCGGTTGCACCGCGCCTGCGCCCAACCCCTGCAACGCACGGAAGGCGATCAGCGACCCCATCGACCAGGCGAGCCCACACAACAACGAGCCGACGACGAACAGCAGCACGCCGATCAGGATGATGGGTTTGCGGCCGACGAGGTCGGCCAGCTTGCCGTAGATCGGCACGGACACGGCCTGCGCCAACAGGTAGATCGAGAACAGCCACGGGAACTGGGTCAAACCGCCCACGTCACGCACGATGGCGGGAATCGCGGCCGCGAGGATGGTGGCGTCGATGGCCACGAGACCGGTGCTGAGCATGACGGCCAGCAGGATCGGCCCGCGCTCACTGCGGAGCCCGACGCTGGCTCGGGTGATCGGGGGGCCAGCGGGTGAGGTCACTGAATGCCAAACGGAGTGTCCGCGCGATCCATTCCACACGTCCCGCTCCGGCGTGCCATTCCGCACGTTCCTTTCCGCACGGACTCAGTCCGCAAGCGCCTCCCGGTCCAGGTCCTCCAGGTCGCTGACCGCTTGCTCCCACCGCGCTCGGCGTTCCTGCAGCGACTGTTCCCACCACGGGGTGCCGCGTTCGCCGAGCCCGTGCTTGGCCAGGCCCACCCGGCGCCGGAAGGGAGCCGGGTCCTGGTCCTTGCGCTTGGCCACCCCGACCGCAGAGCGCCCACGGCCCAGGTGGGAGCGCAACGCGGCTACGACGTCGTCGGGGATGCAGGGATCCTGACGGCGCCACCGACGACCGTTGACCACGAGGTAGCGCTCGTCGTCGCTATACCTCGCATCCTTCTCACTCACGGCGCAGCGTCGTTCACGGACGGGCCAGTGGTCGCCGCAGCCTCAGCGGGTGGATCGACCTTGAGCGGCGCGGTACCGGGTGATCAGGGCGTTGGTCGAGCTGTCGTGATCCAGGTCCGGCGCGCTCTCGCTGGTGAGCTCGGGCTCGATGACCTTGGCCAGGACCTTGCCGAGCTCGACGCCCCACTGGTCGAAGGAGTTGACGTCCCAGATCACACCCTGGACGAAAACCTTGTGCTCGTACAGCGCCACCAGCATCCCGAGAGTGTGCGGGGTCAGCGCGTCGAGCATTATCGTGGATGTGGGGTTGTTGCCCTTGAAGGTCTTGTGGGCGACCAGCACTCCGGTGACCCCGTCGTCCTCCACCTCTTCGGCGGTCTTGCCCATCGCGAGCGCCTCCGTCTGAGCCAGCAGGTTGGCGGTCAGCAGGTCGTGGTGGTCACCCATCGACCCTTCGCCGGTGTGGAATGGCTTCACTACACCGATGAAGTCTGCCGGGATCAGCTTCGTGCCCTGGTGGATCAGCTGGTAGAAGGCATGCTGCCCGTTCGTGCCGGGCTCCCCCCAGACCACCGGTCCGGTCTGGGTGTCCACCGGCGAGCCGTCGATCGTGACCGACTTTCCGTTGCTCTCCATGTCCAGCTGCTGCAGGTAGGCCGAGAACCGCTGAAGATACTGGCTGTAGGGCAGCACGGCGTGGGTGTCGGCACCGAAGAAGTTGCCGTACCAGACCCCGAGGAGCCCCATCAGCACCGGCAGGTTCTCCTCGAACGGCGCGGTCCGGAAGTGCTCGTCGACCTCGCGGAAGCCGGCCAGCATGTCTTCGAAACCGTCCGGCCCGATCGCCACCATCAGCGAGAGCCCGATCGCGGAGGTGAACGAGTACCGGCCGCCCACCCAGTCCCAGAAGCCGAACATGTTGTCGGTGTCGATGCCGAAGTCGGCCACCAGCTCGGCGTTGGTCGAGACCGCCACGAAGTGCTTGGCCACCGCTTCGTCCCCGAGGGAGTCGACCAGCCACTCCCGGGCCGTCGTGGCGTTGGTCAGGGTCTCGATCGTGGTGAACGTCTTGGAGGCCACGATGAACAACGTCTGCGCCGGATCCAGGTCGCGGGTGGCCTCGAAAATGTCGGTGGCGTCGACGTTGGAGACGAACCTGAAGTCCATCTCGCGGTGGCTGTAGTCCTTCAAAGCTCCGTAGGCCATGGCCGGGCCCAGGTCCGAGCCACCGATGCCGATGTTCACCACCGTGGTGATGCGCTCCCCGGTGTGCCCCGTCCACTCACCGCTGCGGACCTGGTCGGCGAACGTCCGCATCCGCCCCAACACCTCGTGCACGTCCGGCACCACGTTGTGGCCATCGACCTCGATCGTGGCGTCGGAGGCCGCCCGCAGCGCCGTGTGCAGCACCGCGCGGTCCTCCGTGGTGTTGATCTTCTCCCCCGAGAACATCGCCTCGGTGCGCTCGGACAGACCACGGGCCTTGGCCAGGTCGATCAGCAAGGAGAGCGTCTCGTCGGTGATCCGGTGCTTGGAGTAGTCGAGATAGACGCTCCCGACCGCAGCGTTCAGGCGCTGCCCCCGATCTTCGTCGTCGGCGAAGAGTGACCTCAGATGGACCCCCTTCATCTCCTCGTAGTGCTGCTCGAGAGCCTGCCATTCGGGAAGTCCGGTGACCGTCATACCTCCAGTCTTTCGTATGACCGCCCCTTCTGGCATCTCGACCGGCGCACGGCGATCCGTAGAGGGTCGATCCACCCCTAGGAGTGGGGCCGAACGGCTCTACTACTCCCGTGGGTTGACGGCTACCGTCACACCATGGTGACCGGAGATGAGGATGGCGTGCCGATCCGGGTCTACTTGCTCGATGACCATGAGCTCGTCCGGCGCGGCCTCCGAGACCTGCTCGGCGCCGAGCCCGACGTGGAGATCGTAGGGGAAGCCGGAACCGCCGCTGCGGCGCGCGCGGAGATTCCTGCTCTGCGACCGGACGTGGCCGTGCTCGACGCTCGGCTACCGGACGGGTCGGGCATCGAGGTATGCCGGGACGTGCGGGCCCAGGACCCCAGCATCCGGGCGCTGATCCTCACCTCCTACGACGACGAGGACGCCCTGTTCGCCGCGATCATGGCCGGAGCCGCGGGTTTCGTGCTCAAGCAGATCAGTGGGTCCGGGCTCGTCGACGGCATCCGGGCCGTGGCCCGCGGGGAGTCCTTGCTGGACCCGGCGGCCACCGCCCGGGTGATGGACCGGATGCGTCGCGGCGACCCCCGACAGCGTCAGCTGGACGTGTTGACCCCCCAGGAGCAACGGGTGTTGGCCCTCATCACCGAGGGCATGACCAATCGTCAGATCGGGGCGCACCTACGACTGGCCGAGAAGACGATCAAGAACTACGTCTCCTCCATCCTGGCCAAGCTGGGGCTGGAGCGTCGCACCCAGGCCGCCGTGCTCGGCGCGCGCCTTCTCGACGAGTAGGCCTCTGCAGACAGGGACTTCAGTCACCTCGATCCCGGGACCAACGACTCTACCGATCCACTACCTCAGGTAGCAGATTGGACGGTGCGGGTAGACGCCGTGGAAACACGACGGCACCACCACCTGCACCGGACACCGGCATCGACCAGGAAGAGGCAACGCCATGAGCGCTCAACTAGAGCAGAGACAGACGGACCACGGGCAGATCGAGCACACGCCCAACCATCAGCATCTGGACAACCCGGCCGCCCGGATCGTCCTGGGGGTGCTGCGCATCCTGTTCGGGATCACCTTCCTGTGGGCCTTCGTGGACAAGCTCTTCGGCTTCGGCAAGGCCACGCCCAGCGAAAGCTCCTGGATCAACGGCGGCGACCCGACCTTCGGCTATCTGTCCAACAACGAGGGCACCTTCTCCTCGCTGTTCACCGGACTGGCCGGTCAGGGCTGGGTGACCTGGCTGTTCATGGCCGGACTCCTCGGCATCGGCGTCGCCCTCCTCACCGGCGCGGGCATGCGGATCGCCGCCGTCACCGGTGGACTGCTGTACCTGTTCATGTGGCTGTCGGCCTTCCCGCTGGACAACAACCCCTTCGTCGACGACCACCTCACCGGTGCCGTCACGGTGGTGTTCTTCGCCCTGGCCGGCGCAGGAGACACGCTCGGAGTGGGCACCTGGTGGAAGCAGACCTCACTGGTGCAGCGCATGCCCTTCCTGCGCTAGAGGTCACGTCAGCGCTAGAGGTCACGTCAGCGGCACCTGCCAACGGAGCACGGTGCCGCCAGGCGTGTGGGTCAACAGCTCGAGCGCACCGCCGCGTTCCCGGGCGCGTTCGCGGGCATTACGCAGGCCACTCTCCTGCACGGTGGGGGGCAGGCCTACTCCGTCGTCGGTCACCGTGATGACGAGTCGGTCATCGTCGATCTTCACGTCGATGTCGGCCGAGGTGGCTTGCGCGTGGCGAGCCACGTTGGACAAGCCCTCTCGCAGCACCATCAGCAGGGCCACCCCGCGGTCCACGTCGGTGGCACTGTCGATGGGCCCGGCGAAGTGCAGGCTGGGCATGAAGCCGAGGTTCTGTGCGTAGCTGTGCACCAGCTCGCGGACCTGCGCCCGCACCGAGGTTCCTGCATTGACGGGGGTCAGGGCGAAGATGGTGGCCCGGATGTCGTGGATGGTGGCGTCGAGCTCGCTGATCGTGCGCTCGACGCGTTCGAGCACCTCGGGCTCGGGGCGCAACCGCGCCGCTCCCTGCAGGGTCAGCCCGGCCGCGAAGATGCGCTGGATGACCAGGTCATGCAGGTCGTGGGCGATCCGTTCGCGGTCACCCACCTTCATCAGCGCATCATGGTTCGCCGCGGCACTGACACGATCCAACACCAGACCGACCTCTTCGGCCAGAGACTCCACGAAGTCCTCGGTGACCCGTGGGCTCACCGCCGCGAGAGCGCGCCATCCCACCACCACCAAGACCACCGGATCCCCCTCGCGCAGCCGCACCGGCACCGTGCTGGTATGCCGTGGACCGCGTTGGCCCTGGAGGAGTGACTTGGTGGTCAGCTCCGCCCCGTGGAAGCCGATCTGGGTAGAGGTGACCTGCTCGATGTCGTCCACCAGATCAGCCAGAATGCGGTCCACCTGGGGAAGCTGCGACCCTTCACCCGATCGCGTCATGGCCAACACCCTGCGCGAGGATGGATCACCGGACCCGGGGGCGACGATCAGGGCAGCGTCCGCTCCGGTGACCCGCACCGCCTGCTCGGTCACCAGAGACAGCGCATGGGTGGGGTCATCCTGGGACAGCAGGAGTCGATTGATCTCGCGTAGGCCGTCCACCGTCGTGCGGCGTAGGTCGGCTTCCAGCCGCTGCCGCGTGACGTCGATGACTACCCCGGCGAGCGAGGCCAAAGCCTCGAGGGCCAGCTGGTCCTGGTCGTCGAAGGGCTGACCGTCGACTTTCTCGGTCACGTAGAGGTTGCCGAAGACATGCGGACCGGTGCGGATCGGCATACCCATGAAGGTGCGCATCACGGGGTGCCCCGGGGGGAACCCGACCGAGTCCTGCTCCACGGTCAGGTCGTCGAGCCGCAGGCCGTGGGGGTCGCGGATGACCCGGCCCAGGATGCCCAAGCCTCGCGGCGCGTCGCCGATGCGGTCTCGTTCCGCAGCGTCCATACCGCTGGTGATGAAGTGGCTGAGGTAGGTGGGGTCATGCTCTGCCAGCACCCCGAGCGCTCCGTACTGGGCCCCGGTCACCGCCCGGGCCAGATCCACGGTGCGCTGCAGCACCGAGCTCAGGTCGCCGTCTTCGACTCCGCTGAGGTCGTGCACCTCGCTCATCAGGAGCCTCATCCGGTCCTGCACCGGCTGGGCGTCGGCGCTCGCGGAGGGGTCCATGGGCCCAACGTAGTGCGTGCTCCCCTCATGGTGACCGGAATTTGGGGACCTTCGGCCCTATTCACCGGCAAGCCCTGCAGGCACGCTGAACGTATGAACGGAACTGAAAACCCAGATGGCATCGAGAACGTCTCCACCTCGGAGTGTTGGCGCCTGCTCCGCGAAGCAACCCTCGGTCGGGTTGCGGTCGTCCGCGACGGCCAGCCCGACATCTTCCCGGTCAACCACATCGTCGACCGCGGCACCGTGGTCTATCGGACTGGCCCCGGCGCCCTGTTCGCCTCCACACTGCATCAGGACGTCGCCTTCGAGGTCGACGGCTTCGACGAGGAGGCCGCCTGGAGCGTCGTGCTGCACGGCCGCGCCACCGAGAGCAGTCAGATCACCGACCTCATCGACAGCTTCACGCTGCCTCTCGCCCCATGGCAGCCCGGCGACAAGCCGCGGTTCGTGCGGATCGAGCCGAGCGAGGTCAGCGGCCGACGCTTCCAGCGGATCCGCCACGATGAGCTAGCGCAGGCCTCGTCATGAGCGCCCCCACCGACCTGCAGCCGGTCGTCGTCGGGTACGACGCCTCCGAGACCGCCGTGGTCGCCCTGACCTGGGCCGGCCAGCTGGCACAGAGCCTGTCCGTGCCCGTCACCGTGCTGCATGCCGCTGAGACGTTGGTGTACGCCCAGGACTCGTCCTTCGGCTACAAGTCTCCGGAGGAGGAGCGAGAGTACGCGGAACGCGTGGCCGAGGAGGGTGCACAGCGCCTGCGGTCCCTGCACCCGGATCTGACCGTGACCGCCGTGGGGTCCCGTAACAGCGCCACCGTGGCGCTCGACGAGTCCTCGACCACGGCCTCGCTCATCGTGGTGGGCAGCCACGGACGGGGCCGGATCGGTGCCGTCATGCTGGGCGCGACCGCATACGCCGTGGGTGGCCACGCTCGCTGCCCCGTGATCGTGGTCCGTGCCGACGACGCTCCTCTCCCCGGGCCCGACCACCCCATCGTGGTCGGTGCCGACGGTTCGGACGGCTCGGAACGCGCCCTGGCCGCGGCCGGTGTGCTCGCCTCGAAGTGGAACGCTCGTCTCGTCGTCGTGACGTCGTGGACGCCACCACCCCCGGACCCTTGGAACCGGCCGCCATTGGGGTACCCCTCGACGGCCGCCTGCCTGGAGGACTTCTCGAGCCAGGCGACAACACTGAACCGTGCCGCCGTGGCCCGCATCCGCGCCGCTCACGAGGGCTTGTCCGTCGAGGAGCATGTCGTCGAGGCTCGCTCCGAAGATGCCGTCCTGACCGCTTCAGAGCGCGCCTCGGTCGTGGTGCTGGGCTCACGAGGCCACGGCAAGCTCGCCGGAGTCCTGCTCGGGTCGACCGCTCGGTCAGTGCTGCACCAGACCAAGAAACCGGTCATGATCGTTCACTGATCTCCTGAGCACCTCCCTCGCACTGTTCGCGTGCGGGAACTCACTCGAAGGAAGGCACTCTCATGAACGCAACACAGCACACCCGCCCGGTTGTCGTGGGCTACGACGGATCCCCGGCCTCCGAGGCCGCCCTTGCCTGGGCGGCCAGAGCAGCCGACCACCAAGGTCGTGGCTTGACGGTGCTCCACGCCGGTGAACGCATCACCTATACCCAGGACGCCGGCAGCGGCGTGTGGGACAAGAAGGACGCCATCGCTGAGGCCGAGGAAGTCGCTCAGCACGGGGCTGACACCGTGGCGACGACGTTCCCCGACCTCCCGGTCCAGACCGTGGGCTCCCTGTTCACGGCCAAGGTCGCCCTCGGGGAACTGTCCACCCATGCCGCGATGATGGTCCTGGGCAGCCAAGGCCGGGGCCGCATCGGCACCGCGCTGCTGGGCTCCACGGCCTACGCCATCGCCGGATACTCGCGGTGTCCTGTCGTGATCGTGCGAGACGGCAACTCCGAGCTGCCCGGCCCGGACCGCCCCGTCTTCGTGGGCATCAACGGCACCAATGGCTCGGGCCGTGCGGTGCAGACGGCTGTCGAGGTGGCCCGTGAGTGGAACGCCCCGTTGGTGCTGGTCACCACGTGGGCACCGGCACCTCCGGACCCGTGGAACCGCGGACCCGTCGGCTACAAGACCTCGGACGACGCCACCGCCGACTACCAGGCCACGGCCGAACGCGCCAACGCCGAGACACTGGCCGAGGTCGGCGGAGCGAACGAGGATCTCCAGGTCGGAGGTCGACTCGTCCAGGCCCATCCGGTCGATGGTCTGGTACAGACGGCTGAGGGCGGCTTGTTGGTTTTGGGCACCCGAGGTCACGGCAGCCTGGCCGGCGCCATCCTGGGCTCGACCACCCTCGGGGTGTTGCACGAGACGACGTCCCCCGTGATGGTGGTCGACTAAGCGCCGAAACCACCTTCACCTGACCGATGTGCGCGCCCTTGCACGGCGCCTCGGCGCACACGGCGCGCACATCGGTCAGGTGGTACGCGGTTTCAGCCCGTGGGCTCGATGAAGGCTGCGGTGTCGTAGTACGTGGCGAACCGAGACACGGAGTCACCGTCGAACGTCAGCAGGGACACCCCCGCGTAGTCGATGGCCCGTCCAGCGGCGAGAGTGCCGGTGGAGTGCCACTCCAGGATGCCCTCGTCACCCTCTTCAGCCACGCGGTCGAAGGACGTCTCGATGTGCTCGAACTCGGCCAGGTACTGCTGCCAGAACGTCGAGGGGTCGGCCACCTTGCCCGGTCCGTGCTTGCGCTCGGGGCGTCGCAGCTCGGCACGGTCAGCGAACTGGTCGAGCAGCGCCTGCTCATCCCCCTTCTCACAAGCCTGCAGGGCATCGGCGAAACGTTGGGTGCGATCGGTGTCGGACACAGAACTCCTTAGATTATGGAAGGAGTTTCACGGTAACCCGCCCCTCTAACGGCCGCACCGCAGGGGTGGACCCTGGGTATACCGACACGCCGCCCCTTCGAAGCCCGCTCAAGGTGAGAGCCTGAAGCCCCGAACCTCGGACCAACCTCAAGGAGACCACCGTGCTCGTCCGCGACGTCATGACCTCTCCCGCCCACCACCTCCTCAGCGGCACCTCCTTCGAGGAGGCCATCACCCTGCTGGTCGAAGCGAGGATCTCGAGCGTGCCGATCGTCGACGCCGAGGGCCAGGTGGTCGGTATCGTGACCGAGGCCGACGTGCTGCGGGCCGGCCTCCAACCGGACAACCGGGCGACGCTCATCCCGCGGTCGGCGCCGGCATCACCGTGGCCCGACACCGTCGACGAGGTGATGACGGCCGCCCCTGAGACGGTCCGCCCCACCTCCGACGTGGCCGACGTCGCTCACCTCATGGGGGTGCGCGGCTGGAAGTCCGTCCCGGTGGTCGAGCATGACGCGCTCGTCGGCGTCGTGAGTCGCAGCGACATCCTGCGGACGCTGCACACCTCCGACCGGGAGATCGTCACCTCGGTCTCTGCGGCGCTGGCGGGACTGGGTCACGCCGACTGGACCGTGCTCGTCTCGCTGGGAATCGTCAGCATCAGCGGCCCCAGCGACCCTCGCGACGAGGAGTTGGCGCGGACGGCGGCGACGGCTTGCCCCGGGGTGCGCCGCGTCATCGTGACGCCGCCCGCTGGCTGACGACCGTCCCGGCGAGCCCTAGGCCCAGGCCGCGACCGCTGATGGGTCAACCGTCGAGGAGGCCGCGGATGTCGTCGGCGGTGATGGACGCCGAGGTGAAGTCCCCGTCGTCGATCACGGTGGCGAACAGAGCGCGTTTGCGTTCTTGCAGGGCCACGACCTTGTCCTCGATGGTGTCCGCCGACACCATCCGGTAGACCATCACCGGGCGGGTCTGACCGATTCGATGGGTGCGGTCGATTGCCTGGGACTCGGCGGCCGGGTTCCACCAGGGGTCCAGCACGAAGACATAGTCGGCCTCGGTGAGCGTGAGCCCGAACCCACCGGCCTTGAGGCTGATCAGGAAGAGCGGGTCGTGACCTTCGCGGAAGGCCCTGATCCGCTCGGGCCGGTTGCGGGTGCGACCGTCGAGGTAGACGTATCCGATCCCGGCCTCGTCAAGCCGAGCGCGGACCACCTTCAGGAAGCCCGTGAACGAGCTGAACACCAACGCGCGATGGCCCTCGGCCGCGAGCTCTCGGACGTGGTCGATGAGTGCGTCGACCTTGGCTGAGGTGGCCTTGCCGGCGTAGGCGTCGTCCACGAGTGAGGGGTCGAGGGCGAGCTGCCGCAGGGCGGTCAGGGCGCGGAAGATCGCGACGCGGTTGCGGTCGAGATCTTCCAACAGACCCATGACCCGCTGCCGTTCGCGTTGCAGGTGCTGCTGATAGATCCGGCGGTGGGCGGCGTTGAGCTCGATGTGTAGCGTCTGCTCCTGCTTGTCGGGGAGCTCGGGCGCGACCTCGTCCTTGGTGCGGCGCAACATGAACGGTCGAATCCGGCGGCGCAGGGTGGCGAGCTGCTCCTGCCCGGTGCCCTCCTCGATCGGCTTGCGATAGCGCTGGGTGAACACCTCGGGTTTGGGAAACAGCCCGGGTGCGGCCAGCGACAGCATCGACCACAGGTCCATCAGCGAGTTCTCCAGTGGAGTCCCGGTCATGGCCAGCGCGAACGGCACACCGAGGCGCCGGACCGCCTGGTAGGTCTTCGAGCGGTAGTTCTTGACGAACTGGGCTTCGTCGAGCACCAGACCGGCCCACTCCACCCCTTGGTATGCGGTGTCCTCCAGCCGCAGCAGGGTGTACGAGGTGACGACGAGCTCGGCACCGGCCGCAACCTCGGCGATCGAGCTCCCCCGCCGGGCCTGGGTCGCCGTGATCGCGCGCACGGTGAGCGCGGGAGCGAACTTCGCCGCCTCGTCGACCCAGGTCCCGACGACGCTCGCCGGCGCCACCACCAGAATCGGGCGTGTGCCGCCTTGATCCTGGAGGCCTCCGCGCTCCTGGAGGTCTCCACGCTCCTGCGCCCGCAGGATCATGGCCAACGTCTGGACGGTCTTGCCCAGGCCCATGTCGTCGGCCAGCACCGCCCCAAGCTGGGCGTCCCACAGCGCGCAGAGCCAGCCGAAGCCTTCGCGTTGGTACGGCCGCAGGGTGGCGGCCAGTCCCGTTGGCACCGCGGGTGGGTCGGCGCGGTTCAGCGACTGCAGGCTCCCGACCGCGTCACTCCAGCGTTGGCTCTGCTGGTCGACCACACCGAGCTCCACCAGCTCCTCCCAGAGGCTGACCTGATAGCGGGTGACCCGGAGCGTGTCGGACTCGCGCTCGCTCAGATCGCGGGCCTCGTCGATCAACGTGCGCAGGGTCTGCAGCTCCGGGCGGTCCAGGGTGAACCAGGTGCCGGAATCCAACAGCATGACGTCCTCTCCGTGCGTGAGGGCGGCGAAGAGCGGGGCGAACGGCACGTGCTCGCCGTCGATGCTGACCGAGACCTGCAGGTCGAACCAGTCCCCCTGCACCGCATCGCCATGCTCAGCCACCGCAGGCACGTCCACCGTCTGGAGGTGGACGGTCGGCGACGTGTCGGACTCCACGTAGACCGCGGGTTCTCCCGTGACCGTGACGATCACGTCCTCCCGTCGCTGGAGGTGAGGCAAGACGTCACTGCTGAACCGGGCCGTGTCCAGCCCCTCGAGAGCGACCGACGCGATGGGGTGCAGGACCCCCGACGCCGACGCCTGTTGCAGCATCGGCATCGCAGCCAGCTCGATGAGGCTGCCCAACAGACCGTGCTCGACCTCGAGCTCCCGCGGCGGGTCGTCCAGACGGCGCTCGAGGCTCACGCGGGTGCCCGAATCCTGCGCGCCGACTCTGGCGTAGACGAAACCCCACCGCAGCGTCACCTGGTGCTTCTCGGCGTACGTCACCTGGAGTGCCAAGCGAGCCGTGGCAGCCTCGGGGAACGAAACGCTGTGGTCTGAAGACTCCACCGCGATCTGCTTCGACAGTCCCGGGTAGTACAGGTCGAGGAAGCGGTCGGCATCACCGGTCGGCACCACGACCGGGACGTTGGCGGCGGCCAGGTGGCTCAGCGCGGTGCTTGGCGAGTCGGCGAGAGGCACCAGCCGCAGGCCCGCGTCATCATCGAGCACCGCCACCCCGTGAGCAGGCTGACCCAGCATCATCCGAGAACCCGTGAGGAGCGACTTCTCCTGCGCGTCAGTCCCATGACGGAGATCCGAGTGGACGCGGAGGCTGCCGTCGGCCTCACGGGTGACATCGAGCCCCAGCCGCGCTGATCCCTCGAGCAAGCGCACCGTGTCGATCCCGCTGCCGGCGACAAGCGGCATACCCAGCGCGGCGGACCGATGCAGCAGCGCCCAGATGGCGGGACCGAGGTCGTCCAGCAACACGGTGGCGTTGCCGTAGCCGTAGTAGTGCCCGCTTTGGCTGGTCCGATGCAGGCTGAGGATCTCGGTGATGACGCGGTGATGGTCCTCCCGCACCATCCCGTGACCCCACGGGCCACCCAGATCGTTCCAGGTCACACCGGAGCGCACCCACCGCTTGGTCTTGCCTTCGCGAAGGGGCTTGATCTCGATGCGGTAAGCGGGTGCCCCTCTCGCCCGAGGCGCGCCGGGCACGAGACTGAGCTCGAGCGCGGCGCCCGGTCGGTCGGGTGTCGTGGCGGCCGGGACGCCGACGATCGGGCGCAGCACCTCCTCCCAATCGGCATGGGGGGTCTGCTGCTCTGCGGCTTCCCGAGCCGCGAGGACGACCGCGGCCACGTGCTTGCAGTTGTGGCTGACAGGACAGCTGCACCGGCCTCCGAAGAGGGGCTGCCGCGGCGGTTCGCCGATTCTCGGGGCGGCGTCGGCTGGCCCCGGAGGCCAAGCCTGCGCCGCGTAGACCTCGACGATCGTCTGGTAAAGGCTGCGGCCACTTCCACTGACGGTGGCCAGCAACACCGCCCCGTCAGAGCGCTCCAGCAACGTCTGGATGGCGCCCGCGGCGGCGTACTGCCGACCACGGGCCAACGAAGCGGGCCCGACGACGCGGCTGATGGCGGCGTCGCTCGCGCCGCGGGCCCAGCTCGTCGACCTCACGGAGATCCCCACCCATTGACCGTAGCGGCGAGCGCCGACAGTCACGGCGGGACCTGTGTATAGCGGTGCGCATCCAGGCACCGGCCCCACCTTCACCGCTACTGTCGGACGATGGCGCTCGGCACCCACAGCTACGACGACGACCCACGCAACGCCGAGATCCTGATCTGGGTGAACGGCACGTTGCTCCCCCGACACCAGGCCGTGGTCTCGGTGTTCGACGCCGGCTTCGTGCTCGGTGACGGAGTGTGGGAAGGCGTGCGCGTGCACGCCGGTCACCCCCTGTTCGTGGAGCAGCACCTCGACCGCCTTTGGCAGGGTGCGACCGCCCTCATGCTGGACATCGGGTTGACGCGTGCGGAGATGACTGCGGCGCTCTACGAGACGTTGGCGGCCAACGACATGCGCGACGGGGTCCACATCCGTCTGATGGTCACGCGAGGCCCCAAGTCCACGCCCTACCAGGACCCGAGGGCCAGCGCCGGACCGGCCACCGTGGTCATCATCGCCGAGCACAAAGAGGCGTTGCCGACCACGGTCGAGCAGGGCATCACCCTCTTCACCACGCATGTCCGCCGCGCCCATCCCGACACCCTGGACCCCCGGCTCAACGCGCACAGCAGGCTCAACGACATCCAGGCCTGCATCCAGGCCGCGAACGCTGGCGCGGACGAGGCCCTGATGCTCGACCCCGACGGCTTCGTCGCGACCTGCAACAGCACCCACTTCTTCATCGTCGTCACCGGCAAGGACGGCAGCGACGAGGTCTGGACCTCCGATGGCCGGTACTGCCTGCACGGCATCACCCGCGAGAACGTCCTTCGGGTATGCGGTCGGGCGGGGATCGGGGCACGCGAGCGCACGTTCTCGTTGACCGACGTGTACAGCGCCAAGGAAGCGTTCGTCACGGGGACCTTCGCCGGCGTCGTGCCGGTCCGGAGCGTGGATGGCCGGACCATCGGTGCCGGCGAGCGCGGTCCGATGGTCGCCCGGCTGCAGCAGCTGTACACCGAGCTGCTGGCTTCGGACGCCGCCGCGCGAGATGCGGTCTGAGCGCGGCATGACGGGGCAGGCTGAAACGGCCACACCTGTGACTCGCGTCGCGATGTGGTCGGGACCTCGCAACATCTCGACCGCGATGATGCGCGCCTGGGAGAACCGGCCGGACACCGCCGTCGTGGACGAGCCGTTCTACGCGGCATACCTGTCCCGCACCGGCCTGGACCACCCCGGTCGGGAGGAGGTCATCGCCTCGCAGCCGACCGACTTCGGCGACGTCGTCGACGCACTGTTGGCCGCGCCGGCAGAGGAAGTCACCGTGGCGTACGCCAAACACATGAGCCATCACATGCTGCCGAACGACGACCTCCATTGGACCTATGGGTTCCGCAACATCCTGCTGATCCGCGACCCCGCCGAGGTGGTCGCGTCCTACGTCCGGTCCCGGGAGTCCTGCGAGCCCGACGACATCGGGATCCCGCAGCAGGCACGGCTGTGGGCGCAGTGGCAGGCGGCAGGTCTCCACGTGCCGGTGATCGACGCCGCCGACTTCCTGCGTGATCCCGAGTCCCATCTGCGCTGGGTGTGCGACTGGCTCGGGATCGACTTCACCCGTGCTATGACGTCGTGGCCTGCGGGTCCGCGGGACAGCGACGGGGTGTGGGCGCCGTACTGGTACGACTCCGTGCACGCATCGACCGGTTTTGCGCCGTGGCATCCGCGCGAGGTGCAGCTCGACGAGCACGACAGGGCGGTCGCTGAGGCCTGCCGGTCGACGTACGACATGCTCCACGACCAGCGCATCAGACTGGAGCACTAGACCGACCGCTCACACCCTGCCCGGCAGGACTCTGACGAAAGGCGCGCCATGACCAGCGACACGATGATGGCGATCGTCACCGAAGGGGTGGGCGACTACGACCAACTCGTCCATCGGGAGGTGCCGCGGCCTGATCCCGGACCTGGTGAGGTGCTGCTGCGGGTGCTGGCGGCCGGGGTCAACAACACCGAGATCAACACCCGTGTGGGGTGGTACTCCGCCTCCGTCACCACGGGCACCGAGGACACCTCGAGCGGCGCCGAGGAGTCCGCCTCGCGCACCGACGGCGGATGGAACGCTGCCACCCCTTTCCCGCTGATCCAGGGGGCCGACTGCTGCGGGCGCGTGGTGGCCGTCGGGCCGGACGGTGACGAGGGGTTGGTCGACGCCCGGGTCCTGGTCCGAGCCTGTATGCGGACGAACGGGTTCGACCCAGCTGGGCCGGGCGCGGAGACGTCGGACGTCATGGAAACGCGATGGTTGGGCTCCGACTTCGACGGGGCCTTCGCGCAGTTCGTCGTGGTCCCGGCCGGCGAGGTCTTCACGGTCGACTGTGACTGGACCGACGCCGAGCTGGCGACGATCCCATGCGCCTACGGCACCGCGGAAAACATGGTGCAGCGCGCGGGAGTGCACAGCGGCTCGACCGTCTTGGTGCCGGGCGCCTCCGGCGGGGTTGGCTCGGCCTTGGTCCAGCTCCTGAAGCGACGCGGCGCCACGGTCATCGGTATAGCGAGCGAGGCCAAGCACGAGCGGGTCCTCGCCTTGGGCACGGATCGAGTCCTAGGTCGGGATGCCGACGTCGTCAAGGCCTTGGGCCAGCAGAGCGTCGACGTCGTGATCGACAACGTAGCCGGAGCGGGGTTCCCAGCGATGCTCATGGTGCTGCGCCGGGGTGGGATCTACGTGTCCTCCGGAGCGATCGGCGGGCCGGCCGTCGACCTGGACCTGCGGACGATGTATCTCAGTGACTTGACCTTGATCGGCTGCACGGCATGGGACGAGCCCGTGTTTGCCAGCGTCATCGACGCCATCGAGAGTGGCGAGATCCGGCCGCTCCTGGAGAAGACGTTCCCGCTGGAGGAGATCGCCGACGCTCAGCGCGAGTTCCTCACCAAGGGGCATGTGGGCAAGTTCGCGCTGATCCCCGCACCATGAAGCCGGATAGAGGTACCGAGCGGACAGAAAACTCGCCAGCGCAGGGTCACGAGTGCAACAACCACGAGAGAAGCGACTACGACGCGATGACGAAGAGATGAGAATCGGGTGAGCGACGAGGAAGCCGACGACGGTGCTGGACAGGTGATTGTCTTCGGGTCGCTGAACGCCGACCTGACGGTCCGCGTGGACCGCTTCCCCCGACCCGGCGAGACGCTGCCCGGGTCGGAGCTGATGACGGCCTCCGGTGGCAAGAGCGCGAACCAAGCCGTGGCTGCGGCCACCCTGGGGTCGGTTGTGCGGCTGCTCGGAGCGGTGGGCGACGATGGGCACGGACGCTTCCTACGGCTGCAGGTCGAGGCCGCCGGGGTCGACGTCGACGGCGTGCTCGTGGACCGCGCCCACGCGACGGGATCAACCATGATCGTGGTCGACGACGCCGGGGAGAACACGATCATCGTGTCCGCCGGCGCGAACGGTCGGCATACCGAGCAGTCGGTGCAGGGGGTGGATTTCACCGGTGCAGCGGTGCTGTGTCTAGGCCTAGAGGTCCCCGTCGCCGCGGTGCAGGCTGCGGCCCAAGCGGGGCAGACTGCCGGCGCGATCGTGCTGCTCAACCCCTCCCCGTATGCCGAGCTGCCCGCCGCCACGCTCGCTGCCGTGGACGTCCTGGTGGTGAACGGCAGCGAAGCCGCGGAGTTCCTCGGCCTGTCGGGGGATGGCGATCTTCGCGGACGAGCCGCGGCGGAGTCCATCGACGCCTGGAGCAGTCGGCTGGACGCGTTCGTGGACCGTGGCGTCGAACGAGTTGTGGTGACTCTAGGGCCAGACGGCGCAGTCGTCCTGGATGCCACCGCGACCGGGCATCTCGGGGAGGCTGACGACGTCGATGACGGTTGGGTGAAGACGGTGAGCGCTCCGGGGGTGGAGGCCGTCGACACCACCGGGTGCGGGGACGCTTTCACGGGCGCCTTGGCGCACCGGCTGGCTACGGGCGCATCGCTTCAGGAAGCGGCGCGCTTCGCCGTCGAGGTGGGGGCTCTCGCAGCGACACGCGAGGGCGCCCAGACCTCGTACTCCGCCTTCTCGCACTTGTCCTCGCAGCCGTCGCGACGATCTGGACCCGCTAGCAGTGGCGCGACTACGTCACGAGGACGCGGCTGCCCATCGACATGAGACCTTGCTTCCAGATCATGTCCATGGCAGACACCGACAGCCGTGAGCAGCCGTGCGAGGCGGGCCAGGGTGGGATCGACTTCGAACCGTGGATGGCGTAGTTGCCGCTGTAGAACATCGGCCGCCACATCTCTCCCAGCTCACCATCACGCCAGCCGGAGCCGTCGACGTATCCGACCCTGAAGTCACCGGTCCGCGTGCGAGCGGTGTACTCGGTGCCCTTGAATTCGTACTTCTCGCCGCTGGCGGTCGAAGTGTTCAGGACCATCGTCGTCTTCCCGCGGCGCACCACATGCAGCAGCTGGGTGTTGAGGTGCACCTCGATGAGATCCCCACTCGCGACAGCATTCGGCAGATAGCCTTTGGCCGCTGCAGCGTGGACGTTCGGTCCGGCGATACCGTCGCGGCTCAGGCCATGGGCTTTCTGAAGGGCGAACACGGCCTGCTGCGTGAGGTGGCCGAAGCCACCGTCGGGGGTGCCCAACCAGTAGCCGGTCGACGACAGTTGCTGTTGTAGGGCGAGGACTCCATCACCGCTGTCTCCTCGCCGATAGAGCTCGCGCTCGGGATCTGGTTCCGACTCTTGCTCGGCTTCTTCGTCGGAGTCCGGTTCTTCGGCTGACGTGTCGACATCTTCCGTCGACTCCGCCTCTTCGGTGGACTCGGTCTCTGGCGCGGCCTGGACCTCGTCTTCGTCCTCGGGTTCCGGCTCGGCGGCCTCGTCCCGGGCACGCTGCATCCCGGTCAGGGCAACGGTGGTCATGACCCCCAGGCCTCCGCGAAGTACGTCCCGACGACGCATCGCCAAGGTGCTGTTCGGGCCCGGAATGGACCAGTACCTTCGATGACGCATGGGTCTCCCCCTTCCTGTGACTTATGCAGTAAACGCGGCGCCCTCCCGAATAGATGCCCATTTCCGCCGCAGTTTGCCGAATTGTGATGTCTTCACCGGCTCATGGCCACGATCATCAATCGCCTAGTCGCGTGTGGAGGCCCACCGGACAGGCCTGTAGCCCGGTCCGTGGTGGGCCGGGTGTGGGGCGGGGTCGTTAGAGGTGCCAGGTGACGCCGGTGGGGTGGACGGTCGCGGTCAGGTTCCGTGCGTGGACCAGGGTGTGGTGTCTGCCGCAGAGCAGCGCGTAGTTGGATAGGTCTGAGGGTCCGCCGCGGGACCAGTGCGCCACGTGGTGGGCGTCGCACCAGGGTGCTGGGGTGCTGCATCCGGGGAAGGTGCACCCTTTGTCGCGGTGGTGCAACGCCCGCCGTTGCCCGGGGGTGACGAGGCGTTGGGTGCGTCCTTGGTCCAGGATCTCCCGGTCGCTCCCGAGGACCATCGGGATGAGGTCGGCGTCGCAGGCCATCTTCCGTGCGGTTTCCGGGGACAGGACGTCGCCGGTGGCGGTGCGACCGGTGCCGGTGAACGTCGCTTTCAGCAGGTCCCAGGCGATGGTCACGACCACGGTGGCTTTCGCGCACGTCGGGACACTCTCACCCCCAGCGATACCCCGTTTCAACACGGTGACGAGCGCGTCGT
>JBBSQA010000013.1:0-82127 GCA_038258285.1 Actinomycetales bacterium | reverse complement strand
CCCCCGCCACCCCCCTGGCTTGCGGGGTTTGGGGGGCGGTCCCCGCTCACACCCCCCCCCCACCCACCCACGATGCAGCACACGGCCCACCCACGCGGATCCACACGACCCGACTTCCGAGTCGCATCCCTAGAGGTAGTCGAGGATGTGAGCGACCACGGCGTCGACCGGTTGAGCTGAGTCGACCTGGCAGGTTGCCACGGGCCATGCAGCGGATTCCTGGGCCCGCTGCTCGATCTCTGCCCAGGAGATCTCCCTCAGCTCCACCGGCCGAGTCGCGAGACGTTCCCGGTGCAGCAAGACGTCAGAACAGCGCACCTCGACGACGACGAGGGGCACCCCGTGCGATGCGGCAAGCTCCATCCACGCCTGCCGAGCGGGGTCCGCGACGTTGACGGCATCGGCGATGACCTTCACCCCCAGCCGCAGTTGAACGTCAGCCAGGGCCTGTGCGACGGCGTACGCAGCCAGGCCGCAGGGTTGGTCATCGTCGACGCCCGCACGCCGCATACCGGCCTCGATGGTGTCCACCGACAGGACCGCGTAGCCCAACTCCGCAGCCAGAGCGTGCGCAATCGTCGTCTTCCCCGACCCCGGCACCCCACTCATCGCGATCAACACCATCATCCCAGGATACGAGCCGGCGATGGGCGCGTTCGTGGGTCGGGTGCTACCGGATCGGGCAGCACCCGACCCACCATGCAGCACTGAAGAGGGAGTCTTCAGTGCTGGTCGTGAGCGGGGCCGCATCCCGTTAGCCTTGAACGATGACGCAGACCCCCGCCCTGCGGCACGACGGCCGTGCCCCCGACCAACTGCGCGAGGTGCGGATCACCCGCAACTGGCTGGACCACGCCGAAGGCAGTGTCCTCGTCGAGTTCGGCAAGACCAGAGTGCTGTGCGCGGCCTCGCTGACCAACGGTGTGCCGCGGTGGCGCAAGGGCAGTGGCATGGGCTGGACGACCGCGGAGTACGCCATGCTGCCCCGGGCGACCCACACGCGCAGCGACCGGGAGTCGGTCAAGGGACGCATCGGGGGACGGACCCACGAGATCTCCCGCCTCATCGGTCGAAGCCTGCGCTCCGTGGTCGACCTCTCAGCGCTCGGCGAGAACACGATCCAGCTGGACTGTGACGTGCTCCAAGCCGATGGCGGCACCCGCACCGCCGCCATCACCGGTGCCTACGTGGCCATGGTCGACGCGGTCGAAGCCGCCCGCGGACTGGGTTTCGTCAGCCCGAAGGCGGCCCCCATCACCGGCTCGATCGCCGCGGTCAGCGTGGGAGTCGTCGACGGTAGGCCGGTCCTGGACCTGGACTACCCCGAGGACTCGAACGCCGACACCGACATGAACGTCGTGCTGACCGGCGACGGGAAGTTCATCGAAGTCCAGGGCACGGCCGAGGGTGCCCCCTTCGACCGGGACCTCCTCAACGCGCTGCTCGATCTCGCCGTCAGCGGTTGTGCCGACCTCGCTGCCGCTCAGCAGGCGGCGCTGCTGCCCGGCCAGTGACCGGTTCGCGGCCGCGGCTGGTGTTGGCCACGCGAAACGAGCACAAGGTGGGCGAGCTCCGCGAGATCCTGGCCGACACGTTGGCCCACCTACAGATGGACCTGGTGGGGGTTGCCGACTTCCCGCAGGCCGAGGAGGTCGTCGAGTCCGGTGTGACGTTCGCCGCCAACGCCCTGCTCAAGGCTCGCGCGGCGGTGCAGGTCTCCGGGTGCCCGGCCCTGGCCGACGACTCCGGTCTGGCGGTGGACGTCCTCGGCGGCAGTCCCGGGGTGTTCAGCGCCCGGTGGTCGGGGGTGGCCGCCGGGCAGGACAAGGATCGTGCCAACAACGACCTGCTCCTGGCCCAGCTGGCGGACGTCCCGGATGAACACCGTGGTGCCGGCTTCGTCTGCGCCGCCGCGCTCGTCCTACCCGACGGCACCGAGATCGTCCGGCAGGGCACGGTGCGCGGAGTACTCACTCGCGGTCCCATCGGAGACGGCGGGTTCGGATACGATCCCCTTTTGATGCTTCCCGATGGACGCACCCTGGCGCAGTACACCGCGACGCAGAAGCACGCCATCAGCCACCGCGGGCGAGCCTTTCGAGCCCTGGCCGACGTCCTCGTGCAGACGCTCCCCACAGCCGGCTGACCGGCATACCGACGGAGAAGGAATCCATGGTTCACCAATGGCGCGGCGTCATCCGCGAGTATGCCGACCGCCTGCCTGACTCCATCACCAGCACGGTGGTGACGTTGCGCGAGGGTGGCACCCCGCTGATCCTGGCCGAGCACCTCTCTGAGCTCGTCGGCGCCGAGGTCCACGTGAAGTACGAGGGACTCAACCCCACCGCGTCGTTCAAGGACCGGGGAATGACCGCGGCCATCTCGGCGGCGGCCGCCCTCGGAGCCAAGGCGGTCATCTGCGCCTCGACCGGCAACACCAGCGCGTCGGCTGCGGCCTACGCGACCAAAGCGGGCATGACCTGCGGAGTCCTGGTGCCCGACGGCAAGATCGCGATGGGCAAGCTCTCGCAGGCCATCGCGCACGGCGCGACCCTGCTGCAGGTGGACGGCAACTTCGACGACTGCCTGACCGTGGCGCGCAAACTGGCCGACAGCTATCCGATCGAGCTGGTCAACTCGGTCAACCCCGCCCGCATCGAGGGCCAGAAGACGGCCGCATTCGAGGTGGTGGACGAGCTGGGTGACGCCCCCGACATCCACTGTCTGCCGGTCGGCAACGCGGGCAACATCACGGCCTACTGGAGGGGGTACTGCGAGTACACCCAGGACAGTGCCCAACCCGGACCGGCCACCCAGCGACCGCAGATGTGGGGGTTCCAGGCTGAGGGTGCATCCCCGATCGTGTTGGGCCATCCGGTCGACCACCCCGAGACGCTGGCCACCGCCATCCGCATCGGCAACCCGGCCTCCTGGCAGCAGGCGCTCGACGCCCGGGACACCTCCGGGGGTCTGATTCACGCGGTCACCGACCAGGAGATCCTGCACGCCCACCGGCTCTTGTCGGCCCGGGAGGGGATCTTCGTCGAGCCCGCCTCTGCGGCTTCGGTCGCCGGGTTGCTGCAGCAGTCGAAGGCCGGTCGGGTGCCGCCGGGGGCGAGGATCGTCTGCACTGTGACGGGCCACGGTCTCAAGGACCCGCAGTGGGCCCTCAAGGGTGCCGACGGCGGTGATATCGAGCCGACCAGGATCTCGGTCGACGCCTACAGCGCGGCCCAGGCGTTGGGCATGCAGGAGTGAACGTGCCTCCGGTGGGGGCCGGTGCACGCATTGCGGTACCGGCGAGCTCAGCGAACCTCGGCCCTGGGTTCGACTCGGTAGGCCTGGGACTGGGGTTGTGCGACGACTACACGATCTCGGTCACCGACCGTCCCGGGCTGGTGGTGAACCTACTCGGCGAGGGGGCGACGGAGCTGCCGACCGACGAGCGCCACCTGGTGGTCCGAGCCGCGCGGGAGGGCGCCCGGGTCTGTGGCGCCCCCTGGCTCGACGACCTTGCTGCCGTAGGCCGTGGCCTGGCGATCGACTGCGCCAACGTGATCCCGATGTCCGCCGGGCTCGGGTCCTCGGCCAGTGCGATCGTCGGGGGCCTCGGGTTGGGGTTCGGGCTGTCGAACGCGCTGACGCGCGAGGACATCGACTTCACCGATGCCGACCTCGCCGTGATCAACACCCGCGCCGGGCTATGGGAAGGCCATCCCGACAACTCTTCGGCCAGTGTCTACGGCGGCCTCACTGTGTCGTGGATGCCCTCCGCGGAGGTGGTCCGCACGGCGGCAATGCGACTGCACCCCGACATCGAACCGCTGGTGCTGGTGCCCAAAGGCGATCGGCTGGCCACCGCAACGGCTCGCGCTGTGCTGGCGCCGATGGTGCCGTTGGCCGACGCCGTGCGTCAATCGGGCCGTGCGGCCCTCCTCGTGCAGGCGCTGACGGCCGACCCCAGCTTGTTGCTCGATGGCACGAGCGACTGGCTCCACCAAGAGCCGCGACGTGCGGCCTACCCGGCCACGATGGCGGCAGTGGACACCCTGCGGGACCGGGGTCTGGCCGCCGTCGTCTCGGGAGCAGGGCCGAGTGTGCTCATTCTGGCCCGTTGCGACCTGGCTCAGGAGGCTGCCGACGAGGTGCGGTCCTGGGGTCGAGCCTGGCAGGTGCTTCGGCCGGGAGTGGCCACGCAAGGTCTCCACGTCATCCGCTGAGCCCACTGGGCACGACCAGGCCCCGTCGGATCACCTCGACTCGAACCCGTTCCCGGGCGCGCGGATCGGCATACGTCGCGGTGCTCGACCGTCCGAACAGGTGGGGTAGCCGCTCGGCCAGCCACCGGTGGACCTGCTCCTGACTGCGTAGTGGCAGGGGGCGACCCTCTTCCCCGAGGACGCCGTGAACAGAGCGATAGACCATCACCTCCGACAAGCGTAGGTCACTCCCGCGCGCCGTGACCGTCACCTGATCCGGCAGCATTACTCGGTCGTAGTTGGGTTCTGTCGCGTCCAGTGCCATCAGCTGGTCGTCGGTGAACCAACCGACGGAGTATGCCGGAGCAGGGACCGGGGCGACAGGGTCGTGGCTCTCACCAGCGGTAAGGAAGGGCGTCGCCGCCACGAACCCGCGTGCGCTGACGTGCGCCGAATGACCCACCGCGAGGCCCGCCACCGCAGTGACTTCGACCACGACCGGAAGGTGGGGTGCTTCGGCGATCACCTTCCTGAGCTTGTCCGCAAGCACCTCTGTCGAGGCGTTGGACCCGACGGCGAGGACGGCGGTTCGCCTCGGACCCTCGGGACGTGTCCGAGAGGACCAGGGGACATCGGGGGCTAAGCCGCCACTGCCGATTAGGCCGTCACGCAACGGAACCGGCCATGGGTAGTCCTGAGGCAGTCGCGTCGACATGTGCGCTCGGCGGGACTTGAACCCGCACACCCGAAGGCACAGGAACCTAAATCCTGCGTGTCTGCCAATTCCACCACGAGCGCGTGCCGACGATGATATGTCCTCCCAAGGTCGCACAGAATTCGCCGCGGGTATCCGTAAGGATGATGGTTCTCACAGTGTTTCTTGGCATGCTTGGAGGGTGACTCGTTTGAGGCAGTGGCTCCGTCGTGTCGGTTACGACATCATCGGATGGACCCTGCTGGTCGTCGGTGTCATCTTGATGCCACTGCCCGGACCGGGCACCCTGATCGTGGTCACCGGGCTGATTGTCCTGGCGCAAAACAACCCCTGGGCCGAGCGACAGTTGCACCCGATGAAGGTGCAGGCCTACCGCGCAGCCAGGGAGGGGGTGAAAACGTGGCCCCGGATCGTGCTGAGCGCGCTGGGCGCGATGACGGTGGTCTCGGTCGGGGTGACGTATGTCCTGTCGCCGCCGCCGCCGGACTTGTGGCCGCTGGCTGAGCGTTGGTGGCTCTTCGGGGGGACGTTGGCCGGGGTCAGCATCATCATCTCCGGACTGATCGCGCTGGGGCTGCTGGCCTACAGCGTCCGACGGTTCCGGGGGAACCGCGACCCGTTGAAGCAGGTCAGGACGACGTGAGGCCCAAGGCCTTGGACAACATGGTGACGTGTCCAGTCGCCTTCACGTTGTGCTTGGCTAGCACCACGCGGCCCTTTTCGTCGATCACCACGGTGGAGCGGATCACGCCGGTGATGGTCTTCCCGTAGAGGTTCTTCTCGCCGTACGCCCCGTAGGCCGCAAGCACGGTCTTGTCGGGGTCGGAGAGCAGCGGGTAGGACAGCGACTCCTGGTCGGCGAACTTGGTCAGCTTCTGCGGGGTGTCGGGGGAGACCCCCACGACGGCGTACCCGTGGCTGGTGAACGTGTCCAGACTGTCGCGGAAATCGCAGGCCTGGGTTGTGCACCCAGGGGTCATCGCCGCTGGGTAGAAGTACATGATCAGCTTGCGGCCGGCGAAGTCGTTGAGGCTCACGGTCTCCCCGGTGGAGTCTCGCAAGGACCAGTCGGGTGCTGCGGCGCCGAGTTCGAGTGCTGTCATCGTGCCCTCCGTCATTCTTGATGGTGTGTTCTGCGTTATCGTCTCAGGCGAAGCGCCTGCGTGCGTTAGACCTCATCACATCTTCACGAGAAGGACGACACATGGCCGAGAAGCAGAAGCCACGCTCCGAAAAAGACATCGAGGCTGACCTGGCCGCGACCCGTGATCGCCTTGCCCGCACCGTGGACCAGCTGACCTTTCGCGCCAGCCCGGCCGAGCTGAAGCGCCGTCAGCTGGAGAAGCTGAAGGCCAAGGGCAACGAGCTCGCCTACACCCCCGACGGTGAGCCGCGTCTGGAGCGTCTGGCCGGAGCGCTCGGGGGAGTCTCCGGCGTGGCTTTGGTCCTAGGCGCAGCCCGCCGTGTCCTGCACAAGCGCTGACGCAGAGCTGCACCAGGACAGCGCACCTCGGTGGTGAGCGCGTGATCATCGACCAGGCGATCTACCGAGACGGGCAGCGGACCGCATGCCGCGACCTCAGTGGTGACCTGCATCAGTTGCGGACCAACGAGGACGGGTTCTTGTGGATCGGTCTCAAGGACCCGACCGCCCAGGAGTTCGAGCAGGTCAACGAGGATCTTGATCTACACCCCCTGGCCGTGGCCGACGCCATCAACGGTAAGCAGCGGGTCAAGATCGAGGCCTACGACCAGACCCACTTCGCGGTGCTTCGCACGCTGCGCTACGTGGAGGAAACCTCCGACATCGAGACCGGTGAGGTCATGATGTTCGTCGGCGACCGATTCGTGGTGACGGTGCGCAGCGGGGAAGCGGCGCCGTTGGTCGGCATCCGCCAGCGGCTGGAGGAGCACCCCGAACTGATGGTCGAGAACGGTCCGATGGCGGTGTTCCACGCTGTGCTCGACGGCATCGTGGACACCTACCGGGCCATCGACGACGAGGTCCAGCAGGATCTCGACGAGATCGAGGCCAAGGTCTTCGGCACCGACGAGCCGGCCCGTTCGGAGACCATCTATCTGCTCAAGCGGGAGGTGTTGGAGTTCCGCCGGGCCGCGCAGCCGCTGGTGGCTCCGCTGTCGGGCCTGTATGCCGGGGCGCACGCCGTCTCCTCCGAGGAGCTCCGCCTGCAGCTCAGGGACGTCGCGGACCATCTGGAGCACGTGGTCGAGCACATCGACACCTACGACGGGCTGCTGACCGACATCCTGAACGCCCACCTCGCGCAGGTCGGCGTGCAGCAGAACGACGACATGCGCAAGATCAGCGCCTGGGTCGCCATTGCTGCGGTGCCGACCCTGCTGGCCGGGATCTTCGGGATGAACTTCGAGCACATGAACGTGCTCGAAGTCCCTGGCGGGTTCTACATCTCACTCGTGGTCATGGGGCTGATCTGTCTCGCCTTGTATCGGGCTTTCCGGAAGTCCGGCTGGCTCTGATCCGCTGACCGTTGTGCGCGCCCCTGCACGCGGCCAAGGCGCGGGGAGCGCGCACAACGGTCAGCGGGTCAGGCGACCTCGGCTCGAGCAGCGACGAAGGCAGCCACGCAGGCACGGACATCGTCCTCGCTGTGGGCCGCAGAGAGCTGCACGCGGATGCGCGCCTTTCCCTTCGGCACGACCGGGAAGCTGAACGCGATCACGTAGACGCCCCGGGCGAGCATCGCGTCGGCGATCTGGGCCGCCAGCCGTGCACCGTCCTCGCCGGGGAACATCACCGGGGTAATCGGGTGAGACCCGTCCAGCATCTCGAAGCCCTCGTCGGCCATCAACGACCGAAAGAGCGTGGTGTTGGCCTTGAGCTGCTCACGGGGGGCCGAGGCGTCCCGAGCGATCTCGACCGCCTTCAACGAGCCGGCGACGACGGAGGGTGCGACGGCGTTGGAGAACAGGTACGGCCGGGCCCGCTGCTTGAGCAGCTCCACGATCTCAGGGTGCGTCGCCACATACCCTCCGCTGGCACCCCCCAGGGCCTTGCCGAGTGTGCCGGTGATGATGTCGACCCGGCCCAACACCCCGCAGTGCTCGGCGGTGCCACGGCCGTGCTCACCCACGAACCCCGTGGCGTGGCAGTCGTCGACGAAGACCATGGCCCCGAACTCGTCGGCCAGGTCGCAGATCTCGTCGAGGGGGGCGTAGTACCCGTCCATGGAGAAGACCCCGTCGGTGACGATGATCATCCGTCGGGCACCTCCGTCACGGGCCGTCGCGAGCTGGGTGCGCAGATCATCCATGTCGCGGTTGGCATAGCGGAACCGCTTGGCCTTGGACAGCCGGATGCCGTCGATGATGGACGCGTGGTTGAGGGCGTCGGAGATGATCGCGTCCTCGGCCCCGAACAGCACCTCGAAGACTCCGCCGTTGGCGTCGAAGCAGGAAGCGAACAGGATCGAGTCCTCGGTGCCGGAGAAGTCGGCCAGGGCCCGCTCAAGGTCGCGGTGCTGGGTCTGGGTGCCGCAGATGAACCGCACCGACGCCATGCCGAACCCCCACTCGTCCAAGGCGTGGCGGGCGGCGTCGACCACGTCGGGGTGGTTGGCCAGACCCAGGTAGTTGTTGGCGCAGAAGTTGAGAGCCACCCCTGCCGTGGTCTCCACGTGAGCCGACTGCGGGGTCGTCAGCTGGCGCTCGCTCTTGTAGAGACCGGCCTCACGGATGCCGGTCAGCTCAGCGGCTAGATCGTCCTTGAATGCGTACATCGTTTGCTCCTCGTGGTGCGACGGGTGGCGGTCAACTCCAGTCCATGACGATCTTGCCGCATTCGCCGGTGCGGGCTGCGGCGAAAGCGTCCTGCCACTGGTCGGCGCGGAAACGGTGCGTGATCACCGAGCGGATGCGTTCCCGCAGCTCCTCCGAGGTCTGCAGCATGAACATCATCCGGTACCAGGTGTCGTACATCTCTCGGCCGTAGATCCCCTTGATCGTGAGCATGCGGGTGATCACCGGCCCCCAGTCGATCTCGAACGGCGCTGCCGGCAGACCCAACAGCGCGATTCCGGCGCCGTGTTGGCAGTTGTCGATCAGCTCCTTCATCGCGGCCGGGTTGCCGGACATCTCCATCCCGACGTCGAAGCCCAACATCATGCCGAGCTCGTTCTGGTAGGGCTTCACCCGCTCGAGGGCCACGTTGACGGCGTGGTCCGCCCCGACCTTCCGGGCCATCTCGAGCCGGTACTCACTGACGTCCGTGGCCACGATGTAGCGGGCTCCGACGTGGCGAGCGATAGCCACCGCCATGACGCCGATCGGGCCGCACCCGGTGATCATGACGTCGTCGCCGGCGATAGAGAAGGTCAGCGCGGTGTGGACGGCGTTGCCGAGGGGGTCGAAGATGGCGCCCAGGTCCGGGTCGATGTCCTCCGGCTGCACCCACACGTTGGTATGCGGGACGCACACGAAGTCGGCGAAGGCTCCGTCCCGGTTCACCCCCAGGCTCGAGGTGTTGACGCAGACGTGGGGCCGCCCCGAACGACAGTTTCGGCATACCCCGCAGATCACGTGGCCCTCGACGGAGACGCGCAGCCCGGGGCGAAGGTCGTACGTGCCGTTGCCCCGGGGCACTCCCTGACCGACCTCGACGATCTCACCGTAGAACTCGTGGCCGACGATCAAAGGAGGCTTCAGCATCGAGGCAGCCCAGCTGTCCCACGCTTCGATGTGCAGGTCCGTGCCGCACAGGCCCGCTCGCAGGACCCGGATCTTCACCTCATCGGGGCCGGGGGAGGGCTCCGGTACGTCGATGAGCTCCAGCCCGGGGCCGGCGTGGGTCTTGACCAGTGCGCGCATGCGCCACATCCTGTCTCATGAGCGTGGAATTTAGAGGCGGGGCCCCTCGGTGATAAAGTTCAACTCTGTTGCGCCAATAGCTCAATTGGCAGAGCAGCTGACTCTTAATCAGCGGGTTCGGGGTTCGAGTCCCTGTTGGCGCACTCATACGGTGTCCCCGTCGCGGTCGTTACCGTGGCGGGGACTTCTTTGTCCTCGGACGTGCCCTGCCGCCCGGTGGCGGTGGGTTCGATGAGGCACACTTGCTGGTTGTGAGCACTCAAACCAAGCCCTCCGACGTCGACATCTCGGAGGAGCCGGCCAAGATCGACCTGAAGGCGACCTTGAAACGGACGCTCACCGAGTTCGGGCAGGACAAGGGGACGGATCTGGCTGCAGCGCTGACCTATTACGCCGTGCTGTCCCTCTTCCCCGCGATCCTGGCCCTGACGTCCCTGCTCGGTGTGTTCGGCCAGGGGCCGAGCACGACGCAGGCTCTGCTCGACGTCGTCAAGGAGCTCGGGGTCTCCTCGGACTCCCTCGAGCCGGTCGAGACCTTCGTGAACAACCTGCAGAGCGGGGGCGGAGCGAGCATCGCCCTGGTCATCGGTCTGGCCACCGCATTGTTCGCCGCTTCGAACTACGTGAACGCCTTCTCCCGGATGATGAACACGGTGTACGGCGTAGAGGAGGGGCGTCCGATCTGGAAGCTGCGCCCCTGGCTGATCCTCATCACCCTGGTATGTCTGCTGCTGGTCGTGGTCGTGGCGCTGTCCCTGGTCTTCACGGGCAACATCGTGAACGCGGTCGGCTCGGTCATCGGGCTCGGGGACACCTTCGTCACGGTCTGGGCCTACGCGAAGTGGCCGGTCATGCTGCTCATCGTCATCTTCGTGGTCGCGCTGCTCTACTGGGGCACGCCCAACGTTCGGCAGCAGAAGTTCCGGTGGCTCAGCGGCGGTGCTGCGGTGGCCATCGTCGGCTGGGGGATCGGCACGGTGGGCTTCTTCTTCTACGTGTCCAAGTTCGGCAGCTACAACGCCACCTACGGGGCCATCGCCGGCATCATCGTGCTGTTGATCTGGCTGTGGCTGACCAACATCTTCCTGGTTATCGGTGCCGAGCTCGACTCGGAGCTGCAGCGAGCGCGTCAGCTGAATCTGGGCATCGCGGCCGAGGACGAAATCCAGCTCCCCTACCGTGACGACAGCGGGGTCAAGAAGAAGGAAGCAGCCGAGCGGCAGAAGATCGAGGCGGCCCGCCGCATCCGGATCGAGGCGTCGGCGGAGCGCCACCGCGCCAACGACGCCTGAGTCCGGACCGCGCCTGAGCGAGGCGCCCGGATCGGCTTTCTACCGGTTCAGAGCATCGGTGCCCAGCGGGTACGATGGTCGGCGTTGCCTGGCGCGGTCACCACCGCCGATGGCACGGCATGGTGGGTGTAGCTCAGCAGGTAGAGCGCCGCGTTGTGGTCGCGGATGTCGCGGGTTCAAGTCCCGTCACTCACCCCATGGATCGTTCGGAAAGTCCCAGGCCGAAGCCGCAGGCGAAGAGCGGGTCGTCGAAGCCCGGTTGATCCTCCGGATGTTCGCGCACGTCCTGCATCGAGCGTGGCAGGTCGAAGGGGAGGACCCCGACGGGCTCTACCCGACCCTGCAGAGCATCGAGCAGCGCGGGCCCGGAGGTTCCGTAGGACACCACCAGGGCCGATACGAAGTCGGTCAAGGGGGTCAGGATCGCCGGACGGTCCAGGCTGACGTCGACCACAAGCGGACACTGGGCGGCCAGACGGCGGAGCCGATGGATCAGCCCAGGGGGGAAGTCGAGCGATCCCTGGTGGAACATCGCCTCCAGGAAGAGGTCGTCGCGGTGGTCCCACGGGGCCTGAAGCCGGACCACCGCCACATCAGCCTCCTCGGCGGTGCCGGCCCTGGTGCCCGGGCCGAAGGCACGCTCGCACTCCTGCGCCGATAGGCCCTCGACATACACCCGGGCCCCGGGCCGCAGGGGCAGGACCGGGGCGGCATGCTGCAACACCGTGACGGAGGCAGCCTGCGCCCGGTAGCCCGCCGCGACGAAGTCGTCGCGACCGACCATGACCGCAGCCTGGTCCTCGTCGACGAAGGGGTCGTCGAACAGGCCGAGCTGGAACTTCACCGTGAGCAAGCGGCGCGCCGACTCGTCCACCCGCCCGACGCTCACCCGGCCACGCTCCACGAGGTCCAGCAGCACCTCGACGTTCTCCTCGCCCCCGAACTGGTCGGCCCCAGCGTCCAGGACCATGGCCATCCGACCGGGTACGTCGAGGTGCTCCACCCCCCAGGCTCGCGCGGGGAGCACCTGATCGCCGACATGGTTGTCGCAGATCAGCTCCCAGTCGGTCAGGACGACGCCTTCGTAGCCGAGCCGATCCCGGAGCAGATCGTTGACGACCTGGCGGTTGTATCCGAAGCCGACCTCCTCGATGTCCTCCCCCTCGATGGTCAGACCGGTCGGCATCGAGTAGTAGGGCATCATGCCGGAGGTGCCGGCCGAGATGGCAGCCCGGAAAGGGGCCAGATGGTCCTCGAACCGATCTGCTGGGTAGACCTGCTCGCGGCCGTACGGGAAGTGGGCGTCCTCGCCATCGCGCTGCGGCCCACCTCCAGGGAAGTGCTTGGTGGTGCAGGCCACGCTGCTCGGCCCGAGCGTAGGTCGCTGCATACCCTCCAGGTAGGCCACCCCGAGCTCCGCCACCACCGAGGGGTCCTGTCCGAACGTTCCTGCCTGCCGCGCCCACCGCGGTTCGGTAGCCAGGTCGAGGGTGGGGTGGAGCGCAGCCCGGATTCCCACCGCCACGTACTCCCGGCGGGCAATATCCGCGAATCGGCGCACGGTCTCAGGGTCCCGCAGCGCCGCCAGACCGAGCGGCTCGGGCCACTGGGAGAAGGATCCGGCTGCGAACGACACGCCCTCGTTCTGAACGAAGCCGTGACGGGGATCCGTGGAGATCGTCACCGGTATGCCGTGCGGGGTCTGGGCCGCCAGTCGCTGCAGTGCATTGCTCCAGCGGGCGGCCATGCGGGGATCTCCGAGGGCGTGCACGTTGAAGTGGGAGAGGTGCTTGCCGAGCACGACCTCGGAGGCCCCGGACTTGCTGATGCGCCCGGGCCCATCGAGCAGCTGGCCGGAGGACCCTGCCTCGATGACGGTGTGGAACATCAACCCGACCTTCTCCGGCAGCGACATCCGTGAGATCAGATCATCGACACGCTCGGCCACCGACAGCCGCGGGTCCTCGTAGGGGTCCATCACCCCGTTGCCGTTGAGGTCTCGAAACGCTACCGACTCGGCGGTGGCTCCCATCCGCGATCGTGGCGAGCCCACTCAGAACGCGCCTGCGCTGAACGTCTCCAGCGCGATGATCGGCCGCAGCACCTTCTCGACTTTGCGGGTGCTGAAGGCGCGTTGGATGACGTTGTCGCCCACCACGTTGCCGAGGGATCCCATGATCATGGCCTGGTCCAGGGACAGGTATCGCTGCGCTTGACGACCGGATCTCACGGCGACCGCGTCGTAGAAGCCGCCTTCCCCATACGTCTTCAGCTGGTGCTCGATCCGAAGCAGGTTGGCTTGCGCTGCTTCGGGCTCGTGCATCATCGCTAGGAAGGACGCGTGAGGGGTCACCACGCCATCCCGTAGGCCGGGTTCGGAGCCTCTCCTTCTCGACAGTCACCGAATCCCGCGTCGTAGGACGTCTGCTCGACGTCGGAGAAGTAGCCGTCAGGGTTCAACCCGAGCATGTCCAGTCCGTACTCACGGTAGTTGTCCGTCGGATCGCTCGCCGGGCTGAACCCCCAGTAGCCGTACCCCGCCTCGTCCATGCCGTGCTCTCGCTGGGCCCGGACGTGCAGCGGATGGTTGCGACCCCAGGACCGAGGAGCCCACCTCGACTCCGGCACGAAGACCTCGGGCATCAGCTCCTCGAACATCGACCCGCCCCAACCCGGCACGATGTGCATGCCGCGGTAGGCGTAGGCGCCCTCGTACACCTCGATCCCCAGGTAAGTCCGGGTCCTGCCGTTGGGCTGGGACTCCTGCCAGGACCAGTCGCAGTCCGAGGGGAAGGTCCGCCAAGCGGCGAAGTAGTGCTCGGCCGGCACCTGTCCGGTGGCAATGCCCAGGTAGGACGTCATGCGGGTCTCGGAGACGATGGTGTCGTAGTGGTGACTGGTGAGCCAGACGTCCGGGCCGCCGATGTGGCTGCCGCGGTAGACCTCGCCGGGCCGGCCGTGGTCGAACGGAAAGAACCCTCCGTGCATGAGGCCACCCGGGCGTGCGGCGTCCGGGTCGTAGAAGGCGTCCCAGCGCATCCGGTCGAAGACCATCCCGGCTAACCGGTCGGCCCCCGGCACGGCCTCTCTCACGACCATAAGGCCCGCCCCGAGCCAGGCGTTGTCGACGCTGGAGGCGAAGGGAAAGACCGTCTCGCCGGTCGTCGGCCAGCTCCGCAGGGCCTCACCCGTGGATTCGTCGTACCAGTTGAAGTACATGCCGCTCGGCTCGTCGTGCTCCATCTCCAGGAGCGTGGTCAGAGTCTTCCGGCACTGTCGCAGGCAGTCCCCGGCCGTGATGGTGCCGAGTTCGCGAGCCGCGACCGCCGACCACATCAGGCCGCCGATGTTGGTCGGGGACGTGTATCCACTGCGCTCCGCCGCCCCCATCGAGGCCGGAATGTTGTCCGCGGGCAGACCGGTGTCCTCGGGTGTCATGGCGACCAACGACTCCCAGGTGTCCCTGGCCCAACGCCGCATCATCCGCGTGGAGAAAGCAGGTGGGGCCGACGGAGCGGTGCTGGGTGCCGCGTTGGCGGACGAAGCGGCGAAGGCGGCGGCTCCGGTGGCGGCGATTCCGCCGAGCATCAGCGAGCGGCGAGTCGGTTCACCTGGGGTCATGCGCATGGGCTCTCCTTGGGTGCGGTCATTTCAATCCGGTGGTGGCAATGCCCTGAATGAAGCGGCGCTGGAAGACCATGAAGACGGCTAGGACAGGAAGCACCACGATGGTGGCTCCCGCCAGGAGCAGGCCGTACTGGGTGGAGTTCTGCCCGGTGGAGTACAGGGCGAGGGCGACGGGGAGGGTGTACGTGTCCTCCGTCTGCGCCACGACTAGTGGCCACAGGAAGTTGTTCCAGCTGCCGAGGAACGTGAGGATTCCCAGCGTGGCCAGAGCCGGTCCGCACAGCGGGAGAAACACGCGGGAGAAGATCCGCAGCTCGCCGGCGCCGTCGACGCGGGCGGCGTCCAGCAGATCGCGCGGGAGTCCCTGCATGTACTGCCGCATGAGGAACACCCCGAACGGCGAGACGAGGAACGGCAGGAACAATCCCGGCAGGGTGTCGATCAGACCCGCGTTGGCCACCAGGACGAAGAGGGGGACGAAGGTGACGACGCCAGGGATCATCAAAGTGCCCAGAATCAAGGCGAAAAGCAGCCTCTTCCCTCGGAAGTCGAGCATCACGAGGGCGTATCCGACCATCGAGCAGAAGATCAGGTTGCCGACGGTCACGACCACCGCGACCAGGGTGGAGTTGAAGAAGTACTGGCCGAAGTTGAGGCGGGTGAAGAGCTCGGTGTAGTTGGCGAGGGTCGGGTCCTGCGGCCACCACGTCGGTGGCACCTGCCGCAGTTCGGCGTTGGTCTTGACGCTTCCGAGAACCATCCAGACGAACGGGGTGATCACGATGATGAGAGCGATCGTCAGCAACCCGTAGAGCCACCAGCGACTGCGCACCGAAGGTTGAGTGGTCATCGTCATGTCAGTCCCTTTCCGAGAGGAAGCGGAACTGAACGGCGGTAACCACTGCGATGACGACGAAGATGAGGTAGCTCAGCGCGGCGGCGTAGCCGTAGTTGCCGAAGCTGAACTGCTGAAACGTGTACATCGACGCGGAGATCGTGCTATTCAGCGGGCCACCCTGCGTCATCACGAACGGCTCCTCGAAGAACTGCAGGTAACCGATGCCGGTGGTTACCGACACGAACAGGATCGTGGGTCGCAGGGTGGGCAGGGTGATGAAGCGGAAGCGTTGCCAGGCGTTGGCGCCGTCCAGAGCGGCGGCCTCCTGCAACGCCCACGGCACTGCCTGCAGGCCCGCGAGGAAGATGATCATGGCGGTGCCGAAGTTGCGCCACGTAGCCATCAGGATGAGGGCCGGCATGGCCCACGTGGTTGACTCCAGCCAGCTGGGTCCGTCGATCCCCACCCAGCTCAACGCGTTGTTGACCAAGCCGACGTCGGGGTGGAGCAAGAATCTCCACACGACCGCTACTGCCACGATCGACGTGATCACCGGGGTGTAGAAACCAAGCCTGAAGATGCCGCGGAGCCGGGTGATGCCCTTGTCCAAGGCGACAGCGGCCGCCAAAGCGACCGTCAGGGTCAACGGCACGCCGACCATGACGAAGTAGGCGGTGTTCAGCGCGGCCTGACGAAAGATCGGGTCGCCGATGGCTCTGGTGAAGTTGTCGAAACCGATGAAGTTCACCGCGAACGGACTGCGCAGATCCCGCGCGCCGGTGTCGGTAAAGCTCATGAAGACCGACTGCGCGACCGGCCAGGCGGTGAAGGCCAGGAAGAGCAGCATGAACGGCACAGCCAGGATCCACGCGGCCCGTTCCTCGCGGCCACGGGTGGGCCTCGTGGAGCCTGACGGCTGCACTTCGCTCGCGTCCGGAACTGTCGACGAGGCCTCACGACCCGCAGGGGAGGTGGTCGTGGACATGTCCTACTGGCCCGTCCCGATGGATTCGGCGTTGCTTTGCACCTGCTTCATGGCCTCCGCCGGATCGGCATCAGCCTTGGTGACTTCCTCGATTGAGTCGTCGAACGAGGCCACAACCTCTTCCCACGTGGGGAAGGTCGGGGGTGCCTGTGCCGTCTCCAACTGGGTGCCGAAGGCGGACAGCTTCGGGTCGGACGCCAGCGCTTCGTCGTCCCAAGCGGACTGCACCGACGGTAGGTCGGTGGTGGCCTCGTACCATTCGATCTGCGTGTCCGGCTCGGTGAGCCACTCCACGAAAGCCCACGCGGTGTCCCGGTTCTCGGTGGACTTGAAGACGGCCAGGTTGGAGCCACCCACGAAGGACGATGGGGTCCCGCCCTCGGGCATCGGGATAGGCGCCACGTCGTACTGGTCCGCGAAACCGTCACCCCCGGTCTCCTCGACCAGCGAGCGCATCCACGGACCGGAGATGAACATCGGCTCGTCCCCGTTGGTGAAGTTGGCCACCAGCTCGTCCGGCACAGGGCTCGGGTTAGCAATCTTGTCGGTGAAGAAGCTCTGGTAGTACTTCACCGCGTCCACCATCTCGGGTGTGTCGAAGCTGTAGGCATCGTCGGTCGCGACCTCGGCGCCATTGGTCCAGGCGAAGGGCATGACGGTCTGCCACGAGCCGGTCTCGCCCGGCTGCAGGCTGATGCCCCACTCGGAGCCACCTTTGCTCTGCAGGTCCGCAGCCATCTTCTTGAAGCCATCCCAGTCGCTGGGGACCTCGCTGTAACCGGCCTCCTCGGCGATGTCGGTGCGGTAGTAGACCAAGCGCGTCTCGACGTACCACGGCACACCGTAGGACGTCCCGTCCACCTGGGTGGTGGCCTCTGCGCCCTCGAAGAACACCGAGGGGTCGATCGACCCTGGCGCCGGGTCCAACGCGTCCAGACCCGCGAACTCGCCCATCCAGGTGGTGCCCACCATGGCCAGGTCGGGGGTGGTGCCTGCAGTGATCGCGGTGACGAACTTGTCGTGCGCGGAGTCCCAGGGGACCGCAGTGACGTTGATCTTCACCCCGTCGTGGGCATCCTCAAATTTTTTGGCGAGCTCAGGCAGCTTCTCGCCTTCAGCGCCCATAGCCCATACGTCGATGGTGCCGCCCACGTCCTCGGCGGCGATGGCCTCACCGGTGGCCGGTGCTGCGTCCTCACCCCCTCCGCTATCGCGTCCACAACCGGCCAGGGCCACGGTGGTTGCGGTTGTTACAGCGATGACGGTCCAGATGCGGCGCATGGTCATTCCTTTGGTTGGGGAAAACGGTCAGGGGTCGGCGGAGCAGGACAGCCACACGACTCTCGGATGACGAGAGTGGTGGGGAGGGTGTGTCCCACATCGGTGGCCGGGGAGCCGGCGATCAGCTCCCGCATCCGCGTGGCTGCAGCCGCTCCGAGCTCGCGCACAGGTTGGGCGACCGTCGTCAGGGGAGGCCGGATATAACGGGCACTCATAACGTCGTCCCAGCCCACGACGGCGATATCGTCGGGGACCTTCACGCCGAGCGAGGAGAGCCGGTCGATCAGGGCCAAGGCGAGCTCGTCGTTGGCGCAGACCAAGGCATCGAGGTCGAGCCGGCGCGTCACGATGTCCTCCGCCACACGGCGTCCGTCACGCTCGCGCAGCTCTGCCGCGATTGGGGCTGCGACCTCAAGGCCGTCGTGACCGGCCAGGAAACCCTCGTAGCGGTCGCGGATATCAGCCCCTTGGGTGGGTGTCCCGACGAAAGCCAGGCGACGACGTCCGTGGCTCAACAGGTGACGAGTGAGCTCCTCGGCACTGGAACGACTCTCGGTGGTGAAGGATTCATGGCCCTGTCCTCGGGCCCCGCTCAGGCTCAGCAGGGGGACCTGGCGCCGCAACCCGTCGAGCTCGTGGGGCCCCATCTCTTCCTCTCCCACGACCACCAAGCCGTCGATGTTGCCGACCAACCGTCGGATCCGGGCCGCGAGATCTTGCTTGCCGCGCGTCAACAGGACGACCACGCTGTGGCCGACCTCGGCGGCCGCCGACTCATATCCCGTCAGCAGATCGGAGTAGTACGGGCCGCTCAGCTCGGGGAGAACCAGGCCGTGTGCCTCGTGTCGGCGCGAGGCCAGTGAGCGAGCGCCACCGTGCGGCACGTATCCGAGGTCGGTGATGGCGTTCTGCACCTTGGCCTGGGTGGACTCCCGCACGAGGTGGGGTTCCTGGAGCACTCGGGAGACGGTGGCCACGGAGACGCCAGCGCGCTTGGCCACGGTGTAGACCGTCGGGCGCTCACCGTCTAGACCTGTCGCCACTGCGTACTCCCCGAAGTCGTCGATGACCGTGGACCGTAGAATGTATGCGCATACATTTTGCCGTGTACGGAATGTAGCGCGGTTGGGTCACCGGGGCAACCGCCCCGGGGGAGGGGTCAGCGCAGTGCGGACCGGTCCTGGCGCAACGAGAGGAGGGTGCTGCTACTCAGTGGGTCCGGTGAGGTCGCGCAAGGTTGCCGTGTCCAACCCCGGTGGGTCGCGGAAGACCGCCCGGCGGTAGTAACGCAGCTCGGCGATGCTGTCCTCGATGTCGCCCAGGGCGCGATGACCACCGGTCTTGGTCGGTGAGTTGTAGTAGGCCCGGGGGAACCATCGGCGGGCCAGCTCCTTGATCGAGGAGACATCCACGATGCGGTAATGCAGATGCTGCTCCAGCTCGGTCATATCCCGGGCCAGGAAGAGCCGGTCCGTGCTGACCGTGTTGCCGGCCAGCGGTGCCTTGTTGGCTTCGGGAACCCAGGTCCTCACGTAGTCCAGGACCGTGGCTTGGGCCTCATCCATCGTCACGCCGTCTTCCAGCTGGTCCAGCAGACCGCTGCGCACGTGCATCGCCCGCACGAAGTCGCCCATCTGTGCCAGCGCAGCCTCCGGGGGGCGGATGACCACGTTGACGCCCTCGCCCAGCACGTTGAGGTCGACGTCGGTCACCAGGGCGGCGACCTCGATCAGCGCGTCGACCGACACGTCCAGGCCGGTCATCTCGCAGTCGATCCAGACCAACCGGTCATGGGCTCCACGGGCAGGGCTCTCGATGCTCACGGCGTCCACAATAGCGACGATGGCTGGGCTGAATCCGGGCACTAAGGTGCGGGTGTGGACAGCTCGGCGGGGCCAACGGTGGGCCCCAACGTGACCCACCGACCGGGGATCCGGCGAATTCTGTTGTGGGGCATGCCAGGCACCGCGCTCCTCGTCGGCGCGCTGGTGATCACTTTGGTCGTGTCCCAGAGTGCAGGTCTGGCCGGCATCCTGCTTGCCGGCGCCGTGTCCGCCACGGTGATCGGCATCGTGGTCCCCTTGTTCCTGTGGGTGGACCGACTCGAAGCCGAGCCGGTACGGATGCTGTGGTTCGCCTTCGGCTGGGGTGCGCTGGTCGCAACTGCGGCCAGCATCGTCCTCAGTCTGGCCCTGACCCCTGTCCTGGAGGCCTCCGGGGTGCCCCGGTCTCTGGCGGCGTCGGTGGTCGCGGCACCTATCGTGGAGGAGTGCGCCAAGTGCGCCGGGGTGCTCCTGATCTTCGCGATGGCTCGGCGGGAGTTCAACGGAGTCGTGGACGGCATCGTGTATGCGGGCATGGTCGCGATCGGCTTCGCCTTCGTCGAGGACATTCTGTATCTCGCGCGCAGCTACGAGCTGTTGGGGCAGTCGGGTCTGATCTCCCTGTTCGTCATCCGCTGCCTGTTCACCCCGTTCGCCCATCCCATGTTCACGGTGTGTTTCGGTATCGGTCTCGGCTGGGTGGCCCATCGCAGGGAGGCGCGGTATGCCGTGGTCCCAGCCCTGGGGTTTGTCGCCGCAGTATCTGCCCATGCCGTCTGGAACGCCGCCACCTTGACCGACCTGTGGGTGCCGTTGTACTTCCTCGTTCAGTTTCCGCTCTTCCTCGGGTTCCTCTGGATGATCACCTGGGCACGTCGTGCCGAGGCGCTGATGATCCGCGACCACCTCACGGCCTACGGGCTGAACGGGTGGTTCACCCCGGGCGAGGTGTCCATGCTGTCCTCACCGGCGCGTCGCCGGGACGCCCGACGGTGGGCCAGGACCACCTACGGCAGTCGGGGGGAGAAGGCGATGCGTGCTTTTCAAGACGAGTGCTCGGAGCTGGCCATCGCTCGTGATCACCTGGAGCGTGGTGACAACCCTCAGTGGTGGCGGCCCCGCGAGCAGTCCTTGCTGCACACCTCAGCCGGTCACCGTGCGTTGCTGGTGTCGGCGACGCCGGACCCCTAGCAGGAGTGGCTCCTAGCGGGTGGCGTCCGCATGCGCGAGCAGCGAGCGTGACTCGGTCAGGAAGCGGCCGGCGTAGGAGCCGAACCATTCCTCGATCTCCCCGAACTGGTCGATGAAGGCTTGACGATCACCACTCCGGAGCAGTTCCAGGGCCTGGCCGAACTTCACGTGGTAGCGCTCGATGAGCTCGACGCTGGCCTCCGAGGCGGTGATGATGTCGAAGTACAGTTCCGGACTCTGCGCGAAGAGTCGGCCGACCATGACGAGCTCAAGGCGGTAGATGGGCGAGGATAGCGCCAACAGATCAGCCAGCTTGCGGTCCTCGTGCGCGAGATGAGACCCGTAGACGAACGTGGAGAAGTGACGAAGAGCCTGGATGAGACCCATGGCTCCGTCGTGGTCCGAGGCAGACACGTCGTGCACCCGGGCGCCCCAGAGGCGGATCTGCTCGATCAGCCACTGCGACGCCTCGGCGTCACGACCCGGACAACACGCGACGACCTGTTTGGCAAAAGAGTCGACGTCGGGGCCGAACATCGGGTGAAGCCCCAGCACCGGGCCCGAGTGAGCAGTCATCATCGCTTCGATCGGCCCCGTTTTCACCGACGTCAGATCGACCAGAAGACACTCGGGGGGGAGTGCGGGAAGAGCAGCGATGACCGCGACCGTGTCGTGGATGGGCACGGACACGAGCACCATTCCTGCACCGGCGAGCAGCTCCGGTGCTCGGTGCCAGTCGTCACGGTCCAGGAGGCGGACCACATACCCGGACAGAGTCAGCATCCGGCCCCACATGGCTCCCATGGCGCCGGCACCACCCACGATCACGATGGGCCCCAGGTCGGGCGCCTGCTGGGTGAACCCCATGTTCTTCTCGTGGGCGTAGGCCTCCCGCATACACCGGCGCAGCACGTCCTCGATGAGGTCGCCGGGCACGCCCTTGGACTCTGCCAGCTCCCGCTTGGCGGCAATCATCGCGCGCTCGCGCTCGGGGGCGTAGATCGGCAACCCGTGCCGACCTTTCACCTCGCCGACCTGGGAGACCAGGTCAAGCCGCCGGGCGAGTAGATCCAGGATCGAGGCGTCGACGTCGTCGATCTTGTCGCGGAGGTCGGACAGCTCAGAGGTCATGACCGCAGATGCTATCCGCGCCTACACTTCTACCCGGCCCCCGTAGCTCAATGGATAGAGCACCGGCCTTCTAATCCGTAGGTTGCAGGTTCGAATCCTGCCGGGGGCACCCAGCGACGCGGACGGCGGCCAGCACGTCGTTGAGCGTCTCGTGCCACGGCTGAGGCTGCATCCCGAAGTGAGATCGGGTGACCGAGTCGTCCAGCACGAAGGGACCAGTGAACTGGTAAGCGGTCCTGGAGACCTCGCGCATCATCGGCGAGAGAAGCCCGATCGTTCGCAGGACTCGGGGTCCTAGGGCGCGGGTCTTCACGGTGGGGACGCCTGCCACGTGAGCGAGGTCGTCCAGGGCCTCCTGCTGGGTGCGGGCCGGCGCGCTGGGCACGAGCCATGCCTGCCCATGAGCGGTGGGATCCGCAGCAGCGACCACCAGCAGGCGGGCGACGTCCTTGACCGCGGTCCACGAGTGGGGCTGATCGGCGGCGCCCATGACGAAGACGCTCTTCCCGGCCAACACCGCGGGGGCGTTGCGCGCCAGGTGTGAGTTGTCGCCGGCGTCGGCGTAGTCGCTGCCCCGCACCTCGACGACCCGGACCCTGCCGGACTCGTGGGCGCGTAGTGCGTCGCGCCACATCTGGGCGCGGACCTCCCCTTTGTGCTCGACGGGAGCCAGCGGGGTCGAGTGTGCCATCGGGCCATCGGCTCGCCCATAGACGTACAGATTGCTGACAGTGGCCAGCGCCGCGCCGGAGGACTCGGCGGCGCTCAGCAACGAGGCGGAGATCGGGGGCCAGTCGGTGTCCCACCGGGTGTAGGCGGGGTTGGCGCAGTTGTAGATCGCCTGGGCGCCTCTGGCGAGCTCGGCTATGCGGCCGGCGTCGGCGGCGTCAGCGACGACCCGTTCGATGTTGCCGTGGTCGGGTCCGGTGCCCGACCGAGTGACCACGCGGATGTGTTCGCCCTGGTCGGCAAGGAGTTGAGCGACGGCCGAGCCAACAGGTCCGGCGCCGATGACGAGATGGTGCTGCTTCATGTTTCCTCCAAGGTGAGCGATGCTCTCTGATGTGATCAGTGAACACCAGACGGCCAGATGAAGCAAGAGCATTGCTCACAATATGGTGCAGTGCTCTGTCGTGTGCTTGACTGAGCGGATGAGCGAGCCTGGACGAGCAACCGGGGTTCGGGCACGAGCCCGAGTCCAGATGACCAACGAGATCCTCGACGTGGCTCGAGAGCAGCTGGCGGAGCGAGGAGCTGGGGGACTGTCTCTGCGGGCTGTGGCCCGTGAGGTGGGCATGGTGTCCTCGGCCATCTACCGCTACTTCGAGAGCCGCGACGCGTTACTGACGGCGTTGATCGTCGACGCCTACAACTCCCTGGGGGTGAAGGTGGAGAGGGCAGAGTCCGCCTGCGACCGCGCGGACCTCGCCGGACGCTGGCGAGCGGTAGCTTCTTCGGTCCGGTCCTGGGCCCATGACTTCCCGCACCTGTACGCGTTGGTCTACGGATCGCCTCTCCCGGGATACGCGGCCCCTGAGGGCACGATCGCTCCGGCAACTCGCGCCACGCGAGTGCTGGCAGGCATCATGGCCGACCGTGCTGAGCGCGAAGTCGCTGCGGAAGGGGGGCCTGTGTCCCAAGGTAAGGCCGCACTCTCGACCGCGGTGGTCGCGTCGATCGCTCCGCTGAGTGAGTTCCTCGGCCAGAAGGTGCCGCCAGAGCTGGTCGTCCGATCCTTGATGGCCTGGACCGGCATCTTCGGGTTTGTGTCGTTCGAGCTCTTCGGGCAGCTCCGAGGCGCAGTGGACCCCGACGGCGCCGACGCGCTCTTCGCGGTCGAGGTGGACCGCTGGGCGGACTGGCTCGGCCTAGCGTGAGACGCCACGGTGCTGGCCGTTTGCTGGGCAGGCGCCGACCCCGCAAACTGAGATCGTGAACCGACAGGACTCCGCAATGCCGCCTGCGTTGCTGGCCTCCGTCGAGCACCTGCGGAGGGCTGCCGATCTGGTCCGGCTGCCGTTGGACCTTCCGGGAGTCACAGAGGCACGAGCGTCGCGAGGCGCCCTCGTCCAGCAGCTCGACGACTACGTACTGCCGCGACTGCGCTCGGTCGACGCGCCGCTGTTGTGTGTGGTGGGAGGCTCGACCGGAGCCGGCAAGTCCACCCTGGTCAACTCCGTCATCGGTGAACGTGTCAGTCGCACGGGTGTCCTGCGCCCGACGACCCGTTCCTCGGTGCTGGTCCACCATTCGGCAGACGGGCATTGGTTCACCGACACCCGTATCCTGCCTGGCCTGGCTCGGTTGACCGGCTCACCCAGCGATCACGACGACCCCTCAGCGGTGCGGCTCGTCGCCTCGGACTCGCTGCCTCCGGGGCTCGCCCTGCTCGACGCGCCCGACATCGACTCCGTGGTCCAGTCCAACCGAGACCTTTCCCGTCAGTTGCTCAACGCCGCTGACCTGTGGCTCTTCGTCACCACAGCCGCCCGGTATGCCGATGCCGTGCCGTGGGCCCTGTTGCGTGAAGCCGCCGAGCGTGGGACGTCGGTTGCGATCGTGCTGGACCGGGTCCCACCCGAGGCGATGGAGGAGATCCGCATCCACCTGGCCCAGATGTTGAAGGACCAAGGCCTCGGCCAATCGCCGATCTTCACCATCGCCGAAGTTGCGCTCGACGAGCAGTCGATGCTGTCGAAGAAGCAAACGGCTCGGCTGACCGGCTGGTTGAACTCGTTGGCCAGTGACGCCAGGGCGCGATCCGTGGTCATCCGCCGCACCCTGTCGGGGGCCCTGGCCTCCCTGGAGGCGCGCACGCACGAGCTGAACACCGCCGCCGAGGCGCAGGTGCAGGCGCGGGACCATCTTCGCCAGAGCGCACGAGCGGCATACCGAGACGCTGCGACCGGGATCAACGAGGGTATGGAAGACGGCTCGCTGTTGCGTGGTGAGGTGCTCGCCCGCTGGCAGGAGCTGGTCGGCACCGGAGAGTTTCTGCGACAGATCGAAGCTGGGATCGCCAAGGCCAGAGACCGCATCACCTCGTTCATCAGCGGCAAGCCGCCGGCGACCGAACCCCTGGGAGAGGCGCTGCAGACCGGAGCGGCTGCGCTCATCTCCTCGCACGCCCAGGTGGCAGCGAGCACAGCGGCTCGGGGGTGGCGGACGAGCCCCGGCGGCGAAGCTCTCGTGGACCGACACCCCGAACTCGCCAAGGGGTCACCTGATCTCCGGGAGCGGGTGGAGCGGCTGATGAGGGAGTGGCAGAAGGAGGTCCTGGACCTGGTGCGGGAGGAGGCGGGATCGCGGCGTACGACCGCCCGCTATCTGGCCTTCGGAGTCAACGGGCTGGCCGTGCTGCTGATGTTGATCTCCTTCAGCGCCACTGCGGGCCTGTCCGGGGCCGAAGTCGCCATCGCTGGAGGATCTGCCGTCCTGGCCCAGCGGTTGCTCGAGGCCGTGTTCGGCGACCAAGCGGTGCGCACCATGGCGCGCAAGGCGCGGATCGCCCTGATGCGTCGCGTGGAGCAGCTGCTGTCCGCAGAGCGGGCGCGCTACGACCTCGTGCTCGACGAAGTGCCCCTGTCGCTGAAGGCTATACAGGACGTCGCCGAGGCGTCGACGCAGGTCAAGGAGGCGCGATAGTGGCGGGGCGCTCGATCCAGCGAACCCCTGTCGAGGGCAACAGGTCGCTGGTGTGGCGCGCCGACCAGCTCAGCGAGGCGCTCGCCGCCGGCGGAGCACAGCTCGATCCTGCCGCCGCCGCGCACGCCACCCAGATGACCACCCGGGTGCGCGAGCGCTGGGCCCTGAAGAGTGGTCACACCGTGGTGAGCCTGGCCGGTGCGACAGGCTCCGGGAAGTCCAGTCTGTTCAACGCCCTCGTCGACGATGAGGTGGCTACCGTCGGCGCACGTCGACCCATGACGTCGACGGCGACGGCTGCGATGTGGGGTGAGCAGGACAGCACGGAACTGCTCGACTGGCTGTCTGTCCCGTCGCGGCATCACGTCGCGTCCTCCCACGGCGAGCTCGCCGGGCTGATCCTCGTCGATCTGCCGGACTTCGACTCCACCGAGACGTCCCATCATCAAGAGGCCGACCGCATCTTGGAGCGCTCGGACGTCTTCGTCTGGGTCACCGACCCGCAGAAGTATGCCGACGCGCGTCTGCACGAGGACTATCTGGCGAAGCTGCGAGACCACGAGAGCGTCATGATCGTGGTGCTCAACCAGGTGGACCGCATCCCGGACGCTTCGGACGTTCAGCAGATCCGCGAGGACCTGAGGAGCCTGATCGCCGAGGATGGCGCCGGGGACTTCGAGGTGCTCACGACCTCGGCGGTGCTGTGGAGCGGCATCGACGACCTTCGTGACCGGATCACCGACGTGGTCCTGAGCAAGAACGCCGCCGAGCGCCGACTGACCGGCGACCTCGTAGCCACGAGCCGTCAGTTGCTCGACGGGGTGGCCTCGGAGGAGCCCGCGCTCAACGACGCCAGCGCCGCCCAGCTCAACGAGGCCCTGGCGCGGGCCGCCGGCATACCCGTAGTGCTGCACGCCGTGTCGCAGGACTACCTGCGCCAAAGCAAGCGCCGGGCAGGGTGGCCCTTCACCCGGTGGGTTTCGGGCCTGCGGGCCAGTCCGCTACGTCGGTTACGGCTGGGGGACGAAAGTCCGGGACCGAGCGTGCAGAAGGACGTGCGGGCCGTCCTCGGGCGCTCCTCGCTCCCCCCCGCCACCCCGGCGGCGCGGGCTCAGGTCGATCTAGCCACCAGGGACCTGGCAGAGGTCGCGGGCGCCGGCCTCCCCCCACGGTGGAGGCAAGCTGTCGCTGATGCGGCGACCCCCGAGGAGTCCTCTCTGGCTGATGCTCTCGACCAAGCGGTGATCAACACTCCACTGCGGATGCGTGACCCGTTCTGGTGGTCGCTCTGGCGCATGCTTCAGCTCCTGCTCGCGTTGACCGTGGTGGCGGGGGCCGCGTGGCTGACGGCGCTGGCTGCTTCGGGCTGGCTGCAGATCGACTTCGCAGTGCCTACCTGGGGGCCGGTCCCGGTGCCCTTGGGCCTGTTCACCGGGGGGATCATCGGGGGCATCGTCCTTGCCGCCCTCGCCCGGCTGATCGCCCGGGGCGGTGCAGCACGTCGGCGCTCGCTGATCGAGAAGCGGATGGACAAGGCCATCTCGGCGGTGGCCAAAGAGCACGTGCGTCAGCCTGTGGCCTCCGTGTTGCAGCGTCACCAGCAGACCCGGCGACAGTTGGAAGCTGCTGCTTCGCGCTAGGTCTCGATAGCACCCTGAGCAGGTGAGGCCCCAGACGTCTCAGTGCTGCGTCCACACGTGTCACAGCCTGGTCGGTTGTCCCCAGATCGCTGACGTCTCGGCTTTCGGGTGCTCTTGGTCCCCAGACTTCATCGTGGGCCGCACAGAGTGTGTGGCCATCGACGAAGGGATGAGGATCATGAACGAAAGCCACATCACGGTGTGCGGAAACGTGACCAACGTGCCGCAGGTGAAGAACGGGAAGGACAGCGGCGTCCCGTTCACGGTGTTCGGCCTGGCGCAGAACCGTAGCCGCCGCGAAGCCAACGGCGATGTCGTGCCAATGGGGACGAGCTTCTACGAGGTCGTAGCCTTCCGGGTGCTGGGGCAGAACACCTTCGACTCGATCACCAAGGGCGATCCGGTGGTGGTGCACGGCCGGCTGCGGGTGAACGACTGGGAGAGCGGGGACAAGAAGGGCACGCAGGTCCAGATCGATGCGTCCTCCATCGGGCCCGACCTGACCTTCGGCACGAGCCAGTTCACCAAGCGACGGAAGGCAGCGCAACAGAGCCACGACCGGATCGAGCTCGAGGTAGGTGGGACGCCGATGACGGTGAACTCGGATGGGGAGGTCTTGGACGGCCCCGAGGATTCGGAGGGCTCCCTGGTCGCCAGCTAGCCTGAGCGCATGGCCGAGTTTATTTACACGATGAGTCGCGCCCGGAAGGCGCATGGCGACAAGGTCATCCTCGATGACGTCACCATGTCCTTCTACCCCGGGGCCAAGATCGGAGTGGTCGGTCCCAACGGCGCTGGCAAGTCGACGATCCTGAAGATCATGGCGGGCTTGGAGCAACCCTCCAACGGTGAGGCCCGACTCTCGCCCGGCTACTCCGTGGGCATCCTGCTGCAGGAGCCGCCTTTGAACGAGGAGAAGACGGTGCTCGGCAACGTCGAGGAGGGCGTCGGCGAGATCAAGGACAAGGTCGACCGCTTCAACGCGATCTCCGAGGAGATGGCGTTGCCGGATGCCGACTTCGACGCACTCATGGCGGAGATGGGGAGCCTCCAGGAAGCCATCGACAACGCCGATGCATGGGATCTGGACTCTCAGCTGGAGCAGGCCATGGATGCCCTCCAGTGCCCACCCCCGGACGCCGACGTGACGGTGCTCTCCGGTGGTGAGCGCCGTCGTGTGGCCCTCTGCAAGCTGCTGCTGTCCAAGCCCGACTTGCTGCTGCTCGACGAGCCCACCAACCACCTGGACGCGGAGAGCGTGCAGTGGTTGGAGCAGCACCTGGCCAACTACCCCGGTGCAGTGCTGGCGGTGACCCACGACCGGTACTTCCTGGACAACGTTGCGCAATGGATCGCCGAGGTGGACCGTGGCCGGCTCTACCCCTACGAGGGCAACTACTCGACCTACCTGGAGAAGAAGCGCGAACGGCTGGCCATCGCGGGCAAGAAGGACGCCAAGCTCGCTAAGCGCTTGGAGAAGGAGCTGGACTGGGTCCGGTCCAACGCCAAGGCCAAACAGGTCAAGAACAAGGCTCGACTGGCGCGCTACGAAGAGATGGCCGCCGAGGCCGACAAGACCCGCAAACTCGACTTCGAGGAGATCGCGATCCCGCCCGGACCGCGGCTGGGAGCGCAGGTCATCGAGGTCCAGGAGCTGAAGAAGGGCTTCGGTGACCGAGTCCTGATCCGGGACCTGAGTTTCACGTTGCCGCGCAACGGGATCGTGGGCGTCATCGGCCCCAACGGTGTCGGCAAGACGACGCTCTTTAAGACCATCGTCGGCATGGAAGAGCCGGACGACGGTTCCGTCAAGGTCGGTGAGACGGTCAACATCTCCTACGTCGATCAGAACCGCGGGGGGATCGACCCGGAGAAGAACCTGTGGGAGGTGGTCTCGGACGGCAACGACTTCATCCAGGTCGGCCGGGTCGAAATCCCGTCCCGGGCCTACGTCTCGCAGTTCGGCTTCAAGGGCCCCGACCAGCAGAAGAAGGCCGGAGTGCTCTCCGGTGGTGAGCGCAACCGACTGAACCTCGCCCTCACGCTCAAACAGGGCGGGAATCTGCTGTTGCTCGACGAGCCGACCAACGACCTCGACGTCGAGACGTTGGGCTCGTTGGAGAACGCCCTCCTGGACTTCCCGGGGTGCGCCGTCGTCATCAGCCACGACCGGTGGTTCCTTGACCGTGTGGTCACGCACATCCTGGCCTATGAAGGCACGGACGAGAACCCGGACCAGTGGTACTGGTTCGAAGGCAACTTCGGCGCCTACGAAGCCAACAAGATCGAACGGCTCGGCGCGGAAGCAGCCCGTCCGCATCGCGTGACCTACCGCCGGCTCACCCGGGACTAGCCGACAGCCCGTCGAGGATCAGGTCCAGCACGAACTCGAAGGTGCCGCCGATGCGGGGCCCGTCGAGGTGTTGCTGGACGTGCTCGGCGACCCGCGGGTGAACGGATCGGTCAAGACCGGCCAGGAAGTCCTCTGCCCCGCGCATCGAGTCTCGGGCTCCGGTGGGGATACCACTGCTTCCCTGCAGGGCGTAGCCGACGACGTGGTTCGTCACCGCGTGGAATCCGCGGTGAGCTCCGAGCTCGTCCAGTCCTGAGGCCTGCAGGGTCGACAGCCACGACTCCATCAGGTCGATGCGCGCGGGGCCCGGCACGGTGGCCGCCCAGAGCGTGCTGACCCAGGCGTGGCGCTCCAGACTCTCGTGCGTGGACAGACAAGACCGGCGCAGCTCGCGCCGCCAGAGACCCTCCGGGTTGGCCAGCTCGACCTCGTGGGCCACGCCGTCGACCATTCCGAACAGAAGATCAGCCTTGCTCGATACGTGGTTGTACAAAGACATGACTTCGTAGTCCAGTGCCGACGCAAGCCCCCGCATGGTCAGCCGGGCCACCCCAGCGGCGTCGGCCTGCTCGATCGCTGCGTGCACGATCCGCTGCCGGCTCAACGGTGGGCGGGATGAGGTGGGTCCGGAGGGCCTAGTGCTTGCAGTCACTTGACCAACGTACTATGTACGTTTAACGTACGACGTACGTACGACCGCCCTCGACGAAGGAAGCCACGATGCAGGCTGTGATCGCCCCCGCCTACGGAGGCCCCGAGATGTTGGAGCTGCGCGACGTCGCTCGACCCGTGCCTCGAGAGGGCGAGGTACTCATCAGAGTGCACGCCGCCGGCCTGAACGCCGCCGACTGGCACGTCCTGCGTGCCGATCCCTTCATCGTGCGCATGTCCATGGGTCTGCGCCGACCAAAGATCAAAGGCTTAGGCGCTGATGTGGCCGGAGTGGTCGAAGCGGTAGGGCCAGACGTGACCGACTACGCGGTGGGTGATGAGGTTCTCGGCGAGCTGCGCTCCTGCGGCTTCGGCGCCTGCGCAGAGTACGTGGCCGCGCCTGTGGAGTACCTCACCCGCAAGCCGGCGGAGATCACCTTCGCGCAGGCGGCCGCACTACCGATGGCGGGTGTCACCGCGTTGCAGGCCCTGCGCGACCAGGCCCGGGTGCAACCAGGGGATACCGTGCTGATCCAGGGCGCGTCCGGTGGGGTGGGCACGTTCGCCATCCAGATCGCCAAGGCCTTGGGCGCCCACGTCACCGCCGTCGGCAGCACTGGCAAGATGGATCAGATGAGCGGGCTCGGAGCCGATGAGGTCATCGACTACACGACGACGGAGATCTTCACGCCGGACCGCACGTGGGACGTCATCCTCGGCGTGAACGGGTTCCATCCGCTCTCGACCTACCGAACCGCCCTGCGACCCGGAGGGCGCTATCTGATGATCGGTGGGACTCGCCTGCAGATGTTCCAGGGAGTCGTGCTCGGGCCCGTGATGACACGTCGGCAGAAGTCGTTGGGACCGGTGATGGCCACGGTGTCGGCGGAGAAGCTCGCCGCCGTGGCGACCATGGCACAGAAGGGTGAGCTCAGGGCCGTGATCGATCGCACCTACTCCCTGGCCGAGAGCGCTGAGGCGCTGCGATACCTCGAGGAAGGCCACAGTCACGGCAAGGCGATTGTGTCGGTCGTTGAACCGGCGTCCTAGTCCTCGACCACGGCGTGTGCCGCCGCTGCCCGCGCGCGACGGCATCGGGCCAGCCCGACTGAGCATGCCGATGGACGGGCTTTGGGAGTCGGTCTTGGACTTCGTCGCCGATCGGATAGGGGCGCGCGCTGATCCGGCTCGACTCGACGCGTTGGATGCTCGGGTCCGGGCCGGGGAAGTGGTGCTCGGCAACGGCACCCCGGTCACCCACGACACGGCATACCAGCGGGGTGGGTCGGTGTATCTCTACCGCGAGGTACGACCCGAGACCGACGTTCCGTTCGCCCTGACCGTGCTATATCAGGACGACCGCATCCTGGTCGTGGACAAGCCTCACTTCCTGGCCACCATGCCCCGTGGGCGGCACGTCGAGCAGACGGTGGTGACCCGGGTACGCCGAGACCTGGGCTTGCCGGATGCCGCGCCGGCGCACCGACTGGATCGCCTCACCGCCGGGGTGCTGGTGCTGACGCTGCGTCCGGAGGTCCGGTCGGCCTACCAGACGCTCTTCGCACGGCGGGAGGTTGTGAAGACCTACCTCGCCATGGCTCCCGCGCTCCCGGCGCTACGCGAGCCGATGACGATCCGCAATCGGATCGTCAAGGAGCGAGGCGACCTGCAGGCGCGCGTCGTGGCCGGCGAACCGAATGCCGACACGGTGGTCGAGTTGCTCGAAGACCGCGATGGCGTGGGCACCTATCGACTTCTCCCGAGCACCGGACGCACCCATCAACTGCGGGTCCACTGCTCCGACCTGGGTATGCCGATCCTCGGCGACCCGCTCTATCCCACCGTGATCGACGTTCCGGCCGACGACTTCTCGACGCCGCTTCGCCTGCTGGCCCATCGCCTAGAGTTCGTGGACCCCCTGACGCGCGAGGAGCGGGTCTTCACCAGTGAAAGGGCATGGAGCGATGACTGAGGTGGTGGCCTTGCTTCGCAGCGTCAACGTCGGCGGCAACCGGATGAAGATGGATTGGTTACGAGCGCTGGCGACCAGGGTGGGCTGCGAGGGTGTGCGGACCGTGCTGGCCACCGGCAACGTCGTGATGTCACCCCCGCAGGATCTGGATCGTGTGCGCCAAGACTTGGAGCGGGCACTCGCGGAGCAGTTCGGCGTCATCTCCGTCGTGATGCGCACCCACGCGGAGCTCGTGGAGAGCGCTCGAGACAACCCCTGGGCCGATCAGGTCGCGTCGGGGGCGCTGGAGGGCCGTGCCGTGCACACGATCTACTGTCAGTCAGAGCCCACGGCCGAAGCGGTGGCCGGCCTGCAGCGGGATGGCTCCGATGATGACTTCGCGGTGGTGGGGTCTCACGCCTACCTACGACTGGGCGGGTCCGCGGCCGACACCCGGTACACCGGTGGATGGTTCGAGCGCCACCTCAAGGTCGTCGGCACCGCACGGAACCACAACACCGTCCTGAAGCTCATCGCCACCACAGCCTGACGGACGCCGAGGTGGCAACGTCATCACTCACCGACCATCGGCACCAGCTGGATAGCCAACGGCTCGGCCAGGGCCAGCACGAACGTCCTGGTCAGGTGGGACCCCTGACGGTAGGTCAGGACGTTGCGCCATACCCCTGAGCACCGGCCGTCCGGGCAGACCCACGGGTTCATGTCCACGTACGCCGCGCCGTCCACTCCCTGGGCGGCCTGTTGCATCGCTTCGGACCCAGATCCATCGCCCGCGTCCCAACTGCACTCGCGGACGGGGTCGTCGCGGTGTTCATCGACGCACTCATAGACCGGCATTCCCAATGAGTTGGGTTGCGGGTTGTCCGAGAGCGCGACCACCGCTACGCCCCGCTCGGTCAACTGGGACCAGTAGCTCTCGTAGCCCTCGACCAGCGCGTCGGAGGTGATCGTCCCGTCGTCGGCGAAGGCCTCTTTGCGCACCGACCCGACGATGACCGCGTCGGGTCGCTCCTGGTCCATCTCGGACATCACCTGGCGCCCCCACTCACGGCATTGGTCGAAGGGGGCCTCGTCGACGGCCACGGTCACGTCGGCGAACGCGCACGAGTCCTTGGTATGCAGGATGAGCCGCCAGTCGTTCGCCTGGGCGATTTCGTCGAGGGCGGGCATCCATTGGCCGATCTTGGAGTCCCCGACCACGTACACCAGCCGGCGACCATCCGGGTCCCCGGCCGCGCACGCCGTGACGACGCCTTCTGCGGCGCCGACCTGGCATCCGGTGGCGTAGAGGTCCGGAAGGTCCGTGACCGCCGCCAGCGGGTCGGGGGTGATCACGTCGTAGAGAGGCGCACCATCGGCCGGCAACGGAGCCGGCGTAGGGGAGGCCGGTCGGTCCGACCGTTCGTCCTGACTGCTCGCTGGGGCATCGGGACTCGGCTCCTCATCCCCCCGTAGCTCGCCGGTGCGACTTCCCCCGCTGCTCGCCGCCGCCTCCGTGGGCACCGGAGCTGCTTGTCCCAGCACCAACGCACCCGCCAAGGACAGCATCGTCACGCTGGCCCCGAGGAACAGCGCAGGGCCCGGTCGTCGATTCAGGACCGGCGCGTACCGGAGGGGACGTTCGACGTAGCGGTACGACAACCAGGCCGGCAGCACGGATGCCGTCACGATCACCATCCCGGCCAAGGTGGAGAGCTCGCCCCACTGCCATTCGGCCATCCGAAGCAAGGGCCAATGCCACAGGTAGAGGGAGTAGGACAACCCGCCGATCCAGACCGCGTTCCTCGAGCCCAGCACGACGCGTGGTCCCCGGGCTCCCGCGGTGAACCCGCCGACGATGACCAGGGCCGCGCCGATGGTCGGCACCAGGGCGGCCGTTCCGGGCCACGAGGTGTCATCGGAGAACCCGAACGCCGCGAAGAGGATGAGGACCACACCCGCCCAGCCCACCGCGTTCCCAGCGGCGCGCGGCCCTCTGGCCCACGCGCCGGCGCCGAGGGCCACCAACGCCCCGATCCCCAGCTCCCACAGTCGGGTGGTGGTCGCGAAGAATGCCTGGGCAGGGGCGGTTGCGGTGGAGGAGAACGACCAGAGCAGAGAGGGCAGCACCACGACAGCCACCAGCCCGATGGCGAGCGGGGCGCGGGGGGCGTTTCGATGGTGTCCACGAGACGTACGGTTCACGAACCACAGCAGTCCCAGGATGAGCAGGGGCCAGATGATGTAGAACTGCTCCTCGATCGCCAACGACCAGAAGTGCAGGACCGGCGAGGGCTGGATGTCCTCAGCGAGATAGTCCACCGAACGACCGACGAAAACCCAGTTCACGACGTACAGGGACGCGCCCATGACATCGCCGGAGATCGTCGACCATTGGGTTCGGGGGGCCAGGAGCCAGGCGCTGATCGCTGTGACGAGCAGGACGACGGTGGCGGCCGGGAGGAGGCGTTTGGCCCGCCGCCCGTAGAACCGGGGCAGATCGACGGTCCCCGAGATCTCGACCTCGCGCAGGAGCTGACTGGTGATCACGAACCCGGAGACCACGAAGAAGACGTCGACGCCGACGAAGCCGCCAGGGAGGACCGACAGCCCTCCGTGGTAGCCGAGGACCAGCAGGACGGCGATGGCTCGGAGCCCCTCGACGTCCCGGCGAAACCGCCCGTGCGCAGCGGTTCCCGGGGAGGGCGGGGCCATACTCAGACGTCGACCGGGTGACAGTCGGCGCCGCACCCTGTAGTCGAAGGCTCAGAGGTGTCGGTGGCCCGCCGATGGAGCACGGCGTGGTCGACGGCGACGTGCAGGTCCTCGCCGTGCGCGTGTGCGGTGCCGTCGACGATCAGTGAGTAACCATCGGCCGCGTCGGGCGGATAGAGCAGGGTGACGCCGGGGTACGCCTCGGCGAGGGTCAACGCTGACCGGCCCGGGCCGTCGACATACATCACTCCGTCGGTCAGCGTCGGCACGACCTGCACCACGTGGGGTCGCTCGCGTCCGGGACTCAGCAGGTAGGCGTACGGCCGGCCCGTGATCGCCTCGGCCAGCTCGGATTCATCGACCTTGATGCTCATGGTGCCCCAGCATGCACGACACTGGGTCCCATGAGTATGCCGACGGCTCATCCCGTGACGGGTTTGCTCCTTGCCGCCGGGCAGGGGAGCCGGATGGGTTCGCCCAAGGCCGTGGTCGAGATCGAGGGCAGGACCTTGACCGAGCGGGCGATCGACGTTCTGCTCGGCGGGGGATGCGCGAACGTCCTCGTCGTCCTGGGGGCCGATGCCCAACGGGTTCGGACGCGACTCGAGGCGAGCCGGACGACGTGGGGCGAGCGCGTGGCGACGGCCGAGTGTGCCAACTGGGCCGGAGGCGTGAGCGAGTCACTGCGAACGGGGTTGGCCGCCCTGGCCGCTCGCGGCCGCCGTTGCCCGCCGGCCGCGCTCATCCATCTCGTCGATCTGCCCGACATCGGCCCCGATGTCGTCGCCCGAGTCTTCGACCAAGGGCGGGCGGGTGGCTGGCCGACGGCGCTGTCCCGAGCCGCATACCAGGGCAAGGCGGGGCATCCGGCCCTGCTCGGCGTCACCCACTGGCAAGGCGTCATGGACACTGCTGTCGGTGACCGGGGCGCGGGGCCGTACATGCGCCGCAACGATGCGGTCCTCGTCGACTGCGACGACCTCTCCCACGGTGGGGACGTCGACACCCCTGCCGAGCTGGCGGCCTACCTCTACCGCCAGCGTCAGCCCTGACCTTCCCAACCGCAGACGCATCAGTGATGCTGTGACGATGCATCGAGAGCCTCCCTTCAGCAGCCCAGCCTCGGTCACCTCGGCGCTCGCCGAGACGGGTTACCTCGCCGATGAAGGGCTGGCCACGATGACGTACCTCGCCGGCGAGTTGTCCCGTCCGGTGCTGTTGGAGGGTGAGCCCGGCACGGGTAAGACCGCGCTGGCCGAGGCGTTGGCGCAGGTCTGGGGGGTGCCGTTGATTCGCCTGCAGTGCTACGAGGGCATCGACGCGAGCCAGGCCCTCTACGACTGGGACTTCGCCCGGCAGATCTTGCACTTGCGTGCCGTCGAAGCCTCGGCCGTTACGGGGGCCCGCGACGTGGAGGGTGAGGTGTATGCCGACCGTTTCCTTCTGGCTCGGCCTCTGCTGCGAGCCCTGCAGGAGCCGGGCTCGGTGTTGCTGATCGACGAGGTCGACCGAGCCGACGACGAGTTCGAAGCGTTCCTGCTCGAGGTGCTGTCGACCTGGTCGGTGACGATCCCCGAGATCGGCACGATCACCGCGCAGCAACCGCCCTTCGTCGTGTTGACCTCGAACCGCACGCGCGAGCTGCACGACGCGCTGAAGCGTCGCTGCCTTTACCACTGGATCGACCACCCGGGGCTGGAGCGAGAGCTGCAGATCGTCCGGTCACGACTGCCCGAGGTGGCGGAGGACCTGGCCGAGCAGGTCGTCACGCTGGTCCAGCGGCTGCGCGCCGAAGGAGAGCTCATCAAGTCGCCGGGCGTAGCCGAAACCCTGGACTGGGCTCGTGCCGTCCACGCGCTGGGCTGCAGTTCGCTCGACCCCGAGGTCGCCGCGGTCACCGTGGGGAGTGCGGTGAAGTACCGCGAGGACGCCGAGCGGGTGCGGGCCTCACTGGATCGGATGTTGACGCGATGACCTGGAGTGCGGAGGAGCTCCTGCTCGGCTTTGCCCGTGCTCTGCGCGCTGCGGGTCTACCCGTGACGCCGGACCGCGAGCTGACCTACCTGCGCAGCGCGGCGTTGGTCGGGCTGGACACCCGTGAGGCCCTCTACTGGGCGGGCCGGGCGACTCTGACCTCCTCGCCGGCCGACCTCGATCCGTACGACCAGGTCTTCGACCAATGGTTCAGCGGGAGCCGGATGGACAGCATCTCGCGCCCTGACACTCCACGTCCCCGCGTCACCCAGGCCGACCTGGGGGACATGGATGGTGGGACCGGCGGGATGAGTCAGCAGGAGCTGATTCGAGCGATGGCCTCGCAACGCGAAGTCTTGCGTCGGCGGGACATCGCGGGGTTGGCGCCGAGCGAGCGGGCGGCGCTGCGCCGTCAGTTCGCCACCCTGAGACCGGTGTCACCCCGTCGGCGGGCACGACGGCATACGGCCTCGCCACGTGGAGCGATCGATGGCCCGGCAACGCTGAGGGCGCATCTGCGCAGAATGGGCGAGCCGGGCCGGATCGTGCACCGGCGCCGGGATGTCCGCGCCCGACGGGTCGTCCTGCTGATCGACGTCAGCGGGTCGATGAGTGCCTATGCCGACGCCCTGCTGCGCCTGGCCCACCAGGTGGTGCAGTCCGCACCGCGCACGACCGAGGTGTTCACGGTCGGGACGCGGCTGACCCACGTCACGAGGGCCCTGCAGCACCGGGATGCGGACCAGGCGCTCCTCGCCGCAGGCACGGTGGTCGCCGACTGGTCGGGGGGCACGCGTCTGGGCGAGGTGCTCGGCGCCTTCACGGATCGATGGGGCCGGAGAGGTATGGCGCGCGGTGCGGTGGTGGTGGTCTTCAGTGACGGTTGGGAGCGCGGGGACTCGGTGCTGCTGGCCGAGCAGATGAGACGCCTGGCTTCGGTCGCGCACCACGTGGTCTGGGTCAACCCCCATCGCGGCAAGGCGGGATACGCGCCGGTGCAGTCCGGAATCGTCGCAGTGCTCCCACACGTCGATGACTTCGTGGCCGGGCACTCGCTCGCTGCCTTCGGCGAGGTTCTGGAGGTGATCGGCCGTGCGTGAGGTGCTTCCAGAGCTCCATGCGTGGTGGGAGGCGGGGGAGTCGGTTGCCGTAGCCACGGTGGTCGACACGTGGCGGTCGGCTCCCCGCCCCCCGGGGGCCTCGATGCTCATCGGAGCGGACGGCACAGCCGTCGGTTCCGTGTCCGGGGGGTGTGTCGAGGGGGCGGTCTACGAAGTCGGACAGCGGGTGTTGGCCGACGGTGTGCCGGTCCTGACCCGCTACGGGGTCAGCGACGACGACGCGTATGCGGTCGGCCTGACCTGTGGCGGCATCCTCGACGTGTTTGTGGAGCGGGTCACGCCCGGGAGCTTCGCCGAGCTCGGGTCACTGGCCGAAGACATCGAGCAGGGCCGACCCGTGGCCACCGCCACCGTGATCGAGCACCCGGACCCGGCATGGTTGGGCCGAAGGGTGGTGGTGCGTCCCGATGGGGCGCTGGGGGAGTCCGGTCACGGGTCGCTGGGGTCCTCGCGGGCCGATGACGCCGTCGCCGATGACGCCCGTGGCCTGCTGGCCGCTGGCCGGACCTCCACCCTGGAGTACGGACCGGACGGCCAGCGACGTGGAGCAGGAATGCGGGTTTTCGTCGCGGGCTTCGCGCCCAAACCGCGGATGCTGGTGTTCGGGGCCATCGACTTCGCGGCCGCAGTGGCCACGGTAGGTGCGTTCCTCGGCTACCACGTGACGGTCTGTGACGCCCGACCCGTCTTTGCTACAGCCGCCCGGTTCGCCGCGGCCGACGAGGTCGTGGTGAGCTGGCCCCATCGGTACCTTCAGGCCGAGATAGACGCAGGCCGGGTCGATGAGCGCACCGTGATCTGCGTGCTCACCCACGACCCCAAGTTCGACGTACCCGTCCTGGAGCTCGCGCTCAGCGGCCCGGACGTGGCCTACATCGGGGCGATGGGCTCACGGCGCACCCACGAGGACCGGCTGTCCCGGCTGCGGGAGGCGGGCGTTGGCCCGGCCCAGCTACGGCGGCTCTCCAGCCCGATCGGGCTGGACCTCGGCGCGCGCACCCCCGAAGAGACCGCGATCAGCATCGCCGCCGAGATCGTAGCCGCGCGATGGGGTGGCGCCGGTGATCGACTGACCGAGACCGAGGGACCGATCCATCACCACGACTGAAGGAGATCAGTGAAGGAGATCTATGAGTAAGCGCTGAGCCTCGTGGGCGGGCTCTCGTTGCCGTCGGCTCCCTCGTCATGAGACGAAGGTTGACCCGTTGGATCTCAGGAAACGCACAGCGGGTAGGTCTTGCGATGTGACCTGCGTCACGTCATGATCAAAAGGGCACCATGTCCCGATCCCTGACCATCTCGGAGGACCCATGACCCGCATCACCGTCAACGTCGACGGAGTGGCCAGCACCGACGACGTCGAGCCGCGCACCTTGTTGGTTCACTACCTGCGCGAGCAGCTGGGCAAGACCGGCACCGTCATTGGATGCGACACCAGCAACTGCGGTGCGTGCACCGTGCATCTGGATGGTCGCAGCGTGAAGTCGTGCAACATGCTGGCCGTCCAGGCCGACGGGCACGACGTCACCACGATCGAAGGCATCGCCCAGGGCGGGCAGCTCTCCCCGGTGCAGCAGGCCTTCCACGAATGCCACGCCTTGCAGTGCGGATACTGCACCCCGGGGATGATCATGCAGGCCACCGACCTCCTCAAGGAGAACCCCGACCCCAGTGAGGCCGAGATCCGTCAGGGCATGGAGGGCAACCTCTGCCGGTGCACCGGATACCAGAACATCGTCAAGGCCGTGCAGCAGGCCGCGAGCGGAGCCCCGTCATGACCACGGTCGAACAAGACGTTGCAGCACCCGAGATGGAGATCGGGAAGGCGCGACGACGCAAAGAGGATCAGCGCCTGATCACCGGTCGGACCAAGTTCACCGACAACATTCAGCTGACCGGGATGCTGCACCTCAGTATGGTGCGCAGCCCTTTCGCCCACGCCACGATCACCTCCGTCGACACCGCCGAGGCCAAGGCCTCTCCCAACGTGATCGCGGTCCTGACCGGTGAGGACGTGAAGGATCAGCAGGGGTCGTTGCCCACGGCGTGGCCGATCACCGAGGACCAGAAAGCGGCCGACCACCCTGCCATCGCTGTGGACCGTGTCGCCTTCGCCGGCGAGATCGTGGCGGTCGTGATCGCCCGTTCCGCGTCCGCGGCCAGGGACGCCGCCGAGCTTGTGGACGTCGACTACGAAGACCTCCCCGCTGCGCTCGATCTGAGGAAGTCCGCCGCCGACGAGGTGCTGGCACACCCCGATCTCGGCACCAACGTCAGCGCTACCTGGGTCTTCGACTCCAAGGAAGCCGGAGCGGGCGGGGACGTCGATGAGGCCATCCGGGACGCGGAGGTGCTCATCGAGCGTGAGTACCGCCAGCAGCGGCTCATCCCGGCGTTCATGGAGCCGCGCTCGACGGTGGTCGACCCCACCGGTGAGCAGTTCTGCATGTGGTCCTCGACCCAGGTGCCGCACATCCTGCGGGTGATGCTGGCCCTCACCCTCGGCGTCTCGGAGTCCAAGATCCGGGTCATCGCCCCCGACGTAGGCGGCGGCTTCGGAGGGAAGCTACAGGTCACGCCCGAGGAGGTCATCACCTTCCTGGCCGCTCGGCATACCGGCAAGCCGTGTAAATGGACCGAAACGCGCAGCGAGTCCCTGCTCGCCGGCCACCACGGTCGGGACCAATGGCAGAAGCTGACGTTGACCGCCACCAAGGAGGGCATCGTCCAGGGTCTGAAGGTCGATCTGCTGGCTGACATGGGGGCCTACCTCGGGCTGGTCACGCCGGGCGTGCCGATCCTCGGCGCCTTCATGTACAACTCGATCTACAAGTTCTCCTCCTACCGGTTCACCTGCACCAACGTCTTCACCAACAAGACATGGACCGACGCCTACCGCGGTGCGGGACGGCCGGAGGCGACGTTTGCCATCGAGCGGTTGATGGATGACCTGGCCGACGAGCTGGGCATGGACCCGATGGAGCTGCGGCGCAAGAACTGGATCACGCACGAGGAGTTCCCGTTCGACACCGTAGCCGGGCTGCAGTACGACTCGGGCAACTACGAGGCGGCGACGGACCGGGCGATCGAGCTGTTCGACTACGACGCGTTGCGAGCCGAGCAGAAGCAGCGACGTGAGTCCGGTGACCCGGTGCAGCTGGGCCTGGGAATCTCCACGTTCACCGAGATGTGTGGCCTGGCACCTTCACGAGTGCTCGGCGCGTTGAACTACGCCGCCGGTGGCTGGGAGCACGCCTCCATCCGGGTGCTGCCGACCGGCAAGGTCGAGGTCATCACCGGAGTGTCGGCGCACGGCCAAGGCCATGAGACCGCCTGGAGCCAGATCGTGGCGGACCGTCTCGGGGTGCCGTTCGACGACATCGAGGTCCTGCACGGTGACACCCAAAGCAGCCACAAAGGCCTGGACACCTACGGGTCCCGCTCGCTCGTGGTCGGCGGCGTCGCCGTGACCAAGGCGGCCGACAAGGTCATCGAGAGGGCCAAGCCGCTGGCCGCCCACATGCTGGAGGCCAACGAGGACGACCTCGAGTTCAGCGCGGGGCAGTTCACCGTCAAGGGCACGGACCAGGGCATTGCTCTCGGCGCCTTGGCCTTCGCCGTCTTCTCCGCCCACGACCTCCCGGACGGGATGGAGCCGAGCATCGACGCGGAGGCGACCTTCGACCCGGTGAACTTCTCCTATCCGCACGGAACCCATCTGTGCGCCATGGAGATCGACACGGAGACCGGGCAGTCGACGATGCGCTCCTACGTCTGCGTGGATGACATCGGCAACGTCGTCAACCCGCTGATCGTCGAAGGTCAGGTGCATGGTGGTCTTGTGCAAGGGATCTCACAGGCCCTCTGGGAAGAGGCCGTGTACGACGACAACGGGACGTTGGTCTCGGGGTCGTTCGTGGATTACACGCTGCCGACCACGGCCGACACGATCAACTTCGTGACCGATCGGACCACGACCCCAGCGTTGAGCAACGAGCTCGGGGTCAAGGGGGTCGGCGAGGCGGGCACGATCGCCTCGACCCCCGCGGTGGTCAACGCGGTACTCGATGCCATCCGCCAGTTCGGCGTCAAGGACATCAGGATGCCGTGCACGCCCGAGCGTGTGTGGCGCGCCATCCAGGACGGCCAGGCCGGAGCGGACGCTCTGACGACCGCGGGTGCGATGCCGCACTTCGAGGAGTCGGCGCCCAACCATCAGGAACCTGGCTCCCTCGCCGGGAACAACACGGACGGAGCACACCGATGATCCCGGCCCAGTTCGAGTACGCGGCCCCGAGCTCGATCGAGGACGCCCTGGCCCTCCTGGCCGAGCACGGTGACGACGCCAAGGTGATGGGTGGTGGTCAGTCGCTGATGCCGATCCTGCGGATGAGGCTGAATGCGCCGGAACTGGTGATCGACCTGGGAAAGATCTCTGAGCTGACAGGCATCAGCGAGGAGGGCGACTCCAGCGACGGCTACGTCAGGATCGGCGCCATGGCCACGTATGCCGACGTGCTGGCCAGTGATCTGGTGAACGAGCACGCCGGGTTGCTGGTCAAAGCCGTGGCGGAAGTCGCCGACCCGCAGATCCGACACCGCGGCACGGTCGGTGGGGCACTGGTCCACGCCGACCCTGCCGGTGACGTCGGGGCGCCGATATTGGCGCTCGAAGCCGAGATGGTCATCGCCGGAGCCGACGGTCAGGAGCGCACCGTCGCCGCGGCCGATTTCTTCGTCGACATTTTCGAAACGGCCGTCGCCGAGGGCGAACTGCTCACCGCTATCCGTATCCCCAAGCACACGGGATGGGGGAGTGCCTACACCAAGTTCGTGCGAGTCTCGCACCAGTGGTCCATCGTGGCCGCCGCTGCCACCGTCCGCGCCGAGGGCGGCACCATCGCTGAGGCTAGGGTCGCTCTGACCAACATGGGTTCCACGCCGTTGCGAGCCGACACCTTGGAGCAGGCATTGATCGGGATGCAGGCCACCACGGAGGCGCTCCGCGATGTGTGCGCCGCGGTCGGCGAAGGCACCAACCCACCGTCGGACCTCAACGGGGACGCCGACTATCGTCGGCACCTCGCCGGGGTGTTGACCCGTCGTGCCGTCGTAGCCGCGGCGGGAGGCTGAGCCCGTGGAGCTCGTGCACTCCTTCACCGTGCCTGCGGCCCCAGACCGCACCTGGGCGTTGTTGACCGACCTGCATCAGGTCGGGAGCTGCTTTCCCGGGGCCACCGTGACCGAAGCAGGCGACGACGACTTCTCCGGCACGGTGAAGGTCAAGCTCGGACCGATCGCGATGGTCTACTCGGGATCGGGTCAGTTCGTCAGTCGTGACGATGCCGAGCATCGAGCCGTGATCGAAGCCCGTGGCAAGGACAAGCGCGGCAACGGCACCGCCGGGGCCAGCGTGAAGTTGGCGCTGATTCCGGACGGGACCGGGACGCGGGTCGACGTGAGCACCGACTTGGCCATCACCGGCAAGCCCGCACAGTTCGGCCGCGGCGTGATGCAGGACGTCTCCGACAAGCTGCTCGGCCAGTTCGTCGAGTGCATCGAGGGACATTTGGGCGAGATCGAGGCACCGCCCTCAGAGGTCACTCCAGCGGCAACGACGGGTGAGGCAGACGAAGTTTCGACGGGCGCTGGCGACTCACCGCCGACGCAGGAGGGCCCACCGCCGGTTCGATTGCGGGCTGTGCCTGACCCCGCGGACGACGCGATCGATCTCGGCAGCGCGGTCGGACCCGCCCTGGTGAGCCGCTACGGTCTTCCTCTCGCGGCGCTGGGCGGCCTGGTGGTGGGGTATGTCCTGGGGCGAGCAGGGTCTGGATCGGGCCGGTGAAGCTCGGCTTGCAGGAGCCGGTCTGTCGAGCTTGTGGGAACACCTCGGCCTGGGTGTTCCGTTCCCGGCGATCCGGGTGCCTTCGCGCCTGATCGCTGAGCTGGTCGCTTCCTAGCCTCACAGGCGCGATGGGAGGCCCAGCGACACGCAAGCATCTCGTGTCCGGCTACTCCTTGAGCCGGACCATACCTTCCTGGGCCACACTCGCCATCAAGGTCCCGTTCTGGGCAAACATCAGGCCGTGTCCCAGCCCTCGACCGTTCTGCGCCGAAGGAGAGGCCTGCCGGTAGAGGATCCAGTCGTCGGCCCGCGGGGTTCGGTGGAACCACATCGCGTGGTCGAGGCTGGCCGGACGTAGCCGCGGGTCACCCCAGACCAGCCCGTGACGCCGCAGGATGGGCTCCAGCAGGCTGAAGTCCGAGGCGTAGGCCAACACCGCAGCGTGCAAAAGGGGGTCTTCGGGCAGAGTCCGCGGCACCCGGAACCACACGTGCTGCTCCGCGGACTGCTCGCGGGCCTCCAGGAACAACGGACCCTCGACATGCTTGATCTCCACGGCCCGCCGCGCGAGCTGACGGGCTGAGGGGTGGTCGATGCCAGACAGGATGTCGGCGTCGGAAGGGAGGCCGTCGGGCCCCGGCACCTCCGGCATCGCGTTCTGGTGGTCCAACCCACCCGCTTCGTCCTGGAACGAGGTGATCATGGACAGCAGGATGCGTCCCTCCTGCACCGCGTGCACCCGTCTCGCGGAGAACGACTGCCCGTCCCGCATCCGCTCCACGAGGAACCGGATCGGCTGCTGGTCGTTGCCCGGCCGGAGGAAGTACCCGTGCATCGAATGGATCGATCGAGGCCCGTGCTCACCCTGGTCCACCGTGCGACCTGCTGCGATGACGGACTGGGCCAGCACCTGGCCGCCGAACACCCGGCCGTGGGCCTGGGGCTGGCTGCGACCGAAGAAGACGTCGCCCTCGGAGCCGCCGAGGTCCCCACCAGCTCCGTCCGGAGAGGCCACGTGAAAAGTGGTCGAACCCTCCCGGGTGAGATCCAGCACGTCGAGCAGGTCATCGATGGGGTCCGCGAGAGTCACGGGGGCAGCCTAACGACCTCCCGGGGGTCGTCGACCTGGCAGGATGATGGTCATGTCTGTCGCTCCCGATCGGTCCGTTCCCTACAGCGTGGACATTCAGATCCGCTGGTCGGACATGGACGCCTACGGTCACGTGAACAACGTCGAGTTCCTGCGGCTGCTGGAGGACGCTCGGGTCTATGCCTTCCGTGACTGGTTCGGTCAGGAGCGCTCGCTGCTCAACGAGGGGATCTTGGTGGCCCGCCAGGAGATCGACTACTTGGCGCCGCTGACCTTCAACTACGAGCCGGCCCGCATCGAGGTCTGGTGCTCGCGGATCAGCGGGGCCTCGTTCGACATCGGCTATGCCGTGAAGCAGGCCGGCGTCGACGTCGTCTACGCACGTGCCGAGACGACCCTGGTTTCTTACGACCTGGCCGCGAGCAAGCCGCGGCGTCTGAAGCAGTCCGAGCGGGACGCCCTCAGCTCGGTCTCCGGGCCAGCGCCGGATCTGCGCAGCCGACGGAACCGAGGATGAGCGAGCCGCTGTCACCGGCCGGTGATGCCCTCGGCGAGCTGCGGTTCGCTGAGGTCGAGACGCTGCAGGACCTGAGCACCTACGTGGCTCGGGCACGCTCGTTGGACGCCGAGGGCGGGATCCGCCTGCAGGCGCGAGGCACCGTGCTGGCCGCCTGGGCCCAGGTCTTGCCGGGGCAGGGCCTGCTGGGCAGCGGGCTCGTGCTCGGACTCCGGGTGATGCAGCTCGACGGTGAGCACGATCTCGACGTCACGGTGCCGCTGGGTGCGGTGTCCGATCGGTTGGCCCGGCGGCAGAGCACGGGGGATGTGTCGGCGGTCCTGTCCGTGCCACCCATGTCCGTCGCGCCGGCCTGGGCCGCCATCAGCCCGCCGCTGAGCGGCTGGGAGAGATCGGGTGGCATCGCCGATGACGTCTTGCTCGACGCCGCTCGCGAAGGCATCGAGGCGGTGGCCCAAGGCACACCCCCGGGCGCCGGGGCCGCGGCCGTGGCCACCCTGAGGTCGCGCGTGTGGGGACGGTCGCTGCCGCTGGACTCCGTGGACGAGGAGGGGGCCGGCGCAGGCGTCCCGGCCGGGACCGGGCTGGCGGCGTACGCCCTCGGCTTCGCGCTGTCGGGTCAGACGTCGCAAGTGTTGCGTCGGGGGCCGTGGGTGCGGGTCAGCCTGCGCAACGGGGAGATCTTGGCCCGTTAGCCGGGCGGACTCTGGGGCTCGCTTCGCTGGAGCACGGTTGCGGTCTCGGAGGAAGGCGGGGCGCTCGCCACCGAGGTGTCCGGATGAATGGCCAGAAAGAGCGAGTGCGGGGGCGCGCTGAGGTCCCGTGGCCGGTCGTGCATCTCCTTCAGAAGCGCGTAGAGCCGCTGGCTGAACTCCTCCAGATCTTCGCTCGACACGCGTAGTCCCAGACGGGTCATCTGCATCCGGTCCTCCGGGACGCCTTGAATCTCCGCCAGGAAAGCTTCCACCATCGAGTGAACCCCGACCGGCGTATGGACGTACCAGGACTTACCCGTGGCGCGGTACGGGACTTCGCGGGCGCCGCGTGCGCCGCGGCGTGGGTCTTCGGCCACCAAGAAGCCGGTGTCGACCAGCGTGCGCACGTGGTGCAGGACCGAGGCCGGCGGCTTGCCCAGGGTGTCGGCGATCTGCTTGTTGGTCAGCGCTTCGTCCAGTGTCATCCGCAGGATGCGTAGTCGCAGACCCGAAGCCAGCGCTTTGGCCTCGAGGTCGGTGGCGTCTCGATAGGCGGGCGCGGGGGCCGACGGCACCTCATCCAGCGGGTGGGATGACGACATACCGGAGAGTATATCGGGGTCGACTCAAGTGATTGACAAAACCCAATCACTAGGAGAACAGTGACGTCCGTGGACAACCGGCGAAAGAGCTTGTGGCACCACCGTGACTTCCGGCTGATCTGGGCCGGCGACACCGTGAGCGTCTTCGGTATGCAGGTCGTGGGTCTCGCGATCCCGATCATGGCCGTGCAGCTCCTGAGCGCGAGCCCGTTCCAGATGGGCCTGCTGAACGCGCTGGAGATGCTGGCGTTCCTCCTGATCTCGCTACCGGCCGGAGCCTGGGTGGACCGGTGGCGCAAGAAGCGCGTCATCGTGTTCGGTGACCTGGGTCGAGCGGCGGTGCTGCTGTTGCTTCCGCTGGCGTGGGCCCTGGGCGTCCTGGCTATGTGGCAGCTCTATGTCGTAGCGCTGGCGAGTGGGGCGATCACCGTCTTCTTCGACGTGGCAAACCAGTCCTACCTTCCCGAGATCGTCGACGGTGACCAGATCGCAGAAGGCAACGGCAAACTGAGCGCCAGTCAACAGACCGCCGGAGTGCTCGGCCCGGCCGCGGGAGCCGCGGTGATCCGGGTGATCGGGTCGCCCCTGGCCATCGCTGTGACCTCAGCGTGTATGGCGGCGTCCTCCCTGTTGGTCAGCCGGGTCAAGCACGTCGAGACCCCCACACCACGGGAGGCCCGTCGGCCGATGCGGGCGGAGGTTGCCGAGGGCATGAGGTTCGTCGTGTCCCACCCGTTGCTCGTGCGCATCACGGCCTGCACCGGGATCAGCAACTTCGCCAGCAACATCGTCTTTGCCTTGTTCGTGCTCTACGTGCTGCGCACGTTGGACCTGAGCGAAACCACCCTGGGGCTGGTCTTCTCGGTCAGCGCGATCGGTGGTCTGCTCGGGGCGGTCAGCGCCAGCCGAGTGGCTCGCTGGGTGGGGGAGGGACGATCGATCCCGCTGACCGCCGTGCTCATCCCGGCGGCCGCCATCTCGACACCGCTGGCCAGCGTCCTACCTCCGGTGCCGACCTTGCTCGCCGGCGGCTTCGTCGGCTCGTGGGCCGTGGTCGTCTACAACATCGTCCAGGTCAGCTTCCGACAACGGCTCTGTCCCAAGGAGCTGCTCGGTCGCATGAACGCCTCCATCCGCTTCCTGGTGTGGGGGCCGATACCCCTCGGCGCGCTGGCCGGTGGCGCCTTGGGAAGCACGTGGGGGGTGGTCCCGGCGCTGTGGAGCGGCGTGGCGCTGATGTGGGTCGCTGCCCTACCGGTGGTGCTGAGTCCCTTGATGAGGATGGGGGACCTGCCTCAGGAGCTGGACGCGCTCGTGAGCGATCCCAACGACGTCTGAAGCATCGGGTGCGAGGGTGGTGCCATGAGTGAACGCAACGTCCTCGGCGGCGAGCTCCAGGAATGCGGAACCGACCCCGTCACCGGGTTCTTCCGCGACGGATGCTGCAACACCGGCCCCCAGGACCAGGGCAGCCACACGATCTGCGCGGTCGTCACTCGGGAGTTCCTGGACCACCAACGCCGGATCGGCAACGATCTGGGTACCCCGAGACCCGAGTACCACTTCCCGGGGTTACGCCCGGGCGACCGATGGTGCGTGACCGCGCTCAACTGGGCTCGGGCGTATGCGGACGGTGCCGCCGCCCCGGTCGTGCTGGCCTCGACCAACCATGCGGTGCTGAGCGTGGTGCCGTTGGCGGCTTTGACCGAGCACGCGGTCGACGTACCCATTGACCCCAGCTCCATCGCCGACTAAGCGGACTCAGCGGTGCACCGAGCCGGCACGGATCGCGAGTCGGCGCATGGACTGAGCCAGGGTCCCCTGGGCGCGGGCTTTGAGGGGCCCCTTCCAGAGTCGGGCGAGAGGGCCCTCGAGCCATACCGAGTGCTTGAACGTGGTGCGGGGGGTGACTGAGAGGATCTCGCGACGCATATGCACCACGGCCCCCGGGATCCTCGATGTGATCTCGTTCGAGCGTCCCGGGTCGACCGCCGTGATCGTGAACGTGGTCCGACGTCCGTATCGCTCGACCACCGCCACTTTGGCCCCTGGCTCGAAAGGTCCGTCCGCAGACGCGCTGACGACCCAACCCGCCCAGTCGCTCCACGTCGAGACGTCAACCCAACACGCCCACAGGGCCGCGGGGGACCCGGTGGTGGAGTCGATGTGCTCCAGGCTCGCGGAGGGTCGGGAACTCCTAGCAGCAGCCACAACGCAGGCTCTCGGGGTGCGTGCTCATCGGCGTCATTCGCCGTCGGTGGAAAGCCGCAGCCAGACGGTGCTGTCTCGGCGCACCTGGGCGTCCACGAGGGCGTGGCTGGTCAGCAGCACCTCAGCGTTCTCCGGCAGAGTCACGGGTGCATCGCCGAAGTTCGTCAGCACCCCAATGGTGTCCCGTCCGGGGGCGGTGTTGGTGAAGGCGACGACGTCGTCGCTGTATCCCTCCAGCCACCGCAGCGTGCCCACGCCGAGATCGTGCTCACGACGCAGTCGCAGCACGCTGCGATACAGCTCCAAAGTGGAGCCGGCCACGCCGACCTGGCGGTCGGCAGCCAGGGCGCCGTAGATTTCGGGCTGCGGCAACCAGGTGCGGGCCGAGTCGCCGAATCCGTATGCCGCCGATCCGGCCTCCCAGGGCATCGGGATCCGGCAACCGTCACGCCCGCGCTCGGTGTGCTCGCTGCGCTCCCAGGTCGGGTCCTGCCGTTCGTCATCCGGTATGGCGGTGTGCTCGGGAAGGCCGAGCTCCTCACCCTGGTAGACGTAGGCGGAACCAGGCAGGGACAGCATCAACATCGAGCCTGCCCTGGCCCGACGCAGGCCCAGCATGCCGTTGGGTTGGGGGTCGCTCATGCCGATGCCGTTGGGACGCTTCTCCCCGACGGTCAGGCCGTAGCGGGAGGCGTGGCGAACGACATCATGGTTGGACAACACCCATGTGCTGGGAGCACCGACGTCGTGCGCCACGCTCAGCGACGTCGTGATGACCTCGCGCATCTCCTCGGGCGACCACGGGCATTCCAAGAAGGCGAAGTTGAACGCTTGGTGCATCTCGTCGGGTCGGGTGTACAACGCGGCGCGGGAGATCGGCTGCACCCAGGCCTCGGCCACCAGGATGCGGTCCTGATCGGGGTGGGAGTCAGGGTTGTACTCCTCGAGCACCGAACGCCATCCGCGATAGATCTCGTGGACCCCGTCCTGGTCCCACATCGGGTTGTCGATGCTCTCATCGGCCTGGAAGGCGACGCCGTCCTCGGGCGGAGTGAAGTCCGGGAGGTCCGCGGTCTTGACCAGACCGTGCGCGACGTCGACCCGGAACCCGTCGACGCCACGATCGAGCCAGTATCGGAGCACCTCGTGGAACATCTCGCGGACTTCGGGGTTCTGCCAGTTGAGATCGGGCTGCTTGATGTCGAACAGGTGCAGGTACCACTGACCGGCAGACCCGTCCGACTCGGTGACGCGCTCCCAGGCGGAGCCACCGAACACGGCCCGCCAGTTGTTCGGCGGCTCTTCGCCGTGCTCTCCCTTGCCATCGCGGAACACGTAGCGCTCGCGCTCAGCCGAACCGGGCTCGGCGGCCAGCGCGGCCTCGAACCAGGCGTGCTCGTCGCTGGTGTGGTTGGGCACCAGGTCGACGATGACCCGAAGGCCGAGGTCGTGAGCGGTGCTGATCAGCGTGTCGGCGTCGTCGAGGTCGCCGAAGAGGGGGTCGATGTGGTGGTAGTCCGCCACGTCGTATCCGGCGTCGGCCATGGGAGAGACGTAGAACGGGCTGATCCAGATGGCGTCCACGCCGAGGTCCCTCAGGTAGGGCAACCGGGCGTTGATGCCGGGGAGGTCGCCGATACCGTCCGCGTTGGCGTCCGCCCACGACCGCGGGTAGATCTGGTAGATCACGGCGTGCCGCCACCAGGCGGTCTCTTCGGTGCTCGCAGCCGGGCTGTCTGCGTTGATAGTGGTCGGGGCAGGCGAGGACGAAGTCACCTTGGGTATCTTGCCCGAATCAGCACCACAGATCGAATGCGGTGGAACTCATTCCTCGAAGGAGTTCACCATGAAGTTCGCGGCATGGTTCATGTATCCACGCATCAGCTCGTCGTCCATCGGGGCCAGGGCGACGCTGTCGATCGCAGCGTTCATGTGGGTCAACCAACGATCTCGCATGCTGGGCGTCACCGCGAAGGGCGCGTGTCTCATCCGAAGCCGCGGATGCCCCCGTTGCTCGCTGTAGGTCTTGGGGCCACCCCAGTACTGCTCCAGGAACATCAGGAGCCGGTGCTCGGCGGGTGCCAGGTCCTCCTCGGGGTAGAGCGCGCGTAACGACGGGTCGCCGGCGACGCCGCGGTAGAACTCGGCCACCAGCGCCTGGAAGGTCGCGTGACCGCCTACTCGCTCGTAGTAGGTTTCGGGCTCCTGCACAGCATCGGCTTGCTCACTCACCCGTTCAGTGTGTCATCGCCCGGCTGGGCCTCGAGCACCTCGATACGTACGGAACCGGGGTCGTAGTCCTGGACCAGGATCTCCACGGTCGTAGGGCCGCGGGAGCGCGCAGGAAGCGGAATCGTCCAACGCGTGGACCGGGTGGTCCACGAGGTCCACCACCCGTCGCGGTACATCAGGGGTGATGCGACGCGACCAGCCACGTCCGGGTCGGCGAATATGCCGTCGAGCACCTGGCCATCATCGCCCTCGACGTTGCTCAGGACGCGTGCTCGTAGGCGTCCTCTGCCCTCGGTGGCCACGCTCAGCAACGCCTCCCCTTCCAGGTCGGCTGTGAGTCGCACCGAGCCCCCCTGATCGAGGTCTGCCTGGGTGACGGCGTCACGCACGATCCAGGTCCCGGTGGTGGAGGTGTCCAGACCGAGGCCCATGAGATCCCCTTCGTCCGGCACCGGGCGCAGGTCGAGCGGGAGGGTGGACGGTTGGTCCAGGGCCGTGAAGGGAAAATCCACGTAGCGGAGCTCTTCGTAGGCCGCGACCGGCAGGGTGATCTGTTCGGTGGTTTTCGGTGCGGTCAGCGTGACTTGCGGTGCCGAGTCGGCGCTGGGCTCGGTCTCGCTCCGGGGCGGAAGCACCGGATCAGCCCATTCGCTGCGGTAGCTGGCGCAGGGGATGAGGGCATTCCTGCTCTCGGTATGCAGGCTCAGCGTGCGCATCTGCAACGGGGTCTCGAGACCGCACCCTCCCACCCACGTGAGACTGTCAGCCTGCGCGGACGTCAAGGGCACTGCGTGCGGTTCGCCGTCGGTCGGCACGTCGAACGTCGAGACGCGACGCATCCCGTGAGCGAACTCGGGCAGGGTCGGCGCGTAGCTCGGGGGCAGGGCCATCGGCGTGGCCCCACTGTCGGTATTGGCGATCACCTGCCAACCTGACCTGTTGAAGCCTCGGGCCAGGACGCTCACCACGACGCGGTCGTCGGAGATGTCGACACCCCGTCGGGCCAGGTCGCCGGAGTCGAACGAACGGTGGAACCCCGAGGCCGAGTATCCCCGCCAGAATCCGTTCCGCAGGTGGGGTTCGGCTTCCTCCCACGGCCCGGGAAGGCTCGTCCCGAGGCCGACGAGGTCTTCCCCGTCGTTAGTGACGACCACCCCGTCCAGCGCGACCAGAAGCTGTCCGGGCTCTTGAGTGAGGATGGTGAGATCGATCGTCGTGTCGACGGCTACATCGATGGAGCGGACCTTCTGCTCGACACCGAGGAGGTCAGACAACATCAGGTCCACCTCCGCGGGAGTGCTGGACGTGATGACCTCGCCTGCCCCTGGCACGACGGGGACGGAGCGGTCCTGCACGAAGGGCGCAAACGGGTAGGACGACCACGCCGCCTCGCTGTACAGAGCCAGATGAACCCCTCCGGCGCCCGCCCAGGCTCCCGGCACACTCACCGTGTAGGTGTCGACCCCGCGGGGCAGCGGCCTCAGATCCGGCACCGTGTTGACGTCGGCGTCGCGGTCCAAGCACGAGAGCTGCACCAGATCCTCGTCGACCTGCACCGTGATGACGTTGCGAATCGCCGCCACGTCCACCGCGTTGCCGGGAAGGTCGCAGTAGGCGGCGGCATACACCTGGACGTCCGTGTCGACGTCCGGGGCCGGGACCACCTTGCGCCGCAGGGCGTAGTCGATGACCTCGGTCCGCTGCAGGGCCAAACCATCCAGGAACGGCGCCGGCTCCCCGTCCAGGAGTCCGTAACCCTGCGTGTAGTCGGCGTCCGGAGTCGGCTTCTGGACCCGCTCACCCATGCCTCCTTCCGGTCCGTTGAGGGTTATGCCCACGACCACCAGCGTGAGCAGGGTTGCGACGGCAGCCACCCAACCGCGCCGTCGTCGCCTCCCCTGGGTCTCGGCCCTACCCTCGGCGTAGGCGGTGAGCTCGGCCGGATCCGGTGGGGTGTAGCTCTCGGCCACCTCGGTCAGGATCGGGGCCAGCAGGTCCAGTGCGGACACCCCGAGGGTCGCGCAAGCCCGTGTCTGCTCGACGGCCGCGGCTCGGGTGCCGAGGCCCATGGATCGCGCAGCCTGCGTGGAGGATTGGCCGTGGAAAGCCACGAGCACGGTGAGGGCGCGTTGAGGCGGCGAGAGGCCTTCCAGTGGGTCCCCAAGACGTCGGTCTGTGCTCGCCGAGTGGGGCGAGGACGCATCGTCAGGAGCAGGGTCGCGACGCTCACCAACATCGTCTGAGCGGAGAAAGAGCCGCATCATGGTGGACCGCACCCTGGCCTCGGGTGATCCGTCGATGTTCTTCCACCGTCGCCGCGCCTGGGTCAGGCTCTCCTGCAGGAGAGCTTCTGCTCCGCCCGGGTCCGGCACGAGGAGCACGGCCGTGCGGTTCAACGACGCCGTGCGGGCGTGCACGAAGTCGGCGAACTGAGCGGGCTGCGTCGCGCCGATCATGATCTTGGGATGCTACGCCCGGACTCTGCCGACGTCCCCCCGCGGGCGGTCAGGCTTGCGTGCCGAACGGGGTGATCTGCGGTCCGCGGATGCCGGCTTCGTCCAGCTCGGCCTTGGCTCGCTGGCGCACGACTCGAGCGATCTCGAACTGGTCGCCGGGGGTGCACTTGGCAATGATCCGGATGATCATCACGCCTCCGGAGACAGACTCCACGCCTGCCACGGTCGGACGCTCGATGAGTTTGGCGGACCACTGCTCCTCGGAGTACATCCGGGTGACCACGTCCTGCAACATCGGGATGACCTCTTCGGGGCTCTCCTCGTAGGACACCGGCACGTCGATGTAGGCGGCGGCCCAGCCCTGGCTCTTGTTGCCGATCCGCACGATCTCGCCGTTGCGGATGAACCACACGACTCCTGCCGCGTCACGCAGGCGGGTAATCCGAAGGGTGACTTCCTCCACCGTGCCGATCGCCTCGCCCGTGTCGATCACGTCGCCGACGCCGTACTGGTCCTCGATCACCATGAAGATGCCCGACAGGAAGTCCTTGACCAGGGACTGCGCACCGAAGCCCAAAGCAACACCGCCGACTCCTGCTGAGGCCAGGAGCGGACCGAGGGGCAGGCCCAGCTCGGCCATGATCGTCAGAACGGCAATCACCGCTACGACGAAAGCGGAGACGCTGCGCAGGAGGGAGCCCAGGGTGAGCGCGCGTTGGCGACGGCGTTCGACGTCCGGTCCGTAGGAGTCCATCAGCACCTTGCCGATGTGGCGCTCCTCCTGCCGTTGGTCGACCCGGCTCAGCATGGCCGACTCCACCCCTGCGATCGCCCGTCCGAGCAGCCATCGGAGGAAGAAGGCAGCCACGATGATGAGCACGATGCGCAGCGGAGGGCCCAGAAGCCACGTACCGAATTCTGTCCAGGTGTCGAACGGCATACCGTGCATTCTGTCTCACTCGGCATCCGTGGCCTGTCAGACTGAGGCACTTCGTGTGCCCCACCCACCCTTCTTTCAAAGGACCGAACGTGCCGCAGTCACTGCCTGAGAGTCTGAGCCAGCTAGCGCAGGCCTACGGTGTGGCGACCGAGTTCTGGGACTGGCAGGGCAACTATCGGCCCGTCTCGTCGACCACGGTGCGATCGGTGCTGACGGCGCTCGGCGTCGGAGCGGCGGACGAGGAAGCGGCCGCGCTCGCGCTGAAGACCGCGCAGGACGATCGTTGGCGGCGCGTGGCTCCGCCGGTGGTGGTCATCCAGGAGGGCTCGCGGCCCGTGGTGCACGTCCATGCGGCCGAGGGGGAGACGGTCGCCGTCAGCGTCCGCACGGAGAGTGGTCACACTCGGACCCTCGTCCTGGCCGAGCAGGAACAGGCAACGCGCGTGGTCGACTCCACGGTGAAGGTCCGCCACACCGTCAACGTGCCCGAGGACCTCCCGCTGGGATGGCACCGGATGGATGTCTCGTGCACAGGTGGGTCGTCTCCTCACGACGCCTCGTGTGTGGTCGTGGTGTACCCGCGTCGGCTCGACCTTCCCCCTTCCCTGGCCGCCGACGGCGAGCAGCAGTGGGGTCTGATGACCCAGCTCTACGCGATGCGCTCCGAGCAGTCTTGGGGCCTGGGCGATCTCGCCGACCTGGGCGACGCGGGGGCCTGGGCCGCGGGAATGGGCGCTGACTTCGTGCTGGTCAACCCCTTGCACGCAGCGGAACCGCACCCGCCCATCGAGCCCTCACCGTACCTGCCGACCACCCGCCGATTCGTCTCTCCACTGTATATCCGCGTTGAGGATGTGCCCGAGGTCGGCTACCTCTCTGCAGCCGAGCGCCAGCTGATCGAGTGGCATGCCGACGACGCGCAGAAATATCTCGAGTTGGACTTCCTGGAGCGTGACCCGGCGTGGGTCGCCAAGGAAGCGGCGCTCCGGATGGTCTTCCGCCAACCCCGCTCCGTGCGTCGCGAGCGCGCCTTCAACGCCTTCTGTGAGAAGGACGGCCCGTCGCTGACCGACTTCGCAACCTGGTGCTCACTGACCTCGGAGTACGGCCCGTCCTGGTCGCAGTGGCCCAGTCAACTCCAGGACCCGGCCGATCCGGCGGTCGCCGCCTACCGTGCTGAGCATCCCGTGGACGTCGAGTTCTACTGCTGGCTGCAGTGGGTGCTTCACGAGCAGCTGGCCCGTGTCCAGCGCGACCTGCTGGACACGGGGATGCGCATCGGTGTAGTCCACGATCTCGCGGTCGGCGTGCACCCGCACGGCGCCGACGCGTGGGCCTTGCGCCACTCACTCGCTCGGGGGGTCACGGTCGGTGCGCCTCCGGACCAATACAACCAACGCGGCCAGGACTGGAGTCAGCCTCCGTGGCAGCCGGCCGCGCTTGCCGAAGCCGGATACGCGCCATACCGCGAGATGCTGCATAAGGTTCTGCGTGACGCCGGGGGATTGCGGGTCGACCACGTCATCGGCCTCTTCCGCCTCTGGTGGATCCCGGAGGGTCTGGAGCCGCACGAGGGCACCTACGTGCGCTACGACCACGAAGCGATGATCGGGATCCTCATGCTCGAGGCGCATCGGGCTGGTGCTGTGATCATCGGGGAAGACTTGGGGACGGTCGAGCCGTGGGTCCGGGACTACCTCAGCGAGCGGGGGATCTTCGGCACCTCGATCCTGTGGTTCGAGCGCAACGAGAAGGGGCCGGTGCCACCCGAGCGCTACCGCGAGCTCTGTCTGGCGACGGTCACCACGCACGATCTGCCGCCCACCGCCGGGTACCTCGACGGAGTACACATGGAGCTGCGCCGCGACCTCGGGCTCCTGACGCGGGCCTGGGAAGAAGAGCTGGGGGAGGACGAGTCTGCGCGTGAGGAAGTTCTCGCCGAGCTGCGTCTTCGCGGCGTGCTGCGCGAAGGCGCGAGTATCGCCGAGCAGGTCGAGGCGCTGCATCGCTATCTGACGTGGGCGCCGGCCAAGCTCATCGGGGTCTCGGTCTCGGACCTGGCCCAGGACGTGCGGATCATCAACCAGCCAGGCACCCACGAGGAGTACCCCAACTGGCAGGTGCCTCTAGCCGGGCCCGAAGGGCGCCCGCTCCTACTGGAGGAGCTTTTCACCCGGAGCAGTGCACGGCGGCTGGCGCGCACCGTATCTCGCCGCAGCTAGGCGTCTTGCCGCACTCCCAACCGGCTACGACGGGGGCCTAAGGCCAGCACCACGAAGCGCTCCAGCACGACCAGCATGCCCGGATCCACGGCACCGCTCGGATCGGCGAAGAACGCGTGGTGCTCGCGCCGCCAGTGCTCCAGAGTTCGGTTTCCCTCTCCTTCGGCCCACGCGTGCTCGGGCGACACCATGTCAAAGCGGACGACCTGCACAGCAGTCGTGCGGATCAGCGCCCGCGGATGCTCTGCCCCGTCCATGAGGATGGCCAACATGCCGGGGGTAGGCAGATCCTCGCCCTCTTCCTCGTACTCGTGTCGGGCGGACGACGTGGCGGTCTTCGTCCCCGCCAGGACCAGGGCCAACAGTTCGTCGGCCCCACGTTGGTCGGGGCCGAAGGACCAGGCTGGAGGGGGAAGGGCCTCGTCGACAGTGCGACCGAGATACGCGCCGGCAGGGTTCAGCTGGCCGCGGATCTGGGTGTCTCGCCAGAAGGCGTCGATCTCGGCCTGGTCCATGGCGCGACGCTACCTCCTCCGTCCTACCGTCACCGCAAGGGCCGGAAGTCTTGTCGAGTTCGTACATATGTACTCATATGAGCACGACGGATCAGTGCATCGACGCAGAGGCCAGTGGTTCTAGCACGACTACGATTCCATCCGCCACCATGCCCACTACGGGACCTTCCGTGGGCGGCTGGCCCGGGCGCGGTGCGGCTCTGTCTTCGCGGGAGGGCCAGGATCGATGGCTCGAAGGCATGGATGACAACCCCGACCATCCGGACGCCTACTTCGCCGGACGACCGCTGGGGGTCTTCCATCGTTGCGACGGTCGCCGGCGACCTGGCCTGCCGCTTCACCAGTTGACGCCCCGTGAGCTTCTTGGCCTGGAACCTATCGCTGGTCGGGGGCCGGGGCTCACCACCGAGGTCGAGCCGCCTCCGTTCTAGGGCGCTGCCACCTATCACCCGTCCGTCACTCATCACCCCTTCTCCACCCTTCGCAGCGCTCAGCCGCAAGACCTCGAGAGTAGAAGAGGGTGTGGAGGCAATACTGTCGAGAGGTAACAGGCGCCCTGAACGAGAGCCGTCCGCCGTTAAGCGTCCGCCGCCTGTGCTCGCAGCGCACGGGCAACGCTGTCCCGGTTTTCGCTCACCGTTCGCCGTAGCCCACTGGCTGCGTCAGGGTGCTCGTCCAACCAGGCCTGGGTGGCGTTCAGAAGTCCTTCGTCCGCAATTGCCATGGGGAAGAAGCCGGTCGCCAGAGTGTTGGCGATCGCGTGCGTGCGGAAGGCCCAGACTCCCTCGATGGCTTCGACGTAGCGAGCGACGAAGGGCTGCAGCAGCGCAGTGTCGTGAGCGCGACCAAAACCGAGAGCCGTGGATGAGACCACCGCGTTGGGCAGTGAGCTGCCTTCCACGGCGGCAACCCATGCTGCCTCTTTGGCCTCGGCCGTCGGCCGGGCGGCCATGGCCCGAGCGGCTTTCTCCCGCCCGGTGGCGGTGTTGTCTGCGCTGCGCTCCGCGTCGATCTCGTCCGCACCCGCGTCGCCGGCACTCGCCAGCGCAGTCAAGAGCGTCCAGCGCATGTCCTGGTCCAGGGTCAAGCCTTCAAGGGGGGTAGAGCCGTCCAAGACCCCTCGCACGGCTGCCACATCGTCCGGCTCGGAAGCGAACGAAGCCCACGCTCCGACCAGCTGCAGCTGGGCATCGCTCTCAGGAGCGGACCCGAAGGCGGCACGGTGCAGACCGGTGCTCACGGCGGCCTTCAGCTCTGCTCGGTTGGCAGGGGCGGAGTAGGTCAGTACCGCGCTGCTGAGCTGCATCAACGTCATGCGCAGCAGAGTCGAGTCGGTCTCGCCTTCTAGCGCCCCCAGAGCCAGGTGCACATAGTCCGATGCAGGCATCTGAGCGTCTCGAGTCATGTCCCACGCTGCGCCGAGCACCATGGCGCGAGGGAGGGACTCGCTGAATGCGCGAGGGTTGTCCAGTGCTGTGGCCAACGAGTGAGCGTCGAGCCGGATCTTGGCGTAAGCGAGGTCCTCGTCGTTGACCAACAGCAGGTCCGGCATCGGGCGACCGACCAGCTCCGGCACGTCGGTGCGCTCGCCATCGACATCGAGCTCGACCCGGTCCGTGCGCACCAGCTGGTCGCCTTGCGCCGTGTAGAGGCCGAGCGCCAACCGATGCGGACGCAACGTGGGGAAGCCTTCCTGAGCGCTCTGCACGATGGTGGCCGACGTGATCACGCCGTCGCCGACCTCGACCTCGGGTGTCAGGGTGTTGACCCCTGCGGTCTGGAGCCACAGCTGCGCCCACGAGCTCAGGTCTCGGCCAGACGTCGCTTCCAGCTCGACCAGCAGGTCGGCCAACGTGGTATTGCCCCAGGAGTGCTTGGCGAAGTAGGCCCGCAGTCCGTCGCGGAAGGACTCCCGGCCTACGTAGGCCACGAGTTGTTTCAGCACCGACGCACCCTTGGCGTAGGTGATGCCGTCGAAGTTGACCTCCACAGCAGCGAGGTCGACCATGTCGGCGGCCACGGGGTGCGTCGAGGAGAGCTGGTCCTGGCTGTAGGCCCAGGCCTTCTCGGAGGTAGCGAAGGTCGTCCACGCCTCCGTCCAGCCCGTGGCCTCGGCCTGACACACCGTCGATGCCCACTCGGCGAACGACTCGTTGAGCCATAGGTCATCCCACCACTGCATGGTGACCAGGTCGCCGAACCACATGTGCGCCAACTCGTGCAGGATCGTCAGGGCTCGTCGCTCGATCATGGTGTCAGTGACCTTGGACCGGAACACGTACTGCTCGACGATGGTCACGCAACCCGCGTTCTCCATCGCTCCCATGTTGTACTCCGGGGTGAAGATCTGGTCGTACTTCGCGAAGGGGTACGCGCAGTCGAACTCTTGCTCGTAGAACGCGAAGCCCGCCTTCGTGCAGTCAAAGATATTGTCCGCGTCCAGATACTGGGTCAGGCTCTTGCGACAGAACACTCCCAGCGGCACGCTGCCGCCCCTGGTCTCCACCCGGTCCCGCACTACGTCGTAGGGACCGGCCACGAGTGCGGTGATGTAGGAGGAGATACGAGGCGTGGGCTCGAAGCTCCATCGCGCCACATCGATCCCGTCCACGTTGTGGGCTTCCGGCGCCGACGTGGAGTCCGGTGTCGGCTGGTTGGAGATGACCTGCCAGTGCGCTGGTGCGTCGACCGTGAACGCGAACGTGGCCTTGAGGTCCGGCTGCTCGAAGACGGCATACATCCGGCGACTGTCGGGCACTTCGAACTGCGTGTAGAGGTAGACCTCTCCGTCCGCGGGGTCCACGAAGCGGTGCAGCCCCTCGCCGGTATTCATGTAGTCGCCCTGGGCCACGACCGTGAGCTCGTTGCTGCTCTGAAGGCTGAGGAGGGCGATGCGGGAGTCGGACACGACGTCCTTGACCTGCAGCGGCTTGCCGTTGAGCTCGATCGACTGCACCTCGTGGGCGATCAAATCGATGAACGTGTCGGCGCCCTCACGAGTGGCGTCGAAGCGGACGGTGGTCTTGGTCCCGAAGACGTCCGGGCCGCGGGTCAGGTCCAGCTCGATCTCGTAGGAGTCGACCGAAATCAGCGACGAACGCTCTTGAGCCTCGTCCCGCGTCAAGTTCGTGCCGGGCATCGCAGTCCTCCATAGGTAGGGGTAGATGAGATGACTCGATGGTGTCATGGTGTGCCCACAGGCCTATTCATCACACCGTCCCAGCGACCAAGGAGATCAACATGCGGGTTCATATCGGAGGCGACCATGCGGCATACGAGATGCACCAGGACCTGCGGGACTGGATGAGCGAGCAGGGGCACGATGTCACCGACCACGGGCCCTTCGGCTACGACGAGGTGGACGACTACCCGACGTTCGTGCTGCGGGCCGCCGAAGCCGTGGCGGCGGACTCCGGGTCGCTGGGAGTCGTGCTCGGCGGATCAGGCAACGGGGAGCAGATCGCCGCTAACAAGGTGTCAGGCATCCGTGCGGCTCTGTGCTACACCACGGAGTTGGCGACGCTGGCGCGTCAACACAACAACGCACACATCATCTCCATCGGGGCCCGGATGCAGACCCAGGAGGAGTCGCGGGCCATGGTCGAGGCGTTCTTGAGCACTGAGTTCTCCGGCGAGCAACGCCATCAACGGCGGATCGACATGATGAGCGCCTACGAGTCCGACCAGACGCTGCCCGCGATGGAGTAGAGATGGCTGCCGACTCCGAACGGAGGGACGTCGAGCTGCTTCGTGCCTTCGAGCCTGTGGTCCGGTTCACCAACGGTGAGTTCTTCTTTCCTGTCTCCGTAGGCCGCTACGTTGAGCGCGCGACGCTGTGGAGTGACGATCGCAAAGGTGAGACCCGCCGCTGCTACTCCTCGACCCAGCTCGACCTGGACGAGCTGGCGGAGCACTGTCAGGTCTCGCAAGGACTGGGACACGCTCTGTCGGCGGTCGATACCGGGGCCGACACCAAGGTGGCGCCGCGGATCCCTCTGAAGGAGCGACCTCCCCTGTTGCAGGGCGCGAGCAGGCTGGCGTCCGTCGGCGTGACCGCCCGGGCCGTCGACTCGCTCAATCGACTCTCGCTCCTGTTTCGGGGGAGCGTGCCCGGGGGAAGCGCTGCCCGCTCCTTCCTGATCCAGCGGGATTACCTCCAGCCGGAACGTCCGACCTACTACGGACGCATCATTCACGACGGGCCATGGGTCGTGTGTCAGTACTGGTTCTTCTACTGCTTCAACAACTGGAGGTCGGGCTTCGGCGGCGTGAACGAACACGAGGGGGACTGGGAGCAGGTCACGATCTATCTCGATAGGCAGGGACCGCCGGACCCGGATGGGCTTCCAGCAGCCCGGTGGGTGGTTTTCTCCGCCCACGACGAGACCGGGGATGACCTCAGGCGCCGATGGGACGACCCCGACCTGACGTTGGCCCGAGGGCGGCATCCCGTGGTCTTCGCCGGCGCTGGGTCCCATTCCGGCGCCTATCTGGCCGGCGACTATCTGATCACGGTGCAGCCACCCACCATGCCCGCGTTCGTACGGACGGTAGGAAGGGCCGCACGCATCTTCACCCCGTGGTCGGCCACAGCACGCAGCGGAGGCGGAGTGGCTATTCCGTATGTCGACTATGCGCGGGGCGATGGCCGAGCGGTAGGGCCGGGCGAGGCGGAGGCGTGGCATCCGGTGCTGCTGGACGACCGTCAAGAGTGGGTGCGCACCTATCGCGGCCTCTGGGGACACGACACCCGCGACCGCCTCGGGGGTGAACGCGGGCCGGCAGGGCCTCGCTACGAAAGGGACGGCACCGTCCGTCAGTCCTGGGCCGACCCGGTGGGCTGGTCGGGCCTGGCCAAGGTCGCACCCAACCCTGAGCGTGAGCAGGAACTGGTGCGGATCAGAGCCGACCAGGTCCGGGCCCGACTCCGCGAGGTTGAGACGGAGGTTGATCGGATCCGAACCTCACTGCGCACCGAGGCGGCAGGGTTGGCGCCAGGATCACCGGAGGTCCATAGTCTGCAGCCCGAGGAACAGCGGTCCCTTGAGTTGCGGATGGAGCAGACCAGACTGACCGACGAACTCGCGCGTATGCAGGGCGGGGTCGAAGCCGGGGAGGAAGCGAGCGATCCGCATGATCACCTCAGGCATCGCCTTCTGCCGATGGAGCCTGTGCGTGGGGTTCGCGGGCGACTTCTATCCTGGTGGTCCGTCGTCTCGACCCCGCTGATGCTGTGCGCCATCGCAGCGGTCATCTCGCCGGTGTTCGGGCTGAGTTCCACCCTGTTCGCCGTCTACTCCGTGCTGATCCTGATGTCAGTGGAAGGCGTTTTGCGCGGTCAGTTCATGGCCGTGGCGATGAGGTTCGGCGTGGCCGCGCTGGTGCTCGCTGGCTTGTACTTCGCCTGGCTGGAGTGGAAGGCCGTGATCGCCGTTCCCCTGCTGTTCGCGGCGCTTCTGGTGTTCGTCGTCAACCTCCGCGAGGCGATGAGGCGATGAGGCGCTGATGCGCGCCTAGTGCTTGTTTGTGCCCATCCCGTTCTTGAAGTCACCCTTGTCGAAGGCGTCCTTCTCCGAGGTGTCGCCGGCGAAGTCGTCGTCCTTGCCGTCGAGGCGGTCGAGTCCTTTGCGGACCGTGTCGCCGCCGCTGTTGATCTGGTCGGCGTACTTGCCGCCGGTCTTGTCGTTGGCGAAGTCACCCGTCTTGTCGATGGCGTCATCGATACGCTCGGAGTGCTGATCGACGGCGTCAGCGACCTTGTCGGAGTGGCCGGCGAGGGCCTCTTTGGCCTTGTCCATGAATCCCATGTGTTCCTCCTGATGTCCGTGGGGGTCCGGCAGTTAAAGACCCTGCCTGGCGGCAACCTGTGGAGCGGGTGACGAGAATCGAACTCGCGTAGCCAGTTTGGAAGACTGGGGCTCTACCATTGAGCTACACCCGCAAGCGAGACGTGCAAAACCGTCGCGCCGAGGAGATAGTCTAACGGCCGCCGCTGCGATGCAAACCCAGCACGCTGGAGCGACGACGAGTCAGCACACCACTGCCTCAACAGCACGATGACGGGGTATGGCGCAGCTTGGTAGCGCGTCCGCTTTGGGAGCGGAAGGCCGCCGGTTCGAATCCGGCTACCCCGACCGACTAGCATGCCATGACCGCTTGGTAGGCCAGTGAGCCTCACCAGTGCGCCGATCAACACACCAACCCGATCTGATTCTGGAGTGCCCGTAGTGAAGAGTGCCGTCGAAACCCTGACCGAGACCCGGGTCAAATTGACCGTCGAGGTTCCCGCCTCCGAGCTGAAGCCACGCCTGGATGCGGCATACGCCACCATCGGTGCGCAGGTCAACGTGCCCGGATTCCGCAAAGGCAAGGTTCCGTCGCGGATCATCGACCAGCGGTTCGGTCGTGGTTCCGTGGTGCAGGAGGCGGTCAACGACGCACTTCCGGAGTTCTACACGCAGGCCATGAAGGAGAACGACCTCCGCCCGCTGGGCCAGCCCGAGGTCAACCTCACGGAGCTGCCCATGGCTGACGGACAGGACTTCATCTTCGAAGCCGAGGTCGACATCGTCCCGAACTTCGACCTTCCCGACTTCGGCGACATCTCGGTCGAGGTCGACCCGGTGTCGGTGAAGGACGAGGACGTCGCTGAGCGGTTGGCTAACTTGCGGGCTCGATTCGGCACGCTGGTCGGTGTCGACCGCGCCGCCCAGAACGGCGACTTCACCTCGATCGATCTCGCCGCCACGATTGACGACGAAGAGATCGACTCGGTCACCGGGATCTCCTACGAGATCGGCTCCGCGACCATGCTGGACGGCCTCGACGAGGCGCTGATCGGCGCATCCGCTGGAGACACGGTCGAGTTCGTCAGCCCGCTGGCCGGTGGTGACCACGCCGGTCGCGACGCCGACGTCGTGGTGAAGCTGATCTCCCTCAAGGAGCGCGAGTTGCCTGAGGTCGACGACGAGTTCGCCCAGTTGGCCTCCGAGTTCGACACCGTCGAAGAGCTGAACGCCGACTTGATCAAGCAGTCCGAGCAGGGTGTGAAGTTTGAGCAGGGCGTGCAGGCGCGGGACCGCGCGCTGGACAAGATGCTGGACATGACGCAGATCCCGCTGCCCGAAGCGTTGGTCAAGCAGGAAGTCGACGCCCACCTGGACAAGGAGGGCCGCAGCGAGGACGACGAGCACCGCGCGGAGGTCGACGAGTCGACGCGCAAGGCGATGAAGACCCAGTTCCTGCTCGATGCGCTGGTCGAAAGGGACCAGGTCAACGTGGAGCAGAACGAGCTCATCGAGTACATCATGATGACGGCCCAGCAGTACGGCATGAACCCCAACGAGTTCGCTCAGCAGATCGACCAGGAGAGCCAGGTCCCGGCCATGGTCACCGAGGTCGGCCGCCGCAAGGCTCTGGCCGGCGTGTTGGAGACCGTGAGCGTGGTCGACACCGATGGCAACACGGTCGACCTCAGCGAGTTGGAGGACGGCGACTCCGAAGAGGCCCCGCAGGACGAGTTCCCGGCGGCCGACACCGACGTTGACGCCGAGACGGACGTTGACGCCGAGACCGTCACTGAAGCCGACTCACCCAAGGACGCCTAGGCGTCATCGCTTTCCTGGCACAGGCAGGCCAGGAAAGCGCGGAGGTCGACTTCGGCGTCCTCGAGGCGGTCGATCCGGCCTTGCCGGTAGTTCAACCGGATCGATGCCACCCCCTCGTTCGTGATGGCGGCAAGGTCCATCCCGTAGCGGTCCAACGACCGAGGCATGACCTGGAGCACGTCAGGGTGGCCATGCGCTCGTACGCAGGCCAGGAGGTCGTCGTGATGGGCGGCTTCGAGGTGCTGGATCGCTGCGACCGCCCTCCGCCGTAGCGGATCGGGCTCGGCCGCCTGAAAGGACGACACCGGGACGTCTCGTGCCGCCGAGCCCAGCAGCCGGACTCCCTGCAACGACATCTCGTAGGGCTGACATCCTGACTGATCGTTCGGCTGAGGTTCCAGACGTCCTTCGAGTGCAAGACAGCGGAAGGGCGAGGGCCCGGGCACGACGATGGTGGCGACGGCGTCAGCGAGAGTGGATGGCACCGGTGACGACGGCTCCAACCACACGCGAGGACGGCCGGTGGGCTGAGCCTCGACCGTGACCATCGTCTGGGTATAGACCCCTGGACGGATCGGCACCACCAGGGTCGCCACCACTGCTTGGGCCAAAGAGGTCCGTGCACGCTCTGCCCACGACGGCGACCGCCTACTCATCGGAGGCCACGCGCGAACTGGCCCGGGCCAGGTCTGGGACCAGTTCGTCGAGCACGACGGGGATACTGAGCACGCTCGAGGCGGAGTAGGCCGCGGACAGCTCGGAGTCAGGATCGACGAAGACCGCCCGGTCTTCGCTGACGACGTTCAACGAGGCCAGCAGGGGGTCGGACTGAGTCTCTTCCAGGGTGTATCCGATGGGCAGGACCACGGACACATCGGCGTCCAGCACCGAGACGTTCTCCGCCGAGACGTCAGTGAAGAAGCCGCTGGACTTCGGATCCTCGATCTCCGGGGCGAGGACGAAACCCAGATCGGCGAGTATGTCGAAGCGTCCGTCCCCGGCCAGGTAGGCCCCGTAGGCGTCGCCGAACTTGGTGGCTGAGGAGATGGTCAGTCCCTCGAACTCCGGGTGGTCCTGTGTTGCCTCGTCGATCTCGGCCTGGGTGTCGTCGATCGCGGTCTGTGCCTGGTCCGGCTTGCCCACCGCTTCACCGATGATGCTCATCTGGTCTTTCCAGTCGGTGGCGTAGGCACCCGCGCCTTCGGGCCCGAAAATGGTGGGCGCAATCTCGGACAAGCGGTCGAACTCCTCCTCGTCGTTGCCGCTACGGGTATTGAGAATCAGGTCAGGCTCCAGGGACTGCAGCTGTTCGTAGTTCAGGGTCTCGTCACCTCGCTCGATGATCTCGGGATTCACGTCGCCGAACTTGTCGGTGGCCCACGGGCCGACTCCCTTGTTTTCAGCGCCGAAGCCCTGCCAGTCGAAGGTCGCGACCGGGACGACATCGAGCGCCAAGGCCATCTCGGCGTCAGACCAGCCGAGCGCCACCACGGTCAGCTCGCCGTCCTCGGGCTCGGGCACCTCGATCGCACCGAACATGGTGTCCACCGTGGCGATGATGGAGTCCGATCCTGACCCGGTCTGCGCGCTGCTGTCGTCTGCGGAGTCCTGGGGGTCGCTGTCGTCTTGCGTGCTGGCGCAGCCCGCGAGCAGGAGCAGGGAGACGGCGGTTGCGGCGGAGGTAAGGGTGACGCTGGTTTTCATGAGGGGTCCTTTGCGTTGGAGGGGCCGGGCGTTGGAGGGGTCGAAAGGAGTGGATAGGAGGTGGAGGTCACGAGGCGGCCTGGACCGCATGGCGTGCTAGCGGCACGATCATGGGAGTGCCCGTTTCAGGGTCCTCGAGCACACGGGCCCGCACCCCGAAGACGTGGTGGATGCTCTCGGCGGTGATGACGTCGGCCGGCGATCCTTGGGCGTAGATCGCCCCGTCGCGCATAGCGATCAGGTGAGTGGCGTAGCGCGCGGCCTGGTTGATGTCGTGCAGGACCGCGACCAGCGTGTGTCCGTCACGGTGAAGCTGGGTGCAGAGCTCCAACAGCTCGATCTGGTGCGCGATATCCAGGAACGTGGCCGGTTCGTCCAGCAGGACCAACGGGGTCTGCTGAGCCAGCACCATCGCTATCCAGACTCGTTGACGTTGCCCCCCCGAGAGCTCGTCGACCCGACGGGTGGCGAACTCCTGGGTGGAGGTCGCGCTCAGGGCCTCTCGGACGGCCCGTTCGTCCTGCTCGGACCATTGCCGCAGAAGTCCCTGGTGTGGGTAGCGTCCACGGCTGACCAGGTCCACGACGGTGATCCCTTCCGGCGCCACCGCCGACTGGGGGAGCAGTCCGATGGTGCGGGCTACCGAGCGTGAGGGACGGGAGCGGATATCGGCTCCGTCAAGGAGGACCTGCCCCGAGGACGGAGGCAGGAGACGGGCCAGAGCCTTCAACAGGGTGGACTTCCCGCAGCCGTTCGGCCCGACGATGACGGTGAACGAACCAGGCGGGATCTGGACGTCGAGGTCCTGGATCACCGCTTGGTCGCCGTACCCGATGCACGCGTGCGACGTGCCCAGCTCGGGCGAGCTCTCGACCTGTCTCATGAGGTTCCTTTCTGCGGTCGGGTCATCAGCCAGACCAGGTATGCCCCGCCCAGGCAGGCGGTGACCACCCCCACCGGGAACTGGTTGGGGGCGATGAGCTGCTGCGCGATCACGTCGCTGAGCAGGAGCAGCGCTGCGCCCACGACGGCCGAGGCGAGGAGACACGGTCCGCTAGCACCGACGACGCGTTTGGCGATCTGGGGAGCGGCCAGGGCAACGAAGGTGATGGGCCCCGCGATGGCCGTGGTGACCGAGACCAGACCGACCCCGACCCCCAGGAGCACGATGCGGGTGCGTTCGGGGCTCAGCCCCAGGGCTCGCGCGTACTCGTCGCCGAGCTCCAACATCTGGAGCTGCCGGGCGACGAGAAGGAGCACGGGGACGAGGACCAGCAGCGACCAGGCCACCGGCTCCACCTGAGCCCAACGGACGCCGTTCAGGGAGCCCGCCCCCCATACCGAGGCCGTCACGGCTTCCTCCAACCGAGCACTGACCAGCAGGTAGCTGTTGAACGCAGACAGGACTGCACTGACCGCGATGCCGACCACAATGAGTCGAAAGCCTTGAACGCCTCGGGAGAAGGCCAAGAAATAGACCGCAAGAGCAGTGAGCAGACCACCCACGAAGGCTCCGACAGTGACCGAGATGGCGCCCGTGCCCAGAACCAGGCTGACGATGAGGGCCCCGGTGTAGGCGCCGGTGTTGAACCCCAGAATGTCCGGACTGCCGAGGGGGTTGCGGGTCATGGACTGGAAAATGGCGCCGCTGAGGGCCAGGCACGCACCCGCCAGCAGGGCGAGAGTGATCCGTGGCAGCCTCCACTCGGTCACGACGCGGAGGGTCCCGGGTTCGCCCCGTCCGACCAGAGCCGACAGGACGTCACCGGTGGGGATAGCGGCAGCTCCGCGCGTCAGGGCGTAGACCGACAGGATGGCGAGGCTCAGAGTCAACACCAGCACGGTGATGATGGCGCGGGAGTCCAGCAGCAGACGCACCCCCAGCGGACCCCGCACGACCCGAATCCGCGTGGGCCAGAGGGGTGGGGCGCTCATAGGGACCTCAACGTGGTGCGTCGCACCAGCGCGATGAGCACGGGAGCGCCGACGAAGGCGGTGACGATCCCTGCCGGAAGCTCGCTAGGGACGAGGACCCGTCCGGCCACGTCGGCCAACAGGACCAGGACCGGACCGGCGACGAGGCAGAAGGCGATGATCCACCGGTGGTCCACTCCGACCGTGAACCGGGCGACGAAAGGCACCGCCAGTCCGACGAAGGAGATGGGTCCCACGGCGGCGGTGGTGGCCCCACACAGGATGGTGATGCAGGCGAAGCCCAGCGTACGGAGCAGGACGACCGGGGCTCCCAGGGCTCGCGCGACGTCGTCGCCCATGGTGAGGGCGTTCAGCGAACGCGCGAGCAGGACCCCCACGAAGGCTGCACCCAGAATGACGAGCCACACCGACTCGACGGTGTCCATCTGGCGGCCCTGCAAGGATCCGACCGACCAGAAGCGCAGGCGGTCGAAGACGTCCGGCTTCGCCAAGGTGACGGCCTGCGCCACACCGGACAACACTGCACCGACGGCCACCCCGGCCAACACGAGCTTCACTGGTGTCCCGGCGGCCGGGCCGGTGGACCCGATGAGGTACACGACGACAGCGCTGATGCCGGCCCCCGCCACACCCCAGATCATCTGGCCGCTGGTGATGGTGGCGCCGAAGAAGGCGGTCCCGATCACGATGGCGAAGTACGCGCCGGCGTTGACTCCCAGCAGCCCCGGATCCGCCAGGGGGTTGCGGGTGAGCGCCTGCATGAGCACCCCCGCCATCGCCAGAGCGAGCCCGGCCAGGACGGCGAGCAGAGTGCGCGGCACTCTGAAGTCCCGGACGAGGAGGTCGGTGGTGCTCGCGCCGTCGTTCCTCAGAGCGTCGATGACGGCCGAGGCGGGGATGTCACCGGATCCGACGAAAAGGCTGAGGAGGCAGACCGAGACCAGGACGGCCACACTGGCGGCGAGTACCGCCCACGGGGCACGAGGGCCGAGCGGGGCCGGGGGGACCCGTTCGTCTCGGGGGTTCACCGTGCTCCGAGGCAGGGTGCGGGGTTGCGGGGGCACAGTCTCTCCAGGCGGGCGATCGGTAACTTAGGTAAGGCTAACCTAACTTATGTTCGCCTTCTGGTGACACCACGCAGTGTATTTAGATCACGGTAGACTTGTCTAAATGAGCGAGCCTGATCCACAGAGCGCGATGTTGCCGGCCTGGCGGTTCTTCGACGTCACGGTCTGCGGGATCCGACGCCTCTCACCGACGTTCGCCCGGATGACCGTGACGGGGTCCGACCTCGACCAGTTCCTCGACCTCGGTCAGGACGCCCGCGTCAAGGTCGTTCTCCCTGCCCCCTGCGGTGGCTACGAGAACCTGCCGCGCGGAAGCGACTGGTATCCCCGATGGCGAGAGCTCCCGAAGGCCACGCGTAACCCGCTGCGGACCTACACCACCCGCTACGTTCGCCCGGACCGTGGTGAGGTCGACATCGACATCGTGCTGCACGGCGACAACGACAGAGGCACGGCGTCAGGGTGGGCAGGCCGTCTGGAGAGGGGACAGCCGTTGGTGCTCCTGGGGCCCGACGCTGCGTCGACCCAGCCGCACGGTGGAGTCGAGTTCGTCTCCCCGGGGCCGGGTGAACGGCTGATCCTTGTGGGTGACGAGACCGCGGTGCCCGCCATTGCGAACATCGTCCGTCAACTGCCCGAGGAGACGATCGGCGAGGTGTGGCTGGAAGTCCCGGTTGAGCTGGACGCAGACGTGGTGGACCTCTGCCCTCAGCTGGCGGTTTCCAGGATGGCTCGCGGGGATCGCCCTCACGGCGAGCTGCTGTTGGGAGCCCTGCGTGAGCACGCCGCAGCGAGAGCAGCGGTCGTCTCGCGGGAGTCTCAGCCATCGGCGGCGGCGCCGACCCGGGCGTGGGTCGCCGGAGAAGCCGACCTGGTGAGGTCCGTGCGGCGTCACCTCATCGAGGACCGTGGTGTCAGGCGGGAGCAGATCACCTTCATGGGCTACTGGAAGCGTGGTTGCGTCGGCGGATAGGGCATCGGCGCTGGTGCCCGGCCCGGGACGTCGTTGTGCGCTCACGGCGAACACGGCATACCTGCGGGAGTGAGTCCGGCACCTCGGGCGTTAGTGTCACCAGCGAGGAGCGGTCGACCTGCCGTCCAGCAGTGACAGCGCGGCTTGTGACAGCACAGACCTGTGACACCACTGACGTGAAAGCAAGGAGCAACGATGACCAACTCTGAGATCGTCGCGGCCGGGGCCAGCCCGATCGCGGGTCTGGACGACCAGATCTACAACCGTCTGCTGAAGGAACGCATCATCTTCCTCGGCTCCGACGTGCGAGACGACAACGCCAACGCCATCTGTGCCCAGCTCCTGTTGCTGGCAGCGGAGGACCCCGAAGCCGACATCTGGCTCTACATCAACTCACCCGGTGGGTCGGTGACGGCCGGTATGGCGATCTTCGACACCATGCAGTGGGTGCCCAACGACGTGGCCACGGTCGCGATGGGCCTGGCGGCTTCGATGGGCCAGTTCCTCCTCTCGGCCGGGCAGAAGGGCAAGCGCTACGCGACGCCGCACGCCCGAGTGATGATGCACCAGCCCTCCGGAGGTATCGGTGGCACGGCCAGCGACATCAAGATCCAGGCGGAGCAGATGTTGCACATCAAGCGCGAGATGGCACACCTCATCGCCGAGCACACCGGCCAGACGCCGGAGCAGATCGAGCTCGACTCCGACCGCGACCGCTGGTTCACCGCTGCTGACGCCAAGGAGTACGGCTTCGTCGACCACGTCTACGAGCACGCGGCCGCAGCGGGCGCTGACACGCCAGCGCAAGGCGCGGACTCCTCCGAGTCCGACGACTCCACCTCCTGACCTGCCGACGAGACGAGAGACAGAGACTATGAACCAACCCACGTTCCCGTATGCCGGTGGTCCGTCCGCCGGCCCGCTGGCCCCGTCGAGCCGCTACATCTTGCCGCAGTACGAAGAGCGCACCGCCTACGGCATGAAGCGCCAGGACCCCTACACCAAGCTCTTCGAGGACCGCATCATCTTCCTCGGCGTGCAGGTGGATGACGCCTCGGCGGACGACATCATCGCCCAGCTGATCGTGCTGGAGAGCCAGGATCCTGACCGCGACATCCTGATGTACATCAACTCACCCGGTGGCTCCTTCACTGCTTTGACGGCCATCTACGACACGATGATGTACATCCGTCCGGACGTTCAGACCTTCGTCGTTGGGCAGGCTGCCTCGGCCGCTGCGGTCATCCTCGCCGCGGGGGCTCCCGGCAAGCGGTTCGCCCTGCCGAACGCCCGCGTGTTGATCCATCAGCCGGCCCTGGCTGGCGGCGACTACGGCCAGGCTTCGGACATCGAGATCCAGGCCAACGAGGTGCTGCGGATGCGCACCTGGCTGGAAGAGACCTGGGCCAAGCACTCCAACCGTCCGGTGGAGCAGGTCCGCAAGGACATCGAGCGGGACAAGATCCTCATCGCCGCCGAGGCCAAGGAATACGGCCTGGTCGACGAGGTCCTGGACAGCCGCAAGGCGTCCCTGCAGGACTAGGCGCGACCCGCTTCGGAGTCTGGCTTCGGAGCAGACGCGGGCGGTGGTTGACCGGTTTTCACGGGTGGACCACCGCTCACGTACGGGAGCACGCTCGAGCCGTCGCCCATGGCACAGTGGGGGATGACGCCCAGCACGCCGTCCTGCTGCATGATCACCGCGCTCAGCTCGGTCAACGAGCCGTGGCCTGCCTGTCGAGCAGCGGTGTGCACGTCCCCCTCACTCAGCCGGTGCCGGCGCAACGACTCGGCGACCATCGTGCCGTCGTAGTACAGCAGCACCGGGGGGTTGTCGACCGTGCGTCGTACCCACCTCCAGCGTGCTCGACCGACGGCGATGATCCACTGGAGTGCGATCAGGAGCGTCACCACGAAGAGGGTCTGCGCCAAAGGGACCTCTGAGGCGGTGATGGTGCGGCCGAACGCGGAGCCGATCGTCACCGCAAGCACGAAGTCCAACGGCGTCATACGAGCCAGCGTCCGGGCGCCCGTCAGACGCAGGAGCAGAACGAGGGCGGCATAGCCGGCCACCACGATGACGGCGCTGTGGACGATGGGCGTCCAGCCGGTCCACAGGAACTCCATCCGGTGAGGCTACTCGCGCCACGGGCGGGGAGATAGGCGATCCCGGAGCAGATAGTACGGTCTGATCATGATCCATGGGACGCCGATCGACCTGGGCGCGGCGATGGTCCCCGGACGCGGCGGAGTGAGCCAGACCCTGGAGCAGTTCCTCACGGAGAGCTTCACCACCGCGCTGCTGGTTCTGCATCACGGCGAGCCGGTCTACTCCTGGTCGAGGACACCCGACAGTATGGACGAACCCCAACCCGGCTACTCGATCACCAAGTCCGTGCTCGGCGTCGTGGCCGGGTCGTTGATCCAGGACGAGGTCGTCGACCCCGATCGCGGTGTCATCACCTACGTCCCTGAGCTGGCCCAGGGGGGCTATCGAGGGGTCACCATGCGTGACCTGCTCGACATGCGCACCGGTGGGGACTATCGAGAGACCTACGGCCCGGACGGTGAGCTGGGGCAGCTGGTGGCCGCGCGAGCGCCGGTGCCCGACGGGGGTTTTGCCTCCGTCCGAGACCTGTTGTGTCGCGTCCCGCGGGTGGGTCTGCATGACGGGCCGTTCGCCTACCGGTCCTTGGACACCGAAGCTCTCGGCTGGGTCATCGAGCGCGCCACGGGGTCCAGGATGGACCAGCTGGCCCACGAGCTGGTGCTGCAGCCGCTGGGGTGTGCTGGGGCGGTGTTCGACGTCGATGGTCGCGGGGAGGTCCTGCACTCCGGAGGCCTATCGATGCGCCCCGTCGACTTCGCTCGGTTCGGGTCCATGATCCTGGGTTCGGGCGCGATCCGGGATCGGCAGATCGTGTCGCCGTTCTTCGTCAAGGACCTGCGCGCCGGTCATCCCCGCGATGCCGAGTCGGGGGGCGGCTCGTACCGAAACCAGTTCTGGGTGCCGGTCCGTGGTGGTCGGGAGCTCCTGGCGCTCGGCATACACGGTCAGATGCTCTGGATGGATGCATCCAGCGATCTGGTTTTCCTGAAGCTCTCGGACTGGCCGACGCCCAGTGACCCGGAGTTGTTGTCCACCACGTATGCCGTCGCGCGAAGGTGCGCGGGGGCCCTGACCGAGAGTCTTCACCGTGATATCACCGTCCCTCGGTAGGCGACTTCGGCGTAGATGGTTGAGCCTGCGGACCACCTACGCAAAGATGACCACAAGCCCGGTCCCTACCGGCGCCGTCACCCCGCATGAGGAGCCCGCTTTGTCCGCAACTGCCCCCTCGTCCACGGTCGCTGAGCCCCGACGCCTGCGCAACATGTCCGAGATCCGCACGTTCTTCCGCACCAACGAGACGCCCGTGTTCTTCTTGGGAGCGACGGCATTCAACTTGCTCGGCATGGACCGATGGGTCCGCAACTTCTCGATGGTCTCTTACTACGACTCCTGGGACGGTTACCACCCTCGCGTTTTCGTGCCGCCGGAGATCGAGCACGAAGAGTTCACTAGTGGAGAGGACATCAACAACTACCTGCTGCGGCATCCTGACGTCAGGGCCCACATCGACGCCGCGGCTAAGCGGACCGGCAAAAGAGCCAAGATCACGATGGTGTTCTTCGACGAGGAGACCGAGCAGATCTGCAAAGAATCCGGATGGGACATCATCCATCCGACCTACGAGCTGCAGCGACACCTGGACTCAAAGATGGTCACGACGCGGTTGGGCAACGAGGCCGGAGCGCCGAGCGTCCCCAACATCATGACCACGGTGGAGTCGTGGGATGACCTGCTGGCCCAGGCCGAGGAGGGCGGACTGGGGACGGACTGGGTGCTCCAGCTCGCCTACGGTGACTCCGGGAAGACCACCTACTTCGTTTCCAGTCAGGATGAGTGGAACAAGGTGGCCTCCGACGTGGTCGGCGAGGAGGTCAAGGTGATGAAGCGCATCAACAACCGAGCGATCGCCGTCGAAGCCGTCAACACCGAGACCGGCACCGTCGTCGGACCTTTCATGACCGACCTCACCGGCTACAGCGAGCTGACCCCCTACCGCGGGGGTTGGTGCGGCAACGACGTCTATCCCGAGGCCTTGAACTCCGACCAACGTGCCCGCGCCGTGGAACACGTCAGCAAGTTGGGGAACCGCCTCCGCCAGGAGGGCTACAAGGGCTTCTTCGAAGTGGATGTGCTCGTGGACCTTGACGACGACGAGGTCTATCTGGGGGAGCTCAACCCCCGCCTCTCCGGGATCAGCTCGATGACCAACGTCTCTGCGGGTGCATATGCCGACGTGCCGCTGTATCTGTTCCATCTCTTGGGCCATCTAGGTGCCGACTACGACTTCGACACCAACGAAGTGAACGGCCGATGGTTGGAGCTGGCGGCCGTTGACAGTTGGAGTCAACTCATTCTGAAGACCTCCACCGAGGAGGTCGGTCTGGTCACCGACGCGCCTCGGACCGGCATCTACCGCATGAGTGAAGACGGCGCCCTGGAGTACCAGCGCAACACCCTGGACTGGCACTACCTGGTCGACGACAACGAGGCGTTCTTCCTGCGGGTCTCTGGGCCCGGCTCCTACCTCTACAAGGGGGCCGACCTGGGAATCCTGGTCTCCAAGAGTCGGATGCAGACCGAGGACGGGAAGATCACCGAGAAGTGTCGGCACTATATCGACGGCCTTCATGCCTTGTATGAGGTACAGCCGGTGGCCGCAGCTGAACAGCCGGCGCAGCAACCGTTCTTCGCGCTCCTGAAGTAGCGACTGAGGACCCCGGGTCGTGCAGTCAGCCCGTCGCGTTGACTGCACGACCGATGGCCTTGAAGGCCTCGATCGTCGGCAGCAGCTTCTCCGCATCCTGGGGCAGGGGCCAGGTGGAGAGTTTGACCCCCACGAGGTGGGTGCTCGGCTCGATGAAGATCATCTGGCCGTGGATCCCCATACACATCATGATCGGCCCGTGATCTCCGGGGATGCACCAGAACTGGTTCCGATACCAACCGCCGGGGAGATAGGGCTCGTTCGAGGACGAGGCGAAGGCCTCGCGAACATCGCTCGTGGGGTTGAGGGTGTCCTCGATCCACCACGAGGGCACGACACTGCGGTCGCCGACGTAGCCGTGTGAGGCCAGCATGCGGCCGAAGCGAGCCAGGTCGCGAAGGGTCGCTGAGACCCCGCCGTCGTGGATCGCCGAGCCGAGAGGGTCGACCGAGACCTCGGCGTCCTGCTCGGCCCCGATGGGTGTCCACACCCGATCGGCGATCAGGTCGGCCATCCGCTGACCGGTCGCGCGTTCGCAGACCCAGCCGAGCATGTCGGTTTCGACCGATCGGTACTCGAAGTCACCCCCGTGCGGTCGCTTGGACGTGCAGGTCAGGATGAAGGGATACATCCCGACCGGGTCGTCCTCGCCGCGGGGCGCCCAGCCCATCGACCGCTCCATCACGCGCACCTCCGACTCGGGGTCGAGGTAGGTCTCGGAGAAGCGGATGCCCGAGCGCATATCCAACAGGTCGCGCAGGGTCGCGCCGCCATACCCACTGCTGGCGACCTCGGGGACGTAGGTCTCCAGGGTGGCTTCGGGGTCGAGCACGCCTTCGTAGATCAGCGTCGCGATCACAGTGGAGACGATCGACTTGGACATCGACATCACCAAATGGTTCGTGTCGTCGGACATGCGCGGATAGCGCTCTTCGATGACGTGGCCGTGGTGCATCACCAGGAAACCGTCGGTGTGCGTGGAGTCCAGGATGTCGTTGACGGTCTTCCCGGCCTGCGCATCGACGACGATGTCGCCGACCCCGTGCCCGTGTGCTGCGTAGTCCAGCGGAATGGGATAGGACGAGGCCGGGATGACGTGGCTGGGCATGATCTCGCGCATCCGGACGAAGGACCGCTCCAGGGTGGGCCACTTCTGCCAGTTCTCGAGGGTCACCAGCTCCTGGCTCTCGGGAAGGAGGGACTCCGCGTCCGGCACCGCACCCCATCCCGGCGGTCCCTCACGGACGGCCTCGGTCTGTTGGTCCCTCTCGGCTTCTTGCACGTTGTCACCAGTCACCGGGCGAGTGTATGACCTCGAGCAATTAACAGCACGGCAACACAAGTGACGCTACTCTCCTCCCATGTCGACCACCCACAGCACAGAGTCCGACGAGAACTTCACCAGGGTCCTGGGCCAATGGGACGTACTCGCCATTGCCTTCGGAGCGATGATCGGCTTCGGCTGGATCGTGCTGACCGGGGGCTTCCTCGAGGGCGCGGGACCCGGCGGAGCGGCGGTGGCCTTCGTCCTCGGTGGCATCGTGATGGGCTTCATCGCGCTGACGTATGCGGAGCTGGTAGCAGCTATGCCGCAGGTCGGTGGGGAGCATCAGTACGTGCTGCGGGCGATCGGCTCCAGGGCTGCCTTCGTGTGCTCGTGGTTCCTGGTGTTGGGCTACGTCTCGGTCGTGGCCTTCGAGGCCGTAGCCCTGCCGCAGACCATGCTCTTCCTCTTTCCCGACATGTTGGCGGTGAAGCTGTGGACCATCGCCGGCTACGAGGTCTACCTGTCCTGGGTCGCCGTCGGAGTCATCGCGGCCGCGGTCATGACCTATCTGAACTACCGCGGCGTCCGCGCTGCGGCCGTGTTCCAGACGATCGCGGTCCTCTTCCTGATGTGTGTCGGCGCGGCGCTGATCTTCGGTTCCTTCAGCGGCGGAAGCATCTCGCAGATGGAGCCGTGGTTCACCGGCGGGGCCGCTGGCATCATCGGGGTCCTGGTGGCCACGCCGTTCCTGTTCGTCGGTTTCGACGTCATCCCCCAGTCGGCGGAAGAGATCAACCTCCCCTACCGCAAGATCGGGATCATGATCCTGGTCTCGCTGTTCGCTGCGGTGGCTTGGTACGTGATGATCATGTTGACCGTGGGCTCCTCGTTGCCGCCCTCTGAGCTCGCCAACTCCGAGCTTGCGGTGGCGGACGGCATGGCCGCGCTGTGGGGGAGCGAGACGATGGGCAAGATCCTGGTCCTGGGTGGCATCGCCGGCATCCTGACCTCGTGGAACGGCTTCCTGATCGGCGCCAGTCGATTGATCTACGCGATGGCCGAGTCGGGGATGCTACCGGCGTGGTTCGGCATCCTGCACCCCAAGTACAAGACCCCTAAGAACGCCTTGATCTTCATCGGTGGACTCTCCATCCTGGCCCCGATCTTCGGCCGCCAGATGCTGGTCTGGCTGGTGGATGCGGGGAGCATCAGCCTGATCATCGCCTTCATCTTCGTGGCCTTCAGCTTTGTGGTCCTGCGTCGCAACGAGCCCGACATGGAGCGCCCCTTCCGCACTCCAGGAGGCGTCGCCACGGGTGTCATCGCTGTCATCCTGGCCGCGGCGTTGGGATTCCAGTTCTTCCCCGGGCAGTATGCGGCGCTCATCTGGCCCTACGAGTGGGCGATCTTCGGTGGGTGGGCGCTGGCCGGCGCCTACTTGATCACCCGCATCCCGCACGTCGGACCGGGCAAGGACTCGCACGACGAGATGATCCGGGTGGCGGCCCAGCGGGGTATGCCGCAGAACCAGGGCACCCCCGAGTAGTTCGACCTTGCGCCGTGAACCGCACTTCTAGGAGCGCACGCGCCGCTGACCGGTGGGTCAGCGGAAGGCGGCCTGCCCGGTCAAGGCTTGGCCGACGACCAGGGTGTGCATCTCCGGAGTGCCCTCGTAGGTCAGCACCGACTCCAGGTTGTTCATGTGCCGGATGACGGGGTACTCCAACGAGATTCCGTTGGCGCCCAGCACCGTGCGGGCGCTCCGACAGATCTCGAGCGCCTTGGTGACGTTGTTGAGTTTGCCGAGGCTGACCTGCTCCGGACGCAGGGTGCCGGCGTCCTTACGGCGCCCGAGGTGCAGCGCGAGCAACGTGCCGTTGGTGAGCTCGATCGACATCTGGGCGAACTTGCTCTGCGTGAGCTGGAACCCGCTGATGGGGCGGTCGAACTGGACCCGCTGCCCGGCATACTCCAGCGCGGTCTGGAAGGAGCTCCGGGCCGCACCCATCGACCCCCAGATGATGCCGTAGCGCGCCTCGTTCAGGCAGGACAACGGGCCCTTGAGGCCGCGGACCTCGGGCAGCACGGCGTCAGCGGGCAGCCGAACCCCTTCGAGTACGAGCTCGCTCGTGACCGAAGCGCGCAACGACATCTTGTGCTTGATCAGGGGGGCCGAGAAGCCGGGGGTGTCGGTCGGCACGACGAAGCCGCGAACGCCCTCGTCGGTCTGGGCCCAGACGATGGCGACATCGGCGATGGAGCCGTTGGTGATCCACATCTTGGCCCCGTCGAGGACCCAGTCCGCCGTGGGGGAGTCGGAGTCCCGACGAGCTCGGGTGCGCATGTCTGCGGGGTTGGACCCGTGGTCTGGTTCGGTCAGACCGAAGCAGCCGATGGCCTCACCGGTCGCCATCCGCGGTAGCCACTGCTGCTTCTGCTCCTCGCTGCCGTGACGCCACAGGGCGAACATCGCCAGCGAGCCCTGCACGCTGACCAACGAGCGGACCCCGGAGTCGCTCGCCTCCAGCTCCAGGCAGGCCAGCCCGTAGTCCACGGCGCTCATGCCGGCGCATCCGTACCCCTCGAGGTGCATGCCGAGCAGGCCGAGGGAGCCCATCTCCTGGGCCAGCTCTCGGATCTGCGGCATCTGCCCGGACTCGAACCAGCCCGCCACGAAGGGATCGACATGCTCCTCGCACAGGTGGCGCACGGCACCGCGGATCGCCTTCTCCTCGTCGCTGAGGACGTCGTCGATGCCTGCCAGATCCATCGGATCGCGTCGAACGGACGTGCTGCTCTTGGCTGCGGCGGTGTCGGTGCTCATGTGGGCCTCTCTGAGATGGGTCTGCGAACGGCGTGGCGGGGGAGTTCGGGTGACTGAGGGTGCGCTAACCACGCCCGGACCTCATGGTCATCCTCCCCCAGGTGAGGTGGGCGGGTGGGCGTCACGGTCAGAGCCGAGTCGTACTGCACGGGATGACGCACCTGCGGGCAGGGCTGCTCACCCGTTCCCACGTCGGCCCAGGGGTGCAGGCCCAAGCGCTCCGCCAGCGCGAACCCATCGGCAAGGTCACCGACTCGGCCGGCCGGCACCTGGGCACGAGTGAGCTGCTCCTGCCACGACTGGGCATCGTCGGCGGCCAACAGCCGCTCCAGCTGCCTGACGAGCGCGGACCGATGGACGACCCGGGCTGCGTTGGTGGCGAACCGCGCGTCGGTGGCCATCGTTGGGTCACCGAGGACCTGCACGAAGCGAGCGAACTGGCCGTCGTTGCCGCAGGCGACGGCCACCAGACCGTCACGGCAGCGCAACGTCTCGTACGGGGTGATCGAGGGATGACGGTTGCCCATCCGGGTCGGCGCGGTGCCGGTCTGCAGGGTGCTCTGTCCTTGGTTGACCATCGCTGCCAGCAAGCTCGACAGCAGGTCGACCTCGACGTGACAACCTTGGCCCGAGTGCGCCCGGGCAGCCAGGGCGGCCAGCACGCCGATCGTCGCGTCCTTACCGGTTAACACGTCGACGACAGCGACGCCCGTCTTGGTCGGGGCGCCGTCCACCTCGCCGGTCACGCTCATCAGCCCACCCACAGCCTGGACGAGGAAGTCGTACCCCATCAGATCTGCCCCACCGGTACGTCCGAAGCCGGTGATGGAGACGTAGACCGCACCGGGGTTGAGTGCCCGCACCTGCTCGTATCCCAAGCCGAACCGGTCCAGGGCCCCGGGACGGAAGTTTTCGACCACCACGTCGGCGCGCGTGGCCAGTTCGACGGCGGCTGCGCAGTCGTCCGGATCGGTCAGGTCCAAGGTCACGCTTCGCTTGCCACGGTTGATGCTCTGGAAGTAGGTGGAGGTCTGTGGACCGGGCCCATCGACCCACGGGGGACCCCACTGCCGGGTGTCGTCCCCCGTGCCTGGCCGTTCCACCTTGATGACGGTGGCACCGAGGTCGGCGAGGTTCATCGTGCACAGCGGTCCGGCCAGCACCCGGCTGAAGTCGGCGACTACCACCCCCTCCAGGGCAGACGTCATCGTGAGTCCACCTCAGCCGACCCGGGGGCCAACACCGCAGCAATCACCGCACACATCACCACCCACCATGGCATGGATCTGCGAGGCGGCGTCTCCGGGTGTCGAGCACGGCGCCGCATGGCGCTCAAGGGGTGGAGTCCACCCCTTCGACGTAGGGCAGAACGGTCTGACCATCACCCATCGAGCCGTCGACGATCACGCCCAACGAGCCGTCCTGCTGCATGATCACGGCGCATAGACCCACCATCGATCCGTGTCCTGCTTCGCGAGCGGCGGTATGCACATCGGTCTCGGTGAGCTGGTGTCTGCGCAGGTTCGGCTTGATGAGCTCGTTGTTGTACCAGAGCAGCACGGGCGGCGGGTCGACAGCCCGACGGAACCAGTGCCACTGCGCGCGCCCGGTCGCGAGTAGCCATTGCAGAGCGATGAGCAGTGCGAGAGCCACCACAGCCTGCGCCAACGGCACGTCCACCGCCGTCACCGTGCGTCCGAACGCCGAGCCGAGGGTGACGGCGACCACGAAGTCCAGGGGTGTCATCTTGGCCGTCGTCCGGGCGCCGGTGACTCGCAGGAGCAGCACCAACGCAATGTAGCCAGCGCTGCCCAGCACCAGGGTATGAATGATGGGTGCCCATCCGGTCCACAGCAGTTGCATCGACAGAAGTTCCATCCGCGCGACGCTACCCGTTCTTCACTCGCCCAGCCTTTCTTCATGAGTCTGCGCATTCACCGGGGCTGGTCGCGCTCGGGCCGCACGAGGCTCGTCGGTGCGGTTGCTGTGCCGCCCCGCCCGGGTCTTTGGCGATGTCACTCACCCCGGAAGACACGACACGTTGCGCTGAGGGCGGATCGGTGCGCGAACACGCCAGGGCTCGCAGGTAAAGGCTGTTATCGGCTCGGCTCGCGAGGTAGCGTGCGGGGAACCGCCAAAGGTGCGGGTTCATCTCGAGGAGAGGTCGCGGCGTGGCACGCATGGGCGAGAGCAGTGAACTGCTCAAGTGCTCTTTCTGCGGAAAGAGCCAGAAGCAGGTCAAGAAGCTCATTGCGGGGCCGGGGGTTTACATCTGCGACGAGTGCATCGACCTCTGCAACGAGATCATCGAAGAGGAGCTGGCGGAGACCACGGATCTGGGTCTGGGTCAGCTGCCGAAGCCTCGGGAGATCAACGACTTCCTGCAGCAGTACGTCGTCGGTCAGGACCCGGCGAAGAGGGCGCTGGCGGTCGCGGTCTACAACCACTACAAGCGGATCCAGGCCGGCGAAGGGCGTAAGGGCGACGACGCCGTCGAGATCTCCAAGTCCAACATCCTGCTGATCGGCCCGACAGGGTGTGGCAAGACCTACCTGGCGCAGACCTTGGCCCGGATGCTCAACGTGCCGTTCGCTATCGCCGATGCCACGGCCCTGACCGAAGCCGGCT
>JBBSQA010000012.1:0-82931 GCA_038258285.1 Actinomycetales bacterium | reverse complement strand
TCAATGGCAACGCCAGCAGCGGCGAGCAGCTCGCGAACCCGCCCGACGTCCACGCCAGCGTCAACCAGTTTCCCGATCACCTCAGCCAGGTTGGCAGCCCCTAGAGACGCTGAACGGAGTTTGGATGCGACCAACTCGGCGCCGGGCTCGTCGTGGAGCAAGGCGAGGACGGCCGATGCGTCGAGAACCGTCACTCCGAGCTCGAGGCCGCGATGCGACGTTCGGCCAGTAGCTCATCGACTAGAGAGCGCGAGTTGGGCACTCCGGACGCTAACCCCCGTAGCTCCGTCACTGCGTCCTGCTGTCGTTCGAGCACTACGCGTCGACCTAGGAGATGTACGTGCAACTGATCACCAGGGGCAAGCCCCAGTGCAGCACGGATCTCAGCGGGGATGACGAGCCGGCCCTGCTGACCAAGGACTAGGGTGGCATTCATTGGTATAGTATGCCACGCGCCACCATTTGTGGCACAGAGTCTCCAGTTAAGGATCGCTGGGCGGTGATGGTTCCGCATTCGGGACCCGCGCGGTTGCACCCGTCGACGGAACCGGGCACGGCCTTCAAGGCGTTGACCATCATGAAGCCCACACGCTGCGCTTGTTCCAGGTGGGCAACGCGCGTGCCAGGCCCAGGGGGCCGGCCACACAGATTCGCTTTGCACGTAAGGCCTGTGACCATTCGAGCTGTCCGGTGTGCCACTGTGCGAGCGCTGTCGACTCGGCCGTCACCACCAGATCCTCTTCCATCTTCGGGTCGGTCAGGCAAACCTCGGCCGCTCCTTTGTCGACGAGCATCCACAGTCGGCGTTGGCTGGGTGGCTGGTCGGTGAAGTCGAAGCGGATAACGACTGAGTGTTCGGGGAGTCGGTCCACCGCGAGGTAGCGATGGCACCAGTTGTGCAGGAGGAACCCAGGGTCGCTGTCCTCAGGTGTCAGTTCAAACCGCTCCTCTGCCCACGTGCCCATGGCCACCAGCACTGGCCGCAGCGCGAATCCGGCCGCGCTCGGCCGGTAGCGGTGCCCACGACCCGTTGGATGCGGATCGATCACGACCACCCCCGCGCGCTCTAGCTCGCGCAGTCTGGAGGTGAGCAGGCTGCGGGACATGCCGGGTGCGCCCCGAGCCAACTCCGTGAATGAGTCCGCTCCGGTGAGCAGGTTGCGCAACACGATAGGCGTCCAGCGTTCGGCAAGAACCTGAGAGGCGCGAGCGATGGGACAGTACTGCCGGTAGGAGTGCATACCCAAGTGTTCCCATAGCGGACCCACCCTGACCAGTACGAATTTTGGACTATCTGCGGACACCTCGCCCGGGCAGACTCAAGACAGGCCCACCAACTCCGATCGAGGTCGAGATGAGACAACAGCCAAAGGACCGGCCAGCCCATCCAGATGAGGTACACCAGATCCACGCGCACATCACGTCGCGAGCCGGACTCAAGAGCTTGAGCCTACGCACCGCTGACAGTGCCTCCGTGCATGCGATTGCCACAGGGACCGGCCCAACTGTGGTGTTCATCCACGGCTCGGGCAGTCCTGGACTGTTCTGGCTCCCGGTCCTGAGGGAACTGGAGACCGTTCGCGCGATCGCGGTCGACCGGCCCGGCTTCGGACTGAGCGACCCAATCGCTGCGGCCGCCACCCCGACCGAGACCGCAGTAGTCTGGATCGAGCGGCTGCTTGATGCCCTCGAGCTGCCGGCCGCGTTTTTTGTCGGCCACTCCATGGGTGGGCTTTGGTCGTTGCGGTTCGCCCTGGCCCGACCCGAGCGCGTGTCCGGACTCGGAATATTCGGCGCCCCGTCACTGCCCGGAACGCAGGCGCCGCTGCCGTTCCGACTGATGGGTACGCCAGGGGTCGGCGCACTGATCTCGCGACAGCGCGAGACGCCCAGGTCCGTCCGCCAGTTCGCCAAGATGGTGGGCGAGGGCGACACCATCGGCGCCCATCCCGACATGGTGGCTCTTCTGGTTGCTGCTGGCAACGATCCGGTGAGCGTCCGCGCGCTCCACGAGGAGGTGCATGCGCTGATTTCCCCAGCGGCACTGCTCACTCGAACAGGCTTCCGTCGCAGGGCTTGCATCACCGAAGCAGACTTGCGCGGGGTCACAGTACCTACCCTGCTCGTGGGGGGTGACCACGACCCCGTCGGCGGTGGAGACGTCGCACGGCACATCCAATCGCTGATCCCACACGCCGAGCTGAACGTGCTCGACAGCGGACACGTCCCCTGGCTCGGCCAGCCCGAACAGGTCGCGTCCATCTTGGTCGACTGGGTGCAGCGGGTGGACGGTGACAAGACCTGACTGACCTGCACGGACCTTGAAGGACGTACCTCGACTCCACCTGCACGTGATGATCATCCTTGGACTCGGCAGTCTCTTCCGGGCCGCCGCTGGTCCAACTGTCATGCAGCTTGTTGGTGGGGTGGTCCTGCTGGTTCTCGGCGCCCTCGGCCTCTTCTCCGTCGGGTTGCCCCTCCTCGTCGCCGGTATGACGATTTCACCCGGGATGCCGAATCCGTTCGCACCGACCTCGACTCCCTGAAGCGCGTACTCGAAGCCCGCTGAACGGCCGATAGTCGATCGGCATCCGGGGATCCGTCAGACGAACAGAGTCAGGGTGTGATTTGTGCAGGGGGTCGGATAGTGCTCATGCAGGTTCCGACCACTCTTCTAGGGACCACGCTCAACCAAGCTCGGACGCCACCGTGTGCGCGCGTCCTATAGGGCCCGCGCTGGTACGGCGACCTCGGTGTAGCTACCGCCGTGCTCCGGCTCGACCCACCAGGCGCTGGCGCGGTCCTTGATCGTCACTGCCTCCTGCAGTTGCGTCCCGACGTAGTGCAGACCTACGCCGTCCTCCGTGGCGTAGCCGGCTGACAGTGTCCCGCTGCCCACCATCTGTCGGTAGATCTCTCGCCGACGCTGATCGCAGAAGTCGTCGTGGACGCCATTGCTGAACGGCAACAGGCCCAAACCGTCGTTGAAGGGTGCCAACTCCTCACCGAAGGAGTCGGTGGGGCCGCCGGTGTGCCAGCAGATGCTGCCTGCACTCGCGCCGGCCAAGACCACGCCGGCCTCCCAGCACTCGCGCAAGATCTCCGGGAGTCCATGGACCCGCCATACGGCCATGAGATTGACGACGCTGCCACCCTCAACCAAGATCAGGTCCTGTGAGAGCAAATGGCCACGGATGTCTTCCGTGCTCGGCTGCGTGAAGAGTGTCAGCACGCTAAGGCGAACCTGCGGGTGCTCGCGGGCGAACTCCTCCGACTTCGCCCGCGTTGCAACAGGGGAGTCGCCGACAGCCGTCGGGAGGTAGCAGACGTCCTGGCCGGACTCCTTCCCCGTGAGGCTCAACGCGAATCGCGTTAGATCGGAATTCCCAAGCCGCTGATCCGTGACCTCGATCATCCCGGAGTAGGCAAAAACCTGCCTGCGCGCAACCACGGCCCTAACGTAACGTTTGAGGCCGACCTGTCGGAAGGCTTCCTCGTCCGTTCACCGAGCAGTGGGCGGAGAGTGGTGGGGGTTCCCCCTCTCGCGCCTGCTTGCTGAAATCAGGTTCGAAGTAGTTCAGAAGTCGACGTCAGGCGCTGGGGTCGTTGTCTCGCAGGATTGGCAGACGCTCGACCCGGGTCAGGTCGGACTCAGCAAGGACCTTCTGGAGCACTGCCGACTTGCGGCGACGTAGGTATCGATACCCATGTCCGGGTCGGCCGCCAGGGCCAGTTTGACCGCTGCGTACTCTTCACGCAGATCCGGACGATCACGCAAGATGTCGCGGGCGGCCACGTGATTGCGAAGGTGCAGCGCCGTCCGCGACGGTCCAGCACGCAGGGGTGCACCTCGGCCCGACGAAAACATGCGTAGGACACGGGCGTAGGTCGCTGCCTGCGGTTGCCATGATCACCAGCTCGGGACCAGGTGGTCGACGACCACCTTTGAAGCGCGGAGTGAAGGCGTGGTCCACGGTGACCACCGTGCAGGATGAGTGCACGGCGAGTGGGACTGCTGCAAGCGTTGGAAACGGTGGACTCGGAGCGCCGAGCCGTCGCACTGACGATCCGATGGCGGCTTGAGCCCGTCCTGTCTTCACCGACGCCTCAAAGCGCCCAAGCAGCGGGGCCTTCCATCATGGGAAGTGACGGGGAGAGGCGAGCTAAGTCATTTCGAGGTTGATCTCGTCGTACTGGCGGTTCGCCACGTCACCACGTGTCATCATCAGCGAGCCGGCAGCCTCTCGGAGCAGGTCATCGGTGGGGTGGGCCTCCCTGTTGGGAACGGGCCTTGTGCTGCACCTGGTCGCGGGACCGCCGCGCCGCTCACACCCGACAGGATGTCCACGGCATCGGTCAGAATGAGCGCATGGCATACGACGAGCACCTAGCTGGGCGGGTCCGCGCGCACCTCAGCGGCCGCGTCGAGGCCGAGAAGAAGATGTTCGGCGGCCTGGCCTTCATGGTGAAGGGCAGGATGACTGCTGTGCGAGCGGCCAGGGAGGGTTGCTCGTCAAGGTCGGTCGTGACGCTTTTCGCGACACGATCGAGCTCGATCATGTCGCACCGATGATCATGGGCGATACAGTCTCGGACTCCTGGGTCTACGTCGGGCAGGACGCCCTGGTCGATGAAGGGGGCCTTGGGCTTATGGGTCGAGTGCGGCCTCACCGCGAACCCGATCAAGGATCGCCTGTAAATCGGGTGTTTTTCTTCGGATGGCCTTTGCCCGGACATCCGGTCGCCCCTCTGAGCAGCGGCCTGACCGGACTTCGGTGCTTTCCTTCTTCTGGACCCTCCGCGGGGTCTAGACGCGGCCCGTCTCGTGAGCCCACATGGCGACCTCGACACGGTTTCGGGCCCCGAGCTTCCGCATGAGGCTGGCGAGGTGGGCCTTGACGGTGCTGGGGGTGATGTAGAGCTGGCTGGCGATCTCATTGTTGGTCCGGCCTTGTGCCACGGGTACGAGGACTTCTTCTTCGCGGGCGGTGAGAGGTTCGATCGGCTGGCTCGGTGGTGAGGTTTGTGCATGGGCGAAGGTTGCGAGCAGTCGGATGGTGACACTGGGGGCGATGAGTGCGTCTCCGTCGGCGGCGGCGTGGATGGCTTGGGTCAGTAGGGCGGGGCCGGCGTCTTTGAGGAGGAACCCGCGGGCGCCGGCTTTGAGCGCCCCATGGACGTACTCGTCGAGGTCGAAGGTGGTGATGATCACGATCGGCAGTGGGTCAGTGACGTCGTGCCCGGCGAGGTGTCGGGTGGCTTCGATGCCGTCCATGAGCGGCATTCTGATGTCGAACACGCCGACGTCGGGACGCAACAGGCGGGCCAGGGCGACTGCCTCACGCCCGTCGGCGGCCGCGCCGACCACTTCGATGTCGGGTTGGGCGTCGAGCAGCATCGTGAGCCCGGTGCGCACGATGGGCTGGTCGTCGGCGATGAGGACCCTGATGCTCATCGGGGCATCCCGTTCCGGGGCAGAACCGCCTCGACCCGCCAACCCGCGGCGGTGGGGCCTGCGTGGAAGGTGCCACCCAGGAGTGAGGCGCGTTCCCGCATACCGACCAGGCCGTAGCCCGCTGGGGCGCGATCGCCAGCGGGTGAGGAGCCGTCGTCGTCGATGGTCAGCCGTATCTGATCGGCGTCGCTGGTGACCGAGACGGAGACCTGAGTCGCGTGGCGAGCGTGCCGTCGAGCGTTGGTGACGGATTCCTGGGTGATGCGGTAGACCGCGGAGCCGATCGACGGGCTGAGGTCGTCGAACTTTCCGATGAGCGTCACCTCGACGCAGGGGCGCGTATGGGCGTCGGTGGCGAGCTGCTCGACCTCGGCCACGCCAGGCTGTGGGGCGAAGTCGGTGTCGTGTGTGGCCCGGAGCACGCCGACGATGTCGCGTAGCTCGGTGAGAGTCTCGTTCGCTGCATCCTCGATGATGGCCAGAGCCTGGATGGCACGTTCGGGATGGGAGGCTGCGATGGCTCGACCTGCTTGGGCCTGGATGGTGATGCCCGAGACGTGGTGGGCAACAGTGTCGTGGAGTTCACGAGCAAGCTGCTCGCGTTCGCGAGCCTTGGCTTGGTCGATGTCGCGGACGCGGATCTTCGTTCCATACCGGACCGCGGCGCCGAGCGCGCCGGCGAACAAGAAGAACGCGTACGCCCCGACCGTGTCTGCCAGGCTGGTGGGGTCGGCGACGGTTGTGATGGCCAACCAGAGCAGAATGACGCCGCTGCCGCCTACGGCTTCCCGACCGGAACCCCACCGGAACAGGGCGTAGGTGAGGATGAGCGTGGCCGAGACACTCGAGGGCAGAGCGCCGTGAGATCCGGTGAGAATTCTGACGATGTCGACCACGGTCAATAGGCCGAAAGCCACGGAGGCCGCCGTGAAAGGGTGTCCGCGTCGCCACGGCAGGGGGGCGACGGCCGCGAGGACCCCGAGCAGCAGCAACGGGCCAGGCGCCATCTCTGGGCGGAGCACCGCTTCGAGTCCGGACCAGCAGATGAAGGCCGCGACCAGGGCCCAGTCCCGGGGCCTGCTGCCTGGAGGGTTCATGGGCCGGGGTTCGACCCACAGCGAACGGAACGCCTCGGTGCCCATGCGGTCAGCCTAGGCAGCCCGCGTTCTCGGCGTATCCGCCGAAAGTATAAGAGGACGACCGTGCCAGCGAACAGGTCGAATCATGCTCTGGGGCTGATGTGCCCGCCGACAGCGTTCGTGAAGGTGGGATCACCCAGCCGATCAAGCCAAGGAGCAACCTGATGAGCACACCTCAAGCCCACACCGCACGAGCCAACCCGCCCTCCCGCAGGACGCTGGAAGATCTGCACATCCCCGTGCAAGCCAAGATGGCCGCCGCATGGGCCAGCTTCATGTTCCTCTACATCTACGTCGACATCTTGAACTTCTACAAACCCGGCGTCGTCAACGACATTCTTGGTGGGCTCGTTTTCACCTTCGAGATCAGCCCGACGCTATTGACTCTCTTTCTGGCGTCCGTTTCCATGCCGGCCCTCATGGTGATGCTCTGCATGACGCTGCCCGCCCGGCTGAACCGTGCCACGAACCTCGTCTTAGCAACGCTCTACATCCCCTACTCCGTGTTTAACGCGGTGGGGGAGCCCTGGGACTGGGCCTTCTTCTACGGCCTCTCCATCGGACTCGAGGTGCTGCTCCTGGCCTTCATCCTGCGCTCCGCCTGGACCTGGCCACCCGCCCAGAGGCAGGCCCTCCTGTAGCTACAGTGTCGTGGCATGGTCGATCGTGAGGGGGAGACAGCGGACAGTGCGTTCCGCTCACCTCAGAGTTGGCGTAGGCACCTGGTCGGGCGAGTCGCGGTGACCGATAGCGTGTGACGGTGAGCAAGCGGTACGCACAGGTCCTGGTGTTCGTCTCCTCAGCGGCCGTCCTCGTCCTCGAGATCCTGGCCGGCCGTCTGCTGGCCCCTTACGTCGGGGTCTCGCTCGAAACCTTCACCGGGATCATCGGGACGATCCTGGCTGGTATAGCGGTCGGTGCCGCCCTCGGCGGCTACCTTGCCGACCGCCATGAACCGAATTCGCTGATCGGCCCCGCCCTGGTCGTCGGTGGGGTGCTGGCCTGGTCATCGATCCCGCTGGTCTCTCTGCTCGGTCCCGGGGTGGGGACCTCGGTGCCAGCGATCGTGTTGCTCTCGTTCTTCGGATTCTTCCCCTCTGCCATGGTGCTGAGCGCCATCAGCCCCATGGTGGCCAAACTGCGTCTGCAGAGCCTGAGCGAGACCGGCGAGGTGGTCGGCGGATTGTCCGCCGCGGGCACCTTCGGCGCCCTGTTCGGCACCTTCTTCACCGGGTTCGTACTCGTCTCGGCCGCCCCGACCCGACCGATCGTGCTGGCCGTCGGCCTGGCCCTGGTGGCCTGGGGCGTCGTCTTCACCCTCCGCCGGGGTGGTGTCAGACGGCTGTCATCCGGAGTGGCTGGTGCCGCTGCAGCAGGCCTGGTCGTCTTCGGCATTGCGGCCCTGACGACTGGGCCGTGCGAGTTCGAGTCGGCTTACGCCTGTGGTCGGGTCGAAGCGGATCCCGATGGTGCCTCGGTCCGCTTCCTCCATCTCGACACCCTTCGTCATGGAGCGGTGGACCTCGATGATCCGACCCATCTGGAGTTCCGCTATACCAACATCATCGGTGACGTCATCGATGCCCTACCCGACGGCACCATCGACGCCTTCCACCTCGGTGGGGGAGCGTTCTCGGTGCCGGCCTACGTCAACGCCACCCGGCCGGGCTCGACCAACCTGGTCTCGGAGATCGATCCTCTTCTTGTCGAGATCGGGCGCGATGAGCTCGGCCTTGAGACGGGCTCCGACCTCGGAGTGATCAGCGGCGACGCACGCCTCACCGTGGCCGATCTGCCTACCGACGCCTACGACCTGATCGTCGGTGACGTGTTCAGCGGACTGGCCGTGCCTTGGCACCTCACCACCACCGAGTTCGTCGCCGAACTGGATCGGGTGCTCCGTCCTGGCGGGATCTACGTCATGAACGTGATAGACGGTGATGACAACCGCTTCGTTGAGGCTGAGCTGGCCACGCTGGCCCAGCACTTCGAGCATCGGGCTGTCGTGGTGCCGCCGGACTGGCCGAGTGCCCGCCCGGTCAACCAGATCCTGGTCGGTTCCGATCGGCCGCTCCCGGCGTTCGAGATCGATCCCGAAGATGGTGAGCTGGTCGAAGACGTCGATGCCTTCACCGGTGACGCTCCCGTGCTTCGCGACGACTTCGCCCCCGTCGAGCAACTGGCGGCCAACCTCTGATGCGCCCCGTGGTGAGCTGATCGGACCATCCGGACTCGACGCCACGCTGTCTGCAAAGACCTCAGGTCGCGGAGTACGGGGATCTAGGTGGTGATTCAGTCACCCCACTTCGTCACATGGAGCCGTGGCACTTCGTCTACCAGGCAACAGGACGAGCTGGAAGAGTGGAAATCGTGGACGTTACGCAGATATTCGAACGAGAACGCCCACGCTTGCTCCGCCTCGCGAGGCGCGTGTTGAACGACCCTCATGAGGCCGAGGATATGGTGCAGACGGCGTGGCTGCGGCTGCAGAGCACGGACTCCGATATCCAGAGTATGCAGGCCTGGCTGACGACCGTGACCACGCGACTGTGCCTGGACCGCCTGCGCTCACGCACCCCAGAACCTGCCGCTGGAAATACGACGGACCAGGTCGTGCCGGATCCCGCTGAGGACGTCGCGCTCGCGGAGACGGTCGGCGCGGCCTTGCAGGTGGTCCTGGATCGGCTCACACCCTCGGAGCGGGTGGCGTTCGTGCTGCATGACAGTTTCGGTTTCGAGTTCGCCACGATCGCCGCCATCTTGGATACCACCCCCGTCGCCGCCCGCAAACTGGCTTCGCGCGCCCGTCACAAGGTCGCCCAACCGGTTCCTGAGGACCAGTTGGCCGACTGGGAGGTGGTGGACGCGTTCATGTCGGCCGCCAGGGAAGGCGATTTTGAAAGATTGCTGCAACTCCTGGCTCCTGACGCGGTTGTCTCGGCCGACCCAGCTGCGATCCTTCTCGGCACCCCTGGACAGATCCATGGCCGGGACGATGTGGCCGCGTTCTTCCAGGGCAGTGCTCACTCCGCACTGTCGGTATACGCCGCACATCGGCCCGGGGCCGCCTGGTACGACCGGGGAAAGGCCAGGGTTTTGTTCGATTTCTTCGTTTCCGAAGGGGTGGTCCAACAGATCACTTTCCGCGCTGAGCCGGAGGCGATGGCTCGGGTGGTTCGCCGTAGAGGTCCAGAACGGCGCACCTGATCACGGTGGTCTGTCACACCTGCCCTCGCTAGAGCGTCAACCAGGCAGATGCGCGATCGAGAACCACACGGAGAAGGGAACACGACCATGAAAACGATGACCTGCCGCCAGCTCGGGGGGCCTTGTGACCTCGAGCACAAGGGCGAGGACGCGAACGACATCATCAATGCTCAAGACCGCCACCTCAAAGAGGCGGAGAAGGCTGGTGACACGATCCACCACGCGGCACGCGACGCGATGAAGAGCCGCTGGCGGCATCCAAAGAGATCCTTGGGCTGGTACAACGACACCAAGGTCGCCTTCGCCCAACTTCCCACGGACTCACCGCCGTCCAGCGACGAATAGAGCGAGACTCACGTTCATCAAGGGCCGTCGCATGACCGCACCAGACTCTTCTCGAGGGGTGTCTGCTGACCGGCGGACTACTCCTCGATGACGTCAACCATCAGCCGGCCGATCTTGGGGGCCGGATCAGCGCGTCGGGTGTGTCCGGGGATCTGGTCCGTACTCCGGCGACCAGTCCTACTTCGAGGGCCGTGCCGATCCTTTTGAGGGGGTCTGGATCTGCGTTCACGACGGGCCTGTTCTCGCCGCGCGGCTGGACCGGATTCGGCCTACCTTCGGAGTATGACGACACACACCAGCACCGTGCAGATCGACGTCTCCGCCGAGAGGCTGTGGACCTATCTTTCCGATGTGGAGAACTTGCCTGAGTACTTGCCACAGATGACTTCCGCGCACCGGGCCGGTGGTGACACCGTGCAGGTGACCGCGCAGATCGACCCGTCGGATCAGCCAGAGCGAGAGGTCGAGGGCGAAGCCTGGTTCACCGTCGAGGAGGAAGGCAAGACTTTGACGTGGGGGTCGGAGGGGCCGAACAACTACGGGGGGCAGCTCGACATAGACCCTGCTGGCGACTCCTCCTGCGAGCTGACGGTGCGGATCAACAGCGAGCGAGCGCAAAGCGAGGACGTCGAGGCCGGAGTGCAGAAGACGGCCGAAGGCATCAAGCGGGCGGCTGAGTCCAAGCACGGCTGAGCAGCACGCAGGCTGGGTGATGTGGGTCGACGACGAGTCGACCCCGGACTCCCGGTGGGCCGAAGCGCACCCCGGTGCCAGCAGCAGCACCGCACGGATCGTCACGCGCGGTAGATTCACCTCCGATGATCATCACTGTGTTCCTGTCGCTCGCTGTCTCCCTGATCATGGTCGTCACCATCCGGTTCTGGGGACGGCCCCCCTCGATGAACCGCGTGCTCGTGGCCACCGGACTCGGTGCCTTCACCTGCCTTATGGTGATCCGGACCGTTGCGGTCATCACCGGACCCAACGGCACGTTGTTCTGGAGTGGGGTGGCGGTGGGCCTGATGAGCCTGTGGCTGCTGAAGACCGGCTGGGACTACACCAAGCCCTCCAAGAAGCGCTAGGCGCTCGGCGAGGCTCCCGCTGTGTCGTGGTGAGTGCCGCTGGCAACTGCCGCGATCGGAGCAGTGGCTGGGGCGCCCGATCCGTCGCGCTTGCCGTGGGCCTCGGGTAGGTCGACGGGGACACCGTTGGCCGAAGCGGCGCGAGCCGGGCTGGCGCCGGCCCATCCCAGGACCAGCGCGTCCTCACCGCGGACGAAACGGTGACAGCGCACGCCGGAGGTGCCGCGACCCTTGGTCGGATACTCGTCAAGATCGGTGACTTTGACCGAACCGGTCCCGGTCCCGGGGAGCGCGCCCGAGACTCCCGCCACGGTGACGGCCACGCTCTCCAGGCTCGGCTCGATGGCGACGAACCCGACGACCGTTGCTCCCGAGCTCAGCTTCATTCCGGCCATCCCACCACCGGCGCGCCCTTGCGGCCGAACGAGCGATGCGGCATACCGCAGCAGGTTGCCGTCGCTGGAGAAGAAGGCGAAGTCCTCGTGGCCCGTGGTCAGCTCCACGCACCCTACGACGGTGTCCCGATCCTTGAGGGTGATGATCTCGAAGACATCCTTGTTGTTCGGGTAGTCAGGATTCACGCGCTTCACCACGCCCTGGCGGGTGGCCAGCGCCAAGCCGTGCTGCACGGTCGCAGCGCTCAGCGAACACAGTGCCAGCGGCTGCTCGTTCACGGCGAGGTCCAGGAAGGCAGCAAGGGGTGCGCCTCCCGAGAGGCTGGGTGCCCCGTTGGTCGGCGGCAAGCTCGGCAGCTCCAGCACGGACAGCGTATGAATGCGACCCGCCGAGGTCACCAGCCCCACGGTCCCTCGCCCGGTGGTCAGGACCTGGGAAACCAGCACATCGTGCTTGCTGCGTCCTCCGCCGCTACCGAGCGGCTCGTCGGCACTGGTCCGGGCGAGCAAGCCGGTGCTCGACAGCAAGACCCGACACGGATCGTCCGGCACCTCCATCGGAGTCTTGGCGCTGGCCGCCCCGGAGACACTGGTCCCGGAGGACTCGAGCAGCACGGTCCGGCGCGGTGTTCCGTGCTCGCGGGCCACGGCGGCCAGCTCGTCCGACACGGTCTGCAGCAACAACGTCTCGTCCTCCAACAAGGCGCGCAGGGTGGCGATCTCACGCTCCAGCTCCTCTCGCTCGGTCTCCAGCTCGATCCGGGAGAACTTCGTCAACCTGCGCAGCTGCAGGTCGAGGATGTAGGTCGCCTGACGCTCGGAGAGGTCGAAGATCGAGATCAGCCGATCCCGGGCGGTGGCCGCATCGTCGCTGGTGCGGATCACCTGGATGACCTCATCGATGTCGGCGATGGCCACCAACAGGCCGAGAACGAGGTGGAGCCGGTCCTCCTTGCGCCCCAGGCGGTAGGTCGTGCGGCGTCGGACCACGTCGACCCGGAAGTCGACGTACACCTTCAGCAAGTCGCGCAAGCCGAGAGTGCGCGGCTGACCGTCCACCAGGGCCACGTTGTTGATCCCGAACGAGTCCTGCATCGGGGTCAGCGCGAACAACCGCTCGAGCACCGCCTCGGGGTTGAAGCCGTTCTTGACCTCGATCACCAGCTGCATCCCGGTGGTGCGGTCGGTGAGGTCGTTGATGTTGGAGATGCCCTGGAGCTTCTTGGACTGCACCAGCTGCTTGACCTTCTCGATGACCTTCTCCGGGCCCACGAGATAGGGCAGCTCGGTGACGACGATGCCCTTGCGACGCGGAGTGACGTTCTCGATCCGGGCGGAGGCGCGCGTCTTGAACGATCCCCGGCCGCCTTCGTATGCATCGCGGATGCCGTCCAGGCCCACGATCGTGCCACCCGAGGGCAGATCCGGACCGGGCACGAAGCGCATCAGGTCGTCGAGAGTGGCGCGGGGGTTGGCGATCAGGTGTCTTGCGGCACCGATGACCTCGACCAGGTTGTGCGGGGCCATATTGGTGGCCATGCCGACCGCGATCCCAGCGGCGCCGTTGACCAGCAGGTTCGGGTAGGCGGCGGGGAGCACGTCCGGCTGCAGCAGCTGGTCGTCGTAGTTCGGGACGAAGTCGACTGTCTCCTCGTCCAAGGTGGCGGTCATCAGCAACGCCGAGGTGGCCATCCGTGCCTCGGTGTACCGCGAGGCGGCCGGGCCATCGTCCAGCGACCCGAAGTTGCCGTGGCCGTCCACCAACGGCAGCCGCATGGTGAAGGACTGCGCCATCCGGACCATCGCCTCGTAGATGGCGAGGTCACCGTGCGGGTGGTACTTACCCATCACCTCGCCGACCACCCGGGAGCACTTCACGTGCGCCCGGTCTGGCCGTAGGCCCAGCTCCGACATGCCGAACAGGATGCGTCGTTGCACCGGCTTGAGGCCATCGCGGGCGTCCGGAAGGGCCCGGGAGTAGATGACGGAGTAGGCGTACTCGAGGAACGCCCCCTGCATCTCGTCCTCGACGTCGATGTCGATGATCTTCTCTTCGAAGTCGTCGAGAGCGTCGGTCGTGGGGCGGGCCTTACGGGGCATGCGGGGCTTCCTGGCTGTGGACGGAGTCGGCGCGACGGGGGAGCGGGTCGCTGTGATCGTATGCCGGGTGCCTGCCGCACCACGGCCAGAACACGCGTCGAAGGGGCCAGGAGGTGCTCACCTTGACGAGCCCGGCTCCGGGAAAGGCACCCCGAACGACCCAGCGTGAGCCACCTGCGCCACCGAGCGCCGTCCACGAGCCAGACTGGGCGAGCGCACATCCTGGGGTGTGGCGAACCCTATAGCGACGACCCCCACCAACCTCCGGTCGGCGGGGATCGAGAAGGCAGCTCTGACGGCGTCCTTCGCCGATGCAGGCACGCCGAAGAAGAGTCCACCGAGGTCCTGGTCGACCGCTGCGAGCAACATCAGCAGCGCCGCCATGCCTGTGTCCACATCCCAGTAGGGGATGGGCCAGGGGTGGGGTTCCTCCCCGACCTTGTCCGGCTCGGCATACCGGTGTCGGTAGGCCTGAGGGTCCGAGCAGCACACGATCAGACAGGGTGCGGAGCTGACGCCGCGCAGCCAGCGGTCGGGTGAGCCCTCTCGCGCTTCCCCCGCGGTGGCGCGCCAGAACGCGTCCCGCTCCGACTCGGTGCGCAGCACAACGAAGTCCCAGCCCTGGGTGAAACCAGCCGATGGCGCTCGAGTGGCGGCGTCCAGGATCTGGGTGAGGATACGATCGGGCACGACCCGGTCGACGTCGAAGGTGCGCACCATACGGCGACGGCGGACAGCCTCCAGCAACTCCATCCCGCCATCTTCGCAGCCCAGGGTGTGGCTCAGCCGGTGAAGCCGTTCTCCCTCAACCAGCGTTCGGCGACCCGGCCCGAATCCTGGCCGTCCACCTCGACCGACGCGCTGAGCTGCCGCAGGGTTTCAGTGTCCAGCTGCGCGGCGATCGATCCGAAGAGATCCTCCAGCTCCGGATACCGCTCCAAGGTCGCTTCCCGCATGGTCACCGACGGGTTGTAGGAGGCAAAGAAGTCGTTGTCGTCCTCGAGCAACCGTAGATCGAGCTCGGGGATGCGTCCGTTCGTCCGGTAAACCGAGCCGAAGGTGCAGGTCTCGCCCCGGTCAACAGCCCCGTAGACCGTGCCCGGGGAAATCTGGAAGACCTTGTCGGCGGCGAACTCGAACCCATAGTGCCTTTCGAGACCGGGAAGGCCGTCGGCGCGGCTGTTGAACTCGTCCCCGACACAGAGGGTTGCGTCCTCCGGGCGTTCCTCGATGAGGCGCCCCAGATCCGAGATGGTCGCGATCCCCAACTCTTCAGCAGCCTCCTCGCGTACGGCCACGGCGTAGGTGTTGTTCGCCGTTGAGGGCTGCAGCCAGGCTATGCCGTTCTGGCTCAGATCCTCCTCGGCCACAGCTTGGTACAGCTCCTGAGGGTCGGAGATCGACTGAGGCTCTGCCAGGTGCACGAGCCAGCCGGTGCCGGTGTACTCCCAGTAGAGGTCGACCCCTCCTGAGACGAGGGCCAGTCGCACCTCCTCGGTGTCGCCGAGACCGGTTTTGTCGATGACCTCAGCTCCGGCGGCTTCGAGTGCCTGCACCGTGATGTCACCGAGGATCTGCTGCTCCGTGAAGTTCTTGGAGCCCACGCTCAGCCTGACCGTGCCCTGCGGGCTGCTGAGCTCGAAGTCCTGAGCGATGCTGCCTTGATCTCCGGTGATGCTCCCGCCGCAACCGGCGGCTGAAGCCACCAGCGTTGCTGCGAGAGCACCTGTTGCCAGGAACGGTCGGCGACGTCGCCGGCTGGTCCTCACTCTTTCAACCCCAGACATGTCAGTCCTCGACCCCCGCTGTCGCCTTGCCTGGCATCTTGGCCTTGACCTGCTCTTTCAGCTCCTTGATCGCGGGCTTCTGGTCGCCGTCAGGCTTGGGTTCCTCCAACAGCGCACGGTAGAGGGAGAAGCACATGGCGATCATGATGATGGCGAACGGAACGGCCGCAATGATCGCGACCTTCTGCAGCGCATCCAACCCACCGGCCAGAAGCAACACTCCGGCGAAGGAGGCGATGACGGCGCCCCAGATGAGCTTGACGAAAGCCGGCGGATTCAAGGTCCCTTCGGTGGACATGCTGGCCAGTACGAACGACGCCGAGTCCGCCGAGGTGATGAAGAAGACACTCACCAGGAAAATGGCGATCAACGACGTGAGGAGCGACAACGGCAGCTGGTCCAGGGCCACGAAGAGGGCGGTGGCCACGTTGTCCCCGACGGCCGTGCTGATGGCGTCCACTCCACCCTGTCGGACGAGTCGGATCGCGGTCCCGCCGAGCGTGGAGAACCAGAAGAAGCTCACCAGGCTGGGCACGAACAGCACGGCAACGATGAACTCTCGGATGGTGCGTCCCCGCGATATCCGGGCAATGAAGCTCCCCACGAACGGTGCCCAGGCGATCCAGGTGGCCCAGTAGAAGAGCGTCCAGTTCCTCGCCCAGGTGCCGTCGCTTTCGAAGACATTCTGGTTGAAGCTCATCGGCACCAGGGCTCCGGCGTAGTCACCCATCATCTGGGTGAACGTGTCGATGATGAACACCGTCGGACCGAGCACGAAGACGAAGAGCAGGAGAAAAGCGGCCAGAATCATATTCAGGTTGCTGAGATAGCGAATGCCGCGGCCGATCCCCGTCATCGCGGAGATCATGAACAGGACGGTGATCACGGCGATGATGATGATCTGGACGGTGGCCGTGTTGGGAACGTCGAAGAGATAGTTCAATCCGCCGTTCACCTGCAAGGAACCGAATCCGAGGGACACAGCCACCCCGAAGAGCGTGGCGATGATCCCCAGAATGTCGATGATCTTTCCGATGGGACCATCAACTCGGTCGCCTAGAAGGGGTCGAAAGGTGGAGCTGATCTGCCCTCCACCATCGCGGCGAAAGTTGAAGTAAGCGAGCGCCAGAGCAACGGTGCCGTAGACGGCCCAAGGGTGCAGTCCCCAATGGAAGAACGCATACCGCATACCCAGTTCTGCAGCTTCCGCGCTTTGCGGTTCGGCCAAACCATAGGGCGGGGTCGTGAGATGCGAGACCGGCTCTGCGACACCCCAGAACACCAGACCGGTCCCCATACCGGCGGCGAAAAGCATGGCGAACCACGACAGCCGTCCGAATTCAGGCTCTTCGTTGTCCTGACCCAGCCTCACCTTTCCGAAGCGACTGAAAGCCAAGGCGGCCAGGAACGCGAGGAAAAGGGTCGTGGCAATAAGGTAGAGCCAGCCGAAACTGGAGATCACAAAGCTGAGGATGGCGGACGTGACGCTGGAAAGATTCTCGGTGAAGAGTGCTCCCCACACCAGGAAGCCCATGGCAAAAGTCAAGGACACGTAGAACACCGTGCCGATCTTTACGCTGCTCTGCTTCACGTCGAGTCCTCTCGTGGCAGTCTTGCCGCACCGGCAGCAACCTGGCAGGAACGTACCCGACCTGCGATCTCTTCGCAGTCTCAAACGTGGTTGGTCCCATCAGGCACATCGGCGACACTGGTCGGGATAGACCCATCGGCAGACAGGCGGATGAATGACATCACAAGCCGAACCTCGGGTGCCTGAGGCGGAGCAGTCCTATCCGCGGTCGTGGGAGGCCGATGTCGTCCTGAGTGACGGTGTGGTCGCGCTCGTCCGCCCGATCGCGCCTTCCGACATCGACGGCGTCCGGGCCTTTCATGCGGGCCAGTCCTCGGAGTCGATCTACCTTCGCTTTTTCGCCCCCCTCCCCAAGATCAGCGATCGCGACCTGCGTCACTTCACCCACGTCGACTACAACGACCGAGTGGCGCTCGTCGTCATCATCGAGGAGCGGATCGCCGGTATCGGTCGCTTCGACCGCCTCCCTGCTCCGGAAGAAGCCAGCGCCGAGGTGGCTTTCAACGTTTCCGACGCCCACCAGGGTCGCGGCATCGCCTCAGTGCTTCTGGAACACCTTGCCGATATCGGTGCTCAGCGGGACATTCGACGTTTCCTGGCGGACGTCCTGCCGCAGAACCGCAAGATGCTCGGGGTCTTCCGGGATGCCGGCTACGAGGTGAGCCACGAGTACGACGACGGGCTGGTGGTGGTCTCATTCGACATCGAGCCGACCGACAGCTCACGAGCGGTGCGGCTCTCACGCGAGCATCGAGCCGAGTCGCGCAGTATGCGACGAGTGCTTCGTCCCGAGAGCGTGGCCGTGGTCGGGGTCTCAGCAGACGGTCTGTCCTTGGGTCGCGTCGTGCACCGCCACCTTCGTGAGGGGAATCTCGGTGGTGCCTTGTATGCCGTGGGGCGCCACGCCGCCGGCCTCGGGAGTGAGCTCGACGGACAGCCCATCTACGCCAGTTTGGACGACCTTCGTGCTCCGGTGGACCTGGTGGTGGTGGCCGTGCCGGCGGAGGAGGTCCTGGACGTGGTCGACCAGTGCGGCCGGTTGCAGACGAAGGCGCTCATCGTGCTGTCCTCGGGATTCGCCGACACCGGAACACCGACCGGGATCGCACGTCAGGCGGCTGTGCTCGCGGCGGTGCGCGCCCGCGGAATGCGACTGCTCGGCCCCAACTGTTTCGGGATGATCCTGACCGCCGGCGAGCACAACCTGAACGCGTCGCTGTCGCCGCGCCTGCCGCCGCAGGGAGGGTTCGGGTTGTTCACCCAGTCCGCTGCCCTGGGCATCGCTCTGTTGGACCAGGCCGAGCGTCGTGACGTGGGGATCTCGACCTTCATCTCGGCGGGGAACCGATGCGACATCTCGGGCAATGACCTGATGCAGCACTGGCTCGACGACGAGGCCACGACCGCGGTCGGCCTCTATCTGGAGTCCATCGGCAACCCTCGCAAGTTCACCCGGATCGCCCGGGTGCTGGCCTCGGTCAAGCCGGTCATGGTGGTCGCTTCGGGCATCAGCGCGGGAGCCACCTCCACCGCCCCAGGTCAGGGCACCCGTGCCACGCGCCAACGACCTCAGGCCCTCGACGCGATGCTCCGGCAGTCGGGCGTGATCAAAGCGGCGAACGCACATCATCTCTTCGACGTGGCCGCGCTGGTCACGCGCTCCGCCCTGCCAACCGGGGACAGGGTGGCCATCGTGAGCAACTCTCCGCCCCTGGCCGCCCTTGCGGCTCAGGCGTGTCGCTCCTGGCACCTCGACGTAGCCGGAAGCCGGACCCCCGCAGACCCCTCGACGCCGGGGGAGGACGCCGCCACCGCGTTCGCCGCCGAGCTCGAGCGGGCGATGGAGGACCCTGACGTGGACTCGGTCATCAGCTGTCACGCACCTCCGGTGGGGACGTCGGCGGGCGACGACGCGGTGATACGGGCCGTGGCGGAGGTGGTGTCCCGCCACCCGAAGCCCTGCGCAACCACATTCCTGGGCAACCGCGACGCTCACCCGTCGCTGGCCATGTACCCGATGCCCGAGGATGCGGTGCGTGCCGTGGCCGCCTTCACCCGGCATGCGGAGTGGCGGATGCGCGACCACGGCTGGCCGGTGCATCCCGACGGGATCAACCGAAGAACGGCGCATGACGTCATCGAGAGCTTCCTGAGCACCCGTGCCGACGGTGGTGAGCTCGATGACCACCAAGCCCAGGCGTTGTTGACCTCCTACGGCGTCGACCTCTGGCCCTGGACCCGCGTCAACACGGCGAAACAGGCCAAGAAGGCGGCTGCCCGTCTGGACCAACCTGTCGTGGTCAAGGCCATCGCGTCGGAGTTGCGTCACGAACCGGGGAGACGGTGGGTGCGCTCCGGCCTGACGTCCCCCGACGCCTGTGCGGCTGCTTACCACGAGTTGGTCGAAGATCTGCTGAGCGCCGACCTCGACCATCTGATGTCGGACGGCAGGCACGCCCTCGCCGTACAGGCGGCGGCTCCGCAGGGCACCCCCGTCCGGGTGCATACGACCGAGGACCCCCTTTTCGGACCGGTGGTGAGCTTCGCGGTTGCCGGTGTTCCGGCCGAGCTGTTGGGCGACATCAGCTACGGCTTCCCGCCGCTGCGTACCACCGACATCGACGACATGGTCACGGGCATTCGCGCGGCTCCTCTGCTTCGCGGATACAGAGGCAGCGAGGTCGTGGACCTCGCCGCCTTGCACGACCTCGTCGCCAGGATGTCGGCCCTGGCCGATGACCACCCCGAGATCGTCCACGCACGGCTCAACCCGGTGATCGCGCACGCATCTGGGGTCTCGGTGCTGGGAGCCACCATCGAGGTGCGCCCCGCCGCCGGACGTGCGGAGTCCGAGCGTCGGTCGCTCAGTCGGGACAGCGAGCGCCCACAAGCCGCACCGGGCGGCTAGCCGTAGATGCGAAGATGAAGCCCATGGCCTCGCCTCGACCCGTCTCCGTCCTTCCTGATGCGTTGCGCATCGACATCGAGAACGCCGGCTATCTGCCGGTGCTGGTCGGCGACGTCGTGGCGGCCGCGGTGGGCGCCGAACCGGTGGTGGCTCACCTGGTGCACCAGGAGATGACGTTCGACGCCGAGACGGTGCGACGACACATGACCGTGCTGGTGCTGACCGAGCAGCGGCTGGTGATCGGTCATGCCGACGACCACGAGTCCGACCAACCGGATCACCAACACATGGCCACGGTCACGACCGAGGTCGTGCCCCTCCGGGCGGTGCGAGGAGTCATGGTGACCCACGTCATTCCGGAGCCCGAGAAGTACACCGGAGGGTTGGGTGGTCGCGCGGCGACGCTCACGTTGGGGTGGGGCGCGGTCTCCAGGCTGGACCTGGTCCCGGCAACGTGCGCCGATCCTCAGTGCGAGGGCGACCACGGATACGAGGGGAGCGTCGCGGGGGACGACATCTCGCTGCGGGTTGCTGCCGACTCCGAAGGGGAGCACGCCCTCGCTCGTGCTTTGGACTTCGCGGCTGCTCTGTCGTCCCGGCTGGGGCGGTGAACGGCCCCCAGGGCTGGACCCCCCCGCCGTATGCCGTCTCGCTGATCGACGTCCTTCCGGCCGTGCTCTCCTCTCTGTCCGTGCCGGTCCCGGTGGGTGGCAGTGCTTGGCGCACCCCGGTCATCACCTTGCCGCGGGCTCGCAAGGCGGTCGTCGCCCTCGTCGACGGTTTAGGTGCTCGACAGCTGAGTCGGCGTAGCGGCCACGCGCCGTTCTTGCGGACGTTGGACCAACCCGTGGCCGAGTTGCGCAGCGAATTCCCTTCGACCACCGCCACCAGCCTCGCCAGCTTCGGCACCGGTCTGCATGGCGGGGAGCACGGCCTCATCGGCACGCTGGCACCGGTGCCAGGAGCCCGCCGGCTTTTCAGTCACCTGTCGTGGGACGGCGGTCCCGACCCCCTGACCTACCAGCCGGCTGCGACCTTGTTCACCCAGGCAGCCGCGGCCGGGACGGCGGTGACCACGGTGTCGCGCCCGTCCTTTGCCGGTTCGGCTCTGACCCAGGCCGCGCTGCACGGGGGCGAGTTCGTGGGCGCGGGATCGGCTCAGGAGCGGGTCGATGCGACGATCGCCGCCCTGCATGCTCACCCGGGGCCGGCACTCGTCTACCTCTATCTCGATGAGGTCGACAAGGCCGGCCACGTCTACGGCCCGAGCTCGTGGCAATGGGGCGAGTCGGTGGAGACGGCCGATCGGACCCTGCGCGATGTGGCCGAACGGATGCCGGCCGGCACCTCGCTCACCATCACCGCCGATCACGGCATGATCGAGGCACCCCACAGCCATCGACGCGATCTCGCGGACCAGCCCGGACTGGACGAAGGGGTGGTGATGCTCGGTGGTGAGCCTCGCGCCGGCCACATCTTCTGCGAGCCGGGGGCCCGAGACGAGGTATGGGCTCGCTGGAGCGAGATCCTCGGCGACGAAGCCGTGCTGGCTACCCGCGAGGAGGCTGTCGAGGCAGGATGGTTCGGAACGGTCCGGCCCGAGGTTCTGCCCCGGATCGGGGACATCGTGACCGCGATGAGAGGTCAGTTCACCGTGTTGGACTCCCGGTCCGCTCGGCGCGGCTTCTTGGCGCTGGTCGGGCACCACGGCTCCATGAGCGACGACGAAACGCTGGTGCCCCTGTTCCATCGACCCGCCTGACCACCGATCCGCTCTCGGGTCCGTAGACTTCCGGCGTGGCCGAGCTCATCTTCTTCACCGGGACGATGGACTGTGGCAAGTCGACCCTGGCCCTGCAGATGAACCACAACCACGCAGCCCGTGGACGGCAGGGACTGATCTTCTCGCGCTACGACCGAGCGGGGGACTCGGTGCTCAGCTCCCGGCTGGGCCTGAGTCACACGGCCCTGGAGGTGACCGCCTCGACACATTTCTGGGATGACGTGGTCCGCCAAGCCAGCCACGGCCGTCGCGTCGACTACATCATCTGCGACGAAGCGCAGTTCTATGCGCCCGAGCAGGTCGAGCAGCTGGCCCGGCTGGTCGACGAGATGGGAATCGACGTCTACGCGTTCGGCATCACCGCTGACTTCCGGGCGCGGCTCTTCCCGGGTTCACAGCGACTGATCGAGCTCTGCGACCGCACCGAGGTGTTGCAGGTGCGCGCACTGTGCTGGTGTGGACGCACGGCCACCCACAATGCCCGCACCGTGGACGACGTCATGGTGGTGCACGGCGAGCAGGTCGTCGTCGGTGATGTGGGAGACCAACCCACTGACTCGACGGGACTCCCTGAGCATCTCGAGCGCAGTGAAGACGAGCAGCTCGAGGCGGAGGCCTTCGCCGGTCGGGTGGAGTACGAGGTGCTGTGCCGGCGCCATTACATGCGTCGCATGACCGCTCGCGCCGCCCGAGCTCAGTCGCTGTCACCCGACCTTCTGCCGTTCGACCTCGATCTGTGCCCGGTGCCGACGACCTCCTCGGGGCCGACTGCTCCGCAGGAGAGCATCCCGTGAGCAAGGACTCCCGCGACGGCACGGAAGGGGCAGCCCCACCTACCTCCTCGGGGCAGGACGACGACTACTCGACGCCGATCCGTGGGGGCGCGGCCAGGCGTCACCCGTCGAAGGCAGCCCGGCTGGGCAGCAGTGTCGGCACGGGGCTGGGCCGGGGTGTTCGAGCCGTCGGTCACGGCACCAGTGCGGCCAGCAAAGCCACCTACGGGGCGACCCGCAAAGCCACCCAGGCCCAAGGGGCCGGTCAGACCGGGCTGTCCCGTTTGATCGAGATCCACGGCCTGCACAATGCGGGCGACACGGTGGTCGCGATCGCGCTGGCGGGGTCGCTCTTCTTCCAGGTGCCCAGTGGCGAAGCGCGCGGTCAGGTTGCGTTGTTCTTGCTACTGACGTTGTTGCCGTTCAGCGTCCTGGCGCCCTTCGTCGGGCCGTTCCTCGACCGCTTCCGCCACGGACGGCGTTGGGCCATCGGCTCGATGATGGCGGTGCGGGCCTTCCTGTGCTGGGCCCTGGCTTCGTCGCTCGACGGATCGCTGTGGTGGCAGTTCCCCGCGGCCCTGGGCATCCTGATCGCCTCGAAGGCCTACAACGTCACTCGGGCGGCGGCCACTCCGCGGCTCCTGCCCGAGTCCATGACCCTGGTCTCGGCCAACGGACGTATGTCGATGGCGGGAGTGGTCGGCGCGGGCGTGGCCGCTCCGATCGCCATCCTGGTGGCCTCGCTGGGTGCATCGTGGGCGCTGCGGTTGGCGTTCGTCATCTTCGCGGTTGGCACTGTGTTGGCGATCCTCCTGCCCCCGGAAGTCGACTCGACCAAAGGCGAGCTCGAAGTGCCGATCGGCGACTTCGCCAGTCCGAAGAACGGCAGGGGTGTCCCGCTCGCGGTGGTCACGGCTTTACGGGCCAACGTGGGTCTGCGGCTGCTGTCGGGCTTCCTGACGATTTTTCTGGCCTTCCTGTTCCGCAATAACCCGCCTCAGGGGTGGGACCAGAACTACACCCTGTTGCTCGGGGCCGTCGTCGCGGCGGCAGGGGTCGGCAGCGCCGTCGGCACCTTCATCGGCTCGTCGGTGCGCAACCTTCACCCGGTCTCCCTGGTGAAGTGGTTGCTGGTCATCGACGTCATCGCGACGGCGCTGACCGCGGTCCAGTTCGGCCTGACCAGCGTGCTGATTCTGAGTTTCGTGGTCGGTCTGTGTCAGCAGCTCGGCAAGCTGGCCCTCGACGCGACCATCCAGGAGCACATCAGCGACGAGCGTCGCACCAGTGTCTTCGGCCGATCGGAGACCTTGATCCAGCTGTCGTGGGCCCTGGGAGGGGGACTCGCGGTGGCCTTGCCCGCGGTGGCGGGCCTGGGCATGTCCGTCATCGCGGGCGTGTTGTTCCTGTGGCTGGTGTGGGTGCTGCGCCGGTCTCGGCCCAAGCGCCCCGCCGTGCGGGACACCGTGGCGCCCGCCGCTCACGATCGCTAAATCGGGCGAGCGCTAACGGTCTTGGTCTCGGGCGCCGAACATGATGTCGTCCCAGCTGGGAACGCTCGGCCGCCCCTTGCGGCTGCGGGATGTCGAGGGCGCTGGGGTTTCCTCGGCGGAGACATCCTCAGCTGAACCTGTTTCGGCGGCACCGATCTGGCGATCCCCGTCGTCGATCTCGACGTCCTCATCCACGACGTCCTCATCCACGACGTCCTCGTCGTCGATGTCGTCGCTTCCGAAGAAGTCCGCCAGCGTCGCCTCGCGTGAGTCCTCTTCGTCCATCTCCTCGACGTCCTCGAGGCTGTCGTCAACGTCAACGTCAACGTCAACGTCAACGTCATCGGCGTCGTGACCGCTGTCCGTTCCTGCATCGACCCTTTCGCCATCGTCCGCCACGTCGGAAGCTTCGCGACCGGCCGCAGGCGGGAGTCCCATCGTGTCGGGGTCGTAGGGCAGGTCTTCCAGGGGAAGGGCCTGGTCGGTGACACCAGCAGGAAGTGCGGCGGGATCGCCGCTGGCTTCGGTGTCGTTGCGCGGCTCGGTCTCATCGGTCGCCTCGACATCGAACTCCGGGTCGGCGTCGAAGTCTGCATCGACCTCCCCGTCAAGGTCGGTGTCGGCGCCTCGGTGCGCACGTGTGGACTGCTCAGTAGCCGATGAGTTCTTGCGTTGGCGACCCTGACCCCGACGCCGACTGCGCTCACGCATCGTGGACATCAGGTCATCGGGCGCGTCCATCCCCGCACCGAACAAGGCCGACGACGGTGCGCCGGCAGGCAGGCTCTGCTCGTCCTCGCTGAGCCACCTCGCCTCGTCATCGACGGCATCCACGGATCGGGCGGAGAGATCGAAGGTCCAGGCCGCCTGACGGATGCGCTGACCGGCCATGAACCGGACGACGACCGACCATTGCCCACCGTCGGGCCGCATGGCATCCCATTGGACCTTGTCCAGGTCCACTCCTCGCACGTGGAGTCGATCGCGAACCCGGCCCTCCAGACTCGGCGGTGGGCCACTGCGGTCGTGGGTGCGCACCAGGGCCTGGCGGGCCAGGCCGGCGATGTGTTCGCGCTCGGCCAGAATCGGTCCCTCGTAGCGCTGAACGCGCTCCACCTCCCACCCTGTCAGCGCGGCGACGTCGGCGTTGCTCGAGCCCGCACGGATCTGGGTCTGCACCTCGCGGGGCGTCGCGCTCGTGCGTGCAGTCGGCGCACCCGAGGAGTGCCGAAGTGCGCTGCGCATCCGCTCGTCGATGGGCACGGCGAAGTCGGAGCCGTCGGCGGCTGTCACCACCAGATGGGCGCCGTCCTCGTGCAGCCCGGTGAACCGGAGCTGATCCATGCCACTATCTCCTCGCCGTGTCCTGGAACAACCGAACGAATACCCGAATGTTTTCGAGATGACTGTGCCATCTGCGAGTGTGCCTCACGCAGGTGCCACGCCGCGTACCGAGGAGTGGAACGGTACGTTTGGCCCACCATGGTTGCCTCCAGCACCGAGCTCCAGCTCGCGCTCGATCTCATCGGCATCTTCGCCTTCGCTCTCTCGGGTGCGTTGGTCGCTGTCCGCAAGCAGCTCGACCTGCTCGGGGTCGCTGTGCTCGCTGTGGTCGCCGGGCTGGGGGGCGGGATGATCCGCGACGTCTTCCTGGGGGATCTGCCACCGGTCGGAATCAGCGACTGGCGGCTGCTCGCCGCTGCGCTGTTCGCGGCTCTCCTGGTCTTCACACTGCACCGGCGGCTGATGGAGGCCCGCGTGATGGGGTCACGGTCCCGGGTGAGGATCTCTCTGATCACTCGGATGGTCCGCGTGCTCGACGCCGCGGGGCTGGCCGTGTTCTCCGTGGGTGGCGCATTGAAGGCCATCTCGTTCGGCAGTCCTGCGCTCGCCGCAGTGGTGATCGGTGTGATCACCGCAGTCGGTGGCGGAGTGATGCGTGACGTGCTCGTCCGTGAGGTGCCCGAGGTGCTGAGGCGCGAGCTCTACGCGATCCCCGCCTTGATCGGAGCGATCAGTGTGGTCGTGGCCTTCAACGCGGGCTACCTGGCTACGTGGGTGGTCTGGTCATCCGTCATCCTGGTGTTCGTCATTCGTATCGTGGCGGTCCTGCTCGACCTCAACGCCCCAACCGCACTGCGCACAGGAGATCACTGATGAACCAGCCGCTGGCCGAGCCCGCCGACGAAGAGTCGATCGATCCCCTCGACGCCGTGTCCACGTCCTCCGAGCCCGCCGCCGAGGTGGAGCCCGAGTCCGATCATGAGCTGCTGCCTTACGACGCCATCGCGCTGCTGTCCTTCGGCGGACCCGAGGCACCCGAGGAGGTCATGCCGTTCCTGCGCAGGGTCACCGGGGGTCGCGGGATTCCGGACGAGCGACTGGCCGAGGTCGCGGAGCACTACCACCATTTCGGTGGGAAGAGCCCCATCAACGACCAGAACCGTGCTTTGCTCGACCAGTTGCGTGCCGAGCTGAGCCGCCGCGATCTGACCATCCCCCTGCTGTGGGGAAACAGGAACTCCGAGCCCTTCATCACCGACACCCTTCGTGACGCTCATCGCAGCGGCATACGCAACGTTGTGGTCGTCACGACCAGCGCCTACTCGTGCTACTCCTCCTGTCGGCAGTATCGGGAGGACCTGGCCACGGCCCTGGGGACGCTGAGCGAAGAGGGGATTGCGCTGGCGGTGGACAAGATCCGGCCGTACTGGAACCACCCGGGGTTCGCCTCGGCCAACGTCCGGCTGGTCACCGACGCCGTGCGGGAGATGCACGACGCCGACCCGTCCCTGCCCCTGCCGCGCATCGTCTGTGTCACCCACTCGATTCCGGACCCTATGGACGACACGTCGGGACCCGGGGATGAGGAGGGAAACCTCTACAGCGCCCAGCATCAGCAGCTCACCAACGCGATCGCCGACGAGGTGTCCGCCACGCTGGACCAGGAGGTGCAGGCCGACCTGGCGTACTGCTCGCGGTCCGGGTCGCCCTCGCAACCCTGGCTGGAGCCGGACGTCAACGACCATCTGCGAGCCCTGCACGCCGAAGGCATCTCGCGTGTGGTGTTGGCGCCGATCGGGTTCGTCTCCGACCACATGGAGGTGGTCTTCGACCTCGACACCGAAGCTCGCGAGACGGTGGACGAGCTCGGTCTGCAGATGACCCGGGTGCCCACCGTCGGAGTTGACGCCCAGTTCGTGAGTGGCTTGGTCGACCTGGTGGTGGAGCGGGCTTCCTTGGCCCGGCAGGAAGGTCCGATGCAGCCCGCCTGGCCCGACCCCACCCCCCGACCCGTGGTCTGCCGCCCCGGCTGCTGCCCCAACCTGCGGATGGACAAACCCGCCTGTTGTGGCCAGGACTAGGACGATGACCGGCGCCATGTCGCGCGACCGTCTCCCCGACGAAACGATGCGAGCGGAACTCCGTGAGCTGGCCGTCGAGCTGGCGATCGAGGCGGGACGCTTCGTGCGCGACGAGCGACCCGAGCACGTCGACGTGCGCAAGACCAAAGCCAGTGCGTTGGACGTCGTCACCATCATGGACACGCGCTGTGAGGAGATGTTGCGGGGCTCGATCGCCGCCGAGCGCCCGCAGGACGCGGTGTTGGGGGAAGAAGACGGGCTCAGTGAAGGATCGACCGGACTGACGTGGGTGTTGGACCCTATCGACGGGACCGTGAACTACCTCTACGACATTCCCGCGTATGCCGTCTCGGTCGCGGTGGTCGTGGGGGACCCCACCCTCCCTGGAGGGTGGACGCCGGTCGCCGGAGCGGTGTTCAACCCCGGTGTCGACGAGATCTTCGCAGCCCACCTCGGGGGAGGCGCCACGCTGTCAGCGGCTGGGACCTCCACCTTTCCGCGCCCCCGCGCCCTGTCCGTTCCGGAGCCGGAGTCGCTCGCACGCGCACTCGTCGGCACAGGGTTCAGCTACGACACCGAGCTGCGTGGTGTGCAGGGGCGGGTGGCCACAGCGCTGCTGCCCCAGATTCGGGACCTCCGGCGCATGGGGGCCGCGTCGTTGGACCTGTGCGCTGTGGCGGCGGGTCGGCTGAACGGGTACTACGAGCGGGGGTTGGAGCCCTGGGACATGGCGGCGGGGATGTTGGTGGCGACCGAGGCCGGGGCCCTGGTCACCGGCGTGGAGGCTCCGCCCTCCCGGGAGATGATCGTGGCGGCGGCGCCGGGGGTGCACGGGGACCTGCTCGCTGCGTTGCAACGGGCGTTGGCCGACGCGGAGGGCTAGGGTGCGTGCGTCAGGATGCGCATGAGCTGGTGGACGATGTGCTCCGTCTTGATGCTGGTTCGCTCCGTCAACACCGTCGCGAAGCACCCCGACTCGCCAAACCGGGTCCTCATGCGGCACAATCCCCGCGCAGCCTGAATTCGCAATCAGCAGTCGGGCACAAAAACGGCCCGCTCAGCGTTCACAGGCACATGCTCCGCATTCGGCTAACCAGGCCGGGCGAATGAAACAACTCAGGGAGGATCGGACGCTGTCATGGCAACCGACTACGACGCACCACGCAAGTCTGAAGACGACGTTAATGAGGACTCCCTGGAGGAGTTGAAGGCCCGCCGCGCGAACAAGTCCGCCAGCGCCGTGGACGTGGACGAGACGGAGCATGCCGAGGGCTTCGAGCTGCCGGGGGCGGACCTGTCCGGCGAAGAGCTCTCGGTGCGAGTGCTGCCCCGTCAGTTCGACGAGTTCACCTGCTCCAAGTGCTTCTTGGTGCACCACCGCAGTCAGCTGGCCACCGAATCCAACGGTTTGTTGATCTGCAGCGAGTGCGCGGCCTGAGCCCGGCGCAGCGATGAGCACACCTGCCGTCCCGGTCCTGGTCCGGGTGACTGGCGCTGCGGCCCACGCACCCTTGCCGGCGCCAGCCCACCCCGGCGACGCCGGAGTGGATTTGCGCGCAGGAGAAGCGCGCACGATTGCGCCCGGTCAGCGGATCACCATCGGCACCGGGGTTGCGCTGGCCCTGCCGCACGGTTTTGCGGCCTACGTGCTCCCTCGCTCCGGGCTGGCTGCCCGTCACGGCATCACCGTGCTGAACGCTCCTGGCACCATCGACGCCGGCTACCGCGGGGAAATCAAGGTGACGCTGCTGAACACCGACAGCACCGCTGCTTTCGACGTGAGCGTGGGGGACCGGATCGCCCAGCTGGTGCTCCAGCCCATCCACTCGATCGCCTTCACCCGGGTGGAGCAGCTCCCGGGAAGTGCGCGCGGTGACCACGGCTTCGGCTCCACCGGTGGGTTCGGGAAGGCCACCCCAGGATCCGCAGACCCGACCACGACCGAGCACCCAAACTCGCCAACCGACCAGATCAAGGACTGAGACACGCCTGTGGGACTGTTCAGCAAGCGCTCGACCCGACGCAGCGACGAGGAAGTCACCTCCGATGCCGCCTCGGTGGAACCTGAGGGTGAGCCTGGGGTCGACCGAGACTGGGACCGGGTCGTAGACGGCCCGTTCGACGTCTCCCAGAGGCCCGACGCGCAGGATCGAATCGACTGTGGAGCGGTATCGCTACCCGCAGTCTCCATGGAGCTGCGATTCGACATCGAGCAGGACACCCGCCGGGTCGTGGGAGTGACCTGCGGCTTCGGTGCCAGCAAGGTGCAGGTCCAGGTCTTCGCTGCGCCGAGGTCCAGCGGCATCTGGGACGACATCCGTGGCGAGATCGTCGCGGCGATCAAACAGGCTGGAGGCAGCGTGACCGAGCAGCAGGGCACGATGGGCGCCGAGCTGCATACCCGCCTGCCCAGTCGCACCCCGAGCGGCGAGACGGTCTTCCAACCGGCACGCTTCGTCGGTGTCGACGGGCCCAAGTGGTTCCTGCGCGCGGTGGTCCACGGACCCGCTGCCGTCGAAGAAGAGCAGGCGCGGGCCATGCTGGGGTTCGTGCGTGAGATCATCGTCGATCGCGGGGACGAACCTCGACCCCCTCGTGAGCTGTTGGCGCTCACCCCACCGAAGGCGGCCGCCTCCGCCGGGGGTGCGAGCTCAGCGGGCGACAGCGGTGGGGTGGCGTCATCGTGAGCGGTTTGATCAGCCTGATGAGTGGCCTCATGCGCAGCCAGGGCGACGTCGAGGCCGAAGAGATCGCGGCCGAATGCGCCCGACCCGGCTGCGTCACGATCGGCACCCTGAGCCGCCGCGACCAAGCCACCATCACGGGCACGGTGCACAGTGTGGCGGTGCCGCCGAAGTCACAGCGTCCTGAGGTCCGGGTCGAGCTCTACGACGGAAGCGGGATCCTGGAGCTGATCTGGCTCGGGCGTCGCTCCATCGTCGGCATCGATCCGGGCACCTACCTCACCGTCCAGGGCCGGGTGGCCTGCAACGGTGGAAATGACCGCTTGGTGATGTACAACCCCTCCTACGACCTTTTGCCGCACCGTGTCTGAGTCTCCCGAGGCCCCGGCCGAGGTGGAAGCGGAGAAGACCGTCGAGACCGTGATCAAGGCGCGCCTGGCCGAGCTCCTGGGCGGGTGGTACGGATCCATCGAGACCGCGCTCCCGACGGTGGCCTTCGTGGTGATGTACGTCGTCCGTGACGACGTCAGGCTGGCGGTGCTGTGTGCCGTCGGGGTGACCTTCATCCTGTTGGGCGTCCGGATGTATATCGGCGGTTCGGTGCGCTACGTCCTGTCCTCGTTGGCCGGGATCGCGATCGCCGCCTTCTTCGCCCTTCGCAGTGGACAGGCCGAGGATGCGTTCCTGCCCGGGATCCTGTTCAGCGGTGCCTACGGGGTGCTGGCCGTGGTGTCCATCATCGGTCGGTGGCCCATCATCGGTTTCCTTGTGGCCGCGGCCGACCCGAACTACGCCAAGAACCCGACCGGCTGGCGTACAGACCGCCCGCTCGTGCGGGTCTGCAGCCGCCTGACCTGGGTGCTGGTCGGACTCTTCGTCCTACGGGTGGCGCTGATGTTCCCGTTGTATCTGGCGGGTGAGGTGGTGTGGCTGGGAGTCGCCAAGATTGCTCTGGGCTGGCCCGCCTACCTGGTGGCCATCCTGATCATGGGGGTCATGCTCAACACCGGCGCGACGCCGCTACAGGACGTCCTGGGCTCGTCGAACGACGACGATGAGGGTCGGGATCTCGGAGAAGACACCCGCTAGCTAGCCGTGGTCGTCCGCGTCCTCGCTGGAGCGTCGCTGGGCGTCGGGGTTGAGGGTGAACGCGAGCTCCTCCTCAGCCTCGGGCGGACACATGAAGATCGCTTCGTCGTTGACCTCGAGCTGCTCGTCCGGCAGCGGCATCAGGACTCTGCCGTCGCGGAGGATCGCGATCATCGACGTATCGGGTGGCATGGGGACATCACCGACCCGGCGCCCCACGTAGGGGCTGGAGTCCGGCATCGTGAGCTCCACCATCTGCACGCTGCCCTGCTGGAACTCGAAGAGCCGGACCAGGTCCCCCACGGCTACGGCTTCCTCGACGAGCGCAGTCATCAGACGGGGGGTGGACACTGCGACGTCGACCCCCCAGGCGTCGGTGAAGAGCCACTCGTTGCGCGGGTTGTTGACGCGGGCCACGGTCCGCGACACGGCGAACTCCGTCTTGGCCAAGAACGACACGACCAGGTTGACCTTGTCGTCGCCGCTGGCGCAGACGACGTGGTCGTAGCTCTCGAGGTCGGCTTCGGCCAGGGTGCTCAGCTCGCATGCGTCGCCGACGATCCAGTCCGCGGCCGCCACCCGTGCCGTCTCCTCCGGAGTGGCGTCCCGGTCGATGAGGAGCACGTCATGGTTGTTGTGGATCAGCTCGCGGGCGATCGAACGCCCGACGCTCCCGGCACCGATGACAGCAACACGCATCGGGTCCTCCTGTCAGTCTTGTGGCGGGGGGTTGTCGAGGCGCTGCTCGATCTCGGGGAGGGTGGAGCGCTCGGTGATCAGGTGCACCTCGTCACCCTCTTGGTAGACGGTCTGCATGGTAGGCAGCTGCGCATCGCCCAACCGAGTCACGAACGCCACGCGGGACTGCGCGAACTCTTCGATCTCGTTGAGCCGCCGCCCGATCCAGTCCTGATGCACATGCACCTGGGCCAGGACCAGCTTGCCGGTGGGATCGAAGTAGTCCGGCGTCGATCCTTGCGGCAGCACATGGTGCAACGTCTGGTCTGCCGCCCAGCGCACCGTGGCTACCGTGGGAATGCCCAACCGCTCGAAGATCTCCGCTCGGCCCGGGTCGTAGATGCGCGCGACGACACGCTTGACGCCGAAGGTCTCGCGGGCCACCCGAGCGGCGATGATGTTGGAGTTGTCGCCGCTGCTGACGGCTGCGAATGCGTAGGCATCAGGCACCCCGGCGCGGCGCATCACGTCGCGGTCGAAGCCCACACCCTTGATGCGGTGACCGGTGAAGTCCTTGGCCAACCGCCGGAACGACGTCTCGTCGCGGTCGATGATGGCGACTTCATGGCCGCGAGCCTGCAGGCTGCTGGCCAACGTCGAACCCACCCGACCGCAGCCCATGATCACGAAGTGCACACCCCGACGCTAGCGTGCTGTGGGCGTATTAGGGGAGTCGACTCCTAGAATCAACCACCATGGGTCTTTCGCGGCGGTTGTTGTCGCGCGTCTTCGTCGGGCGTGCGCTGCGCACCGACCGCCTCAACGAGACCTTGCTACCCAAACGACTGGGTATGCCGGTGTTCGCCAGCGACGCTCTGTCTTCGGTGGCCTACGCTCCCGACGAGATCGTCCTGACCTTGGCGCTGGCCGGTGGGGCGGCGGTCTTCTTCAACGCCTGGGAGGTGACGCTGGCCGTCACCGTGGTGATGGCGGTCATCGTGGCGTCCTACCGACAGAACGTGCACGCCTATCCCGGCGGCGGTGGGGACTACGAGGTGGCCTCGGTCAACCTCGGCTCGACTGCAGGGTTGGGGGTCGGGGCTGCGTTGATGGTCGACTATGTCCTGACCGTCGCCGTGTCCGTGTCCGCAGGGGTGCAGAATGCCGCGAGCGCCTTGGAGTTCCTCCGGGGCTACGAGCCGGCTGCGGCCACAGCGCTGATCGTGCTGTTGACCCTGATCAACCTGAGGGGGGTCCGCGAGTCCGGCCGTGCGCTGGCTGTGCCCGTGTACGCCTTCCTAGCCGCCATGGCGATCCTGATCGCGGTGGGGTTGTTCCAGTGGGTGACCGGCTCCCTGGGGAGGGCCGCAAGCTCGCAGCTGGAGCTGCGACCGGCGGAGGGGTTCGAGACTCTCACGGCACTGGGGGTGGGAGTCCTGTTGTTGCGCTCGTTCGCCTCGGGGACGGTGGCTCTGACGGGGGTGCAGGGGGTGGCCAACGGCGTGCCGGCCTTCCAACGTCCGAAGAGCCAGAACGCGGCGACGGTGCTGCTCGTGATGGCCAGCATCTCGATCACCATCCTGCTCAGCGTCATCTTCCTGACCCGGGAGACGGGCATCCAGATGGCGATCGACCCGCAACAGCAGATGAGTTTCGAGGGCACCCCGGTCGGTGAGGATTTCGTCCAGGACCCGGTGCTGGGCCAGTTGTCGAAGGTCATCTTCGGCGGCGAGAGCCTTGGTGCCTTGCTCGTGTCCATCTGCACGGGGGTCATGTTGATCGTGGCGGCCAACACGGCCTTCAACGGCTTCCCCGTGCTGGCCTCCCGCCTGGCCCGCGACGGCTTCCTGCCGAGCGTGCTGCTCAGCCGCGGGGTCCGGTTGGCTTATTCCAACGGCATACTCCTGCTCGCCGCTGGCGCTGCGGCGCTGGTCTTGGTCTACCAGGCCACCGTCACCGAGCTGATCCAGATGTATCTGGTCGGGGTGTTCATCTCGTTCACGCTGAGCCAGCTCGGGATGATCCGACACTGGAACCAGCAGATGCGCCTGGAGCTCAGCATGCCCCAGCGCCGGGCCAAGCTCCGCAGCCGCGCGATCAACGTCGTCGGTGCAGTCGTTTCCGCCACGGTGCTGGTCGTCGTGATCTTGACCCGCTTTACCAATGGAGCCGGACTCTCCCTGCTCTTTATCGCCCTGCTCTGGATGGTGATGACCATGGTTGACCGCTACCACCGTCAGGTGCGCGAGGAGACTGCGCTGCCCTCGGGCGAGACACCGAAGCAGCCCGTTCCCGCTCGCGTCCACGCGCTGGTCTACGTCGAGAAGCTCGACCGCCCCACCCTGCAGGCCGTGGCCTTCGCGCGTGCTGCGCGTCCGCAGGTGCTCGAGGCGGTCACGGTGGACACCGTGCCGGAGCGCACGCACGAGTTGCGCCAGGAATGGGGCCGACGTGACATGCCGATCTCTCTGCGCATCCTGGAGGCGCCCTACCGTGAGCAGGTGCGCCCGGTCATGGACTACGTGGGCCGGTTGCACCGCGACCGACCCCGCGACGTGATCGTCGTGTATCTGCCCGAGTTCGTCGGCAACAGCCGATTCCGGTTCCTGACCCGTGACCGGGTCCGCGACCGGCTGCGAACCGAGCTTCTGCGAACCCAGGGGGTGATGGTGGTGACGGTGCCCTGGCAGGGCAAAGGTGTCCGTCCCGCGGACACCAACCCGCACGACCACCCCGTCGGCGATGCGTCGTCCGATCCCGTGACGGGGGCACCGTTGCTGAAGCCGGGCCGGGCTGCGGATCGATCCGTGCGCCGTGGCTGAGCCGGAGGAGTGGCACGTCGACGACGTCTTCGAGGTCACGGTGGGTGCAGTAGCCCACGGCGGGCACTGCGTGGCGCGACACCAGGGACGCGTCATGTTCGTCCGGCACGCCCTGCCCGGGGAGCGGGTGGCGGCTCGGATCACCGCGATCGGCAAGGGTGGGCGCTTCGTGCAGGCCGACGCCGAGACCGTTATGGCACCGTCGCCGGACCGGATCGAAGCGCCGTGCCCGTACGCCGGTCCCGGTCGATGCGGGGGGTGCGACTTCCAGCACGTGGCCCTCACGGCCCAGCGCGACCTGAAGACTTCGGTCGTGCACGAACAGTTCACCCGGCTGGCCGGGATGGATCTCGTCGACCACCTTGGACACGACGTGTCCTGCGAGCCGATGCCCAGTGAAATCGACGGTTTGGGCTGGCGGACCCGCGTGGAGTTCGCGGTCGACGCGCACGAACGTGCTGGCCTGCGCCGACACCACTCGCGCGATGTCATCCCGATGGATGACTGTCTGATCGCCCATTCGAGCCTCGAGGCGCCCGCCGTGCTGGCGCGTCGATACCCCCGCACCGAGGCGATCGATGTGGTCGGCGCCGCGAGCGGGGTCGTCCGGGTCCGCATTCCGTCCCCCACGGTCCTGGGTCGTGAAGCGGGCGGGCCCGGGACACCCTCGGAGCCGGACGCTGAGGTGCCGACGGTGACCGAGCACGTGGCTCTCCCTGGTGGAGACGTCTCCTTCGAGCTGAGCGCTCGGGGGTTCTGGCAGGTGCATCCCGACGCCGCGCAGACGTTCGCCCGCACGACGTTGGAGTTCCTCGACCCGCAGCCCGGCGAACGAGCGGTGGATCTGTACTCCGGGGTGGGACTGTTCACCGCGGCCCTGGCCCAAGCCGTCGGCCGCACCGGGCGGGTCACCGCGGTCGAGGCCGATCACCGTGCGGTCGAGGACGCGAGGACCAACCTCATTCCGTGGCCCCACGCCAGGGTGCGCTCGGGGCGGGTCGATCGCGCCGTTCGAGACATGGCGCGCAGCCACACCAGGGCTGACCTGGTCGTGCTCGACCCGCCGCGGGTAGGCGCCGGGAAGGCAGTTCTGCGAGACGTAGCCCTGCTGGGTCCCCGGTCACTGGTCTACGTGGCGTGTGACCCGGCGGCGCTCGCTCGCGACACCGCATACCTCTGCGGTCTGGGCTGGGAACTGGTCGGCCTGCGGGTGTTCGACGCTTTCCCGATGACGCACCATGTCGAATGTCTGGCCCACTTCGAGCCGGTGCGAGAGACTAGAAATGTCGAGTGAAGTCAGTTATCTTGATGTCAAGATAAATACGAAACCCAAGAAGGAGTCGGCGTGAGCAACAACGACACCAGCCAAAGCAACAGTTTCGACGCGCGGGGATCGCTCGAGGTGGGCGATGCGAGTTACGAGATCTACCGAATCGGCGGCATCGAGGGTGCGACGTCGCTGCCGTACAGCTTGAAAGTCCTCCTGGAGAACCTGGTGCGCACCGAAGACGGTGCGAACATCACAGCGGACCACATCACCGCACTCGCGCAGTGGGACGAGGACGCCCAGCCGGACACCGAGATCCAGTTCACGCCGGCGCGGGTGATCATGCAGGACTTCACCGGCGTGCCGTGCATCGTCGACCTGGCCACCATGCGCGAGGCCATGGTGGACCTGGGCGGGGACCCGGGCAAGATCAACCCGTTGGCACCCGCGGAGCTGGTGATCGACCACTCGGTGATCATCGACGTCTTCGGTCGCCCGGACGCCTTCGAGCGCAACGTGGAGATCGAGTACGAGCGCAACGGGGAGCGCTACCAGTTCCTGCGATGGGGCCAGAAGGCGTTCGAGGACTTCAAGGTCGTCCCACCCGGCACCGGCATCGTGCACCAGGTCAACATCGAGCATTTGGCTCGGTCGGTCATGACCCGCCCGAGCGTGTCCGACCCGGACGTCACCGTGGCGTACCCCGACACCTGTGTCGGCACCGACAGCCACACCACCATGGTCAACGGCCTGGGCGTGCTGGGGTGGGGTGTCGGCGGCATCGAAGCCGAGGCCGCGATGCTGGGTCAGCCGGTCTCGATGCTCATTCCCAGGGTCGTCGGGTTCAAGCTGTCCGGGGAGATCCCGGCCGGTGCGACGGCCACCGACGTGGTCCTGACCATCACCGAGCAGTTGCGGGAGCACGGTGTCGTGGGCAAGTTCGTCGAGTTCTACGGTGCCGGCGTCTCGGCGGTGCCGCTGGCCAACCGAGCCACCATCGGCAACATGAGCCCGGAGTTCGGCTCCACCTGCGCGATCTTCCCCGTCGACGAGGTCACGCTGGACTACCTGCGACTCACCGGTCGGTCCGACGAGCAGGTGGCGTTGGTCGAGTCCTACGCCAAGGAGCAGGGCATGTGGCTCTCCGAGGGTGATGAGACTCACGCCCGGTATAGCGAGTACCTCGAGCTGGACCTGTCCACCGTGGTGCCCTCGATCGCCGGTCCGAAGCGACCGCAGGATCGCATCGAAGTGTCCCGGTCCAAGGAGCAGTTCCGCAGCGACCTGCGGAACTACGTCGATCACGAGGAAGGCTCCGCCAGCGGTCCCGCCGACCTGGACGACGAGCTCGAGTCCACGTTCCCGGCCTCGGACGCCCCCTCGACCGACGCCACCGACGCGTCCACGGAGGCGTCGAAGCCGCACCGTTCCGCAGTGCCGGCCGAAGGTACGGGGGAGCGGGCCAGTGAGCCGGTCATGGTCACGGTCGACGGAGAGAGCTTCGAGATCGACCACGGCATCGTGGCCATCGCCTCGGTCACCAGCTGCACCAACACGTCCAACCCGTCGGTGATGATGGCCGCAGCGCTGCTGGCCAAGAACGCGGTCGACCGCGGTCTGACCGTCGCGCCCTGGGTGAAGACGTCGATGGCCCCGGGGTCCAAGGTCGTCACCGGCTACTTCGAGAAGGCAGGCATGTGGCCCTACCTGGAGAAGCTCGGCTTCCACCTGGTGGGCTACGGGTGCACGACCTGCATCGGCAACTCCGGTCCGCTGACCCCGGAGATCTCGCAGGCCATCCAGAAGCACGACCTGGCGGTCACGTCGGTGCTCTCGGGCAACCGCAACTTCGAGGGTCGCATCCAGCCCGATGTGCAGATGAACTACCTGGCCTCGCCGCCGTTGGTGATCGCCTATGCGCTCGCTGGCTCGATGGACTTCGACTTCGAGACACAGCCGTTGGGCAGCGACACCGACGGTACGGACGTGTTCCTCAAGGACATCTGGCCCGACGCCGGGACCGTGGAGGAGACCATTGCCTCCTCGATATCCCGAGAGATGTTCACCGAGGACTATGCCGACGTGTTCGCCGGCGACGAGCGGTGGACGTCGCTGCCCACACCCGAGGGTGACACCTTCGAGTGGGCGGACGAGTCGACCTACGTGCGCAAGCCCCCGTACTTCGACGGGATGGGCGCCGAGCCCGACCCGCTGAAGGACATCGACGGTGCGCGCGTGCTGGCGCTGCTGGGGGACTCGGTCACCACCGACCACATCAGCCCTGCCGGAGCCATCAAGGCCGACAGCCCGGCCGGCAAGTACCTGTCCGAGCACGGCATCGAGCGCAAGGACTTCAACTCCTACGGCTCCCGGCGCGGCAACCACGAGGTGATGATCCGCGGCACCTTCGCGAACATCCGGCTGCGGAACCAGTTACTGGACGACGTCCAAGGCGGGTTCACCCGCAACTTCCTGGCTGAGGGTGAGCAGAGCAGCATCTACGACGCAGCGCAGGCGTATGCCGAAGCGGACGTGCCGCTGGTGGTGCTGGCCGGTAAGGAGTACGGATCCGGCTCCTCTCGCGACTGGGCGGCCAAGGGCACCCGGCTCTTGGGTGTGAAGGCGGTGATCGCCGTGTCCTACGAGCGCATCCACCGCTCCAACCTCATCGGTATGGGGGTGCTGCCGCTGCAGTTCCCCGACGCTCAGAATGCTGAGTCGCTGGGTCTGGACGGGACCGAGACGTTTGCGATCTCGGGGATCACGGCCATGAACGACGGTGGCGCCGTGCCGGACACCGTGTCCGTGACGGCCTCGCGTGAGGGCGGTGACGACGTGCAGTTCGACGCGGTCGTGCGCATCGATACCCCCGGGGAAGCGGCGTACTTCCGCAACGACGGAATCCTGCAGTACGTCCTGCGTTCGCTCGTCTAGGCGCGATGGAGGCTCCCGCCGGCTGGCCCACCCGAGAAAGAGGCACGGCCGGACGGCGGGAGTCGTACACTTGTTCGTATGTCGTCAGGACCGCCCGGGTGGCCGGAACGCGTGCCGCCGGCGGGAGTCTCCGGGTGGGAGCAGACCGCCGTCTCGTGGCTGCTCGACCAGTGCCCGGCCGACTACCGCGGATACTCGGCGTGGCGACGCCATCCGGTGGCCTTGGCCTGGGTGACGGTGCGTCACCTTCAGGCGGAGCTCGCCGCGATGCGCGGAGCCTGGCGTGACGTGCGACCCGAGCTTGGCCCTGTGCTGCCCACGGGCAGCCTCGGTGACGTGCTCGAGGCCCTCACGGCAGAGGGGCTGCGCCTACGAGCGGCCTTACGCAGTGCGGAGTTGATGCTCGAGGCGCTGTCGGTGCGCGCGCCGATCAGCAAACGTTGAGGGATGCCTGGAATGCTGTCCACGCGTGACCCGTAGACTCAGGGTCTTTCCTTCACTGCCGAAAGGGTGCAGGCTTCGTGGGTTTGCTCAGCACAATCAACGGCCCCGCCGACCTCAAGCTGCTGGAGCGGCAACAGCTCGGTGACCTGGCCGACGAGATCCGCGACTATCTCGTCGAGTCGGTTTCGCGCACCGGGGGACATCTGGGGCCCAATCTCGGCGTCGTCGAGGTCACCATGGCGATCCATCGAGTCTTCAGTTCCCCCCGCGACACGGTGGTCTTCGACACCGGCCACCAGTCCTACGTGCACAAGCTGCTGACCGGCCGGCAGGACTTCTCGACCCTGCGCAAACAGGGTGGTCTGTCCGGTTACCCCAGCCGCGGGGAGTCCGAGCACGACGTGGTGGAGAACTCCCACGCCTCGACGTCCCTGTCCTGGGCGATCGGCATCGCCACCGGGCGGCGACTGCGCGGCGAGAGCGATCGCCATACCGTCGCGGTCATCGGGGACGGAGCGCTCACCGGTGGCATGGCCTGGGAGGCGCTGAACAACATCGCCGCCAACCCCGACCTCCCCCTGGTCATCGTGATCAACGACAACGAACGTTCTTACGCTCCGACCCTCGGCGGTGTGGCCGACTACCTCGCCTCGCTGAGGGCCACCCGCAGCTACGAGAACGTGCTGGGCTGGGGCAAACGCAACATCAGCCGGGCTCCCGTGGTCGGCCAGCGAATGTACGACGCGCTGCACGGCATGAAGAAGGGCTTGAAGGACATCGTCAGCCCGCAGGGAATGTTCGAGGATCTGGGCCTGAAGTACCTCGGTCCGGTGAACGGTCACGATCTCGACGCCATGGAGACCGCGCTGCGCCGCGCCCGCGACTTCAACGGCGTGGTGCTCGTCCATGCGCTGACCGAGAAGGGCCACGGCTACCGGCCCGCAACCGTGCACGAGGCGGACCGGTTCCACGCGGTCGGGGTCATCAACCCCGAGACAGGGCTGCCGCTGGAGGTGTCCGGACGCGGCTGGACCGACGAGTTCAGCGACGAGTTGGTCCTGATTGCCTCCGAGCGCGACGACATCGTGGCGCTGACCGCGTCGATGCTCATTCCGGTCGGCTTGGGGGCCTTCGCGGAGCGGTTCCCGGATCGGGTGTTCGACGTGGGGATCGCCGAGCAACACGCGGTCACCATGGCGTCCGGCTTATCGTTCGCCGGCCTGCATCCGGTCGTCGCGGTCTACGCGACGTTCTTGAACCGGGCGTTCGACCAGTTGTTGCTGGACTGTGCTCTGCATGGGCAGGGGGTGACCTTCGTGCTGGACCGTGCGGGAGTGACCGGCACCGACGGGGCGAGCCATAACGGGATGTGGGACATGTCGGTGGCGGCGATCGTGCCGGGTCTGCGTCTGGCCGCTCCTCGTGACGGGGTGCAGGTCGCTGCGGCGCTACGCGAGTCGGTCAACATCGACGACGGTCCGAGCCTCATCCGTTTCCCCAAGGGCACGGTGCCCGACCCGATCCCCGCGGTGCGCATCGACGGAGACGTCGACGTGCTGTCTGAGGACGGCGGTCCGGAGGCGGATGACGACCTACTCATCGTCGGGGTTGGTTCGATGATCCCCACCGCCTTGGAGGTGGCGGACAAGCTGCGCGCCGACGGGGTCAGCGTGCGCGTGGTCGATCCTCGGTGGGTGCTCCCAGTCTCGCCTCACCTGGTCGCGCTGGGGGCCGGGGCCAACGCCGTGGCCGTTATCGAGGACAACGTCGTCGGCTCCGGCGTGGGAGCAGCGATCAGCCATGCCATTTCAGCAGGAGACCGCCCTCACCTCCCGGTGTGGTGCTTCGGCGTGCGACAGGAGTTCCTTGACCACGGCTCTCGCGCGCAGGTCCTCGAACGGGTCGGACTGACACCGGACAGCATTGCCACGACGCTCATCTCGCGCGTCGGCAGGCAGGCGCGAGACGCGTGAGGCGTCACGTCAACACCCCAAACCGATGATGCGTCGCCGACGGCGGCAACGAGGAGCATGTTCATGGGATGGATGATCGATGGCTTGCCCCTGCACCCGTTGCTCGTGCACGCCGCAGTGGTTCTCCTGGCCGCCAACGGCATGGCCCTGCTGGCCTGCATTGCCCTGCCTCGGTTCCGGCGCTGGCTGGGATGGGGTCTGCCGCTGCTCGGGGTGGTGACGGCGGGCGCGACGTGGCTCACCAAGCTGGCGGGGGAGAACCTTCTGGGGGAACGGTCCCAGGTCACAGACGCGCTGGCCGACCATACACACTGGGGCGGCTGGGCCGGTGTGGTGGCCGTCATCCTTGGTGCCACCACCGTCGTCTACTGGCTGACCTGGTCGGCAGGGGTGCAGCATCGGGCTCCGTGGGTGGGCCACAAGGTCGTCCGCCTGGTGGTGACGGTTGTTGCCGCCCTGGTGGCCGTGGCCGCCCTGACGGTCGACTTCCTGGCCGGACACAGCGGTGCTACCTCAGTCTGGGGGCTGGGGTAGCGCCGGTCTTGCTCTAAGGGTTATTCGATGCTGAACGGCATCTGGATGGGGTCCTGGTCACCCTCCTGGTGGGTCAGGACGTAGTCCCCGGGCGCGTCCAGCGGGACTGCGAAGGCGATGGAGACCTCGGGGGTCGACTGGCCACCCTCCACCACTTCGTTAATCCCGGGGTACCCGCCGCCCGGTGCGGGTGCCGAGGTGCCGTCGGGCAGGGTCAACGTGAAGTTGCTGGTGCTCACGTTGAGGGACCGGGTGTCGGTCTCGGTCAGTGTGGCTACGAGGTCGACCACCAGGAACGCTTTGCCCTCTTCAACCGGGTAGCCACTCCACATGTCGTGCGGATAGAGCGTCACGGCCGACGGCGTGATCTCCCACATGTCGTTGGAGCCACCCTCGGGTGCGGTGACCTCCTGCTGTTCCTGGGTCGCGACGGGGTCGCCGTTGAGGGGCACCGTGGAGTAGTTGTTCGTCAGCTCTCCGAAGTGGAGCACGGCGGTGTCCATCTCGAAGTCTTCGTCGACGAACCATTCGAGGTCGCCCGACACCTTGGCCTGGGGAGGCGTCGGATCGAAGTTGTCGGCCGAGTAGCCGCCCGCCAGGTCGTCGCGGGCCAGCCAGATGTCGCCTCCGTTGGGGTCGAACGACTCGTCGCTCAGGTTCTCCACCGTGGCGTCGACGGTGAGAGTGCCACCGCCGTCGGCGGGTTCCAGCGTGGCCGTGCCGAGGTCGTAGCGATGCGGACCCCAGAAGACCGAGGAGTCCAGCGCCACCTCCTGCGCGGTCAGCGCCGATGCGGCTTCCGTGGGGGTGGCCGTAGCGGGCTCCGGATCGGTCGGTGATGGGGTGTCTTCGCTGTCCGATGTGGTGGGTGCTGCTGCGCTGACCTGGGGATCATCGGATCCACATCCAGCGAGGAGGGCCACGGCCAGAGTGGCCGTGAGTGCTCTGAAAGCGGGGACCTGGATCGACATAGTGACTCCTGAAGGGGTGAGGTGGTCACTGGTCAGAGCAGTCGACAGGCGCTCTGATACCCCTACCGCTGATGACGTTGCAGGCCAAGGCATGAGCTGGGCATCGGAGGGGCCGATGTCGCCGTCCCACACTCTCCGTAGGCTGGGCGCGTGGACACCGACGACGTGCTGATGCTGCTCCAAGATGTCGCTGAAGAATTCATCAACCCGCGTTTTCGGTCCCTGGAGGCCGAACAGGTGATGGAGAAGGGGCCGGGGGATCTGGTGACCGTCGCAGATCGGGAGGCAGAAGAGGCGATCACCCAGGCGTTGGGATCGGCATACCCCGATGCGGTGATCCTGGGGGAGGAGGCGACAGCTGCGGACTCGACGATCGTGGACCGCTACCGGGACGCCGAGCACGCGTTCACCATCGACCCGATCGATGGCACCAAGAACTTCGTCCACGGCTCGCCCGACCACGCCGTCATGGTGGCCGAGCTCCGCGGCGGACAGTGTGTGCGCTCCTGGATTTGGCAGCCACAGCACCGCCGGGCCTACGTGGCCGAGAGGGGTTCAGGGCTGTGGCGCGACGGCGGCAGGCTGTATCGAACGGGGGTCTCGGCCACGCCTGAAGCCATCCGCGCGGTCACCTCGATGCGCCCGTGGCTGGGCCACTCCTTGGGCGACATCCCGCCTCTGGAGCTGACATGGGTGTGTTGTGGGGTCGACTACCCGCGGCTCATCGAGGGCGCGGCCGACGTCGTCCTGTACGGCGGGACGTTTCCATGGGACCACGCTCCGGGCACGCTGATGGTGCACGAGGCTGGCGGATACGTCGGCACGTTCCAGGGGACGGCATACGACCCGCGTGAGCAGCCCAGGGGCATCATGGTGTGTGGTGACCGGCCGACCTACGATCTGGTCCTGCCGTTGGTGGCCGACCTGCCCGGCGGCTGACCGATATGCCCGGCGGCTGACCGATATGCGCGCCGATGCACGCCGCTCCACGCGCAAGAGCGCGCACATCGGTCAGGGGGTGGAGGTTCCGGGAGGGTCCTGGCGCTGGTCCAGCAGCGCCTGTCTCAGAGCCACTTCGCGAGCCAGGGTCGTCACCTGCATCTCCATCTGACGCAAACGGCGGTAACTGGCCGCCACGTAGCCCAGGAACGTCACGGTCAGCCCGTAGAGCAGCAGGTCAGCGCCGCGGCCGACCCCGACGGTCTGGGCGACCTGGGTCAGGAAGGGCGGGAACAGCACCGCTACCACGGCCAGCGCCACGAACCCGATCAGCATCAACCGCCGCACGGCCTGGTGTCGAGCCCCCGACGTCGACCTCGTCAACATCACGGTGACCACGACGATGGCGCCGATCAGGATCGCCTTGATCAGGGGTTGGTCCAACATGCGGGACACCTCATTTCAGGATCGAGTCGATCAGGACGTTGACCGAGTTGATCAGCGACTGGCCCTTGGCTCGGGAGTAGTCGGTGTAGAGCACGTGCACCGGGTACTCATCCCAGGGCAGCTTCGTGCGACCCAGCTGGAGCACGATCTCGGTAGCGTGGGCCATCCGGTTCTGCCGCAGGTCCAGCCCCGCGGCCGCATCGCGCCGGATCACGCGGAGGCCGTTATGGGCGTCGGAGAGTCTCATCCCGGTTTGCTGGTTGGTGATCCACACGGCGGTCTTAAGCACGATCTTGCGTAGCACGCCCGGCTTGGTGCGCTTGTCCATGAACCGCGAGCCGAACACGATCGCCAGATCTCGTTCTCGGGCGTGCTCGACCATCGCGTAGGCGTCGACGACACGATGCTGCCCGTCGGCGTCGAACGTCACGAGGTATGCCGCGTCGCCGGCTCGGAGGGCGAACTCGACCCCGGTCTGCAGCGCTGCCCCCTGACCGAGGTTGAAGGGGTGCCTGACCACCACGGCTCCAGCGCGCTCGGCCTGCTCTGCGGATCCGTCGGTCGAGGCGTCATCGACGCAGATCACGCTCGGGAAGGCCTGTATCGCCTCGGCCAACACCTCACCGATGATCGAAGCCTCGTTGAACAGAGGTATCACCAGCACGGCGTCTGCGGCCACGGGCGATACAGTCATGCGTGCATTCTCGCTCACTGCACGGTCCCGAGCAGGTAACCGCAGCCAGCAGTGGTGCATCACGGCAGCACTCGAACCACGACCAAAGGAGCACCGGCCTGTGTCGACGGCACGCATCATCGATAGTGCGGACGTTGCCGACAGCGCGACCATCGGGGACGGTAGTTCGGTCTGGCACCTGGCCCAGGTCCGTGAGGACGCGGTGCTGGGGCAGGGGTGCATCGTGGGACGGGGCGCCTACATCGGCACCGGGGTCCGGATGGGTGACCATTGCAAGGTGCAGAACTACGCTCTCGTCTACGAGCCGGCGCAGCTGGCCGACGGCGTCTTCATCGGTCCTGCTGCGGTGCTGACGAACGACGAGTTCCCGCGAGCGATCAACTCCGACGGCACTCCCAAAAGCGCGGACGACTGGGCGGCGGTCGGAGTCACCATCGAGAGCGGTGCCTCGGTCGGCGCCCGGGCGGTGTGCGTGGCGCCCGTGCGGATCGGGGCCTGGGCCACCGTGGGAGCGGGCGCCGTCGTCACCCAGGACGTGCCGGCCTACGCGCTGGTCGTTGGAGTTCCTGCGCGTCAGATCGGGTGGGTGGGCCGCGCCGGGGTGCGGTTGCAGCCCAGCGGTGACCAGGAGTGGACCTGCCCGGCCAGCGGCACGCGGTACCGCACGGAGCACGAGGTGCTGCGCGTCGTCGACGAGACCAGTGAGTGACCACCATCGTCCACACAACAGGGAGCCGACCAACGTGAGTGAACGAGCCATGATCCCGCCCGCCAAGCCGCTGATCGGCGACGACGAACGGGCCGCCGTCGATGCGGTGCTGCGCTCCGGGATGATCGCGCAAGGCCCCGAGGTAGCCGCCTTCGAGGTGGAGTTCGGCGACCACCTGGTCGGGGGGCGGACCTGTGTCGCGGTGAACTCCGGCACCTCCGGGCTGCACCTGGGTTTGATCGCGGCCGGCATCGGCCACGGCGACGAGGTGATCGTGCCCTCGTTCACCTTTGCGGCGACGGCCAACTCGGTCGCGCTGACGGGGGCGACCCCGGTGTTCGCCGATATCGAACCCGACACGTTCACCTTGGACCCTGCCTCGGTCGCTCAGGTGATGACCGACCGGACGGCCGCGATCATGCCGGTCCATCTCTACGGCCACCCTGCGGACCTGGACGGTCTGGCTGCGATCGCCCAACGGACAGGGGTGCAGATCTTCGAGGACGCGGCCCAGGCCCACGGCGCGACGTACCACGGGGGACCGGTCGGTTCCTTCGGCACGTTCGGCATGTTCAGCCTCTACCCGACGAAGAACATGACCTCCGGCGAGGGCGGCATGGTTTCCTGCGCCGACGCCGAGATCGCTCGTGGTGTCCGACTGTTGCGCAACCAGGGCATGGAGAAGCAGTACGCCAACGAGATCGTCGGTCTGAACAACCGGATGACCGACCTGCACGCCGCCATCGGGCGCGTGCAGTTGACCAAGATCGACGGGTGGACCGCCCAGCGTCAGTCGAACGCAGCGTTCCTGACCGAGCACCTGCGGGGGGTGACCACCCCCACCGTGCGTGAGGACTGCACGCACGTCTACCACCAGTACACGATCCGCATCCCAGGCGCCTCCGGCCCCGACCGGGACCAGGTGATGGTGGCGCTGCGTCAGGAGCACCAGGTCGGCTCCGGCGTCTACTACCCGATCCCCAACCACGAGCTCGTCTCGCTGGCGCGGTTCGCTCCCGATCGCGAGCTGGTGCAGACCCGTCGGGCCGCCGACGAGGTCATCTCCCTACCCGTCCACCCCTCCCTCAGCGACGAGGATCTCGAGCGCATCGTGCAGGCCGTCAACACCGTGGTCGCGGCGGGCGCGGAGACCTCGGCATGAGTGCGGCTCTGAGCGCGGATCAACCGATCCGGATGGGTCTGATCGGGCTCGGGTCCATGGGACGCCACCATGCCCGGGTGATCCGGACGGTCGAAGGCATGGACCTGGTCGCCGTGGCCGACCCGTACGGCGACAAGCACGCGGTGGCGCAGGGGCTGCACGTGCTGCCGGACGTCGCTTCGCTGATCGGGGCCGGCATCGACGCAGCCATGGTCGCCGTGCCGACCTACCTGCATGAGGAGGTGGGTCTGGCCCTCGCTGCGGCCGGGGTGCATGCCATGGTGGAGAAGCCGATCGCGGCCACCGCGGAGTCGGGGCGCCGGGTCGCTGAAGCGTTCACCGACGCGGGGTTGATCGGGTGCGTGGGCTACGTGGAGCGCTGCAACCCGGCCCTGCTGGAGATGCGGCGTCGGATCGAGCTCGGTGAGCTGGGTGAGGTTTACCAGATCTCGACGTCGAGACAGGGTCCGTTCCCGGCCCGTATCGCGGACGTCGGCGTGGTCAAGGATCTGGCGACCCACGACATCGACCTCGCGGCGTGGATAGCGCAGAGCCCGTATGCGGTGGTCTCCGGGCAGGTGGCGCACCGCTCGGGCCGTGAGCACGAGGACATGGTGGTGGCCTCGGGACGGCTCGCCAACGGCATCATCGTGACGCACACGGTCAACTGGCTCTCTCCGATGAAGGTCCGCACCACCGTAGCCACGGGGGAGAAAGGCGCCTTGGTCGCCGACACCCTGACCTCGGACCTGACCTTCTTCGCCAACGGCGACGTGGCCTCGGACTGGGATCAGGCGGCGGCGTTCCGGGGGGTCTCTGAGGGAGACTCCATCCGCTACGCCATCGCCAAGCGAGAGCCCTTGCTGGTCGAGCAGGAGAACTTCCGAGACGTGCTGAGGGGAGAGCCCGCCGCGCAGTCGCTCGTGGTGTCGATGGAGGAGGGAGTGCACACCCTCACGGGGGTCGAGGCCGTGCTGGAGTCGGCCGCGAGCGACCGGACCATCGCGGTCTGAGGGGTTGTGAGTAACGTTTCGGCAGCGGGCGCTTCGACGCCCAGCGCCAGGAAGGCCCGCCGCGTCGTGCTGGCCACCCGCATCTTCGCCCCCGACCGAGCGGCCGCCGCCTTCCGGCTTGACGCTCTGGTGGGTTCCCTCGCGAAGCATGCCGCTCGGGTCGACGTGTTGACCACTCGTGCCGCTCCCGAATCCTCACGGGGGCCACAAGCACAGGCGCAAGCTAGTGGCGTGCGTATCCTGCGCTGGCCGGTGCTGCGGGATGCATCGGGCTACGTCCGGGGGTACCTGCCCTACATGAGCTTCGACATGCCGTTGGCCCTCCGCCTGCTGGTCGTGCGACGTCCCGATGTCGTGGTGGTCGAGCCACCACCCACCACCGGAGCGGTGGTGCGAGTCGTGGCCGCGGTCCGCTCCGCACTGAGGCGGAAGCCCCTGCCCTACGTCTACTACGCCGCCGACGTCTGGTCCGACGCCAGCGAGTCGACGGGGGCGCCCCAGGTCGTGGTGTGTCTGGTCCGGATCGTCGAGCAGTATGCGCTCCGGGGCGCCGCCGAGGTCATCGCTGTGTCCGACGGGGTCGCGGATCGGGTGCGGGAGCTGGGCGCGCGCTCGGTGCACACCGTGCCCAACGGCATCGACACCGACATCTTCTCGCCCGACGATCCGACCCCTCCTGGCTCCCCTCCGGCGCGTGAGCGCTACGGCATACCCAACGGACCCTTCTTGCTGTATGCCGGGACGGCCTCGGAATGGCAAGGGGCCGAGATCTTCGCTCGGGCCATGCGCGAGGTTCTTCGGCAGGTGCCGGCCGCACGGCTGGTGTTCTTGGGACAGGGAAGCTCGTGGCCCGAGCTTCAGCGGATCGCCGATGGGCTGCCGGCTGGCGTGGTCGAGCTCCGGCCCCTGGTGGGACCCGCCGAGGCCGCTGCGTGGCATCGAGCAGCGGCGGGGGCTGTGGTGAGTGTGAAGCCCGGGGTGGGCTACGACTTCGCCTACCCCACCAAGGTGTTGGCGGCCTTGTCCTGCGGCACTGCAGTGGTCTACGCCGGTCCGGGTCCCGCCGCGGCGGACATCGCCGACCACGATCTCGGGGTAGCGGTGGCTCACGACGTGGGGTCCGTGGCTGCGGCCATGTCGGCAGCGTTGCTCGCGGACGCCGACGAGGGAGCGAGGCTGAGGCGTGCCCGGTGGGTGCTCGACCACCGTTCGATCGTGGCTACCGGACGAGCCGCCGCCCGCGTGGTTCTGGACGTCCGAGCGCGTTAGGATTGGCCCACAACTTCCTTGAACAACGCCTCCAGCTGTCGGTCGAGGAACTCGGACGTGTCGTCCACCGCCCAGTCCAGATGCCCGCCTCAACCGTCCGGTGGAGAGCAATCCCAGGTAGATCTCGGCGATGGGGGTGCCATAGATCAAGCCGAACTTGGGGCGATGGGCCAGCGCCCAGTCACGAATTGCGTCGTGGCGGCCTGCAGTTGGGCCGGATAGTCCTGGTCCTCGCAGGAGTCCTGTGAATTCGGTCTTTTCTGTTGTTACCGAATCGTGATCGTCCTACGATCAGAGAACCCTAATAAGGCTGCAATGGTGCGGGCTTTCCGGTCCTTGCCAGCGGCCTAGATCGTGAGATGCATGATGCCAAGCAATAGCGGTGTCGCCTACATGGGACCTGGTAAGACCGAAGTACAAGACCTGGCCTACCCGACCTTCGAACTGCAGGACGGTCCGGGCGTGAATCCGGACAACGTGGGCCGAAGCCTTCCGCACGCCGCGATCCTGAAGGTGGTCACCACCAACATCTGCGGCTCCGACCAGCACATGGTCCGTGGTCGCACCACCGCCCCGGAGGGCTTGATCCTGGGCCACGAGATCACCGGACAGGTGGTGGAGGTCGGACCCGGGGTGGAGTTCATCAAGGAGGGCGACATCTGCTCCGTGCCGTTCAACATTGCCTGTGGGCGCTGCCGCAACTGCAAGGAGGGCAAGACCGGGATCTGCCTGAACGTCAACCCGGACCGCCCGGGAAGTGCCTACGGCTACGTCGACATGGGCGGGTGGGTCGGTGGCCAGGCCGAGTATGTGCTGGTGCCGTACGCGGACTGGAACCTGCTGAAGTTCCCGGACAACGACCAGGCGTTGGAGAAGATCCTCGACCTGACCATGCTCTCGGACATCTTCCCGACCGGCTTCCACGGCGCCGTTACCGCCGGGGTAGGGGTCGGCTCGACCGTCTACGTCGCCGGGGCGGGCCCGGTCGGCCTGGCGGCTGCGGCGTCGGCGCAACTGCTCGGTGCGGCCGCCGTCATCGTGGGTGACCTCGTCGAGGAGCGGTTGGCTCAGGCGCGCAGTTTCGGTTGCGAGACGGTCGACGTGTCCAAGGGCGACCCGGGAGATCAGATCGAGCAGATCCTCGGTGTGCCCGAGGTCGACTGCGGCGTGGACGCGGTCGGCTTCGAAGCCCGCGGACACGGCGAGGCCTCATCGGGGGAGGCGCCCGCGACCGTCCTGAACTCCCTGATGACGATCACCCGTGCCGGTGGCGGACTCGGCATCCCCGGGTTGTACGTGACCGGGGACCCCGGTGCCGTCGACGACGCCGCCAAGGAAGGCTCGCTCTCGGTGCGCCTGGGTCTCGGCTGGGCGAAGTCCCACTCCTTCATGACGGGTCAGTGCCCCGTGATGAAGTACCACCGGGGCCTGATGATGGCGATCCTGCACGACCGGGTGCAGATCGCGAAGGCCGTCAATGCGACGACCGTTTCTCTGGCCGGCGCACCCGCGGCCTACCAGGAGTTCGACTCCGGGGTAGCCAAGAAGTACGTCATCGACCCGCACGGGATGGTGGCCTAAGACACCGCTGAGTCCCTCGGTGTGAAGTGATGCGGTCAGGCACGACGGCATATCGCCGACGGGTCTGCCCGCATCGCTGCACCGACGTTATCGCGCGGGCATCCGGGGGCTGTAGGGCCCGAGATGCCGCGCTGAGAAGATTCGTGGCACTTTAGATCGTGGTGAACTCGATGCCAGCAGATGGACAGGAAGAGCGATCGCATGGCGATCGCGCACGGATCACGCCCGAACAGATCGACAGCTGGGTCGAGCACTCGATCAAGGCCGCGCAGCGTCGGGGCGACTTCGACAACCTCCGGGGTGCAGGGAGGCCGCTGCCTTCGCTCGAAGGCCCGGTGGATCCGGACTGGTGGCTGCGCGGGCTGATCCAGCGAGAGAAGCTCGATCTGACGTCCGCCCTACCAGGACCGATGGCGCTGCGGCGTGAGCGGTCGGCCTACCCGGAGTCGTTGGTCGATGTTGCTGACGAGACGACGGTGCGGGAGGTCCTACTGGACTTCAACGAACGAGTCCTAGCCGATCGGCGCCGTCCGGTGGCCACCCTGCACTCCCCGGTGGTGGTGGGACGGGTCGACGTTGAGGACATGGTCGGCCGATGGCACGACCTGCGGGCTCAACGCCCCTCCGCAGATGCCTCGCCACCTCCGGCGGAGCCTGCTGCGGGCCCCACCCGCGCGCCCCGTCGCCGCTGGTGGCGTCGCTGAAACCTACTCCTGTGTCGAGTCGATCGAGGTTCCTCAGCCACGCGCCGAGAGTACGAACACCGATGGAGGGCAGCACTAGGCTTGCCGGGCACGGCCTACGCCCGGGAGCTTCCCGCGCGGAACGGACTGGAGGACTGTGTTGCGGCTGCTTATCGGCACGATCCGTCAGCTTCTGACCGTGCTGCCCGAAGGCAGCCGACGTTTCATCCTGATCTTCGCCGTGCTGCAGAGCTCCTTGGCGGCACTCGACGTGCTGGCGCTGGGGTTGCTCGCCGTGATCCTGACCCCCATGCTCACGGGCTCCGGGATCGACCTCCCGGTCCTGGGCACCCTGAGCGAGGCGAGCGACTTCCGCAACATCCTGATCGTGGTCGGGCTGCTGATCATCAGCAAGAGCGCGTTGGCGATCGCCCTGCAGTACTGGGCGACGCGGCGCTTCGCTCGCTTCGAGCAGTCTCTGGGCGCTCAGCTCCTGTCCACGACCTTCAAGGCCCCGTGGACGGAGCGACTCCAGCGCAACTCCACCGACATCGTGCGCTCGACCGACGTGGGTGTCGGGGCCACGGTGGCTGGGGTCCTCATTCCGTTTGCCCAGCTGTCCGGTGAGATCTTCACGTTCATCGCCGTGATGGTGGTGCTCGTGGCGGCCCAGCCCTTGCTGGCCACCGCAACCTTGATCTACTTCGGCCTCGTCGGGGCGCTGCTGTATCGCTGGGTGCTGCAGAAGGCCGTGCAGGCCGGTCGCGACAACCGCACGTATTCGACCAAGGCCGTCCGGCTGATCAGCGAGATGATCCACTCGCTGAAGGAGATCACCCTGCGCAACAAGTCGGCCGAGGTGGCCGAGGTGGTGTTGGGGGTGCGGGTCAAGGCCTCGCAGGCTCGCGCCAACCAGTCGTTCCTCGGAGCGATCCCGCGCTACGTGCTCGAGGCGGCGTTGATCGGCGGGCTGGGCCTGGGTGCTTCGATCGGATACTGGCAAAGTGGCAGCACCGGGGCTTTGGCCGCGGTCGCGTTGTTCGGAGTCGCCGGCTTCCGGATCATCCCGTCCCTGACCCGCTTCCAGACCATCATGGCCCAGACCGGAGCCAACCTTCCGTTCGCCCAGCAGGTCCTGGACGAGATCCATCGCGGTGAGGCCTACGTCGAGGCCGAACGGGTCGCCGGCGCCACCGAACTGCCCGACGACGCGGTGTCTCTCCGGCTCGACGCCGTGACCTTCAGCTATCCGGAGGCGGCGATCCCGGCCGTGCGCGATGTCTCTTTCGAGCTGCCGTTCGGTCAGACCCTGGCCCTGGTCGGAGCCTCCGGATCGGGCAAGTCGACCTTGGTGGACATCGTCCTCGGACTGCTGGAGCCTCAGTCCGGCCAGGTGCTGGTGGGCGAGCGCCCCTTGGCGGAGGGACTGCAGGGTTGGCGTCGCCGGGTGGGGTACGTCCCCCAGGACGTGTCTCTCTTCGACGCCTCGGTCGCCCGGAACGTGGCGCTGACCTGGAAGGACGACGGGGTCGACGAGGAGCGCGTCCGCCAGGCCCTGGGCCGGGCACAGTTGCTGGACGTGATCGAGGCGCGGCCCGACGGCATCCACGGGAAGGTCGGTGAGCGCGGCCTCACCCTGTCCGGGGGGCAGCGTCAACGGCTCGGCGTCGCGCGAGCGTTGTACAACGACCCGTTGGTGTTGGTGATGGACGAGGCAACCTCAGCCTTGGACACGAGCACGGAGGCGGCGGTCACCGCTGCGATCCGGGAGCTGCGTGGCGAGGTCTCGGTGATCGTGGTGGCCCACCGGTTGGCGACGATCCGACATAGCGAGCAGGTGTGTTTCATGCGTGAAGGCCGGATGATCGCGACCGGCACCTTCGACGAGGTGGTGGCCGCCCAGCCGGACTTCGCCGCTCAGGCCGCGCTGGCTGGCCTCGGCCGGACCGAGGGGGGGGAGCTCGGTGGCTGAGGATCGCAGACTCATCCGCAGCGGACGACGCGCGCGCGTCGCCCTGTTGGTCTACAACGACGCCCACAACGACTCGCGCGTGCTCAAGACTGCCGCCACCCTGCGATCGGCCGGCGCGCAGGTGCGGATCTTCGCCGTGGCCCGGGGCCGCGCGGGGTATGCCGAAGGACCCGCTCTGGTCGGCGACGGCATCGACGTCCAGCGTGCACCGGAGTTCGAGCTGGTGCGTTACGCGCCGTGGGTCCTGAGCGTGGCACGTCGGATGACGGGGCGCCCCATCCCACCGTCGCCTCCCGCGTCTTCGACCGATGCCGTGCCGAAGGAGGCACCGACCGTGGCGCGAGTCGCTCCGCCCACGTCGGGATGGAAGGGCTCGGCGCAGCGCTGGGTCAACGACGTCTGGCTGCGGAGCTACCGAGTCGTGAGCCTGGGGCTGTACTGGGTCGAGTCCGCACGGGCTGCAGCTTCCTGGGAGCCCGACATCGTGCACGCCAACGACGGCAACACGCTGGCCCCGGCCCTGTGGGTTGCGCGTGCCTGTGGTGCCGAGATCGTCTACGACGCTCACGAGCTCTGGCGGCACCGGAACGTGCGCACGGACCGGCCCATCGCGCCGTGGGTCGAGGCGGCGATCGAGTCGAGGGTCATTCGTCGCGCCGCAGGAGTGATCACCGTTAGTCCGTCGATTGCGACCTGGTTGCAGGAGACCTACAGCCTCCCGGTGCGACCGACCCTGGTGCGCAACATTCCCCGAGGGGTTGATGACGTACCCGGGTCGTCGGGTGACGGCCACCCCGACCCTTCGCGGGGACGACTCCGGCAGATGGCGGGACTGGCCCGGCAGACACAGGTCATCGCCTACGGGGGGCGCATCACCACCTCGCGAGGCATCGAGGAGACCCTGGATGCGCTCGCGTTGCTGCCCACCTCGGTCCACTTCGTGCTCCTGGGGTACGGGGAGCCCGACTACCTGGCCACGTTGCGGATCCGGATCGACGCGTTGGGGGTCGTGGAGCGCGTGCATTTCGTGGGTGCAGTGGCTTCTGACCAGGTGTCGACCGCGCTGGCCGACGCCGACCTGGCCGTGGTGTTCGTGCGACCGATCTGTCTGAGCTACGAGTTCAGTCTGCCGAACAAGCTGTTCGAGTCGATCCACGCCGGCCTACCGATCGCGGCCGCAGATCTTCCGGACACCGCCGCGATCGTCCGCGGGCACGGCGTCGGTGAGATCTTCGAGGTCGACGATCCTGGCCAGATCGCTCCCGCGATGGCGTCGACCATGGCCGCGGTGCTGGCGGACCCCCGGCGGTACCGAGAGGCCGCACGGGTCGCGGCCGCCTCGCTGACCTGGCAGCACGAGGAGCGGGAGCTGCTCTCGCTCTACGCGCAGGTGCTGGACCGGTGACCCGACCGCGACTACTCATCCTGGCCTTCAGCCCGCTGCTCAGTGACGCCCGGGTGCTGCGGCAGATCCGACTGCTGAGCGAGGACAACACGGTGACCACGGTCGGCTACGGCGAGGCGCCCCCGGGCGTGGTCGAGCACATCCGTATCCCGGACCACATCGTGGCGTGGCACAAGGACCGACGGATGCTCATCGCGCGCCGCTACCAACGCGTCTACGACACCATGCCGGTGATCCGATACCTGCGCGACGTCCTACCGCCGGTCCCGTGGGACGCGGTGCTGGCGAACGACGTGGAGACCGTTCCCTTCGCCCTGACGCTGCGGACCCGGGGGGTGCATGCCGACCTGCACGAGTACGCGTCGCGGCAGAACGAGGAGTCATGGCGGTGGCGGTGGTTCGTCGCGCCCTACCAGCGGTGGACGGTGCGCCGGTGGGTCGGTCGTGCCGACTCGGTCACCACGGTGGGAGCCGAGCTGGCTGCGGAGTATCGGCGTGAGTTCGGGATCGATGCCGGCATCGTGGTCAATGCCGCCCCGTATGCCGACCGTGCACCGACGCCGGTGGCTTCGCCACTGCGGTTGGTTCACTCCGGACTGGCCCGCCGCAACCGGTCGCTCGAGGTGATGATCGAGGCGGTGCGAGCCACCCGGCGTGAGGTCACGCTCGACCTCTACCTCATGCCCAACGATCCGGCATACCTCGCCGAGCTGGTGGACCTGGCTCGCGACCTGCCACAGGTGCGCTTCCACGACCCGGTCTCGCCGGGGGAGCTGGGGCAACGACTGGCCGAGAGCGACCTCGGGGTGTTCGTCCTGCCACCGCTGACTTTCAACTACCGCTACACCCTGCCCAACAAGTTTTTCGACTTCGTCCAGGCGCGGCTCGGCATCATCGTGGGACCGAGCCCGGAGATGTCCGGATTGGTTGAGCAGCACGGCCTAGGGGTGGTGCTCGGCGACTTCTCTGCCGAGAGCCTGGCGGTCGCGCTCGACGGGCTCAGCGGTGACGACGTCAGGGCCTTCAAGGCCGCCAGTCACGCGGTCTCCATGGAGCTGAGCGCTGAGCGTCAGATCCAAGGCTGGGCGCAGGCCATCGCGGCCATCGCGGGCAAAACCCCGAGCCGATAGCCGTCGGGATCGACCCTAAGGACACGCGCTGGTCCGGTATCGACGGTGGGGATGTCGTGGGACAGACTGGATGTATGCCGAGCCGAATCGCCGTCATCGCCATCGACGCCGTGAACCCGCGAGCCGTCGCCGACTTCTGGTGCGCCGTGCTCCAGTGGCGGGTCATCGATGAGGACGACGACATCATCAGCATCGGCCCCGACGACGGTCGATGGCCGACGATCGACGTGCTTCAGGTGCCCGAGGCCAAGCACAGCAAGAACCGCCTGCACCTGGACCTTCGCGCCGACGGGGTGTCGACCGTCGAGGAGCTGCAGCGCCTTCGACGCCTGGGCGCCCGACCGGTCGACGTCAGCCAGGGCCCGGAGGTGAGCTGGGTGGTCCTGGCGGACCCGGAGGGCAACGAGTTCTGCCTCCTGTCCGCCACGGTGCAGGACGTGTCGGTCAGCCGCTGAGGGCGTCGAGCACGGCCGATGCTGCGTGACCGGAGCCGTAGGGTGACTCGTCGGTCTCCTCGGGCCGCGCTCGAGAGGCAGCCACCGCTAGACCGGGACCCGGCTCGACCAGGATGTTCCACCCCAGTTGCACGGTCTCGACCCACTCGGTCTCCGTGCGGACCGTGGTGCACGGCACGCGGAGCACGAACGCCTCCTTCTGCAGCCCTCCGGAGTCCGTGATCACCCCTCGGGAGGCGGAGACGGCGGCCACCAGGTCCGGATAGGCCAGCGGATCGTAGGTGGTCAGCGAACCGCCATCCAGGGGTATGTCGTGTTGGGCGGCCCGAGCCCTCAGCCGAGGATGCGCGAGCAGCGCGATGGGGTGGTCTACACCGCTGAGCCCCTCGACGATCGCACGCAACCGCAGTGGGTCGTCGGTGTTCTCCGCGCGGTGGATCGTGGCCACCGAGAACCCCCCGTGCTGCATACCGAGGCGGGAGAGGATCTCGGCCGGATCCACCAGCTCGGATCGGACCTTCATCACCACGTCGACCATGACGTCCCCCACGTGCACCGACCGTGAGGCCAGGCCCTCCCGGGAAAGGTGGTCCATGGCGACCTGGGTGGGGGCAAGCAACAGGTCGGCAGCGTGGTCGGTCAGCACTCGGTTGTGCTCCTCGGGCATCGCTCGGTTGAACGAGCGCAGACCGGCTTCGAGGTGCGCCACGCGCCGGTGAAGCTTGACGGCGGACAGGGTGCCGGCCAGCGTCGAGTTGGTGTCGCCGTAGACCAGCACCCAGTCGGGTCGTTGCTGGGACAGGACCTCGTCCATCCTCGCCAGGATCGCCCCCGTCTGCTGCCCGTGGGTGCCGCTTCCCACGCCCAGGTGCACGTCGGGGTCGGGGATGCCCAGGTCGGTGAAGAACACGTCGGAGAGCATCGGGTCGTAGTGCTGGCCGGTATGCACGATGACGTGCTCCACACCTCGACGTGCGCACTCGGCCGCGATCGGGGCCAGCTTGACGAACTGAGGTCGAGCGCCGACCACGCTGAGAAGTCTCACCGCACGTCGATCATCATCGCGGCGAAGCGCACCGGCGCACGATCCTGACTCGCCGGCGACATGGCAGTAGCCTACGGCTCATGCGCGTGCTGGCGGTGACGACCTGGCTGCCCACCGCCTCCCATCCTGCGACCGGCTCGTTCGTGGTCAAAGACGCTCGAGCGTTGGCCGACCTGGGGCACGAGGTCGCCATCGTCCACTTGGTGCCGCCCACCCAGCTGGCTTCTGCCAACGCGGCCGGCCTCGCCCAGGAATCACGCACGATCGAGGGTCTCCCGGTCACCCGCATCGTGATGTCGACGACGAGTCCACGTCAGATCCTGGCCGCTGGGCACCGGCTGTCCCAGCTCAGCAAGGGCGCCGACGTCGTGCATTCGATGGCCTTCTCCTCCCTGCTGGCGATGGCCTGGTGGCGGCCGACGGCGCCGTGGGTGCACACCGAGCACTGGTCCGGCCTGACCGCGCCGCACCTGCTACCGAAGCAGTGGCAGGTAGCCCTGCCCCGGTTGAAGGGGCTGCTGGCTCGACCCGACGTGGCGACCGCGGTCTGTGACTATCTGGCCGCCCCCATCAGGGAGGTGCGTGGAGAAGCCCCGACCACCGTGGTGCCGTGCATCGTGCCGCGTCCCGGCCACCTGGCCGCCCGCAGGGAGGTCGGCCCCGACCTCAGGTTGGTCAGCGTCGGCGGGCTGATCGAACGCAAGGACCCGCTGATGGCCGTCCGCACCCTGGCCGAGCTGCGTGGTCGCGGGCACCACGCGAGGTTGCGGTTGGTCGGCGGCGGTCCGCTCGGTCCACAGGTCACGGCACTGGCCGACGAGCTCGGGATCCGTGACAACGTGGCGCTCGTCGGCACACTCGACCGGGCCGGCGTCCTGCGGGAGCTTGCCGACGCGGACCTGTTCCTGGGGCCGACCCTCGGCGACAACTTCTTCGTATCCTGCGCGGAGGCAGTCCTGTCCGGCCGGCCCGTGGTGGTCGGCTCGACGGGAGGTCAACGTGAGTACCTCGACGACCGGGCGGGCCTCTGCGTCGAGGACCAAACCCCGCGGGCCTACGCAGATGCCGTCGAACACGTGCTGAGCCAGTCCCAGTTCCTGAGCGCGGAGCAGGTCAGCGACACCATCGGCGACCGCTTCAGTGCGACCGAGGTGGCCCAGGGCTACCAGCGGGCCTACGACCTGGCCGCAGCCCGAGCTGAAGACACCTCCGCGTGAGGGCCCCCGTCGACGTCGTCGTGGCCGTGCATGCGCCCACCCGGCCGATCGCCCGAGCCGTGGCCAGCGTGCTCGACGACAACGGGTCACACACTCGACTGACCGTGGTGTGCCACAACGTCTCGCCGGAGGTCATCGGCGCCGAGCTGCCCCCCCATCATCGCGACCAGGTCCGCTGGCTCGAGCACCGCGACGACGCGCCGAGCGCCTCGGGACCCTTCAACGCCGGGATGCGCGCGGCCACGGGTGACTTCGTGTCGATCATGGGCTCGGACGACACGCTGCAGCCCGGAGCGGTCGCGTCCTGGCTCCAACTGGCGCGTAAGACCGGAGCCGAGTGTGTGATGACACGGTTGGCCATCGGCGGGCAGGCCCGTCGCGTGCCGACCCCGCCGACGCGGCTGTTTCGCGTGCAGCCCCGTCTTGCGGACGCGGTGCGCGACCGGTTGAGCTACCGCAGCGCACCATTGGGGTTGGTCTCAACCCGAGCCCGGCTTCACCTCGGCGCAGAGCTGGTCGAGGGTATGCCGGTCGGCGGCGACGTGCCGTACGTCACCCGACTGTGGTGCGAGACGAAGGTCGCGGTCGACGCTCACGGTCCGGGGTACGTCATCGGCGAAGATGCCCGTGACCGGGTGACCTACGCTCCGCGTCCGATCGAGGGCGAGCTGGGATTCATCCATCACCTGCTTGAGCAACCGTGGTTCCAGGCCTACCCCGAGCCCGTACGCACGGCGGTGGCGACCAAGATGCTGCGGATCCACCTCTTCGGGGTCGTCGTCAACCGCGCCGAACCCGCGTGGTGGACCCAGGAGGAGCGGGCCGCCCTCGGACGAGCCCTGGAAGGGCTCCTCCGCAGTGCACCCCGAGCTGCCGACCCACTGTCGAAAGCCGATCATCGCGTGGTGGAGGCCATCCGCGACCCCCGGCTCGACAGCACGACGCTCATCCAGCGGGCGCAGGACCGGCGCCATCACGGACGCCCAGGCACCCTCATACCGCAGCACCCGCTCCAGGTGGGTCATCGCGAAGCACCGCTCAGGTTCATGGCCGCATCGTGGTGGGCCCATCGCTGAGGGCCATCGAGCCCGGTCTGGACCGACCGGGTTTCTCGTTCATGCTTCTGGCAGAACTGCGACGTATCCTCACCCCGACGGATCCATGTGCCGTCAGTGTCCGAAACCATCCAGAGCCAGGCTAGGAGCAGTATGCGGATCGCGGTCGTCGCGTTGGGCAAGATCGGTCTGCCGTTGGCGGTGCAGTTCGCCGACGCAGGCCACGAGGTCGTCGGGGTCGACGTCAACGCGGCCGTAGTAGACCTGGTTAACCGCGCCGTGGAGCCGTTTCCGGGGGAGGACCACCTCGCCGAGAAGCTGGCCGAGCTCGTCCCGGCGGGTCGGCTGAAGGCCACCACCGAGTACGCCGAGGCCATCCCGGGGGCGGATGCGGTCGTGCTTGTGGTGCCCCTGTTCGTCGACGAGGCGACCGGTCAACCCGACTTCGCGTGGATGGACGGAGCAACGCAGAGCCTCGCTGAGCATGTCAGCCCGGGCACGTTGGTCTCCTACGAGACGACGCTGCCGGTCGGCACCACTCGCCACCGCTGGAAGCCGATGATCGAGCAGATCAGCGGCCTCCGCGAGGGCGCTCCCGACGATGACGGCTTCCACCTGGTGTTCTCTCCCGAACGGGTGCTGACCGGCCGAGTTTTCGCAGACCTCAAGCGATACCCGAAGCTGGTCGGGGGGCTCAGCGAAGCCGGCACCCGGCGCGCTGTCGACTTCTACAACGCGGTGTTGACCTTCGACGAGCGACCGGACCTGCCCCGGGCCAACGGGGTCTGGGACATGGGCACGGCCGAAGCGGCCGAAATGGCCAAACTGGCGGAGACGACCTACCGCGACGTGAACATCGGCCTCGCCAACCAGTTCGCCCGCTTCGCCGACCACGCCGGCATCGACGTGCAGCGGGTCATCGAGGCGTGCAACTCCCAGCCGTACAGCCACATCCACAACCCGGGCATCGCGGTCGGCGGGCACTGCAGTCCGGTCTATCCGAGGCTCTACCTGTCCACCGATCCTGACGCCACCGTGGTCGCTTCGGCCCGGGAGGCGAACGCGGCCATGCCCGAGTACGCCGTGTCACGGGCCGAAGCGTTGCTCGGCTCGCTGCACGGGCTGCGCATCGCGGTGCTGGGCGCGTCCTATCGAGGAGGGGTCAAGGAGACGGCCTTCTCCGGCATCTTCGGCACGGTGACGGCCTTGGCTGCGCGGGAGGCGCAGGTGATGGTGCACGACCCGATGTATACCGACGCCGAGCTCGCCGACTTCGGTTGGGCTCCCTACCACCTGGGGGAGGAGGTGGACGTGGTCATCGTGCAGGCCGACCACCGTGAGTACGCCCACCTCACGCCTTCGGATCTGCCGGGTCTGCGGCTCCTGCTCGACGGCCGACGGATCACCGAGGCGAGCGCCTTCGCCGGCCTGCCACGGATCACGATCGGCGGGGGAACGTCGAGCCTATGACGGCGCTCCACCGATGAGTTGGGGTGAGGCCATTCCCGGCATCGTGGCGATGGCGCTGATGTTCACTCTTCCCGGGTACGGCGTGCTGCGCCTGCTGGGGGTGCGCGGTCTGGTCGGCTGGGGGGCTGGCCCCGCGATGACGTGCGGTATGGCTGGAATCGGTGCTGTCGTCGCCGACCAGCTGGGGGTGTCGTGGTCCTTCACCACCTACGTGCTGGGAACCGTGGTGGGGTGGACCCTCGCCGCCGCCGTCGGGCTGGCCCTGGGGACCCTGCGCGAAGCTCCGGTCCGGGTGGCGGGTGAACGCGTGCTGCGCCGTCGGGAAGTCGGGTGGCTCGCGGCGACCTGGGCGCTGGGCGGGGGGGTGCTCGCGGCGGCCATGATGGCCGGAATGCGAGCGGCCGACCAGCCTCCGCAAGCCTGGGACGCGGTCTACCACCTGAACGCAATGTGGTTCATCCGGGACACCGGCAACGCCTCCAGCCTCGGTGGGTTGGCCCCGATGTACGGCGACACGATCGCGCCGTACTACCCGACCGTGTGGCACTCGATCGTTGCGGTCACCCCCGGCTTCGAGCGCGTCACCGAAGCGGGCAACTCGTCGTCGATCGTCATCGGTTCGGTGATCTGGGTCGGCGGGTTGGTCGCGTTGGCTCGGGTTGTGTGGCCCCGGCAGGCTCTGCCGATGGTGCTGACGCCGGTGTTGGCCGCCACCTATGTCACCTTCCCGGCCATCGCCGTCTCGATGCTGGGCGTATGGCCCTTCGCCCTCAGCGTGGCGTGCCTGCCCGGGACCCTCGCCCTGCTGATCGCGGCGTTGCGTCACGATCTGGGGCCACGGCTGCACGCGGCATACGGCGTCGGTGTGCTCGGTGCGACCTGCGGCGTGGTGCTGTCCCACGGCTCTGGCTTGTTCTCTTTGGCCCTGCTGGCCGTCCCCCTGGTCACGGTGCTGGTGACACGGCAGGCCGCTCGCTACTGGCGCCGTGGTCACCGGGTGGCTGTGGCGGCGACGCTTAGCATCGTCGCGCTCGTCAGCGTGGGCTTGAGCTGGCTCATCCTCACGTCCGCGCCGGTGGCTTCGATCGTGAGCTACGAGCGGGGAGGACAGGACAGCTACTTGCCCGGGCTGGGCTCGCTGCTGATCGACCACCCCCTGATCTATGTCTACGACATCACCTCGGTCAACGTCGCGAGCACCCTGTTGGTGGGGGTCGGCATCGTGCTGAGCGTGCGCAGCAAGCACGCTCGCTGGCTGATCGTGGCGTTGCTAGCCGCAGGCGTCCTGACGCTGCTGGCGGCTGGCCCCCCCGACAACCCCCTACGGGTGTTGTCGGGCTTCTGGTACACCCAGGCCTCGAGGATCAACCAGATCCTGTTGATCCCCGCGATCATGCTCGCAGCAGGCGGAGGGGCTTGGCTGGTGCGCTCCCTGTCCAACAGGCGCCACGTGCCGCTGACCGCCGCCGCCACAGCGCTCGTCGTCGCGCTCGGGGCGTTGAGCTTCGGCTTCCGGTGGTCCACCCAGACCGAGGTTATGGCCTCGACCTACTCCACCTGGCCGATCGCCTGGGGCACCCAGCTCACTGAGGACGAGATCGCGTTCGTCGACCGCGCACGCACGAGCCTGCCCGACGACGCCGTGGTGCTGGGGGAGGCCAGTGCCGGATCTCCGTACCTGCTGATGCGCAGCGACGTCGAGGTGATCTATCCCCAGCTGACCCCGATCGCAGACTCTCCCGAGCGATTGCTGCTCGCCCAGAGCTTCGATAGCTGGCAGGTCGATCCCGCCGTCTGCGAAGCGGTGCGGGCGCTGGGGGTGACCCACGTGTACGCCGACGACCTCACGTTCGCCGAGGGGGGCAAGTGGCAGGAGGAGACGCCCGGGCTACGCCGGATCACCACCGACCGACCCGGCTTCGAGTTCGTGGACTCCGGTGGCCAGGCCTCGTTGTGGAAGTTCACCGGGTGCGATCTGCCCTAGTCTGCGTCAGCCCACTCGCCGCGCTGGGTCAGCACCTCCTTCAACAGGTCCGCTCGGTCGCTGATCAAGCCATCGACCCCGAGGTCGAGCAGAGTGTTCATCTCGGTCACGTCGTTGATGGTCCACACGTGGACGACGAGCCCAGCCCGGTGGGCGGCCGCGACGCTGGCTCCCGTCACGACGGGCAAGCGGTAGCGCTGTGCGGGCATCTGCAGGGCGTCGACGTGTCGCAACGACCGCTTGACGAAGCGCTGCCCGAGGCGGTAGGGCACAGCGCTACCGAGGCGGAAGCCCGCGCCGGCGAGCTGCCCCGCGGACCGGGCTACCGGCTGGCTGAGGCGACGGAGCACCTCCCGCCGACGACGGTCGGAGAAAGAGCCGATGCAGACCCGGTCGTGAGCCTGGGCGCGTTCGATCGCCGCGACCGTCGGCCCGATCGCCGAGTCGCTTTTGACGTCGATGTTGACGCGGAGGGTGGGCCACGCGTGCAACAGCTCGTCCAGACGTGGGATCGGCTCCCTTCCCCCGATGAGCGCCTGGGACACGGTCCGCCACGGCAGCTCCGCAATGGCCCCGGTCCGGTCGGTGACGCGATCCAGGGTGGGGTCGTGCACTGCGACCGCCACGCCGTCCCCCGTGGCGTGGGTGTCGGTCTCTACGTACCGATAACCCAGCTCCACAGCGGCCCCGAAGGCCATCATCGAGTTCTCCAACCCCGCCAGGGAGAAGCCTCGGTGGGCCATGGCGACGACGCCAGGGTGGTCCAGATAGGCGATGGTGCCTCCTCTCATCCTCCCGGGCGGAACGCGGAGCCCATCGAGTCCAGGGCGCCGTCGGCCACGGGGACCCGGCCGTCACGGGCAGCCTTGACCAGCCGGGCGTGGTCGCGCTCGGTCTGGTCGGCATACGCCCGGGCGAAGTCGCCCAGCGCACGGTCGACGCTGGTGTTCTTCCCCACGTACCCGGCGATCATCGAGGCTCCGCTGGTGCGGGCATGCCCTTTGGCCAGGAGGTGGCCCACGATTCCCGCGTAGTCGGCCAGGGTGCGTGAGTCCAGGGAGTCCAACGGGACGGTGCCCTTCATGTTGCGGAACTGACGCACGTAGTACTGACGGTTATCCACGGTGGTCCACCCCAGCAGGGGATCGCTGACGGTCTGCAGGGCCTGCTGGTACTCCACCACCCGTTGGCCCTGATGGCTGTGCCAGGCCGAAGTGCCGTGCACGAACTTCGCGAGCACGGATCGCCGCGCCTGTTTCATCTGCAGGAAGACGACGTCGTCCTCCGAGGACCCCTCCAGCAGGGCGACGTAGGCCCGCAGACCCACACTGCCTACGCCCACCACCTTGTGGGCGATGTCCTGGATGGTGTATCCGCCGAGGGCCCGAGCCCAGTGCGGCGCCAACGTCTCCAGGTAGCGGTCCAGGCCCGACCCGATCAGCTCGGCCTTGCGCTCGTTGACCCGTTGGATCAGCGGCGGCTCCTCGACAATCAGTCGTTGCCCCCCTTGGCGATGGGTGAACTTCGGCAGTGCTCGGTCACTGGTGCGCTTCCTCGCCTTCTTGACCGAGCGTTTGATCTCCTTGCGCAAGCTCTTCTCGGTGGCCGTCTCGTGCAGTCGCCCGACGTCCAAGCGGTTGTAGGAGCGCATCAGCAGCGGCTCGTTGGCCAGGAAGCGCACCTCGTCACGGTAGGCCGAGCCGCACGACTCCACGGCCGCTCGGCATTCGTCCTCGCTCAGACCGTTCTCCCGGCCGGCGACCCAGATACTGGCCACCAGCCGGCGCAGGTCCCACTCCCACCCGCCGGGATGGGCCTCGTCGAAGTCGTTCAGGTCCAGCACCAACTCACCCTCGGGGGAACCGTAGAGCCCGAAGTTGCCGAGGTGGGCATCACCGCAGATGACCGGTTGAATGCCGGTGGACGGCATGCTGGCGACGTCCTGGGCCATGACGACGGCGGTCCCTCGCAGGAAGCCGTAGGGGGAGGAGATCATTCGTCCGACGCGGACCGGGACGAGCTCGTCGACGCGTCCACGGTGCGAATCGTTGAGCAGCGTGATCGGATCGGGGCGGTCCGACGGCGGCTCCCACCACGCCATCGACGAGCGCGGCATCTGTTTGCGCAGTGCCTTACCCATGGCTGTGCGCTCGGCTCGGGTGGTGGGGCGCTGCTGCAGAGAGGCGAACGAGGCGCTGCTGGCACTGGCGAGAACCTGATGTCCGATAGCGGCTGCCGTCACGTGCTCCTCCTTGAGAGTGCGGGCCCAACGCCAGGAAGCGCGGGTGCGCTCAACCTACCCGCCGCTATGGCTCGCCCGCCCACCCCGTAAGACGAGGAGGGAAGCAGTGATCACACCCGATGTGTGTCGGGGCGGAGCATGCCCGGGCCGTTCTTGATGACGTGAACCACGGCCATACCGTGCCCGATCCTTGTCGCGAAGCTGGCCAGCGCGCCGCTGGCGTATGCGCAGACCCTTACCGCCGGGTCAGCGCCGACGCCAGAGCCTCGGGTCAGGTGGCGTCGGGCTGGACTCGCCGATCGCGCCGAAGGGTTGCGCCCCCGTCAGGCGCCGGGAGGTCGCGGCGGCGGTCCGCCAGGCCGTCGGGAAGGGCGCCGACGCTGCTCGGCGGGTCAGCACCCGCTCGGGCAAAGGGCGCTCACTGGCCAGCAGCACGACATTGCCGAAGCGCTTGCCCTTGAAGACCTCTACCAGCCCCAGCAACCCGACGTGCGGCAACGAGGTGCTCATCGTGGCCGCAACCCGGTGGGTATGCCGCAGCCCGGGCTCATCGGCCAGGTTCATCGCAAGCAGGCCGCCTCGCCGCAGCACGCGGGCGACATCCGTCGCCCAGGTCAGTCCAGTCAGCTCGCCAGGCACCTGCCCTTGGGCGAAGGCGTCGACGACGATCAGGTCGGCGCTGTCCTCGTGCAAGGCCGTGATCCCTTGGGCGCCGTCGACGGCACGGACGCGGATCCGATGACGACGGGGCAACGGAATCTCCCGCCGCACCGCCTCGGTCAAGGCGGCGTCCGGCTCCAACACGATCTGCGGAGAGCCAGGACGCGTGTGCTCGACATACCGGGGCAGGGTCAGCCCAGCACCACCGACGTGGGTCACCGCTCTGGGGCCGGATTCCAGGGCGTCCACGGCGATCGACAGGTGCTGCATGTACTCGAAGGTCAGCAGACCAGGGTCGTCGGGATGAACGTAGGACTGCGGATGTCCGTCGAGGGAGACCGTCACTCCACCGGTGTCGTCGCGCTCGAAGGCGAACGCCACGTCCGGCTCAGATGTCGCGGAAGGTCTGGATGCCGGCTCCCAGCGCGTTCAACCGGGCAGCGAGGTCCTCGTAACCGCGGTTGATGACGTAGACGTTGCGCAGCACCGACGTCCCCGGCGCTGCCAGCATCGCCAGCAGGATGACCACCCCGGGCCGAAGGGCGGGCGGGCACATGATCTCCCCGGCGCGCCACTTCGTCGGTCCTTCGATCATCACCCGGTGCGGGTCCATCAGATGGACCTTGGCGCCCAGCGTGGTGAGCTCGGTGAGATAGATCGCGCGGTTCTCGTAGACCCAGTCGTGGATCATCGACGAGCCCTGGGCGCACGCCGCGATGATCGCGAAGAACGGCAGGTTGTCGATGTTCAGCCCGGGGAACGGCAAGGGGTGGATCTTGTCCAGCGGAGCCTTCAGGGGGCCGGCGATGGTGGTGAGATCGACCAGGCGGGTGTGGCCGTTGGCGCTGGTGTACTCCTCGCTCAGCTCGTACTGCAGACCCATCGTGTCCAGCACCGCCAGCTCGATCTCCATGAACTCGATCGGCACGCGGTTGATCGTGATCTCGCTGCCGGTCACCACGGCTGCCGCCAGCAGGCTCATCGCTTCGATGGGATCCTCGGAGGGGTTGTACTCGATGTCCTGATTGATCTCCTCGACGCCGCGCACGGTCAGGGTGGTGGTCCCGAGGCCGTCGATCTGCACACCCAGGGCCTGCAGGAAGACGCACAGGTCCTGGACCATGTAGTTGGACGAGGCGTTGCGGATGATGGTCGTGCCCGTGTAGCGGGAGGCGGCCAGCAGCACGTTCTCCGTCACCGTGTCTCCGCGTTCGGTGAGCACGATCGCCTTTTGCGGCCAGCGGTCCTGGTTGATAGTGGCCTGGTAGGCACCCTCAGTGGCGACCACGTCGACTCCGAAGTGCCGCAACGCGATCAGGTGCGGCTCGACGGTGCGCGTCCCCAGATCACAGCCACCGGCATACGGCAGCTCGAAATGGTCCAGCTCGTGCATGAGCGGCCCGAGGAACATGATGATCGTCCGCGTGCGTCGAGCTGCGGCCTCATCCATCTTGGACAGGTCGATGGTGGGCGGGGGCACGATCTCGAGGTCGGAGCTGTCGGGCAGCCAGCGGATCTTGAAGCCGATGCTGGTCAGGACCTCGGTGATCCGGTTGACCTCCTCGATGCGGGCCAAGTTGCGCAGCGTGGTGCGGCCCTTGTTCAGTAAGGACGCGCAGAGTAGCGCCACGGCGGCGTTCTTCGAGGTGCGCACATCGATCGTCCCGGAGAGCTTCACGCCCCCCTCGATCCGTAGGTTCTGCGGCACGGCACTGCCTACGGAGACGATCTCGGAGTCGAGGCTCTCACCGATTCGGGCCAACATCTCCAGAGACAGGTTCTGTTTGCCCTGCTCGATCCGGGCGACGGCGCTCTGGCTGGTGTTGAGCAGGGCGGCCAGCTCGGACTGCGTCAGCGACTTGTGGCGGCGAGCGTCGCGGATCAGCGTGCCGATGCGGGACAGGTAAGGCTCAGTCATGGACAAGAGCCTAGATCACATGTGAGATATAGACCATTCCTGGCGTGTCACGGAGTGTCGCTGGAGGGCACCTCGTTCTCGGCGTCGACGACGGCCTGCGCGACGATGGGTGCTACGAGCTCACACTGCCAGGGTCGCGCGCCGTGGCCGGCCAGCGCCTGTTGGATGACGCCGGTCTCCAAGGGCACGGGCGGGTCCCACAGGACCTGCCGCAGGACGTCGGGAGTGAGCAGATTCTCCACGGGTATGTCGTGGCGCTGCGACAGCTCCTGCATCAGCGGTTTGGCGGCTGCCAGGCGAGCGGCGGCCTCGGGCTTGCGGTCTGCCCACGCCCGGGCCGGGGGCAGCCCCTCGGCTCTCACCCGGAGCGCGGGCAGCTCGTCCTCGGGGGTTCGGGACGCCTCGGCGATGGCCTGCAACCACTCTCTTTGGTGCCGTCGAAGCCCCTGCTGCGCCCTTCGCTGTCGGGAAGGACTCTTCTCCGGACGAGGGTTCGACATGCCCGAGGCGTCTCTGGGTGACCGCAGAGCCAGGTCAAGCAGGGTCGAGTCGGGCACGACGCGGCCGGGGGACACGTCGCGAGCCCGGGCGATGTCTTCACGGACGGTCCACAGTGCCTCGAGCGTGGCCACGGCTCGCCGGTTGCGCAGCTTGCTGGTGCCCGTGACTCGTCGCCACGGATCAACCTTGGCTTTCGGCCCGGTGAACGAGGTCAGCGCGTCGAACTCCTGCTGTGCCCACTCCATCTTTCCCTGCTCGCGCAGGTCCCGGGCCATGCGATCACGCAGCGGCACGAGCAGCTCCACGTCGAGGGCCGCATACAACAACCAGGGGGAGGGAAGGGGGCGGGTCGACCAATCGACGGCTGAGTGTTCTTTCGCCAGGGAGACCCCGAGGTAGTACTCCAATACCGCGGAAAGACCGGCCCGGGGGAGCCCTGCGAGTCTGGCCCCCAGCTCGGTGTCGAAGAGCAGGCGTGGCCGCATCCCGAGGTCCGCCAGACAAGGGATGTCCTGGGTCGCGGCGTGCAGCACCCATTCGACGTCCACCAGGGCGGCGTCCAGCTCCGAAAGGTCGGGGCACCCGACGGGATCGATCAGGTGGGTGCCGCTGCCCTCCCGGCGCAGCTGCACCAGGTAGGCGTCCTGGCCGTACCGGTACCCCGAGGCGCGCTCGGCGTCGATGGCGATGGGTCCCGTGCCCGCGGAGACGGCCGCGATCACTCCTGCCAGACCCGCTGCGTCCGCCACCACCTCCGGTATGCCGTCGCGCGGCTCAGCGAGCGTCTCGAAGACCTCGGGCTCTGGCTCGTCGTGCGTGTCGTCGCTCATGCTCTAACGACGGATCCCCGGCAGCGCCACCACACCCTCGGGCAAGGGCGGCAATCCCGCGATGGTGCACAGCAGGTCGCCCCAGGCCTGCACGTGCCCACGCACGTCCGCCACGTCGCGCACGTGGGGAGTCCAGGAAGCCCGGATCTCCAGTTCTACGGTGGGCTCCCGGTCGGCCAACGCCCCGAAGCTCATCGACGTGACACTCGTGACGGTGCCGGCCTCGGCACCCCACGACAGGTCCCGCGCCTGCAGCGCATCGGTGAGCCAGGACCACCCCACCTGGGCCGCCATCGGATCCCCACCCACCTCCGGCTCCATGGCGGTCTTGGCGTAGGTCACCGCCCGCCAGGTGCCTTCCCAGGGCTCAGGCCCCGACGGGTCGAACAGCAACACGAACCGGCCAAGACCGATGGGCTCATCGTCGGGGTCGTGGCTCGGCACCACCTCACCGGCTAGTGCCACCGCGTGCGGGGCCAGCCGAGTCGGAGCAGGCACCTCGTCGATCATCAGCTCGGGGCGCATCGGGGCCGTCCGCAACGCCTCGAGGGCCACCGCGAACGCGGCGGCATCTCGTGACACGTCGATGTCGGGGGATGGGGGACGCCCGACGGGTATGCGGCTGACCACCAGGTCAGCGTAGGCGCACGGGTCCACGAGTCGGCGGATCGAAACGCCGGACGTCTCAGGTGAGCGTGCGACGATTCTGCGGTGACAGGCACCAACAACCACGCTTCCGTCGACTCCACTGCTTCGCCGGCGGCGCTCTCGAGCGCCCTCGTCCAGGCGGCGTGGGGGCTGCCGACATCGCATACCCCCGTGTGGTTCATGCGACAGGCGGGCCGGTCGCTGCCTGAGTACCGGGCGCTGCGCCAAGGGGTGGCGATGTTGGACGCGTGCCGCACTCCGGACCTGGTCACCGAGATCACCTTGCAACCCGTGCGCCGGCACGGCGTCGATGCCGCCATCCTCTTCAGCGACATCGTGGTGCCGATGCAGGCGGTCGGCGTGGATCTGGACATCGTCCCCGGCGTGGGGCCGGTGATCGCAAACCCGATCAGAGACCACCGCGACCTCGAGCGGCTCCCCGAGCTGGATCCCGGCATGATCTCCGACATCGACACGTCGGTCCGCAACCTGGTGACTGCTCTCGACGGCACGCCCTTGATCGGCTTCGCCGGTGCGCCGTTCACGCTGGCGTCGTATCTCATCGAGGGCGGGCCCTCGAAGAACCATGAGCGGACCAAGGCACTCATGCACGGAGATCCCGACCTGTGGCATGCCCTGTGTGCTCGCCTGGCCCAGATCTCCTCGCAGTTCCTGTCGGTCCAGATCGCCGCCGGGGCCAGCGCCGTCCAGCTGTTCGACTCCTGGGCCGGGTTCCTCTCCCGGCGTGACTACCGACAGTTCGTGGAGCCGCACAGCCGGGCCGTCCTGAGCTCGCTGGCGGCATCGGGGGTCCCCAGGATCCACTTCGGGGTGGGGACCTCAGAGCTCTTGGTCGACATGGCCGCAGCGGGCGCCGATGTCATCGGCGTGGACTACCGGATGGACCTGCCGGGGGCCATCGAGCGGACCGGCGGTGGGTATGCCGTGCAGGGCAACCTGGACCCGGCGTTGCTTTTCGCCCCGTGGGAGGCCCTGGAACGCGAGGTACGACGCATCCTGACCGAGGGAGCCGGGGCCCGAGGCCACATCTTCAACCTCGGTCACGGGGTGCTTCCGGAGACCGATCCCGACGTCCTGACCCGCGTGGTGGAACTGGTCCACACCGCGTCGTGATGTGACGTAGAACACATCTTTACGCCGTACTCGCTATGGTGGGGTTTTGCTGGCATCCGCCGGCGTGGTCCGACATCTACCCGGCGAGGTCAACCATGCCCGATCAACAGACACCCGAGGACGACTCCAGGGGCCAGGAGGCCGAGGCCTCCAAGCGTGAGAAAGTCGCATCTGCGGGCCGAAAAACCAAAGAGCTGGTGCGCGAGACCAACTACCCGCATGGCATCCACCCGGCACTGGTGCCCGGCGTCTCGATCGAGGACCAGCGGGTGCGCTACGGCACCGACAAAGTCGTATTCGGGGTTACGGCAGCCGCAATCGTCGGCTTTATCGCGTGGGGCGTCAGCGACACCGAGGGCTTGACCAGCGCGTCGGACACGGCACTGTCGTGGGTGGTGAACAACGTGGGCTGGCTCTTCAACATCTTCGCCATCATCGCCGTGGTTTTCATGTTGCTGGTCGGCTTCTCCCGGTTCGGCAAGATCAAGCTCGGCTTGGACGACGAGAAGCCCGAGTACAGCCGTGCTTCCTGGCTCGCGATGCTGTTCAGCGCCGGCATGGGCATCGGCCTGCTGTTCTTCGGCTCCTACGAGCCGATGACGTACTACCTCACTCCACCCCCCGGCACCGTGGAGCCAGAGACGCTGGAAGCGATGCATACCGCCTTGGCGCAGACCACCTACCACTGGGGTTTGAACGCGTGGGCGATGTACGCCCTGGTCGGGGGAGCCGTGGCCTACGGGGCCTACCGCCGCGGCCGTGTCCCCTTGATGTCCAGCATCTTGGAGCCCTTGTTCGGGGCCAAACACGCTCGGGGCGCCGCTGGCAAGGTCATCGACATCTTCGCCATCATCGCCACCCTCTTCGGCACGGCGGTCAGCCTCGGGATCGGCTCGCTCCAGATTGGCCGCGGGATCGAGATCGTCGGTGGGACCGACCCGCTGAGCAAACTGGCGATCATCGGCATCATCCTGGTGCTGACCGTGGCGTTCATCGCGTCTGCCGTCAGCGGCATCGGTAAGGGCATCCAGTGGCTGTCCAACACCAACATGATCTTGGCCGTCCTGCTCGGCCTGTTCATCTTCATCGGCGGCCCAACGTTGTTCCTGCTGAACTTCGTGCCCTCCGCCCTGATCGAGTACGTGAAAGACCTGCCGATGATGATGGGCCGTTCGTCCTCTCGTGGGACCGAGGCCGGCGACTTCGTCAACGCGTGGACGGTCTTCTACTGGGCCTGGTGGATCTCGTGGACGCCCTTCGTCGGCATCTTCATCGCTCGGATCTCCCGCGGTCGCTCGTTACGCGAGTTCGTCACCGTGGTGCTGTTGGCTCCCACCCTGGTGTGCTTCCTGGCCTTCTCGATCTCCGGCGGCACGGCGATGAAGCTGCAGTTTGACGGCACGGCCGACATCGGCGGGGCCGAGTCACCGCAGGACATGCTCTTCCTGATGCTGGACGCACTACCGGCGACACAGATCACGTCCGTGGTGGTCATGGTCATGCTGGCGGTCTTCTTCATCACCAGCGCCGACTCCGGATCGCTGGTCATGGGCATGCTCTCGCAGCGGGGCAAAGCCACTCCCGACACCCCCGTGATCATCTTCTGGGGCCTGATGCTGGCCGGGATCGCCATCGTCATGTTGCTCATCGGCGGCGATCAAGCCTTGGACGGCTTGCAGAACCTCGTCATCGTCTCGGCGCTGCCGTTCGCGCTGGTGCTCTTCATGATGCTGTTCGCGTTCGCGAAGGACCTGAAGACCGATCCGATGATGATCCGACACGCCTACAGCGAGCACGCGTTGGACGAAGCCGTCCAGAGCGGTGTGCGCGAGCACGGTGACGACTTCGGGATCTCGATCCGTAGGGCCGAAGAAGGCCGCGGTGCCGGATACGACTTCGACTCCGGGTCCGAGGAGTACACCTCCTGGTACCAGCGTCACGACGAGGACGGCAATCCGATCGACTACGAGTACAAGCAGGGCTCCTTCTCGACCCCGGCGTCCGAAGCCGTGCACGATGATGACAGTGTGCGGACCATGGTGGACGCCGAGGGTGAGGCTGAACGCGAGCCGATCAAACGGATCCAGTAGTTGGGCCACACCTATCTCGTCATCGGCGGTGGGATCAGCGGGCTGAGCGCGGCCTGGGCCGTGTTCCAGACTGATCCCACCGCTAGCGTCACCGTCCTGGAGGGCAGCCCGGCGCTGGGTGGCAAGATCTCCTCCGCACTCGTCGGTGGGGTTGCCCTCGACACTGGTGCGGAGTCGTTGCTGGCCAGGAGGCCCGAGGGGCTTCAGCTGATCGACGAGTTGCACCTGAGCGATGAGGTGGTCCACCCGCAGACGTCGCAGGCGTCGCTCTGGAGTCGCGGGACGTTGCACGCCATGCCAGGCGGCACGGTGATGGGCATTCCGGGTAATCCGTCGGCCCTGAGCCCGTTGTTGACGGAGCCCGAGATCGCGCGGGCGTTGGACGAGCCCGACGTGGACGCCGCGCCCGGCGAGGACATCTCGGTCGGTGACTTCGTGGCCAGCCGAATGGGCGATGCGGTGGTCGACCGGCTCATCGAACCGCTGCTCGGGGGGGTCTACGCCGGACACGCACGTGAGATCTCCCTGGCTGCAGCGCTGCCCACGATGCTGCCCGCATACCAGGACGGAACCTCCGTGCTGCAGGCTGTCCGCGCAGCTCTCCCCGCTCCGGTTCCGAAGGACGCGGTCCGTCCTCCGGTCTTCGCTGGGCTGGAGGGGGGCGTGCATCGCATCATCACGGCCCTCGCCGATGCGCTCCGTGATCAGGGCTCGGTGATTCACCTAGGAGTGACCGCTCGTGAGGTGAGTCGGCGCCCTGCAGAGTCCGGCGGGGGCTTCGAGGTCGTGACCGGTCCGCGGCCCACCCCGACGCTGTGGCGGGCCGACCGTGTCATTGTGGCCACGCCTCCCGCGCCAACTGCCCGACTGCTGCGCGGCGTCGCGCCGGTGGCGGCCGACGTCCTGGCGGGCATCGAGATGGCTTCCATGGCCATCGTGACCTTGGCGCTGCCTGGCGACGGTGCGCCGACCTTGAGGGGGTCGGGGGTCTTGGTCCCGCCACTGGAGGGACGTCGGGTGAAGGCTTCGACGTTCAGCGGGAACAAGTGGCGTTGGGTGCGCGGTCGCGGCGAAGCCAGCGAGGCCCGGACGGTCTTCGTACGGGCCTCGATCGGACGGCACCGCGAGGAGTCGGACCTGCAGCGCAGTGACGACGAGCTGGTGAAGATCGTGAGAGCCGACCTCGCAGGTCTGGTCGGCCAATCGGTGCCCGCCCCCCTCGATGCCCACGTCCAGCGTTGGGGCGGAGCCCTGCCGCAGTATGCGGTGGGGCACCTCGAGCGCGCTGCGGTCATCCATCGAGAGGTATCCGCCGTCCCGGGGCTGGCGGTCTGCGGAGCGGCCTATCACGGTGTCGGCATCCCCGCGTGCATCGCCTCGGGCCGGTCGGCTGCGGCCCAGGTCTGTCGCGCACAATGGGCCGCATGACCACCCCCGAGCACGGAGCTTCCACCCATCCCTCGCCCGACCAGGTCGACGAGATCAACAGCGGCATCCGCTACGCGATGTACTCGGTGTTTCGGCTGACCACTCCGTTGGGCCCGGCGCACCACGACACTCAGAGCCGCGAACCGGTGGCCACCGAGGTCGCGGACCTCGTCCAGTCCCTGGAGGAGGTCGATGTCCACACCCGTGGGTTCTACGACGTGTCCGGCTTCCGGGCCGACGCGGACCTGATGGTGTGGTGGCACGCCGCGACGGTCGAAGGCCTGCAACAGGCCTACCAGTCGCTGCGGCGTACGGCCCTCGGAGCCCATCTGGATCCCGTGTGGTCCCAGATCGCCATGCACCGCCCGGCCGAGTTCAACAAGGGCCACGTGCCCGCGTTCCTTGCCGGTGAGGACGCTCGGGGTTACCTCTGCGTCTACCCCTTCGTGCGCTCCTACGAGTGGTACCTCATGGAGGAGGGAGAGCGACGCGACATGCTGCGCGAGCACGGCCTGGCGGCGCGCGACTACGGAGACGTCCGAGCCAACACCCTGTCCTCGTTCGCACTGGGGGACTACGAGTGGATCCTGGCCTTCGAGGCCGACGAGCTGCACCGCATCGTGGATCTCATGCGAGACCTTCGGAACACCCGGGCGCGTCTGCACGTGCGCGAGGAGGTGCCGTTCTACACCGGCCCCAAGGTCACCATCGACGCGTTCGTGCGCAGCGCCCCCTGAAACCGACAAGGGAGTTCGGCGCTGAGCGCCGAACTCCTTCTTGTTGCCCTACTCCGCGGGAGTAAGGGTCATGCTGATCGAGTTGATGCAGTACCGCTGGTCGGTGGGGGTGTCGTAGCCCTCTCCCTCGAACACGTGACCCAGGTGCGACCCGCAGTTGGCGCAGCGGACCTCGGTGCGCGTGCGCCCGAAGGAACGGTCCTTGACGTACTCGACCCGGTCCTCGGCCAACGGGCCGTAGAACGACGGCCATCCACAATGGCTCTCGAACTTCGTCTCACTGCGGAACAGCTCGTAGCCACAGGCTCGGCAGTTGTAGACCCCGTCGGTCGTCGTGTCGGTGTACTCACCGACGAACGGGCGCTCCGTGCCCGCCTTGCGGAGCACGTCGTACTCGGCGGAACTCAGCTGGTCGTGCCATTCCTGGTCGGACTTGGTGACGGCATAGTCATCGCGCTTCTTATCCCTCATATGCCCTGCAACACTCCTATGCGGGCGCATCTTCCCGGTAGCGTGCAGTGCATGGCCAAGCCCATCATGCTGACCGTGCCCGGGCCTGGGGACGCCGAGCGCAAAGTGCGGCTCAGCAGTCCCGACCGCGTCATCTGGCCGGCAACCGAGACCGCCGGGGAGGTCACCAAGGCGGATCTCGCGGCATACGTCCAGGCTGTCGGAGCGGCGCTGCTGCGCTCGGTGCAGGACCGGCCGGTGACCCTGCAGCGCTTTCCCACGGGCATCACCGGTGAGGAGTTCTACTCCAAGAATCCGCCCAAGGGCGTACCGGAGTGGGTGCGCACCACGACGTGCACCTACCCGTCCGGCCGCCAGCACGAGCAGTTGGTGATCGACGAGGTCGCCACCGTGCTGTGGGCCGTGCAGATGAACACCATCACCTTCCATCCATGGCCCGTGCGCACCGCCGACAACGACCACCCCGACGAAGTTCGGGTCGACCTCGACCCCCAGCCTGGGCGCACCTTCAAAGACATCGTGGAGGTGGCTCTGGCCCTGCGTGAGGTCATGCGCGGTGTCGGGTTGGTGCCCTTCGTGAAGGCCACCGGGAACCGCGGGGTCCACGTGCACGCCGCGATCCGCCCCGAGTGGGAGTTCCTCGCCGTGCGCCATGCGGTCATCGGGATCGCGCGTGAGCTGGAGCGAGGTATGCCGGAGCTGGTCACCACCGCCTGGTGGAAGGAGGAGCGGGGCGACAAGATCTTCGTCGACTTCAACCAAGCGTGCCGCGACCGTACGCTCGCGGCCGCCTACAGCCCTCGACCGCTACCTGGGGCGCCGGTGTCCACGCCGGTGGAGTGGGCCGAGCTATCCGGGTTGGATCCCACGCAGTTCACGGTGCACACCGTGCCCGAACGACTGGCTGAAAGAGGTGACCCGTGGGCCGATCTGCACGCTGACCCGGCCGACCTCACCCCGGCCCTCGACCTCTGGGAGGCCGACGTCGAGCGCGGGCTAGGGGAGATGCCTTTCCCTCCGGACTACCCGAAGATGCCCGGCGAGCCGAAGCGCGTCCAACCCTCCAGATCGCGGGACTGACCTCGCGTTGGCCGTTGGGAGGACGCACCCGGAAGGTGTTGCGAGCCCCGCCAACACCGGCACGATCACCAAGCCGGAGCCTGGCTGCGAACCAGAGCAATAGCCGTGCCCACCCACCCAGGAGTTGGAACTCGGGTACTTCGGGTCGAAGGTCTACTCCGGCTCCTGGAACGACGAGCCCTATGGGCGGCACTGCGGGTATGCGGGCATGGTCAGCGGAGCGCGACCGAACTACCAGGCTGGGATGAGGTCCACGATACCGACTCGGAATCTCCGGGCCTCGAAGTCGAACACAACGGCGACGTCACCCCCGGCGACTCCGGCGGACCGCTGTTCGCGTGGTGGGAGGAAGGCCCCTACGTCGTCGGCACTCATTCTGGCGAAGAGACCGAGTATCACTTCCCGTTCAGCTTTCCGCGGGTCAATGTCGATGCAGGTGGTAATGCCCTGAACAACCTCGTGTCATGGGCGCGAGCCAACTGGTAAGTCGTCCCGTGCTGGTCGCTCAGCACTCCGTGACGTTGACTGCCAGCCCACCGGTTGAGGTCTCCTTGTACTTCTCGGACATATCTGCCCCCGTGGTGCGCAGGGTGGTCACGGCCTGATCCAGACTGACTCGGTGTGAGCCGTCCCCCCGCATCGCGAGGCGGGCCGCCGTCACCGCTTTGACAGCCCCGACGGCGTTGCGCTCGATGCAGGGGATCTGCACGAGGCCCCCGATCGGGTCACAGGTCAGGCCGAGGTTGTGCTCCAGACCGATCTCCGCGGCGTTCTCGACCTGCTCCGGGGTGCCTCCCAGCACCTCGCAGAGGCCCGCCGCAGCCATCGCGCAGGCAGACCCAACCTCTCCCTGGCAGCCGACCTCGGCCCCGGAGATCGAGGCGTTCTCCTTGATGATGATGCCGATCGCCGCGGCGGCCAGCAAGAAGCGCACCACTCCGTGCTCGTCCGCGTCGGGGACGTACTGCCAGTAATGGTGCAGCACCGCCGGGATGATGCCTGCAGCCCCGTTGGTCGGGGCCGTGACCACGCGGCCGCCGGCGGCGTTCTCCTCATTCACCGCGATGGCGTGCAGACCCAGCCAGTCCATCGCCGACAGAGTGTCGGCCCCGGGTGTGCTGCTGCGGTATGTCTCCATCAGGTCCTGGTAGAGGCGGGGAGCTCGACGAGCAACCATGAGGGACCCTGGCAGGACGCCTTCACCGGCGCATCCGGCGGAGACGCAGTCCTGCATCGCCTGCCAGATGAGTAGCAGAGCGGTGGTGGTCTCGGCCCGCGTCCTCATGGCGTCCTCGTTGAGGGCGACCAGCTCGGCCACACTGACCTCTTGGGTCCGGCAGTGGTCGAGCAGCGCCGAGCCCGTGGCGAAGTGGTGCGGTGGCGGGGCGTTGGTGGTGAGGCGGTCAGCGTCCACGTCGCGCTCGTCGACCACGAATCCACCCCCTACGCTGTAGCGGACGCGGCTCAGCACCGGGGCCCCGTCGAGGTCGTATGCCGTGAAGCGCATGCCGTTGGGATGACCAGGAAGAACCTCCCGCGGCTTGAGGATCAGGTCTGCGTTCTCATCGAACGCCACGTCATGGCGATCCGCGAGGCGCAGGACGCCTTCGCGTCGGATCTGAGCGGTGCGCGCTGCGATCCAGCTCGGCTCGACGTGCTGTGGCTCCGCGCCTTCCAGGCCGAGGAGGATGGCCCGGTCACTTCCGTGACCGATGCCGGTCGCGCCCAGGGAACCGAAGAGCTCCACCCGGAGTCGTCCCACTCGGCCGAGCTGGCCGCCGTCACGGAGCTCCACAGCGAAGAGATGAGCGGCACGCATCGGCCCCACCGTGTGCGAGGACGACGGCCCGATGCCGATGGTGAAGAGATCGAGCACGCTCAGTGTCATATCCGAAGTGTGCCCGAATTGCCCGCGAGATCGTCGCGACTCCCTCGGCGAGCTGGTGCTCACCATGGCGCTCTCAGCGGCGCTCTGACGGAGACCATGTCCTTCTGCAGTCATCATGCGGCAGGATGAGTCCGTGGACCTGCCTGTGATGCCGCCGGTGAAGCCCATGCTGGCCAAGCCGGCCGCAACCATTCCGAGCGGCTCGATGTACGAGCCCAAGTGGGATGGCTTTCGCGCGATCATCTTCCGGGATGGGGACGAGGTGGTCATCGGCAGCCGTAACGAGAAACCGATGACGCGCTACTTCCCCGAGGTGGTCCGCGCCGTGCTTAAGCACTTCCCCGAGCGTGCCGTGGTCGACGGTGAGATCGTGGTGGCCAACCTGGGCGCCAACCATCTCGACTTCGAAGCGCTGCAGCAGCGGATCCATCCCGCCGACTCACGGGTGCAGATGCTGGCGGAGAAGACTCCCGCGGCCTTCGTCGCCTTCGACCTGCTGGCTCTGGGCGACGAGGACCTGAGGGGTCGTCCGATGCGGGAACGACGCTCGCTGCTCGTCCAGGCGTTCCGGCCGGTGCGAGCCCCGGTCTACATCACGCCGTTGACGGAGGACGCCGACGAGGCGGCGCAGTGGTTCGACCGCTTCGAGGGGGCGGGGCTGGACGGGTTGATCGCCAAGGCACCGGATCTGACGTACCAGAGCGACAAACGTGTCATGACCAAGATCAAGCACGTACGGACCGCCGACTGTGTCTTGGCGGGATACCGCGTGCACAAGTCGGGGCCCGATGCCATCGGTTCGCTCCTGCTGGGGCTGTACGACGATGACCGCACCTTGGCCAGTGTCGGGGTCGTGGGAGCCTTGACCATGGCCAAGCGACGTGAGCTCTTCACGGAGTTACAGCCCCTGGTCGCAACATGGGAGGACCACCCGTGGAACTGGGGGGCTCATGAGGCGGGGGAGCGCACCCCCCGCAAGAACGAGACTTCCCGGTGGAACGCCGGCAAGGACCTGTCCTTCGTCCCCCTTCGTCCGGAACGGGTGCTGGAGGTCAAGTACGACTACATGGAGGGCGCACGCTTTCGGCATACGGCCCAGTTCGTGCGCTGGCGTCCAGACCGTGAGCCGAGTAGTTGCACCTACAGCCAGCTCGAGCATCCCGTTGAGTTCGACCTCTCGGACGTGCTGGGGACGCACCGATGAGTGGCTTCAGTCCCAAGGCGGCCACGGCCACGGCTATCACGGGGGTCACCCTGGGCGTGATCTCGGCGGTCACCTCCCTGAGCATCGCCACCTACTTCGCGCGCCGGATCATCACCCCGGAGCATGAGAAGAAGGACAACGTCGAGATCCTGGAGGTGGGGGAGGGCACCGTCACCCTTCGCGCCCAGCCGCACACCGTGGCCGAGGGGCACTACGGCCTGTGGCTGGACCGCGGAGCCGGGCATGTCCGTCTCGGTGACGTGCTGGAGCGCGACGACCGGAACGGTGATTCCCGCGTCACACGCGTCGTTCTCGGCGTCGACTTCGGCGACCTGCAGCCCGGTCCGGCCCGGTGGAACTCCTATTTCTACTCCGGCACCCCCACCTCGGCGCTGGGCCTGGACTACGACGACGTCCTCGTCCGCAGCGACATCGGTGACCTGCCTGCCTGGCGGGTGCGTCCCGACCGCGACAACGGGCGCTGGGCCATCCTGATCCATGGCCGCAGCGCCCGGCGCGAAGAGACCATGCGGGCCATCCCCGTCCTGCGACGGGAGGGATACACCTGCCTGGTGCCGATGTATCGCAACGACGATGGCGCACCCGCGAGCATCGACGGAAGGTACAACCTGGGGCTGTCCGAATGGCGCGACGTCGAGGCGGCCATCCGGTATGCCGTGCTGCACGGCGCGCAGGACATCGCTCTGGTCGGCTGGTCGATGGGGGCTGGGATCGTGCTGCAGACGCTGGACTGCTCGGCGATGGCTGGCTGGGTCGACAAGGTCGTGCTGGACGGGCCGGTGATCGACTGGGGCGACGTCATCTCCCACCAGGCCGACATCAACAAGCTGCCGCCGTTGATCGACGGCATGGCCAAGGCGCTGTTGGGGCGCAAGGTGACACGCCGTCTCGTGGGGATCGCCGAGCCGATCGATATCGCCGTCACCAACTGGGTCTCGAGGGCAGGCGAGCTCAGGCATCCGATCCTCTTGATCCACTCCGTTGCCGACGACGTGGTGCCCTACGGGCCATCGAAGGCCCTGGCGTCCACACGCCCCGACCTGGTCCAGCTCGCGCTGTGGCAGGACGCGTTGCACTGTCGCGAATGGAACATCGACCCGGAGCGCTGGGAGGCCCTGGTGGCGGACTTCCTGCGGCCCTCCGGCCCGCAGTCCCCGACCGGCTCCGCCGCAGGCGTGCATCGCGACCCTGTGCCACGATGACCGGATGGGCAAAAAGAAGAACGCGAAGAAGCAACCGTCTACGACACCCTTCAGCGACGCACTGAAGGTCGGGGAAAACTTTGCGCTGTCGGAGTTCAGCGCCCGCGCGACCCCGGCCTTCTCGGGCAAGAAGAGGGACGGCGAGAAGCTCCTGGCCAAGACCGATGAAAAAGTCGACGCACTGCAGGAGCGGTTGTATGCCGCTGGGCGCAGTGGGGGACGGGGGCGAATCCTGCTGATCATCCAAGGGCTGGACACTGCGGGCAAAGGCGGGATCATGCGGCACGTCGTCGGCATGGTCGATCCCCAGGGGGTGGAGATTACGTCCTTCAAGGCGCCATCCGCCGAGGAGTTGAAACACCCCTTCCTGTGGCGCATCCGCAACGCTCTGCCCGAGCCGGGGATGCTCGGGGTCTTCGACCGCTCGCACTATGAGGACGTCCTCATTGCACGGGTGCACGACCTCGTCCCCGAGTCGCAGTGGAAACGCCGCTACGCCACGATCAACACCTTCGAGGAGAAGCTGGTCGAGGAGGGCACCACCGTCATCAAGGTGATGATGCACATCTCCAAGTCCGAGCAGAAGGAGCGCCTGGCCGAGCGTCTGGCCCGACCCGACAAGCACTGGAAGTACAACCCCGGTGACGTCACCGAACGTGGCTACTGGTCGGCATACCAGGAGGCGTACCAGGTGGCGCTGGAGCGGTGCTCCACCTCCTACGCACCGTGGTTCGTCGTCCCCGCGGACCGTAAGTGGTACGCGCGGCTGGCCGTCCAGCAGCTCCTCCTGGAGCACCTGCAGCGCCTCGACCCGAAGTGGCCGGCGGCCGACTTCAACGTCGAAGTCGAGCGCGCTCGGCTGGCCAAGAGCTAGACCCTCAGGCCCCTAGTCCTGCTGGGTGGGCGTGCCCATCAACACGACGGCCGAGCGTGCCTGCAGCGTATTGGTCGAGCCGGTCTCCCACGGGTTCTCGTCTTCCCCCAGCGTCCGGCTGGTGTCGAAGACGATCGACCATTCCTGAGCGTCGATACCACCGGGGATGGTGAAGTCGACCGGCTCATGCCAGGCGTTGAACAGCAAGAGGAAGTGGTCGTCGACGACCGGACGTCCGCGAGCATCCATCGTCGGGATCGCCTGCCCGTTGAGAAACACCATCAACGAGCTGCGACGCGAGTTGTGCCAGGCATCCTGGTCCATCTCCACGCCGGACGGCCCGTACCAGACGATGTCGCCGAGGTCGCTCTGGCCACCGTGGTCTGCGTCCCCGGCGAAGAACCGACGACGTCGGAAGACGGGGTGCTCGCGGCGCAGCGCGACCAGGGTGCTGGTGAACTCGAGCAGATCCTGTTGTGACTCCTCGAGGTCCCAGTCGACCCAGGCCAGCTCGTTGTCCTGGCAGTAGACGTTGTTGTTGCCCTGCTGCGTGCGGCCGAGCTCGTCACCGTGCAGGATCATCGGCACGCCCTGGCTGAGCAGCAGGGTGGCGAGGTAGTTCTTCTGCTGACGCAGTCGCAGCGCGCTGATCTCGGGGTCGTCGGTAGGCCCTTCGACCCCTGAGTTCCAGGACCGGTTGTGGCTCTCGCCATCGTTGCCGCCCTCGCCGTTGGCGTCGTTGTGCTTGTCGTTGTAGGACACCAAGTCGCGGATCGTGAAGCCGTCGTGGGCCGTGACGAAGTTGATCGAGGCGTAGGGACGACGGCCGGAGTGCTCGTAGAGGTCGGAGGAGCCGGTCAGCCGGGAGGCGAACTCGCCGAGGGTTGAGGGCTCACCGCGCCAGAAGTCGCGCACGGTGTCGCGGTACTTCCCGTTCCACTCCGTCCACAGCGG
>JBBSQA010000011.1:0-84040 GCA_038258285.1 Actinomycetales bacterium | reverse complement strand
CGGCTGTCGGACGTTCAGCAGGCTTCGAGTACGCGCTTCAGGGAGTCGAGGTCGGTGCGAACGGACTCGGCATCCCGGGCGAATTCGTCCTCGCTCATTCCGGGGCGCTGCCGCAAGGTGAACACCACTTCGCACGTGTCCTCGTACGGGATCACGCGCAGCGGGTTGTACACGCTCTCGCCCGAAGGCAGAGTCACGACGTGATCAAGCACGCCGAAGTCGTTGTGCGCAGCGAAGCTGATCGTGACGCGGCCCATCGGTGAGTCGGCCACCCACTGAGCCTTGACCTGTTGGACGGTCGTGCTCGCCAAACCGCCCGCCCATCGGGGCAGGTTCGCGGGATCAGCGGCGTATTCGTACACCGCACCGCTGGGCCGGTTGATGACGATACTTAGGTGCACGGATTTTGCTGCCATGGCCGGACAGTCTGACGCACCACACCGACAGTCCACCCTCGGCACGCGGACAGTCCGTCAACGGAACGGGATCCCTTGTGGAACAAGTTTTTGCGGGGCAGGCCCGGTGGTGATGCTGGCCGAGGAGCTTGGCCGCGTCGACGGGATCGAGTCGGCCTTCGTCGACGGCTCCTTTGCAGCGCGGATGCTCGGGGATGCCGGACTTTCACCGCGAGACATCGACGTCATGGTGCTCGGCGAGCCCGATGTGGACGCAGTCTACGAGGCTTGCACCCGAATCGAGGCCGCAGTGCACCTCTCCGTGGACCCGACGATCCTCACTCTTGAGGAGTTGGCCGAGTCTTCCGGTTTCCGGGAGAACGTACGGAGGGGCCCGGCGCTCGCCGTGGTCGTGGCGCTGTATTGGCGCTGACTGCACTCACCCGCGTCCAGCAGGCGTCGGTCCTCGCGCTGGTTGAGGTCCGGTGCCTCGAAGTCGTGCCCGCAGGCGCCTCGCGTGCGAGCTCGTTCTTGCGCCAGGTCGAGGAGCGCCTGGACCAGTTGCCGCTGCCTACCAGTGTTGTCGTCAGGTACGGGATTGCCTTCGACGCCTGTCATGACACGGGCGAGGCGCTGCTGGCTGTATTTGGCTTCCGGACGACCAACGGGCCCGGCCAGCACCAGGCGCTCGGCCGGTGCCTCCGCGCCGTCTTCGACAAGCCGCCGGCCGAGAAGGCGGCGCGAGAGTTCGACCGCCTGTGGCGCGCCCGTAACCAGGACCGCTAGAAGCGAGGCCGGTGGGTGCCGCGGCGACTGAGAAGGCCGAGCAGGTCGCCCGCATGCTGTTCGAGGCTGCCGTGGCCCGGGGTGTGACCCCGTGAGCTTCGACGAATCGCACGGCGAACTGGTCTGACATGACACTCCGGCGACAGCCCGTCGATCGGTCTCACCTGGACGAACTGGACGCACGGCTGGCTTCGCGCTGGGGCCAGCTACTCTGTCGAGAAGGCGTTAAACGTTTCTCATTATTGACTTCGAGGGTTGAATGACTAAAATGAGAAACATGCCAGCTCCTAGTCCACACACGAGCCCCGAGCAACAGGCGGACCTCGAACGCCTAGGCGCCCGGTTGCGCGAACGCCGAAAGGCCCTCGGCGTCACGGTAGTCGCCTGCGCCGAAGCTGCGGGCGTTTCGCGCGTCACCATGCACAGGATCGAGGCAGGCAACCCCTCGGTCACGATCGGTGCCTACATCAACGTTGCAGCCGCACTCGGACTCCACCTCGTCGTCCCGATCCTCGACGCGCCAGCAGCAGAGCTCGCGACGATCACAGTTGGCGACTACCCCGGCCTGCGCACGCTGGCCTGGCAGACCGACGCCGGCACCACCATCACCGAGACGGAGGCGCTCAACCTCTACGAACGCGGCTGGCGACACCTCAATCAGGAGACGCTGACTGACCACGAGAAGGCGTTCATCCAACACCTGGCGGACACCTACAGCAACGGGAGGCTCCTTGTTTAGGCGGCTGCACCACCAACGGGTGGCCGAGGCGCTGTCGAGCCTCGACGCCCCGCTCCTGGCAGAGCACAACTGCTGGTTCGGAGGCGGGACCGCGATCGCCCTTGCCAATGATGAGTTCCGCGAATCGGTCGACATTGACTTCCTGGTCTCCGACCTGCAGTCCTATCGCGCGCTGCGCCAGATGGTGAGGGACCACGGGTTCGACGCTCTGACTACACGCGAGCTAGACCTGGGTCGAACGCCCTCTGTTGACGGTTACGGGATCAGGACCTCGGTGCTCGTTTCGGGGGTTGCGATCAAGTTCGAGATCATCCACGAAGGACGCATCGACCTCGACACTCCCGCCCCGGGCGATGAGATCTGTGGGTTACGGATCCTGACGCGAACCGACCAGGTCGCAAGCAAACTGCTTGCCAATGACGACCGCTGGGCAGACACGTCGACGTTCAGCCGCGACCTCATCGACCTGGCCATGATGAAACCCGACACGCTCGTCCTGAAGGCGGGCGCGCGCAAGGCGGTCGATGCATACGGCAAGACGGTGGGCGAGAGCCTCAACAATGCAGTCACCTACCTCCAAGATCGCCCGCAACGGCTCGACGAGTTCATCCGAGCATTGAAGATCGACGCGCCCCGAGCAGTCGTCTGGCAGAGCATCCGCGATCTTTCAGCAAGGTGCACGAAGATCGAAGGTCTAGGTCGGGGCTCGGACTAGCCTGACTGTCCTTGCGGTCCGCAAACAGTCCGCAAGAAGTCCGGCGGAGACCGATAATGGCCGGCGGCGCCCAACGGTTCTGAGGGCGCATTTGTGCAGGTCAGACCGTGTTTTTCGGCCGCGACCAGCGTTGGTCAACGACCACCGAAAACACCCGTTTTCGTTCCGCTTCAACGTCTGAACGGGCATCTTCGCGCAGGGTCAAAGGCCAACGTGACAGGCCTGTGGGTGATCCGGGCGTACGCTGTGAGTCGTCAGGCCTCGTTCAGATGCAGGGCCGACGGAGCCGGAGGATCGATGATGGAGCGCGGTAGCGCGGGGAGTGAGGTGGCCCATATGGCCTGCTCAGCACCTCCAGGTTTGCCGTTCCTCCCCGCCTGAACCTGCCTGATCTTGTGCGCGCTCATCGTCGCCGCCTGAGGCAGGTCCAGTTTCCTCCCCGCTGACGCTATCCCCCTGGGTCGACCTTTGTGCTGTGCCCAAAGGGACGCGTCGGCCTGCACAGACTGGATGAGATCAGATGCAAGCACTCACCGAACAGCAGATCCGCGCCTCACTGGCGAATACATCCCGGCGGGAGTCGAAGCAGGTGACTCTGCCCGACCTAGCCCAGGTGGACTGGACCACACTGGACTACCTCGGTTGGCACGACGCGAAACGCCCCGAGGACGCCTTCGTGGTCCTTGAGGTGGAGAAGAGGCCGGTAGGCGTCATGCTGCGTGCCGCAAAGCGTTCGGGCCCTCGCCGCAAGTCCATCTGCAACTGGTGCCAGGACTTCCTGGTCAATACTGATGTCAGCATGTACGTGGCACGTCGGGCCGGGCCGCTCGGGCGGCGCGGCGACACCGTGGGGACCTTGATCTGCACGGATTTCGACTGCTCCCGCAACGTGCGACGCACCCCCAGCATCGAGGAAGTCGGTAGTGGCGACCCTCAAGAAAAAGCTCTCTTGATCGAGCGCCGGATCACCGGTCTGCGCGAGAGGTCATCTCGGTTCGTCGCGAACCTCTTGGAGCAAGGAAGCGCACCCGGATGATGACTGCCTGACCTTCCTTCCCGGTCACCGCTGACCTTCGTTCAACGCAGCGGTGGGCCGTTCATCGCTGTGTGGGGTTCGAGGTCGTGCGGGCCACATGCTGACGGAGCCGAACAGGATGATCAGTGAGGGCACGAGCAGCGTGCGGATGACGAAGACGTCGATGAGGAGGCCGATGGCCATGGTGAAGGCGATCTCCTGGAAGGGCCAGAGGGGGATGAGGGCCACCAGCGCGAGGCTGCCGGCCAGGGCGATGCCGGCGGTCCGGATCGCGACGTTGGTGCGGGGGACGACGAGGAGGAGGGCTTCTCTGAGGGAGCGATGTCGGGCCTCCTCCCACACCCGCCCCACGCTGAAGACGTTGTAGTCCGAGCCAAGGGCGAGGAGCAGCACCGCGGTGGCAAACGGCACGTAGAAGGTGATGCCCGTTCGCCCGGCGGTGTCCTGAAAGACCCACGTCGAGATTCCCAGGGCGGCGGCGACTCCGAGCATGCTCGTAAGCAGCAAGAAGAGGGGTGCGATGAGGGATCGTAGGAGCAAGACGAGGAGGACAAGGAGGACGAGAGGGGCGGCTATGGCGATGCGTAGGAAGTCGGCCCGGGTCTGTCGGACGAGCTCGGTCGCGATGGCGGTGTCTCCGACGAACGTGGCCTCCGTGTCGGCAAGTTCTGCCTGGGTGAGCATTGCGGGAAGCTGTCGTTGAAGGTCTTGCATGATCGCGACGGCGTTGGCATCCAGCGGGTCTGCGTCCAGCACGAGGAGCAGCCGTGCGGCTTCACCGGTCGGAGACAGGATCATCTCCCGTCCGCGGTTGGCGGGCAGCCCATCTGGGCCTAGAACTCCGGCCACGCCGGGGACTTCGTCTATCTCTGTGGCGAGCTGTTCCAGGGAGTCTGTCCGCTGGGTGAGGTCCGGTCCTTCCAGGAGGAGCACCGATGGAGAGATGATTCCCTGCGCGAAGCCTTCGTCAGCCGCCGCTTGTGCCTGCTGGACGGGGTTGTCGGCAGGCAGCCCGTTGGCGAAGGATAGGTTCAGCGACATATCTCGCACGGGCGAGGCAACGAGAACGAGTCCGATGAGACACGCCGCGGTCACGACGGCCGCAAGGGGGCGGCGAGTGATGTGCTCGATCATGCGGTGTCGACGCTCGGGCGGTGGGTCTTCGAGGCGGTTGGGCCAGAACACGAATCGGCCCAGAATGGCTAGGAGGGCCGGGGTGAGGGTGAGGGAGACGGCAAGGCCCGTCAGCACGGTGAGTGCCAAACCTGGTCCGAAGGCACGAAAGAGACTGAGCTGGGCAACCAGCAACGAGGCGGTGCCTGCAGCCACCGTCAGCCCGGCTACCAAGATGACTTTGCTGTAGTCCGACGTCGCCATTCGGGCCGCGTCCAGTCGGGGGAGCCCAGAGTGGAGCTGTCGCCGGAACCCATAGAGGTAAAAGAGGGAATAGTCGGCCACGACCCCGATGAGCAGTGCCAAGATCAACGGCTCGAGCTCTCGCGGAACGGAGATGTCCACGAAGGTTTGCGCGATGCCCAGCAGTCGGGTCGCCACCAGGTAGGACAGGAGGGCGGTGGCGACCGTGACCAGGGGCGCCAGAATTGAACGCAACGCAATGCCGACCACCAGAAGCACGAAGGCTGCGGTCGCGATCTCCACGATGGGCAGGCGGTCCTTGATCAACTGTCCCTGCTCGTACTGAGCCGGGACGAGTCCGGCCAACCCGACGACGTCAGCGGAAGCGCCACCCAGTCGGTCGGCGTACGCACCCGCCGCTCGTGTCTGGCGACCCAAACTGATGTCCGGGCCTGTGAAGAGATAGGTCACTGCGGTCGTGCCGTCGCCGGTGGATGAGGGTATATCGGTGGTGCTGTTGATCAGGGGTAGGGCTACCAGCACGGAGTCAGAACTGGTCTCGGTGGTTTCCTCGTTGAATAGAGACAGGAGCCGGGTGGCAGCGTCGATGGTGTCGCGCCTGGTCTGCGCTGGTAGGCCGTCCGGGTTGTGCTGGACCACGACCACCCGCGACAGGACCGGGAAGGCGAACTCATCGAAGGAACGTTGCTCCGCTTGGATGGGCGTGCTGTCCTCAGGAAGAAGTCCGGAGATTCCACCGCCGGTAATCGGTGCGCTGGGAGCCAGTCCGGTTGCCCCTGCAGCCACGATGATCCAAAACGCGACGATGGGCCACCGCAGGGCGATGACGATGCGGGCCGCTGCCCACGAAGCCCCGCGCGAGTGCGTGGGCGCTGGGGACACCGTCACAAGGTCCTTTCGTAGCAGACCATGGGGATTTCGCTCGCGCTCCGAGCGGGTGCGACTCGCGCAAGCCTATAGCCGCGCCGTTCAGCCACGGCACGCCGAGTTCAGCATCTCCGCGTCGGGACCGACGTCAGCGATTGCCGTTGTGTGACTGAAGGAGACCCCGGATCGTGCCCGGACTGCTTGATCATTAAACTTTCAGTGATCGTCAGCGGTGAGGCGAATGACTCAAGGGGTCCGCGCCGACCATCCACTCATCACGAGGTAGAGGAGCGCATCAATGAAGGCATTGACCTGGCAGGCGAAGAGTAAGGTCTCGGTCGAGGAGGTGCCCGACCCTCGGATCGAGCAGCCCAACGACGCGATCATCAAGGTCACCTCGACCGCGATCTGCGGCTCTGACCTGCATCTCTACGAAGTTCTCGGGGCGTTCCTCAACCCCGGCGACGTGCTCGGTCACGAGGCGATGGGTGTAGTGGAAGAGGTCGGCCCGGACGCCGGTGACCTCAAGGTGGGTGACCGGGTGGTCATCCCCTTCAACATCTCGTGTGGCTCCTGCTGGATGTGCTCACGAGGTTTGTATGCCGCGTGCGAGACCACCCAGGTCCGTTCCCAGGGCAAGGGTGCCGCCCTGTTCGGGTTCAGCGAGCTGTACGGATCCGTGCCCGGAGGTCAGGCCGAGTACCTACGGGTGCCCCAGGCGCAGTTCGGCCCGGTCAAGGTGCCCGATGGTGTCGCTGACGAACGTTTCCTCTACCTGTCCGACATCCTGCCGACGGCGTGGCAGGCGTTCCAGTTCGCCGACGTGCCCAAGGGCGGAACGGTGGCCGTGTTCGGGCTCGGTCCGGTCGGCCAGCTGGCGACGCGCATCGCTCAGCACTTCGGCTGCCGCGTGATCGGCGTGGATCTTGTCCCCGAAAGGCTCGAGCTGGCGCGTAGTCGTGGTGTGGAGGTGGTGGACCTCTCCGTGGTCGACGACGTCCCCGGGGCGATTCTCGATCTGACGGACGGGCGCGGCGCCGACGGCACTATCGACGAGGTCGGTATGGAGGCACACGGGTCACCCGTTGCCGGTGCCGTCCTCACCGCTGCCGGTCACCTGCCCGACGCCGTTGCGAAGCCGGTGACCGACACGATGGGGGTCGACCGACTCGAGGCCCTGGTCACGGCGATCAAGTCGACGCGTCGCGGCGGCACGGTCTCCGTCTCCGGTGTGTACGGAGGGGAGAAGGACCCGATGCCGATGATGGAGATCTTCGACCGCGGCCTCACGATGCGCTTCGGTCAATGTCACGTCCGTCAGTGGACCGACGACATCATCAGCGTCCTCGAGCAAGACGGAGACGTGTTGGGCGTCGAGGGCCTCGCCACGCATCGGCTTCCGCTGGTCGAGGCGCCGTCGGCTTACGAGATGTTCCAGAAGAAGACGGACGGTTGCATCAAGGTTGTGCTCAAACCCTGATCGCGAGCCACTCCCAAAGGGCGTAGTCGCTTGGTCTGCCGGGCGACTACGCCCCTTCCGCCAGAAGGTGCCAGGCGTCTGCGACAGCCCGAGCACCTCGCCGGGTAGAACTCCCAGAATCTCGCCTCCACTCCGTGTCGGTGGGTAGGCGAGTGCCAGTCCGCACACGGTGTTCCGACGCGCCGGACCAGCTGGAATGCACCACGGGATGTCGAGTGACCCGGGGCTTCAGTCGTCCTGGTCCTCACGGGGCAGTAGCTCACCCCGGTCACCCCACGGGATGAGCGTGGGTGCAGTGACCCGCACCCCGTCGTGCACGCGGTCCTCCAGGTACCACCGCGGGACGGGGTGGAAGCACGGAAATCAGCTCAGTGAGTCGCGGACCCAGGCCTCGTCCAACGGGTCGCGGAGCTGCTCGATCAGGCGCAATTCGTTGGGGAACGCCACGATGTCCTGCGCCATCGAAGTCAGGGAGTAGCCACCATCGGGGGCAGTCCGCGGCGCCGTGGCCGCGCTGGTCGGGTGCCATCACGTGGACCGATGTGGGAAGGAGGGGGAGGAGGCGGTCGAAGCAGCGTCGCGGCTCGGCCCAGGGAAGGTCCCGGCCCATAGGCCCACCGTATTGGCCGGCAGGCGCGGCTGGCTCGCGGATGTCGGGGCCGACGACCGAGGCCCGAAGGGCTGAGGCAGGATGCAGTGATGGCATTACAGGACTGGCCACCGGGCTTCTTCGACCGACAGGACGACAGCGACGACGCTGACTTCTACGGTCCTCCGCGCTTCGTCACCCACATCGACGACGGCGCGATCGCGGCGGTCAGCGAGTTGTATGACGAACTGGGGGTGCCCGAAGGCAGGGTCCTGGACCTGATGTCGTCGTGGGTGTCACACCTCTCACGCAAGCCCGACGGGGGTTTGGTCGTGCTGGGCATGAACGACGTAGAGCTGCGAGCGAACCCCCTGGCGGACCGGGTCGAGGTGCAGGATCTGAACGTCGACACCCGCCTCTCGTTTGAGGAGGCGTCGTTCGACGCGGTGATCTGCTGCGTGTCCATCGACTACCTGATCCACCCGGTCGAGGTGCTGCGCGAGGTGGGGAGGGTCCTCGCGCCCGGTGGCGTCGTGGTGCTCACCTTCAGCAACCGGTGCTTCCCGACCAAGGCGGTGCGCGGGTGGCTCGCCACCGATGAGGACGGGCGGGTCGCGATCGTCCAGGCCTATCTTGAGCACGCTGGATTCGCCGAGGTGAAGACCACGTTGCGGACCAAGCGGCGATGGGGGAGTGACCCCCTGTATGCCGCCTGGGCACGTCTGCCCTGACACAGACTGCACGGCTCCCGTCCGGGAGGGGGCGCCGGCCCCGTCGCGTCGCCGGCCACGATTGGCTAGCCTCGTCAGCATGACACTGATGAAGCCCCGTGACCTGAGTGGGACCGTCGTCGCCGTGACCGGGGCCTCCGCCGGCATCGGCCGTGCCACCACCGAAGCTCTGGTTGCTGCAGGCGCCAACGTGGTCGTCGGCGCTCGCCGTCTCGAACGTCTCACCGAGCTTGCCGAGGAGCTGGGCAGCGATCGGGTCGTGCCGGTGGAGATGGATGTGCGTAACCCGGCCGACAACGCTCGCCTCGTGCAGGCGGCGCTGGACACGTGGGGCCGACTGGACTCCGTCGTGGCCAACACGGGCATCGGCTCCTACGGCTCCGTCCTGGAGGGCAGCGACGAGGACATCCGGGTCATGATCGACACCAACTTCACCGGCACCGTCTTCACGGTGCGAGCCGCCCTGCCGCCGATGGTCGAGGCTGGTGCCGGGGACGTCGTCATCGTCGCGTCCGTGGCGAGTTTTAGGGGTGGGCCCGATGAGGCCGTGTATGCCGGCACGAAGTTCGCGCAGCAAGGCTTCGCGGGTTCCATTGACCGCGAAGTTCGAGAGAAGGGGATCCGCGTCACCACGATCAACCCTGCCGGAGTGGAAACCGAGTTCGCGATCGGCAAGGGGCGCACGGAAGGTGATCCGTCCCTGGCAGAGTATCTGCGTCCGGAGATGGTCGCCCACGCGGTTGTCACCACGCTGCAGCAGCCGCGGGAGATGCGCACGCAACACTGGGCGATGTGGAGCATGGGCCAGGGCAGCTGATCAGCGGTTCCTGTCCGCTTCGCGAAGTGCGCCAAGGACCACTGTCGCCTCGCGGTAGCCGCCGACTCGCCGCGAACGCTGACGGGACATAGGCTGTCGAGGCTCACCATCGAGCGACCCCGTCCGTGAAGGAAACCTATGTGCCGAGTGCTCGCGTTCATCGGGCCGGAGACTCCGCTGGAGAATCTGCTCCTTACACCCGCGAACAGTCTGGTCAACCAGGCCCTCGACCCTGAGCGTCACCCTGAGCTCCAGCTGGCCGGGTGGGGGTTCGGCGCGTGGAGCGAGCATCTCCTGAAACCGGAGGAGCCGTTCATCTACCGCCGGCCCATGGCCGCCTTCTACGACGACAACGTCGAGCGCATCGTCCCGAGCCTCAGCGTCAGCACGATGCTGGCCCACGTCCGGGCGGCCGCCTACGACGCGAAAGTCGTCCTGGCCGACGAGAATTGCCACCCCTTCTCGTTCACCGAGACCCCTTTTATCGTGGCGCAGAACGGCTATCTGCCGAGCTGGCAGATCTTGCAGCGGGAGCTCCTGAAGCACTGCAAGGACACCTACCTGAAGCAGATGAAGGGCACGACAGACACGGAGTTCCTCTACGTGCTCCTGCTCTCACTGCTCGAGGGCGACAGCGATGAGGACGTCCAGCGTGCGGTAGAGAAGATGGTGCAGCTGATCGCCGGAGCGATGAAGGCTCTCGACCTCCCTGGCCTGACCAAACTGAAGATGGCCCTGGTCACCCAGGACCGCATCATCGGGGTCAACGTCGGTCTCGGGCTTCACGGGGAGACGAATCCGACCGGCGACTGGGAGAAGCTGCGCGAGTCCGACCCGGGCACCGACGACTTCTCACTCTCCATGCTCCTGGAGCCCATGTACCTCTTGATGGGTCGGAACTTCGACCAGAACGAGGCGACCTACGACTTCGAGACGTGCGATGAGAAAGAGGCGACAGGCGCCATCTTCGCCTCTGAGGCCCTGACCGAGGACACCGACGGCTGGTCGTCCATCGAGTTCGGCGAGATCGTTTTCCTCAAGAACGACGGCGAACGGGTGACCAAGACCGTCAACAAGCTGTCGGTGTAGGCGAGAACGAAGCCACCGGCATCGACTCGTGTAGGTCGGTTTTGTTCTCGAGTATGGCGCTGACGTCGACCCCGTGGTCGAGTGCGCGCTGGACGATGTGCCCGGTTGCTGCGCGGCGCCGATAGCCAGGCTCCATCACGTTGCCGGTCGTGTGTTTCGCCCTCGTTGTCGAACGCGGCCACGACTCTGGTGACATGGCGTCAGGAGGCTTGTTTGCTGACGCGCTCTTCCAACGCCCCCTCGAGAAGCGCCACGAGCGCCTCGAGCTGTATGTCGGAGGAGTCGGAGATCTCCTCGTCGGCCCCGTCGAGCGCCCGGGCGGCCAGCCCGGCCTTGCTGTCGATGAGCTCGGCGATCCTCGTGTCGAGGGTCTGCGCCGCGATGATGCGCCACGCCGTGACCGGCTCGTCCTGCCCTATCCGGTGGACGCGGTCGATGGCCTGGGTTTGCTCGGCGTGGGTCCAGGACAGTTCCGCGAGCACCAGGTTCGAGGCGACCTGCAGATTGATGCCGACGCCGGCCGCGGTCAAGGAGCACACCACGACGGCGACGTCCGGGTCGTTGGTGAAGGCGTCGATGTGCTTCTGCCGCACCGTCGCCGTCTGATCGCCGCGGATGGAGGCGTACCGAATACCTCGCTTGGCCAAGGTCGCCTCCGCGGTGTCCATGACGTCGATGTGCTTGGCGAAGAAAACGACCTTGCCTGCGCTGCGGGCGAGCTGTGCGGCATAGTCGGCCGCAAGGCCGGCCTTGGCTTGGCCGATGCGCCGCATCATCGTGAACACGTTCTCCTCCGACTTCTTCGTCGCCTTGCTCGCCCGCTCCGACGCGGCCACCTGGCGCACGAGGGAGTGGTCGATGCCCTCCACGACGCTGCCCTCGGACCGCGCCTCCAGCGCCCGCTCGTAGCGCACGAGGAGGCGACGGGCGAGGTTCTGCTCGGCGGCCCGCAAGGACGCCCCGGCCTCGTCGTCGATCTCGACGGGGACGTCGGCCACGCGGCGGGCGGGTAGGTCGGCGGCCACGTCCACCTTGCGCCGTCGCACGATGCCGCGGTCGATGACGGCGGCGCGAGCGGCAGCGGAGAATCCACGGTCGGCCGGTGTCAGACCGATCTCCTCCAGGTCCCGCATCAACACACCGACCGGCTTGGTCTCATCGATCCAGCCGAGGAACTGCCAGATCGCCGTGAAATCCTCGATGTCGTTGATCAGCGGTGTGCCGGTGAGCGCCATGAGAAGCGGGTGGGCGGTCCGCGTGCGGATGCGTTCGGAAAGCTGCAGGACGTTCTGGGAGCGCTGTGACTTTGGGTTCTTGATGTAGTGCGCCTCGTCCACCACCATCCCGCGCAGACCCAGCTGCCCGAGCCAGCCTGCGTGCCGGTCGAGCACCTCGTAGTTGACGATGATGATGTCCGCGAAACCGTCGATCGTCTCGCCGTCGCCGTGGACCACGGTCGCGGGGCGGCTGGGCGTCCACAAGGTGGCCTCGCGTGCCCAGTTCATCTTCACGACGTTCGGGACGACGACAAGCAAGGGGTATGCATTGGCCGCCTTCGCGGCGAGCAGCGCCTGAGCGGTCTTGCCGAGGCCGGGTTCGTCGGCGAGCAGGAACGTCCGGTGTCCCGCGGCGGCGGCAGCGACCACCCTGCCCTGGTGCGGCATGAGGTCCGGCCCGGGCCCACGGGTGGGGATCGGCTGCGGTAGGTCCATACACGACAACGCGCCGCCGTCTTCGAAGGACCTCAGTAGCGGCCGGATGAGCTCCCAGCCGAGGAGGCGGCCGGGCTTGACGCTGCGCTGCGCGGCGGAGTAGTCGGGTGCGAGGAAGGGGTTGGCCAGCTGCCGAGACACCACCGACTGGGGCACCACTCGGCGCGGCTCGGCCGCGGTGGGCTCGGCTGGTTTGGCGGGCTCCTCCGGCACCTCGATGCCGGCCGCCTCGAGGAGCTCGCGGCGCAACGACCTCGCGTGGTCGGAGATGGCGGCGTCGTCGGCGAGCAGCCTGAGTAAGGAGGTGTCACGGGCGGCCGTCTCCGCGAGGATGGTGGCGATGCCGTCGAGACGCTTCAGCTCCTCGGAGCGCCGGGCGACCGACTGCGCCTCGTCCGCCTTCACGCGGGCCCGTTCCTCCCGCATGAGAAGCCCCACGACCTGGAACTTGGTCCGGGTCGAGGGCAGCACGCGACGACGCTGCACCTCGGACTCGACCTCGCGGACGGTCATAGCGAGCACGGGGATGATGCCCTCGTTGTCTTTGGGGGGGCGCCGTCGGGCACGCGTGCGGGCGCCGTTATGACGCTGGGCTCCTCGAGCCACGGACTCCTCCTCGGGGCGTTCGGTCATGCATGTGCGCCGGGACCAAGCCCGCGCCGCACCCGTGCAGGGGCGACGGACGTACGAGCAGTCTCAAACTCAAGATGCCCCGGTGCGCGAACGGGCCCAGCGGATCTCGACAAGATCAACGCATCGGACGCAGTAAGCGCGATAACAATCTTAGGGTACCGCGTGTGGCGCCCTGGTCGACCCTCGGGACGGCGTAACCGGCGCTGCAGCCGCCGGAGCGAGCCTGTCGTTCGCCGAGGGCGTGCCAGGCCAGTGGGTCAGGCTCGCGGCGTTTCCTCGCGCAGTCGGGGCTCGACACGCCGGTCCGGGCGGAAACCTGCCTTGTCGGCATAGAACGCTCGGATGCGGTCCATGTCAGCCGTGACATCTCCCGTCATCTCCAAGGTTGGGCCCAGGCCGGTTGTCATCGTGGTGCGGTCGACATACCCGAGCGTCACTGGCATCCCGCTCTCGCGGGCGATGCGGTAGAAACCGGACTTCCACTCGGTGTGGCCCCCACGGGTCCCGTCGGGAGTCACGACGAGGCCAAAGACCTCGCCTAACCGGACGCGCTCGACCACCTCATCGACGATCCGGAACGCGTTGGACCGGTCGACGGGAATGCCGCCCAGGGCCCGCATCAGCGGACCACGCCAGCCGGTGAAGAGGGTGTGCTTGCCCAGCCACCGGGTGTCTATGTCCAGTCGCCAGGTGATCCCGAGCATGAGGACGAAGTCCCAGTTGGAGGTATGGGGTGCACCGACGAGCACCGTAGGGCGGTCCGGTGCGGGGGTAGTGGACAGGGTCCACGGGGTAAGCGACCAGAAGGCGCGAGCCATAGTGCGTCGGAGCATGGGCCCACGGTAGTGGTAGGCCTCATGCTCCAACGCACCCCGACATCACCGATCCGGACCGGTATGCGGTATGAGTGCCGGCGGCAGCGCCTCCTTGCCTTCACCGCTCGGCTAACTGCCGGGGGGGGGGGCGCGTCCGTCGAGCACGAAGCTCGCTCCCATGCCGGTCTCGGCAGGACGTCGCTGACCTTCCCGCGGCGACGGCGTGAGAGTCGCGCCCGACGAAAATGGCTGACAAACTCACCAACAGTTGTGACTACTCAACGAAGAGAGGAACTACGGTGCGGCATTTCGTGAACGACCTGGATGATCTGGTGTCCGAAGGCTTGGATGGGACGATCATCAGCGCCCACGGTGCGCTCCAACGGCTGGACCAAGATGCGCCAGCGCCCGTGGCCCTACGCTCGCAACTTGACCCGCAGCACGTCGCGTTGGTCAGTGGCGGCGGGTCCGGTCACGAGCCTTCACACGCCGGGTTCGTCGGAGAAGGCCTCTTGAGCGCGTCGGTGTGTGGCAGCGTGTTCGCCTCGCCAAGCGTGGACGCCGTCTTGGCCGGAATCTTGGCGGTCACGGGCAAGGCCGGTTGTTTGCTGATCGTGATGAACTACACCGGGGACCGGCTCAACTTCGGCTTGGCGGCGGAGCGGGCGCGCGCCATGGGCCACGACGTGGAAATGGTCGTGGTCGCCGACGACATCGCCATGGCTGACGCCGCTCAACCTCGTGGGATCGCGGGCACCCTGCTGGTGCACAAGATCGCAGGCCATCTTGCCGAGCAGGGAAAAGACCTCCAGACGGTGGCCGCCGCGGCGCGCGATGTCGCGGATCGCGTCGTGAGCCTGGGTGTCGCGCGTGACACAGGAACCGTGCCAGGGAACGACGCCGTGGACCGTATCGACGCGGCCGAAGTCGAGATTGGCTTGGGCATCCATGGTGAGCCGGGCGTCGAGACCAAGACCTTTAAAGCGTTGTCCGACCTTGTCGAGGACATGACGCAGCGGTTGCAAACCGAGATCGCGCACGACGGCCCGATCGCCCTGTTGATCAATGATCTGGGCGGGACCTCCGCCCTCGAAATGTCCGCGGTGACCGCTGCCGTAGCCAAGACCGAGCTCGGCTCACGTGTCGAGCTGCTGCTCGGCCCGGCGGCGGTCATGACGTCCACGGATATGCCGGGATTCTCACTCAGTGCGTTACCGCTGACCGACGACGACCGAGAGGCTCTCACCAGCACGACGGCCGTGCCGAGCTGGCCAACGGCAGGGGTACCCGTGAGGCTCGCCGAGCATGTCGTCAGCAGCCCGCAGATGCCCGCGAGCGCTTTGGAGAGCAGCACGCCAAGCAGAAACGATGACGTGCGCTCCCTGCTCGAGTTGGCCTGTCAATCGTGCATCGACAGCAAGGGGGAGCTCAATGACCTCGACGCCAAGGTGGGCGACGGAGACACCGGGTCGACATTCGCACACGCCGCTCGCGGCGTGCAGGAGCGGCTTGACCAACTGCCGCTGGATGATCCCGAGGCGCTGTGCCGGTCGCTGTCCGCGCTGATGACCCAACAGATGGGGGGCTCCAGTGGCGTGTTGCTCGCGCTGTTCTTCGAGCACACCGGAGAGGCCGTCTCGGACACCGACTGGCCCAGCGCGTTGGCTCGTGGGTTGCACGGGATGATGGATCTGGGGGGAGCCGATGTCGGGGACCGCACCATGATCGATGCGCTCTCCCCGGCGATCGAGGCTCTCCAGGACGGCCAGGGACTTCAAGGCGCGGCCGAGGCAGCGCGCAAGGGCGCCGACGGAACGCAGGCGCTGGGCTCGGCTGGGGCCGGTCGGTCGGCTCACGTGTCGCAAGAGAGCCTGAACGGTGTGACGGATCCTGGTGCCGAGGCCGTGGCCCGTGTGCTGGAGGCCATGTCTCAGGGCCGTTAAAGGTGTGACCCCCGGATCGCACAGCGGCAGGGCGCCTCTCGTCTGAGGGAGTAGCGCAGTTGGAGAGGCCTTGAGCATCCGAGGTCGCCTTGCTGCTGAGTGTCCGCTTCATGATCTGACTTGGACGGGATTCCGCTCTGGATGCGGCGTATCGGTGGTCCGCGTACCGGTGGTCGAGACCGCTGTCGGATGGGCATCGGTCACGGCGGCGCTGGCCACGTCGATCGCTTCTGGGGAGAGCACATGAGCGACGGCCATGGTGGCGGCGCCGAGCACGCCGGCCCGCTCACCGGCCTGGGAGGCCACGACCCGCAAGTGCTCGGTCGCTAGGGGAAGCGAGCGACGGTAGATGACCTCGCGGATTCCCGCGAGGAGGTGCTCTCCGGCCTCCGCGAGTTGCCCGCCGATCACGACGACGGAGGGGTTCATCAGGTTCACCACCATCGCCAACACCTCACCGATGTCGCGGCCCGCTCGGCGCACCTCCTGCACCGCCGTGCGGTCTCCGGCCCGCACCAGGCTGACCACGCGAGCGGTGGCCTCGGCCACCACCCCCGTGCTCCCGAGCGCGGAGGCCAGAGCAGGTCCGGCGGCGACCGCCTCGAGGCATCCTTCGTTGCCGCAGCGGCACATCACGCCGTCGCCGGTGTTGACTCGCACGTGGCCGAGGTCGCCCGCCGTTCCTTGCGCCCCCCGCTGCAGGCGTGACCCGGAAATGATGCCGGCGCCGATCCCCGTGGCGACGTTGACAAAGATGAGGTCGTCCACCCCGGGCAAGTAGGTGCGCTGCTCACCCAGGGCCATGATGTTCACGTCGTTGTCGACGAGCACCGGAACGGGGTACGTCCGCCGCAGGTGGGAAGGCACGTCATACCGGTCCCACCCGGGCATGATCGGCGGGTTGATCGGTCGTCCGCTCGAGTGCTCGACCGGCCCAGGCAGGCCGATGCCGACCGCCGCGAGGTCACTCACCGGACGGCGTGCCTCCTCGAGTAGTTCGGCGATGGCCGACGTCACCCACCCCAATACGGTTTCGGGACCTGCCGCGACGTCCAGCCGCGAGCGCCGCTCGCCGATCACGCTTCCGCCCAGGTCACTCAGGGCGGCAACGGCGTGCGTGGCACCCACGTCCACGCCGGCCACGACGCGGGCCGCGGGGTTCAACGCGATCAGCGAGGGCGGCCGGCCCCCCGTGGACACCGCGGCGCCGTGGGGAGCGACCAAACCTAATGCGATGAGGACGTCGATGCGCGCTGCGATCGTCGTGCGGACCATCCCGGACTCGGCCGCCAACTGGGCCCGGGTGCGCGGTTTTCCGTCCCGCAGGAGGTCGAAAACGTCGCTGGTCCGCACGTCGGAAGTGAACCACGGGTGACTTCTAACGCACAACCAGTCACTTTTGCCGGGTTCTCGACAAAAGAGTGTGATCTGTGCCACAGTGCGTCTCGTGACATCCAATGACGGTTTCACGGCGGAGCCCGCTGCACCCACAGCCCGCCAGCCGGTCCTGCGCGCTCGCGGGTTGACCAAGCGCTTCTTCGGCAACCCCGTCCTGCAGAACGTCACGATCGATCTCTACCCCGGTCAGGTGCATGGGCTGGTGGGGGAGAACGGCGCCGGCAAGTCCACCCTGATGAAGATCCTGGCCGGCGTGCACCAGCCGGACGAGGGCACCTTCGAGATCGCCGGCCAGCAGATGCACTTCGCGCATCCGGTCCAAGCGCAGCAAGCGGGTCTGTCCACCGTGTTCCAAGAGTTCAACCTGCTGCCTGACCGCACGGTGGCCGAGAACATCTACCTGGGCCGCGAGCCCCGGCGCGGCCCCTTCGTCGACACGGCCGGGATGCAGCGAGATACCGCCGAGCTGCTCGACGGACTGGGGGTCACCGGGCTGGAGCCCTCCCGGCCCGTGCGCACCCTGTCGGTGGCCGAGCAACAGGTCGTGGAGATCGCCAAAGCGGTGAGCTACGACTCCCGGATCATCTCGATGGACGAGCCCACCGCGGCGCTCGCCGACCACGAGGTCGAGCTGCTCTACACGATCATCCGCCGACTCCTGGAGCGGGACGTCGCCATCCTCTACGTGTCCCACCGGCTCAAGGAGCTCTTCGACCTCAGCGACACCATCACGGTCCTCAAGGACGGACGGCAGGTCACGACCCAGCCCGCCGCCGACCTCGACGAAGCCTCGCTGGTGAGCCTGATGGTGGGCCGGGAACTCTCCGCAGTCTTCCCAGGGCCCCACCCCGACACGGAAGTGGGCGATGAGCTCACCCTCTGGGGCTGCGGCAACGAGTATGTCAACGGGGTGGATCTGCGGCTGCGCGCCGGGGAGATCGTCGGTCTGGCCGGACTGCAGGGCGCCGGACGCACCGAGCTCGTCGAGTCGATCTTCGGGGTCCACCCCTTCACCCGGGGCGTGATGACGCTCAACGGTGTCCCGACCACCATCACTTCTCCTCGTCAGGCCATCCGTCGCGGGCTGGGGCTGATCACCGAGGACCGCAAGGCCAAAGGCCTTGCCCTGCAGCAGTCCATCCTTGACAACGCCCTGGGGATCGTCCGCTCCGTCTTCCCCCGGCGCACTCCGCAACTGCGCGGTGAGATGCCCGGCATCCTGTCGTCGATGGCCGTCGCCGCACGAGCCCAGGACCAGGAGGTCCAGTTCCTCTCGGGGGGCAACCAGCAGAAAGTGGTGCTCGCACGCTCGCTCTCGGTCAGCCCCCGAATCATGCTCATGGATGAGCCCACCCGGGGCATCGACGTCGGCGCCAAGCACGCGATCTACCAGCTGATGCGCGACCTGTCCGCCGACGGGGTCGGCATCCTGATGGTGTCAAGCGAGCTGCCCGAGGTCATCGGCATCTCGGATCGGATCCTGGTGATGCGCGACGGACTGTTGGCCGGCGAGCTGCCGAGAGGGTCCTCCGAGGAGAACGTCCTCGCTCTGGCGACGGGGGCGGCCACGCTCTCGGGGCAGGAGTGCGACGCATGAGCTCGATCCTGCCGCGCCGTCTCACCTCCACCGGCATCGTCTACCTCGTGCTGCTCTTCGTCGTGGTCGGCGGTGGGCTGCTCACGGCAAGCGCCGGACGCAACTTCTTCAGCACCGGCAACATCTCGGCGATCCTCACCGGGATGAGCATCCTCGGGTTCGTGGCCATCGGGCAGACGTTGGTCATCCTCGGCGGCAGCCTGGACCTCTCGGTGCCCTACGTGGCCAGCCTGACCAGCCTCAATGCCGGAGTCATCATGGCCGGCCAGTCCGGCAACATCGTCCTGGCCGTCACGACCGCCCTCGGGGTGGCGGCCCTGGTCGGTCTGGTCAACGGGCTGGTCGTCAGCTACCTCAACGTGCACGGCTTCATCGCCAGTCTGGGGATGGGGCTGATCCTGGCGGGCTACCTCGGCTCGACCTACCAAGGGTCCGCAGGCTCGGCCCCGAGGGACTTCCGGCTCATCGGCGCGCTGAACATCGGCCCCGTCCCGCTGTCGACGCTGATCATGCTGGCGTGCGCGCTCCTGATCAGCCTCCTGTTGCGCCGAAGTCGCGTCGGGCACCACCTGTATGCGGTCGGCGGCGATCGCGATGTTGCCCGTCTCTCCGGGGTGCGCACGCAACTGCCGATAATCGTGGCGCACGTCCTGTGCTCGGTCCTGGCGGGCATGGCGGGGCTGCTGCTGCTCGCGCGCCTTTCTGTCGGCAGTCCCACCATCGGCACCCAAGGCGGGTACGACCTGATGTCCATCGCGGCTGTGGTGCTTGGGGGAACCGTCCTCGCCGGAGGCAAGGGCAACATCCTCGGAACTCTGGGCGGCGTAGCCATCTTCGCGGTCTTGGACAACGTGATGGGCGTCATGGAAGTCAACGCCTTCCTCAAGGACGTGGTCCGCGGACTGGTGATCGTGCTCGCTGTCGCGGTCTACGCCCGCCGCAAGGCCGACGCCCGACCCACCCGGTTCAGCGCCACCGCACCCGCCACCCAAGTAAGCACCGCATGAGCGCCGTCTCCGCCGGCCCTGATCGGGTGCTGCCCCTGCACGAGGGCGGCACCAGCGAACGACTCCTCCGGGCGCTGCGCACCCCCGGTGGGGCCGTCTTCGTGCTGGTGGCCGTCCTGCTCGTCTCGGTCATCGTGGCCAACCCGAACTTCGGAGAGCCCGGCTCCCTGATGAGGTTCATCGGCCGCACGGCACCGATCGCGATCGCCGCGATGGGGCAGTACTTCGTCATCGTCTCCGGTGAGTTCGACCTGTCCATGGGGTCGGTGGTCACCATGCAGGTGGTCGTCGCCGGCAACCTCATCGGGCAGGACGAGAGCCGAGTGCTGCCGGTCATGGTCCTGAGTCTGTTCCTCGGCGCCCTGGTCGGTCTGGTGAACGGCCTGGCCACCACCATTCTCAAAGTCCCCAGCTTCATCGTCACCCTCGGGACGATGCTGGCGCTCGCCGGACTGGTGCGCTACCTGACGGGGGGCGCGGCCACCGGCAACCCGGTCGACTCGTTCCGCCAGATCGGTCGGGGCGGGATCGAGGACGTCCCGGTCCTGGAGATCATCCCCTACTCCGCCCTCATCCTGGCCGTCCTCGTGGTCGCCGCCGCATGGCTGATGCGCCGCCCGTTCGGTCGGACGCTCGTCGCCGTGGGCGACAACCCGCAGGCCGTGCACCTGTCCGGGTCCTCCACCTGGTGGCTGAAGACGCGGGCGTTCATGTTGTCCTCCCTCGCTGCGACCGTCGCCGGCATCATCCTGGTCGGCTACGCCGGCGTGCACCCCTCGGTGGGCGCCGGATACGAGTTCACCGCCATCACGGCCGTCGTCGTCGGCGGTGTGGTGCTCGGCGGAGGCCGCGGTTGGGTGTTGTCCGCCGCCGCTGGCGCCTTCGCCCTGGAACTCCTCTTCACCCTGCTGAACTTCGTGGGCATCGCCTCGACCTGGAAGGACACCGTGCAGGGCGTGATCATCATCGTCGCGGTGGCCATCGGCGCCCGGGCATGGCAAGGCGGACGACGACGCAACGCGGGGCGCCTGCCAGACCCACCACCAGACCAGTCCGAATACACCACCACGCCCGTCGAGGGCTCCACCAAAGGGAGAGAAACACATGCGTAAGACACGATTTGGTCCGCTGGTTGCGGCCACGAGCGCGTTGGCCGTGCTGGCCGCGTGCTCCACGGACGAGTCCCTGGACGACCCGGCCGCCAGCGAGGCGGCGGAAGGTGACCAGGCCGCGGAGGGCGAGGACTCTCAGGAGTGGTTCGACCAGGCGGTCTACGACACCCAGTTCGAGCAGCGCTCGGCCACGTTCGAGGGTGACCCGGAGGAGCCTTACCTGCAGTACATCGACGGCGACATGACCGACACGTCGGACTATGCCGCCGAGGGACCCCAGAAGGTCTGCTTCTCCAACGCCAGCATCGACAACCCCTGGCGGCAGACCGGGTGGATCACCATGAACGAGCAGCTCAAGGTGATGCAGGACGAGGGCGTCATCTCCGAGATGGAGACGCGGGACGCCCAAGCCGACGACAACACGCAGATCGCCGACATCGACTACTTCATCGCCGAGGGTGGATGCGACGCGTTCATCGTCTCCCCGAACTCGACCGCCGCTCTGACCCCGGCCGTGGAACGCGCCTGTGAGACCGGCAAGCCGGTCCTCGTCTTCGACCGTGGCGTCGAGACCGAGTGCGCCACCACGTTCATCCACCCCATCGGCGGCTACGCCTGGGGGATCGACACCGCCGAGTTCCTCGTGGACAACCTGGAGGAGGGCGACAAGGTCATCGCGTTGCGCATCCTGCCCGGCGTGGACGTGCTCGAGAATCGGTGGAGCGCAGCACAGCAGATCTTCTCCGAGAACGGGATCGAGGTCTCCGACTACTTCACCGGCGCCGACCCCACGGAGATCAAGAAGATCGTTTCCGATGAATTGCGGGCTGGGGACGTCCAGGGCATCTGGATGGATGCCGGAGACGGTGCGGTCGCCGCCATCGAAGGCTTCGAGGATGCCGGCGCGGACTACCCGGTCATGACCGGCGAGGACGAGATGAGCTTCCTGCGCAAGTGGGAGGAGACGGGACTCACCGGACTGGCACCGGTGTACTCCAACTTCCAGTGGCGCACCCCGCTGCTGGCCACCGAGATGATCTTCGCGGGCGAAGAGGTGCCGGCCGAGTGGGTGCTGCCCCAGGAGCCCATTACCGAGGATGAGCGCGCGGACTTCCTGAGCGCCAACGAAGGTATGCCCGACGGCCACTACGCCAAGTTCGGCGGCGAGGATCTCCCCGGCTACCCCAGCGTGTGGCAGGACCGGATCATCCCGTGAGATTGATCGGCGTCAACACCTGGGTCTGGGTGTCACCCCTGCGTGACGCCCAGACCCGGGAGGTGCTCACCCACCTCGCCGAGCTGGGGTTCGACGCGGTGGAGCTTCCGGTGGAGCAGCCTGGTGACCTGAGCATCGGCCATACCCGCGAGGTCGTGCAGGACCTCGGACTGGTGCCCTACGTCGTCGGCGCCATGGCACCGGGCCGGGACCTGGTGGCGGCCGAGGCGGCCACCATCACCCGGACCCAGGACTACCTGCGGGCCTGCATCGACTTCGCGGCCGGGATCGGCGCTAGGAGCGTCTGCGGGCCCTTCTACGCGGCGACCGGCAGGGTATGGCGGATGACCCCGGCGGAGCGGGAGAGCACCTACCAGCAGTGGCGGGAAAGTCTGGCCCCCGTGGTCGAGCACGCCGCTGACGCTGGGGTCCAGATCGGACTCGAACCGCTCAACCGCTACGAGACGTCGCTGGTCAACACCGTCGACCAGGCGCTCACCGGCCTGGACGGCTTGCTCGGTCCGCACCTCGGTGTGGCCCTGGACACCTACCACCTCAACATCGAGGAACGGTCCAGTCCTGACGCGATCCGCCGGGCCGGTCAGCACCTCGTGCACGTCCAGGTCTGCGGCAACGACCGCGGCGCCCCCGGGGCCGACCAGACCGACTGGGCCGGGGTGCTTCGCGCGCTCGACGACGTGGAATACACCGGCCCGCTGAACATCGAGTCGTTCACCGCCGATAACGACGCCATTGCCACCGCCACCTCGATCTGGCGGCCGCTGGCCGTGACCCAGGACGCCTTGGCCGCCGACGGCCTGGCCTTTCTCCGCGCGCTGACCCAAGGGGCTCACCATGGCTGATCGCCCACCGCGCCTCGCAGTGGCCGTCGTCGGCTACTCCTTCATGGGCCGCGCGCACTCCGACGCCTGGCGCAACGTGTCGGCCTACTTCCCCGACGTACCGCCGGTGCGGATGAGCGCCCTGGTCGGCCGGGACGAGACCAAGGTCTCCACGGCCGCCACCCAGCTGGGGTGGAGCGAAGCGGCCACCGACTGGCGTGAGGTCATCGCGCGGGACGATATCGATATCGTGGACATCTGCACTCCAGGTCACCTGCACGCGGAGATTGCCGAGGCGGCGCTGGCGGCAGGAAAGCACGTGTTGGTCGAGAAGCCACTGGCCAACACCATGGCCGACTGCGAGCGCCTCGTGGAGGCGGCGAGGGCGCCCGGTGCGGGACGGTCGATGCTGGGCCACAACTACCGCCGCGTGCCCGCGCTGGCCCTGGCCCGGACGTTGATCGCTGACGGTGAGCTGGGCGAGATCCGGCAGGTGCGCATCAGCTATCTGCAGGACTGGTTGGTCGAGGCCGACGCGCCGATGACCTGGCGGCTGCGCAAGGAGACCGCCGGATCGGGGGTGCTGGGTGATCTGGGCTCCCACGCCATCGACCAGCTGCGTTTCCTGCTGGACGAGGAGGTCACCTGCGCCCAGGGCCACCTGCGGACCTTCGTGCCGCAGCGACCAGCCGAGGACGGATCGGGTCTGGAGCCGGTCACTGTCGACGATGCCGCGTGGGCCCGATTGCACACCACGTCGGGCGTGGTCGCCTCGGTGGAGGTGAGCCGGATGGCGGCGGGGCGCAAGAACTCGCTGGAGATCGAGGTCTACGGAAGCCAAGGCTCGCTGCTCTTCGACCTCGAGCGGTTGAACGAGCTGGTGGTGCACCGCTTCGGCCGCGGGCGGTCGGGGGGAGCCGAGCGCATCCTCGCCACCGAGACCGGCCACCCGTACCTGGATGCCTGGTGGCCCCCAGGCCACGTGCTGGGCTGGGACGCTACCTTCACCAACCAGGCAGCCGACTTCCTGCGGGCCATCGATCGTGGCACGCCGGTCCACCCCAGTTTCGCCGACGGCCTCGCGATCCAGCGGGTGCTCCAGGCGATCCAGACCAGCCACCAGCGTGACGGCATACCCGTGCCGATCACCGTGCAGAGCGACCAGCAACCCACCAAGGAGACATGACATGGCGCGCCAGTTCACCCTGTTCACGGGCCAATGGGCCGACCTCACCCTGGAGGAGGTGGCCGAGCTCGCCGCCGGCTGGGGCTACGACGGGCTGGAGATCGCAGCCTCCGGGGAGCACCTGGACGCGTGGCGCTGGGACGAGGAAGGGTATGTCGAGGGGCGCCTGGACATCCTGCGGCGCCATGGTCTCGAGGTCTTCGCCATCTCCAACCACCTCAAAGGGCAGGCCGTCTGTGATGACCCCATCGACGAACGCCACCAAGCCATTGTCGGGTCGAAGGTCTGGGGCGACGGTGATCCCGAAGGCGTTCGTCAACGGGCCGCCGAGGAGATGAAGCTGACTGCTCGGCTGGCCCAACGGATGGGCGTCACGACGGTCGTGGGTTTCACCGGCTCCTCGATCTGGCCCTACGTCGCCATGTTCCCGCCCGTCTCCGGCGAACGGATCGAAGCGGGATATCAGGACTTCGCCGACCGCTGGAACCCGATCCTCGACGTCTTCGACGCGTGCGGCGTCCGCTTCGCCCACGAGGTCCACCCCAGTGAAATCGCCTACGACTACTGGTCGACGGTGCGAACCCTGGAGGCCATCGGGCACCGCGAAGCCTTCGGGCTGAACTGGGACCCGAGCCACATGATGTGGCAGGACATCGATCCCGTCGCCTTCATCACCGACTTCGCCGACCGCATCTACCACGTGGACTGCAAGGACACCCGGATGCGCGTCGGTGGTGGACGCAACGGCCGCCTGGGCTCCCATCTGCCCTGGGGTGACCAGCGGCGCGGCTGGGACTTCGTCTCGACCGGCCGCGGCGACGTCCCCTGGGAGGACTGCTTCCGCGCGCTCGCGGGCGCCGGTTACACCGGGCCCATCTCCGTTGAGTGGGAGGACGCCGGGATGGACCGTCTGCACGGCGCCAAGGAAGCCCTCGACTTCCTCAAGGGGCTGGACTTCGAGCCCTCGACCTCCTCTTTCGACGCGGCCTTCTCCGCTCAATCCTGACCTGGCGTCGTCCGCAGACCGGCTGACGCGTGCTGCTAGCGAGTAGCATCGCGCCGTAGTGCAGGGGGGCCAGCGGGTTCGGTCGCGTCTCGAGACGATCAGGAGAGTCCAGCATGGCAGTTCAGAGCGGCACCACCGTCCCTCCGGTGGTGATCCTGGTCAGCGGCGCTCCAGGCTCGGGCAAGTCGACCGTGGGAGCGGTCCTCGCTCGCCAGCTGAATGCAGCGCTCCTTGATCTCGACACCGCGACCCAGAGCCTGACTGCGGTCGTGCAGTCGTTGCACGGAACGGACGATCTGGACGACCCGCAACTCGCCGCCCTCACCCGGGTAGCGCGCTACGAGGCCATCTTCGCGCTCGCCGAGGACAACGTCGCGGCCGGGATCGATGTTGTCTTGGTGGCACCGTTCACGTCCGAGCGAAGCGACCTCGCCTCATGGGACCTGCTGACGCAACGGCTCGCTGCGGCCGGTGGGAGCACCGTACTGGTGTGGCTCCGGATCTCGGCGGATGAGGTGGTGCGCCGGGTGGGGCAGCGCGGCGCGGACCGCGACCGCGCGAAGCTGGACTATGAATGGGCCTCCGGGCTCGACCTCGACCCCCCTCGGGCGCCCCATATCGAGGTCGACGCCGAGCAGGATCCCGAGCAAATCGCCCACGCCGCGCTGTCCTCATCCGCGTTCCCGCAGGCGCGGCGAGAGAATCGGCGGTAGAGGCAACTGCTGCTGAGTAGGGTAAGGGCGCTCAACCTGTCGGGCGATACGTCGTCCTCGACGTTCCCGAGTTGGACCATCCGGCACCCCAGGAGGTGAGTATGGCGACGATGCGCGACGTGGCTCTGCGCGCCGGGGTCAGCGCCAAGACCGTCTCGCGCGTGCTCCGCGAGGACCCCTACGTCTCGGACAAGGTGCGCGAGCGGGTGCACGCCGCGGTAGCCGAGCTGCAGTACGTGCCGAACACGATGGCCATCTCCTTCCGCACGGGTCGTGATGCGGCGATCGGGGTGGCGGTGCCCGACATCGCCGACCCCTTCTTCGCCCAGATCATCCAGGCCATTGAGGTCGAGGCGCGGGCTCATCAGACCGCCGTCATCGTGACGAGCCTGGGCTACGACTCGGCCTACGAACAGGCCGCGGTTGAAGCCCTCCTCCAGCGGCAGGTGCAGGGGTTGATCTCGTGCCCCGTGTCCACGGACCAGTCCTACCTGGGACCGTGGTTGCAGCGCACTCCGATCATGTTCGTCGACCGCGCGCCGACGAAGGTCGCGGCCGACTGCGTGGTGGAGGACGACTTCGGGGGCGCCCAGGTGGCGACGGCACACCTCATCGGCCATGGTCACCACCGGATCGCCTTCGTCGGCGGCGCGGACCAGGCGCCGACGACGCTCAAGAGGTTGGATGGCTATCGCTCCGCGCTGCAGGACGCCGGTCTCACCCTGGACGAGGAGCTGGTCTTCACCGGTGCGGCCGACGCCGACAGTCTCGATGGCGCCCTGCAGGAGTTCTTGGGTCTGGACGACCCTGCCACTGCCGTCTTCTCTTCCAACGCTCGGACGACGGCAGAAGTCTTCCCCGCACTGCAGCGGCTCGGCACCCCTGGCCTGGTTCTGATCAGCTTCGGGGACTTCCCGATGGCCGCGGCTCTCGATCCCCCCGTCACGGTGATCGACCAGGATCCGACCGCCGTGGGCACGTTCGCGGCCCAACGACTCTTCCAACGCATCGCCCATCCCCAGAAACGGCTCCGCCGACGCACGGTGCTCCCGGTCTCGCTTATCGAGCGTGAGTCGTGTCGCCGACCGGTCGGGGGCCGCCAGGACGATCCGACCGAGGCATCACGGCTCGTCCACCAGGAACAACGCGGCGCCTGACCATCCGCGGCATCCCCGCCTCCGGAAGCAGGCCGAAGCCGCCATCGGCATGGGCGAGGACGTTCTCGAAGCGCTAGGTATGACACCGATGACATATTTTCGAAGAATTTCCTCTGACACCGGTGACATATGACCCGAATCTGCGGTACGGTCTCTCTCAGCCGGCCGGTGCTCAGGCGCGGCTAGCACCGCGATGACACTCCGGCACCGGCCCGGATGCACCGTTTCGGCTCACACTCTGAGGACTTGAGGCAACACCATGAAGGCAGTGGTCTACGACAGCCCGCGACAGTTCGCCGTCCGAGATGTTCCTACCCCCGACCCCGGTCCGGGTGAGGTGAGGATCAAGGTGAGCCAAGCCGGTGTGTGCGGTACGGACGTGCACATCCATCACGGTGACTTCAACGCCGTCTTCCCCTTGGTGCCAGGGCATGAGGTGGTGGGCACGGTCGAGGCCCTGGGGGACGGGGTGGGCCGGTTCGCACTGGGCGAGCAGGTCACGGTCAACCCCAACATCGCCTGCGGACAGTGCGACTACTGCCGGGCCGGACGCACCATCGTGTGCAGCGCCCTGAAGGGACTGGGCACCAACTTTCCCGGCGTCTTCGCCGAGTACGTGGTCGTCAGCTCCACCCTGGTCTTCTCCGTCGAGGGCCTCGACCCGGCCCTAGCGGTCTTCACCGAGCCGGCCGCCTGTGCGATGCACGGAGTCGAGACGCTCTCGCCCCGGCCGGGATCGACCGCCCTGGTCTTCGGCGCCGGCCCCACCGGTCTGCTGCTTGCTCAGATGCTCCGGGCCAGTGGCGTGATCAGCGTGACGGTCGCCGCCCCCACCCAGTTCAAGCTGGACACGGCCGACAAGTTGGGGATCGACCACACCGTGTTGATCGATCGCGACGACCCGCAGGCCAACCGGGCGAAGCTGCTCGAGGCCTCCGGCACCGACGGCTACGACTACGTGATCGAGGCCAGCGGGTCGACCTCCGTGGCGGACATCTGTGTGCCGCTGGCCCGCAGCGGCGGAACGGTATTGGTGTATGGGGTGACTCACCCCGAGGACGTCGCCCACTTCGAGCCCTTCGACGTCTTCCGTCGGGAGATCACCATCAAAGGGTCGTTTGCCGAGATCACCTCCTTCGATGCCGCGATCCGCGCCCTACGGTCCGGGCGAGTCAGGACCGATGGCATCGTGACGCACCGTTTCCCCCTCACGGACTACGCCGACGCGATCGAGGCCGTCGAGCACGACCGCAGCGTGCACAAAGTCGTCATCACTCCTTAGTCACCCCGCTTTACCGCCAGCCCCCAAGCCCACAACGACGTGAGGTGTTTTGCATGAAAGCGAACGTCAGCACTCCCATCCTGGAAGCCCGCCAGGTCTCGCGCAGCTTCGGCCACGTCCGAGCACTGGACCAAGCGGACTTCGACGTCCACGAAGGCGAGGTCGTCGCCATCATCGGCGACAACGGTGCCGGCAAGTCCACGCTGGTCAAGGCCCTGACGGGCAACCTTGCCCTCGACTCCGGCCAGTTGTTGTTCCAGGGCAACGAAGTCAGCATCACCTCGCCGCAGCAAGCCTCAGAGCTGGGGATGGAAGTGGTGTATCAGGACCTGGCTCTGGCTCCCCACCTCAACCCCGTCCAGAACATGTTCCTAGGTCGGGAGATCCCGCGGCCCGGACTGCTCGGGCGCCTGGGGTTCATGGACGAGAAGAAGATGAGGTCCTCGGCCGAGCAGGGTTTCGCCGAACTGGGCGGCACGGTGCGCTCCTTCACGGCGCCCATCGGGTCGATGTCCGGTGGGCAACGCCAGCAGGTCGCCATCGCCCGAGCCATCAGCTGGGCCGACAAGCTCGTCTTCCTCGACGAGCCCACCGCCGCCCTCGGGGTCGTGCAGACCAAGAATGTGCTTCAGAGCATCAAGCGCGTGCAGGCCAAAGGGATCGCCGTCGTGCTGATCTCACACTCGATGCCCCACGTGCTAGAGGTGGCCGACCGCGTGCACGTCATGCGCCTGGGCACCAAGGTCGCCACCTTCAACGCGTCGGAGACCAGCGTCGAGGAGCTCGTGGGAGCCATGACCGGCGCCCTCGACAAGAAGGACGGAGAGGCAGCATGAGCCTTGCCACATCCCCTCGACGTGACACGGCTGTCAAAGAGTCGAGCCAAGCCAGTCCTAGCCTGCTCAATCGGCTCGGCAACACCCAGTCGGTCTGGATCCTGGGAGTCCTCCTCGTCATCGTGGTGTTCTTCTCGATCACCGGTGGGACGAAGTTCCTCTCGATCTCGAACTTCTCCCTGATCTCGCAGAACGTCGCGGTCTGGGCAGTCCTGGGCGTGGGCATGACCTTCGTCATCATCACCTCCGGAATCGACCTGTCCATCGGATCGGTGCTGGTCTTCTCCAGCGTGGTTGCAGCCAAGACCATGGAAGCCACCGGCGGAGACGGAGCGACGACCGCTCTGGTCGGCATCCTCGTCGCGCTCTTCAGCGGTCTGGCGTGGGGGGTCCTCAACGGGATCCTCGTCGCGCGGGCCAAGATCCCGCCGTTGATCGTCACCCTGGGTGCTCTATCCGTGGCCCTCGGTCTGGCACAGGTCATCACCAGCGGCATCGACATCCGCGCCGTTCCCGAGTCGATGACGGACTTCAGCACCTACACCAAGATCCTCGGCATCCCGTCGATGCCCTTCGTGGCCCTGGTCGTGCTGGTGATCGGAGGGATCGTCCTGCACAAGACCAAGTTCGGTCGCTACACCTACGCCATCGGATCCAACGAGGAGTCGGCCCGCAGGGTCGGCGTCAACGTCAACCGCCACCTGGTCATGGTCTATGCCCTGTCCGGGGCCCTCGCCGGTCTCGGCGCCGTGATGTCTCTCGCCCAGTTCGGCACCACCACCATCGCCGGACAGTCGCTGACCAACCTGAACGTCATCGCGGCCGTCGTCATCGGTGGGACCTCGATCTTCGGCGGCGAGGGCACGATCTTCGGCACCATCGTCGGGCTCTTCATCCCGGCCGTTCTCCAGGCCGGCTTCGTCATCATCGGCGTCCAGCCGTTCTGGCAGGGAGTCGCCGTCGGCACCGTGCTCGTCGCCGCCGTCTACATCGACCAGTCCCGTCGCGCAGCCGCACTCCGCGGCGCCAGCACCACCAACCCCCTCCGTGCGCTCCTGCGCCGGAACAAGTGAAAGGAAAGTCCCTGTGTCGCACTCCACTATGAGGCTCGTCGCCGCGATGTCGATCGTCGCTATGTCGGTGACCGCCTGCAGTTCCAGCAAACCGGACGACGAGGGGTCGGCCGCAGCCGAGGACTCGTCAGCGGAGGATTCGGCCACCGAGGACTCCGCCGGCGCCACGGCCGTGCCCGAGCCGGCGGCCGCCAGCGAGGACTACACCCTGTCGTTCATCCAGGGAGTCGCCGGTGACGAGTTCTACATCAGCATGCAGTGCGGCGCGGAGGCCGAGGCCGAGAAGCTCGGCGTCACCGTCAACACCCAGGGACCCCAGAAGTTCGACCCCACCCTGCAGAAGCCCATCGTCGACTCGGTCGTGGCCTCTGCGCCCGACGCACTCCTGATCGCTCCGACCGACGTCACGGCGATGCAAGGCCCGCTGAACCAGGCCGCGGAGGCGGACATCGAGGTTGTCCTGGTCGACACCACGCTGGAGGACCCGAGCATGGCCGCTTCGGCCATCGCCTCGGACAACGTGGGCGGTGGCACGGCGGCCTTCGAAGCCATCAAGGAGCTCAACCCTGACGGCGGCAAGGTCATCGTCATCTCCACCGACCCCGGCATCTCCACTGTCGACGCGCGGATCAAGGGCTTCGAGGACGCCGTCGCGGAGGACTCGAGCTTCGAGTACGTCGGGGTGCAGTACTCGCGCAACGACCCGGCCACCGCGTCGCAACTCATCAGCTCGGCGCTGCAGAAGGACCCCGACATCGTCGGCGTGTTCGCGACCAACCTGTTCTCCGCCGAGGGCACCGCGAACGGCATCCGGCAGAGCGGCAACGCCGACCAGGTGCAGCTCGTGACCTTCGACGCCGGGCCCAACCAGGTCAAGGCGCTCAAGGAGGGCACCGTCCAGGCGCTCATCGCCCAGCAGCCCGCCCTGATCGGCAAGTACGGCGTCGACGCAGCGGTTGCCGCCCTCGAGGGCGAAGCGCCGCCCGAGATGGTCCAGACCGGCTTCACGGTCATCACCAGCGACAACGTCGACACCACGGGTGCCGACGCGGTCTACCAGTCCAGCTGCTGACGACCCGTCGAGCGGCATGAGTTTCAGGATGGGGCCGGCGTGACCCGTTGGCCCCGTCCTGAACACCCCATCCGTTCCGCATACCCCGACCCAGAGAGGAGAATCCGATGACCATCATCGTGGGATACAGGCCGAGCCCAGAGGGCGTCAGTGCCCTGGACCAGGCGATCAGCGAGGCACGACGGTCCGCCACCGGACTCATCGTGATCCACAGCGCCGAAGTAGCCGAGGGACAAAGCGAGCCCGTCTCGACCGAACGTGCCGCGGACGCCCTCTCACAGCGTCTGAGCGAAGAGGGCATCACCCACGACATCCGACACCTCGACCTCACCGGCGATCCCGCTCAGGCGATTCTGGACGCCGTCGAGGACGCCGACGAAGACCGCATCGTCATCGGTCTGCGACGTCGGTCCCCGGTCGGCAAGCTCGTGATGGGCAGCGTCGCTCAGACGGTGCTGCTCGGCGCAGACTGCGACGTCCTGACCGTCAAGCCTCCGTCGCGCGCATGACCCGTCGCCTGGTGGTCGGACTCGATCTGGGCAGCACCGGGGTGAAGGTCCTGGTCGTCGACGAGGACGGGCACGAGCTCTTGGTGCATCAGCGGCCCACGCCGTGGAGACACGGCCCTGGTGGCACCACGGATATCGACGCCGAGGACCTCCTGTCCACGTTGACCTCCCTGTGTGCTGAAGTGGCCGACGAGATTCACGCTTTGGCCGGTAGCCACGGGGTCGCGCTGGCCGCCATCGCTGTCTCGGGGATGGGGGAGACCGGCTTCCTGGTCGATGCGGCCGGGGAAGCGGTCGCTCCGGGGTTCGCCTGGTTCGACCCCCGTGGCCGGCAGCAGATCGAGGCCTTCCCGGCATCCCTGCTCCACCAGTTCGCGGCTCGGACCGGTCTGCCCGCAGGCGCCCAGGTCTCCGTGGCCAAGATCGCGCTGCTGGCCCAGAATGGTACCGACCTGCGGGGGCTGCGCTGGATCGGCGTGCCCGAGTTCGTGGCCCTGTCGCTCGGCGCACGGGCGGTCAGTGAGTATTCACTGGCCTCCCGAACCGGGCTCTTGGACCAGGACACGGGGCAGGCCTGGCCGGAGATGCTCGACCACCTGGGCGCTACCCCGGACTTCCTTCCACCGCTGGTGGATGCCGGGACCGATCTCGGTGCCGCGTCTGCGACGTGGCTGCCCCCGTCGTTCCTGGGGGCTCGGGTCACCGTGGCGGGACACGACCACCTGGTGTCCCTGGTCTCGGCCGGTGCGGGATCCGAGGATGGCCTGCACGTCTCGATGGGCACCGCTGAGGTGGTGCTGCGGGTGCGGGACGAGCCCATCCCGGCCGAGTCCCGACAGCGTCTGGCCGACGTCCTGATCAACTCGGTCCGCCACGTCGTCCCCGGCCACTACGTCATGGTGGCGGGGGTCAAGACCGGCTTGCTGATGCGTCGGGCCCTGCAGCTGTCGGGCATCACCGATCGCGCGGGTCGTGACGGGTTGGACGACCTCGCCATCGCTCTCCCGCTCGACGGGGTCCTGGCGCCGGACTCCATCGACGTCAGCGGTGCCCGCAACGACGACGGGGTCCTGTCCCTGACCGTGCGGGCCGACGGGGTGAGCCCCGCCGAGCTCTTCAACGCCCTGTTACGGCACGGCAACGACGAAATCGCTCTCCTCCTTCAGGCGATGGACCGGGAGGTTCCCGCGGCCAACAGCACCGTGCTCAGCGGGGGCTGGGCTGGGATGAGAAGCGTCCGACGGGCGCGCTCCCAGGTCCTGCCGAACGTGAGGCTGTCCGGGCGTGACCAGGACACCGCATACGGAGCAGCGCTCTTCGCACTCCGACTACTACCTGACCTGGCACCAGCCAGGTCGACCAGCGAGAACCGCGCCCTGCGTGGACTGCTCGACGACCCAAAGAAACAGGAGCACCCCATGAACGAACTCACGACCCTCGAACGGCGCGGTATGGCCGCGATCTCCACGGACGCCGGGAAGATGCTGATCGTCGCCGCCGACCAGCGCAACGGCATGAAAGCCGTGATGACCGACGCCCCCGATGGTCCCGGCTCGGTGACCCCGGATCAGCTTGCCGCCGCCAAGAGCGACCTCGTGCAGTTCCTCGGCAACTACGCTCCTGCCATCCTGCTCGACGCAGAGGTCGCGCTGCCGAGGGTCGTCGACGACGCCACGTTGTCGCGAGACACCGGCCTGGTGGTGGGCATGGACGCCTCCGGCTTCGACACCGTGGACGGGCTGCGCTACACCCGGTATGTCGACGGCGTCACGCCGCGTCGGGTCCGCCAGCTCGGTGGGGACGCAGCGAAGATGCTCTTCTACATGCGCCCCGACCGGCAGGATGCGGACTCCCACGTCGCCGGCCAGATCCGTGAGCTCGTGCAGGCCTGCAACGAAGAAGGGCTCCTGCTGATCGTGGAGATCCTGACCTACCGTCTGGAGGACGAGAGCGAGGAGGCCTACCAGGCTGCCTTCCCTGGTCTGGTCGCCGAGGCCGCGCGGATCTCCGTGGAGTGTGGCGCCAAGGTCTTGAAGCTGCCCTACCCCGGCTCGGCCGAGGCCAGCGCGGCGGTCACCGAGGCCGCCTCGGGCGTGCCATGGGCGGTGCTCTCCGCCGGTGTCGACCACGAGACGTTCATCGGGCAGGTGGAGATCGCGGTGGCGAACGGAGCGAGCGGGGCGATGGCCGGTCGCTCGCTGTGGAAGGACAGCCGGGCCGTGTCGGCGTTGGTCCGTCGCGACCTGCTGACCTCGCGAGCGCTGGTGCGTCTCCACGAGCTGGCCGCCACGGTGGATGGGGCCTCCGCGCCCGTCGCCACTCCCGTCGCGGTCTAGGCGGGACGGGGGTCGACCTCGAAAGCCTCATCGGCCAGCTGCTTGCCGGCGCCGCTGTAGAGCTGCAGCACGATGTCGGCCCCGAGCGCCCGCACCTCCTTGGCCTCATCGTCGTACTGAGCCATCACCGCGACGGTGCCCTCGAAGTGGGCCTCCTGCAGACGTCGTAGCGCCACCAGGTTCGACCCGTGGAACGGCATAGCCAGCACCACCATCTCGACACGGGCGGTGCTGGTGGTCCGTTCCCAGAAAGCGGCGTCGGTGGCGTCGGCTTCCTGCACGTCCAGGCCCTCCTTGGTCAGTCGCTCGACCCGCGACAGGTCGATCTCGACCCCGACGACCGACATGCCGTACTGCTGCTCCAGCTGCTCGTACGCTGACCGTCCGATCCGCCCCATCCCGAAGACCACCGCAGTGGCGCGGCTGAGGTCGATCGGACGGTCCTCTGGGTGCACGCGCTCTGCGTCCTGGACCGGTAGATGCCGCATGAGCTTCGGCACCAGCGCCGTCTCGGAACGGTTCACCACCGCAGAGATGACGAAGCTCATGGCCACGGCCACCGACAGGACGACCAGCCACTCCTCGTCCAGCAGCGCGGCTTCGACCCCGAATGCAGCCACGATCAGCGCGAACTCCGAGTAGTTGCCCAGGGCCAGGCTGGCCAGGATCGAGGAGCGATGCCCCAGCCGTCGCCACCACAGCAACAGGAAGAAGAGTCCGGTCTTCACCGGCAGCAGCACCAGGAAGGCACTGGCCAGAGCAACGGTCGACATCGTGGGCATAGTGCCCATACCGATGGAGATGAAGAAGCCCACCAGCAGCAGCTCCTTGAGCGTGAAGAGACTCTTCGACAGCTCACCGGCCGCGGGGTGGCTCGCCAACAGTGCGCCGAGCACCAGCGCGCCGAGGTCGCCCTTGATGCCGACGAGCTCGAAGGCCGCATACCCCGGCACCAGGGCCATCACGATGCCGAACAACGCCTGCATCTCACCGTGAGGGACCAGGTCCCAGATGCGGCGCATGACCCATGCGCCGGGCACCAGCAGGATCAGGGAGAGCGCCCACAGACTGGGCGGGTCGCCCTTGGCGCTGGTCAGGAACAGCACGGCCGCGATGTCCTGGATGATCAGCACGCCGATCGCGACCCGACCGTAGTGGGACTGGGACTCGCTGCGGTCCGAGAGCACCTTGACCACGAAGACGGTGCTGGAGAAGGACAGGGCGAAGGCCACCAGGATGATGACCGTCCAGTCCGCTTGTCCGGCGAGTCCCAACCCCAGGGCGCTCGCGGACCACAGGAATCCGGCCGCGATCATGACGTTGAGGACCATATGGGCCGTGGCCGTGGCCCAGACCTCGGGGCGCAGCAGGCTACGCACGTCGAGCTTGAGCCCGATGCCGAAGAGCAGGAGGGTGACCCCGAGGTCGGCGATGGTCTGCAGGGCAGGGAACTCCTGGACCCCGATGGCGTTGAGCGCGAAGCCGGCGGCCAAGAAGCCGACGAGGGGCGGCAGCCGGATCATCACCGCCAGAAGAGCCGCGCCGAACGTGACAGCAAGGTAGATCGACACCGTTTCCACGGCCTACCTCCGGAGCTCGTTGATGGGGCGAGGCGCCCAGTCTGTCCTACCGGCAGCGGCGGGAAGGAACCTCAGTCGCGGGCGAGCGTGTCGGTCTCGGCGGTCTTGGGGTTGGCTCGGCCCTGGAGGATGTCGGCGAAGCGTTCGGCCAGCGGCTTCCAGGAGCGGGCGACTTCGACCTCGCGCTCGGAGAACTCATCAGCCGCGGTATGCAGTGCCTCGATCGGCCAGGCCGCATCGGTGGGGCGGTGCGCCGCCCAACTGCGGAAGATCTCCGGGGTGGCTTCGGGATGGAACTGCACGCCCCACGCCTGGGGGCCGAAGCGAGCGGCCTGGACAGAGCCGTCGGGGGCTGTGGCCAGGATCGTGCACTGCTCCGGCAGGCCGCTGACCACGTCGTTGTTCCACTGGAGGCCGGGGGAGCCGGGCGCGGCGCTGGACAACAAGGGATCGTTGGCGCCCTCGGCGTTGGGGTTGAACGCGGTCAGCCCGCGGGCCTTGCCTTCGGGGTTCACGGTGCTCGCGCCGCCCACCGCCGTGGCCATCAGCTGATGACCCAGACAGACCCCCAGCTGCGGCTTTCCCGCCCTCAGTGTGTCCGTGATCAGTGCCTTCACGGGCCGAAGCCACGGGCAGGTCGTCTCGTCGTTGGCCCCCATGGCGCCGCCCAGGACCATCAGGCCGTCATGCTCGGACAACGACTCCGGGATGTCGTCACCGGCGTCACCCAGCCGCACGTCCAACTCGACGCCGCGCTCGGTCAGGAACTCACCAAAGAGGCCGGGGGGACAGGTTGCCGAGTGTTGAATGACGAGAAGTCGCGCAGCCATGAGCGCAAATCTACTCTGCTTCGGTGACCGACTGGGCCGCGAAGAGGCTGTCGTCCTCGGAGTGATCGGCGTTCTCGGTGGGGTCGGTCGCCGTCGCGTCGACGGTGTGCGGCTGCAGTTCGCCGCTGGCGATCTGCTCGGCCCAGTGACAGGCCACCCGGTGGTCGGGACTGGCACCCTCGATCTGCAGCACACGCAGCTCGGGCCGGGTCTCGTCGCACTTCGTTTCCTGCCGCCACGGGCAGCGGGTATGGAAGCGGCAGCCGGGGGGCGGGTTGGATGGGCTCGGGATGTCGCCGGCCAGCAGCAGCTGCTCGCGCGAGTCCTCGATCACCGGGTCCGGCACCGGGACGGCCGACATCAGCGCTCGGGTATAGGGGTGCAGGGGGGTGTCGTAGAGCTCGTCCGCGGGGCTCTCCTCGACGAGGGCACCCAGATACATCACCCCGATCCGGTCGCTGATGTGGCGCACCACGGCGAGGTCGTGCGCGATGACGAGATAGGTCAGACCGAACTCGGTCTGCAGGTCCTGCAGCAGGTTGATGACCTGGGCCTGCACCGAGACGTCCAGGGCGCTGACGGGTTCGTCGGCCACGATGAGCTGGGGGTCGACGGCCAGCGCCCGAGCGATCCCGATGCGCTGTCGCTGGCCGCCGGAGAACTCATGGGGGTACTTGTTCAAGGAGTTCCGGGGCAGCCCGACCGCCTGAAGCAACTCGATCAACCGCTCGTGCGCGTCCTGGGTCTTGGTCAGTCCGTGCGCCTTCATGCCCTCCAGAAGCAGCTGCTCCACCGTCTGACGCGGGTCCAGCGAGCCCATGGGGTCCTGGAAGACCATCTGCATATGCCGACGCTGGGTCCTCAGCTTCTCGCCCTTCAGGTTGGCGAGGTTCACTCCGTCGAAGTACACCTCCCCACTGGTCGCCTTCTCGAGCTGCAGCAGCGTGCGTCCGAAGGTCGACTTGCCACACCCGGACTCCCCGACGAGCCCGTACGTTTCCCCGCGCTCGATCTGGAGGTCGATCCCGTCGACGGCATAGACGTATCCGATGGTCTTGTCGAGGATCACTCCCGCCTTGATCGGGAAGTGCATCTTGAGGTCGCGCACGTCGACCAGCAGGTCAGAGTCGCTCATCCTGCATCCTCCGAGCTGCTCGCGGGGTGGGTGTCCAGGGGGTTGTGGCAACGCAGAAGGCGCTCGTCCTCAACCTGTGAGTCCTCGACGAGGGTAGGGCTCGCCTCGCGGCAGGCGTCCACCTCGCTGGAGCAGCGGGGCGCGAAGGCGCACCCGCCCTCCCACGGGATGTTGTCGGCCACCGAGCCGGGCACCGGGGTCAGCCGACTGCCACGTTTCTCGTTGAGCCGGGGGATCGAGGCGAGGAGGCCGCCGGTGTAGGGGTGACGGGGGGTCTTGAACAGCGGATGCCGAAGGCCCCGCTCCACGATCCGGCCGCCGTAGAGCACGTTGACCTCGTCGCACAGCCCTGCGACCACTCCCAGGTCGTGCGTGATCATGACCAGGGCCGTGTTCGACTCTTCGACCAGCTCCTTCAGCAGCGCGAGGATCTGCGCCTGGATGGTCACGTCGAGGGCGGTCGTGGGTTCGTCGGCGATGAGGAGCCGAGGCTCGCAGGCCAGCGCCATGGCGATCAGGGCGCGCTGGCGCATCCCGCCGGAGAGTTGATGGGGGTACTCGCTGAGCCGGCGGTGCGGATCCGGGATGCCGACCTTGCCCAGCATCTGCTCCGCCGACGCTTCAGCGTCACCTTTCTTGAGCCCTTTGTGCCGCTGCAGCACCTCTGCGACCTGGACGCCCAGGGAGACCACGGGGTTCAGTGAGCTCAGTGGGTCCTGGAAGATCATTGCCAGGTCCGCACCGCGCTTGTCGCGCATCTGTGAGCCCGGGAGCGAGAGCAGGTCGGTGCCCTCGAACTTCACCTTCCCGGTGACCGTGTTGCCGCGCTCGGGGAGCAGCTGCATGATGGCCAGCGAGGTCACCGACTTGCCGCAGCCTGACTCACCGACCAACCCGACGGTCTGACCGGGGGCTACGGAGAAGCTGATGCCGTCGACGGCCGTAAAGGCCTTGTCGCCCTTCCCGAAGGTCACCCGCAGGTCCTCGACCTCGAGAAGGGGCTCGGCCGCGGTGCTTCGTGGGCCTCCTCGTCCCGAGGTCATGACCGTTGCTTCGCTCATCTGCCTCGCCTCCTCAGCGTCGTGACTTGGGGTCGAGGGCCTCGCGCATGGACTCACCCATCAGCGTGAATCCGAGCGCCACGATGATGATGCAGATCGCGGGATAGAAGGCCAGGTGGGGGTAGGTGTTGAAGAACTTCTGAGAGTTGCCGAGCATCGCTCCCCACTCCGGGATGCTGTCGTCGGGGTTGCCCAACCCGAGGAAAGACAGGGCGGCCGCGTCGATGATGGCCGTGGCCAGGACCAGGGTCGACTGCACGATGACCGGACTGAGCGAGTTGGGCAGCATGTGACGGAAGATGATCGGCGCCGGCTTCACGCCGAGCGCCCGCGCCGCCAGGACGTGGTCGCTGTGCCGCTGAGCCAACATCGAGCCGCGCAGGAGCCTCGCGAAGATCGGGATCTGAATGATCGCGATGGCGATGATGACCGTCCATTGCGACGGGTTGGCGAACAACGCCGCGATCGAGAAGGCCATCAACAGGGACGGGATCGACAGCATGACGTCGACGATGCGCATCACCCCAGAATCCACCCAGCCGCCGAGCCCCCCGGCCAGGGTGCCCAGGATCAGCCCACCGACGAGGCCGCCCAGGGTGGCCAGGACCCCCACGATCAGCGTCTGCCGCGATCCCACGATGAGCCGCGAAAGCAGGTCGCGCCCCCGGCTGTCGGCGCCGAGAGGGAAACCTTCCTGAGGAGGCGGGACCGGGTTGCCCTGCTGCGTGATCTCGCTGATGAGGAGTCGCGCGGTGGGGTCCTTGGGTGCAACCCACGGAGCGATGATGGCCAAGATGACGAAGATCGCGATGATGACGGCACCCACCACGAAGACCGGATTGACCCGAAGGCGCAGCCAGGCACTCTTCCAGAGGCTCACCCCGTCATCGGCGGAGACCGACCCCGACTCGGCGATCGAGTCGATCTTGCCCTTCTTGCGGTCACCATAGGACATCTTGGTCTTGGCGTCGCTCATGTCAGCCTCCTTACTGAGTCCGGACTCGGGGGTCGATCACGGCATACGCGATGTCGACCAAGAGGTTGACCACGATGTAGATCAGAGCAGCCATCATGATGAGCACTTGCAGCACCGCGTAGTCCTTCAACGTGAACCCGATGGCCAGAGCCTGGCCGATGCCCTGGAACGCAAAAACGGTCTCGGTCAGGACGGCTCCGGCTAGGAGGGCGCCGATCTGGAGTCCGATGATCGTGACCACCGGGATCAGCGCGTTGCGCATGATGTGGCGGGTCCGGATCACCGAGTCCTTGAGTCCTTTGGCGCGGGCGGTGCGGACGTAGTCCTCGTCCATCACTTCCAACACCGAGGCCCGAGTGATCCGGAAGATCACGGCGAACGGGATGGAGGCCAGGGCGATGGCCGGCAGGATGAGATGTTTGAAGGCGTCCCACGCGGCATCCCACTCTCGCGTCATGATGCCGTCGAGGACGAAGAATCCCGTGATACGGGTGGCGTCGAGGCCCACGGACTGACGTCCCGTCGGGGGCAACAGACCCCACCGGATAGCGAAGAAGTACTTCAGCACGAACGCCAGGAAGAACACGGGCACGGCCACACCAACCAGGGACCCGATGATGGATCCGGTGTCGAAGACGCTGCCTCGCCGCTTCGCCGCCATGTAGCCCAGAGGGATGGCCAAGCCGACGGCGATCGCCATCGCGATCACGCTGAGCTCGATCGTGGCCGGCAAACGGGTGAGGAACACGTCGAGGGCCGGGGTGCCGGGGCGCACACCGTTGGAGATCCCGAAGTCGCCCTGGAGCGCGCGCTTGAGGAAAGCCCAGTACTGCACCCAGATCGGTTGGTCTATACCGAGCTGCTTCTCCAGCGCAGCACGAGACTCGGGCGTGCCGCGTTCGCCCAGCAGGGCACTCACCGGACCGCCGGGCAGTGATCGCAACCAGGCGAAGAGCAGGAGGCTGAGCGCAAACAGCGACAGCACCGTCTGCAGGAGCCGACGAACGATAAACCTCAGCACCGCGACTCCTCGTCGTCAGGGGGTGACCGTTGGCGGCCAAGCGGGGGGAGCGATTGCGAGTCGAATCGCTCCCCCCGCCTGGGTGGTGCTATTCCGAGATGGTGACGGTCGAGAAGTCCTCGTTGGTCAGCGGACTCGGAACGAGTCCCTTGACGTTCGGTCCCACCACGATGGCCGGCGGAGAGTGCGAGATCGGGAACCCGGGCAACCAGTCCATGATGTCCGCGTTCAGCTCTTGGTAGAGCTCGGTGCGCGTGGCGTCATCAGTCTCCTCATCGGCGGCACGCAGGCCGTCCTGGAGGTCCTGCGCCCAGGGGTACTCGCCGGTGCCGAACTCGTTGTCGTCGCCAGCGAAGAACGAACCGAGGAAGTTGTCGGCACCGTTGTAGTCACCGGTCCAGCCCAGGAAGTAGGCCGGAGCGCTGCTCTGCTGGACACCGTCGAGGTATCCACCGGCCCACGGCTTGGCCACGGGGTTGATCGTGACCCCGATGGCCTCCCAGTCGGCCTTGACCGCGTTGTAGATGCTCTGGGGGTCCGGAAGGTAGGGACGCGACACCTCCGTGGGGTACCACAGGTCGATCGTCAGATCTGAGGCCCCGGCGTCGGCCAGCAGCTGCTCAGCGCCTTCCGGGTCGTACTCGACCGGCTGCAGGCTCTCGTTGTAGCCGTCGATCGTCGGCGGCACGAACTGAGTGGCCACGGTGGCGCCCTCGGGCAGCTGAGTGCGCACCAGCTCTTCACGGTTGATCGCCATGTAGAGCGCCATCCGTACGTCGTCATCCAGCAGCTGCTCGTCGGCCACCGGGTTGATCCCGAGGTAGAGGATGTTGAAGGGATCCCGGATCAACACCTGGTTGCCGGCCTCTTCCAGATCGCTCCAGTCCACGGGGTTCGGCAGGTCGTAACCGTTGATGGTGCCGGCATCGAGCTCCTGACGGCGGGACGTCTCGTCGGCGATGACGCGGAAGATCAGGTCCTTCACGCCTGCGGTGTCTCCCCAGAAATCGTCGTAGCGGTTCAGCGTGATGGTGCCGTTGGCGTCGTCGAAGGAGTCGAAGGTGAAGGGGCCGGTCCCCGTCGGGTGGCTCGTGGCGTACTCCGGGAAGACGAAGCCCTCGCCCTGGGTCTCGACCCCGTTGGCGTCGTACTCTTCCATCGCGGTGGGGCTCTGGATGGCATAGGAGGACTGGCTCAGCACGATCGGGAACTTGCCGGTGGCCCGAGTCACGGTCACCTCGGCCGTCATGTCGCCAGTGGCTTCGCAGGACTCGTAGAGGCTCTCCTCGTCGGTGCCTTTGAAGCCGCCGAAGTCGCTCGCCCAATAGGCGGTCACGGCGTCGTTCTGACCCGTCTCGTTCTGGTCGAACCACCGCTCGAAGTTGGCGCAGACCGCCTCGGCGTTGAAGTCGGTGCCGTCGTGGAAGGTCACACCCTCCTGCAGCTCGAAGGTCCAGGTCAGGCCGTCCTCGCTGCCCTCCCAGGAGGTGGCCAGCTCCGGAATGGTCTCGGACCCGCCCTCCTCGATGCCGATCAGGTTCTGGAAGATCTGGCGGGTGACCCGGAAGGTCTCACCGTCACTGGCGTAGAAGGGGTCAAAGGTCGTGGGTGCTCCGGCCGCGCCGAAGATGAACTGAGCATCACTGCTGCCCTCGGAGCCTCCGTCCCCCTCTGAGCCGCCACTGTCCTCGCGCTCGGACTCGGCGCAGGAAGACAGCACTAGGGCTAGGCAGGCTGAGCCGGCAATTGCGGCCACCTTGCGGTTGATCATCGTGCCTCCTTGTAGAACCTCACGGTTTGTCATGGAGATGCAGTGCCGACGATTCGACCTACACCGATCTGCGCAACATACCCACCTGACCGCAGTCTGGGAACCTGAAACACGACCTTGGGGCTCAAACCTTGATCAATCTGCAACGCAACCTCGAATGTGGTGAAGTCCTCTGGTGACTCCCTGGGATCCCGCCGAGCGCTGGGTGGCGGCGGCAGCACTGGTGGACGACTTGAGGATGCCTCGGCGCCTGTTGGCGGCTCGACGCACAGCGCCCATCGAGCTCGCCGGGAGGTGGGAGCTGCCCGGTGGCAAGGTCGAGCAGGGCGAAGATGCCCACGAGGCGCTGCACCGAGAGCTGATGGAGGAGCTCGGCGTCGGGGTCGTTCTGGGAGAATCTGCGGTGGGGCCAAGGGATGGCGCGTGGCCGCTCCGCCCGGGATGGTTCATGTGGCTGTGGTGGGCGCAGATCGTGCAGGGTGAGCCGCAGCCCTTGCAGGACCACGACCTGCTGCGCTGGGTGGACCGGCGGGCCGTGCCGACGGTGCGGTGGCTGGACAGCAACCGTGAGATCACGGCATACCTGGCCGCGAGGATGCACCCCTAGGAGCGCAACGGACCATCCCGGTCCGTGGTCGGGCCCTGGGGACCCTCAGTCTTCGGTGAGCGCGTTCCCGTAGTCGGAGATCACGCCGAGCATGGCGTCGACGTCGGCGGTGGCCACCGCCGGGTTCATGAACAGCAACCGGAACGTGTTGAGGCCTTCGATGGGCTGGAAGCCCACCATCGCGGTCCCCTCGCTCTGCATACGCGCCTTGATCTTCGGAGCGAGGGCGTGCAGCTCGTCGCGCACGTCGGGGTCGATCGTTCTGATGGCCTCGGGGGTGAGCGACTGGGGACGCATCCGTGGTGGGACCCAGCCAAATACGGCGTTCGTGAAGGTGCCGGCGACGGGCGCGAACTCACCGTTGGAGGCAGCGATCCGGGCTCGAGCGTGATCAGCCATCGCGACGGCGTGGTCCACCCGCGCCGCGAAGCCGACGTCGCCATGGTGTTTCCACGCCAACCACAGCTTGACGACGTCGACCCGGCGAGCGCACAGGAAGGTGCGATCTCCGGGGTCGTACTCCGCGTGCAGCTTGTCCGGCTGGAAGAGGTAGTCCGCCTTCAGCGCGAAGCACTGCTCGAGTAGCTCCGGGTCGCGCACCAGCAGCGCCGTGCATTGCTGCGTCATCCCCATCATCTTGTGCAGGTTCCACACCACGGAGTCCGAGCGCTCCACCCCGTGCATGAGGTGCGCATGGGTCGGCGAGAAGAGCGCGGAAGCGCCGTAGCAGCCGTCCACGTGGAGCCATAGTTGGTGCGCTGAGGCGATGTCGGCCAGAGCGTCGAGGTCATCGAACCCGGAGGTCACGGTGGTGCCCGAGGTAGCGATGATGGCGAACGGGACCTCGCCGGCGTCGAGCGAAGCGCGGATGGCAGCGTCGAGCGCGGACGGGATGATCGCCCCCTCATCGTCGGCCGGGACCTTGATGACCGCGTCCGTCCCGATCCCCATCAGCGCAGCGCATTTGGACGCGGCGTAGTGACCGGCCGCGGAGACGAACACGGTCATCCGTTCACCCGTGCTTCCCTCCTGCTGGATATCGGGACGCATCCTGTGCCGAGCCAGCTGCATCGCGTGCAACGTGCCGCTCGATCCTCCCGGGCAGAACAACCCAGGAGGCAGCTGGGGCAGGTGCTCGGTCTGTGAGTCGAGGTACCCGGCCATCCGGCCCAGCTTCGACAGCACGGCGCTTTCCATCAGTGTGAAGACCGGGGCAGCCTCGAAGGTCGCACCCGTCGTGTTGAGCGCGCTACCCAGCCAGTCGCCGACGACCGAGATCGGATCGGGACCGGCGAAGTTCTGGTTGACGAACCGCGGATGGCTCGTGTGGATCGAGCGCTCGATGATGAGATCCACCGCCGCCAGGAGCGACGGGTCGTCCTGAGCGAGGGCGTCGTCATCGAACCCGAGGGTAGTCGTCTCGTGAAACAGGGAACGCAGCTCGTCCGGAGACGCGAGGTCGACGACCGGATCGTCGCCGCGGGGCGGGTCCAGCACGTAGGCGAGTGCGCGCTGGGCGATGAGCTCCTCCAACGAGGCGCTGCGGTCCAGATCCGACCGGAGGATGGTGTCGTCGGTATGCAGGTCGCTCGTCCACCCTCGGTAGTTCTCGTCACGGCGTATCGACACGCTCGCCGGAAGCCGAGGACCACTATCCCACGCGCCGAGGCGTAGCAAACAGCCACCACGCGGCATACCTCGCTGCTGCGATGCACGGGAGTTGCCGTTCGGCTGAGACAATCGAGGTATGCCTTCTTCTGTGACTCAAGACAGCGCTGCCTCCGAGGCGACGCTGCGCACCCGCTCGGACCTTCGCAACGTCGCCATCGTGGCCCACGTCGACCACGGCAAGACCACGCTGGTGGACGGCATGCTCTACCAGTCCGGCGCCTTCGACGACCGCCGCGGTGAGGATGTCGAGCGCGTCATGGACGTGGGGGACCTGGAGCGGGAGAAGGGCATCACCATCCTGGCCAAGAACACGGCCATCCGATACACCGGACCGTCGGCCGCCGCCACCGGATCACCGGACGGTGTGACGATCAACATCATCGACACCCCCGGTCACGCGGACTTCGGCGGCGAGGTCGAGCGGGGCTTGTCCATGGTGGACGCGGTCGTCCTGCTCGTCGACGCGTCGGAAGGCCCGCTGCCGCAGACGCGCTTCGTGCTGCGCAAGGCGCTCGCCTCGCAGCTGCCCGTCATCCTGTGCATCAACAAGGTCGACCGGCCGGACAGCCGTATCGACGCTGTGGTCGACGACGTCTACGCGTTGTTCATGGACCTGCTGGAGGACGGTGCCGACGAGGCCACCACGGAGGCGGCGCTGAATTTCCCCATCGTCTACACCTCAGCCAAGGCCGGCCGCGCCTCCATGACGGCTCCCGGCCAGGGTGAGATGCCGGACGCGGAGGACCTCGAGCCGCTCTTCGCCACCATTCTCGAGCACGTGCCCGCGCCGACCTACATCGAGGGCGCACCGCTGCAGGCGCACGTCACCAACCTCGACTCATCACCCTTCCTGGGCCGGATCGCTTTGTGCCGCGTGCGCGCGGGCGAGATCCGCAAGGGTCAGCAGGCCGCCTGGTGCCGCCGTGACGGGTCGATCGAGAAGGTCAAGATCACCGAGCTGTTGCTCACCGAGGCCCTCGACCGGGTCCCGGCGGACAAGGCCGGCCCCGGCGACATCATCGCGATCTCGGGAATCCCCGAGATCACCATCGGGGAGACCCTGGCCGACCCCGAGGACCCCACTCCGCTGCCGTTGATCACCGTCGACGAGCCGGCGATCTCGATGACCATCGGGACGAACTCCTCACCGTTGGCCGGGCGGGTCAAGGGAAGCAAGGTCACGGCGCGACTGGTCAAGGACCGTCTTGACAAGGAGCTGGTCGGCAACGTCTCGCTCCGGGTTCTGAACACCGAGCGCCCGGACACCTGGGAGGTGCAGGGTCGAGGCGAGCTGGCCCTGGCGATCCTGGTGGAGCAGATGCGTCGCGAGGGCTACGAGCTCACCGTCGGCAAGCCGCAGGTGGTGACCCGCGAGATCGACGGCAAGGTGCACGAGCCGGTCGAGCGGATGACCATCGACACCCCGGAGGAGCACCTCGGGACGATCACCCAGTTGATGGCGGTGCGCAAGGGCCGCATGGAGCAGATGACCAATCACGGCACCGGGTGGATCCGGATGGAGTTCGTGGTGCCGGCACGAGGGCTCATCGGCTTCCGCACCGAGTTCATGACCGAGACCCGCGGCACCGGCATCGCCAACCACGTCTTCGACGGATATTCGCCGTGGTTCGGTGACATCCGGACCCGTCAGTCCGGGTCCCTGGTCAGTGACCGCACCGGGGTCGCCACGACCTACGCCATGTTCAACCTGCAGGAGCGCGGTCAGATGTTCCTCGCGCCAACCACCGAGGTTTACGAAGGCATGATCGTGGGCGAGAACTCCCGCGCCGACGACATGGACGTCAACATCACCCGCGAGCGCAAGCTGACCAACGTGCGCTCGGCCACCTCGGAAGTCCTGGAGCGGCTCATCCCGCCCCGCCTGATGAGCCTGGAGCAGTCGCTGGAGTTCTGCCGGGAAGACGAGTGCGTCGAGGTCACGCCGGAGGCGGTGCGCATCCGCAAGGTGGTCCTCGACCAGACCCTGCGGGGGCGGGCCGCTGCGCGCGCTAAGCGCTGAGCGTCGGTGTCGGTTCGGACAGCGGGTATGCACGGAGTGAGCGGGTGAGCCGCGGGCTCGGTGAGGCTCCCATCACGCTGGTCGCGGTGCACGCACACCCCGACGACGAGACCCTGGCCACGGGTCTGGCGCTCGCTCATCACTCCCTCCTGGGGAGCGAGGTGCACGTGATCACCGCCACCCTGGGCGAGGAGGGTGAGGTCATCACCCCAGCGCTGGCCGACCTGGAAGGCAGCGACGACCTCGGAGCGCACCGTCACGCCGAGCTGTCCTCGGCGATGCGCACGCTCGACGTGCAGCAGGAGTACCTCGGTGCGCCGCAGCCCGGTCTCGCCGAACCGCGATGGCGGGACAGTGGCATGGCCGGCTCCGAGGCGGCGCGGCACCCTCGCGCGTTCGCCGGGGCAGACGTCGACGAAGCCGCTCAGGTGCTGGCCGACCGGCTCCGCGAGATCGGGCCGGACGTGGTCATCACCTACGACCCCCAGGGCGGCTACCGCCACCCGGACCACATCCAGACCCACCGGGTCAGTGTGGCGGCGCTGAGGCTGCTGGACCGACGGCAGCGACCCAGGATGTACATCGCGGCCACGCCGATCTCCTGGGCCGTCGAGGATCGCGCCTGGCTGCAGGACCACGTCTCGCCGGAAGCAGGTCTGAGCATCCCGTCTGCGGATGAGCCCCACCCACCGTCCGTCGCACCCGACGACACCGTCACCCTTCGACTGGTGGACCCGCAGGCACAGGTGCTCCGGGTGGCTGCGTTGCGGCACCACCCGACCCAGGTCACGCTGTTCTGTCAGGACGGCGCCGAGGGCTACTTCGCGTTGAGCAACAACATCGCTGCCCGACTGGTCGGCCGCGAGGGATATCGGGAGTGGGACGTCGATGACTGAGCGGGACGGTACGAACGACGAGACCATGAACGAGGCCGATATGGACGACGTGGACCCGATGGACTACCGGCGCGCGATCGGGCGGCTGGCCAGCGGCGTCGTGGTGGCGACCACGCTGTCGGGCCCCCACGACCACGCGATGACCGCCACCGCGGTCGCCAGTGTCTCCCTGGACCCGGTGCTGGTCCTGATCAGCGTGAGCAACGAGGCGCGCTGGCACGACGCGGTGACCGAGGCGGGGGTCTGGGGGCTGAGCCTGCTGGGTGCCTCTGCCCGTTCGACGGCTCAGTGGCTGTCGACTCCCGGGCGACCCATGCACGGTCAGCTCGACCGAGTGCCCCACCACCGGGGGAGCCTCGGTGTCGCCCTGCTCGACGACGCCCTGGCCACTGTGGAGTGCCGCACCTACGCGGCCCACCCGGCGGGCGACCACACGGTCATCATCGGGCGTGTCGTCAGGGTTACGACGCCTGCTCGGGCAGAGGCCGCGCTCGTACACTTCCGAGGAACGTTCGCTACGTTGCCCTGATCCCGCCTGCGCTCGGCATACGAAAGGAACCACGTGTCTGAAGACCTCCACGACCCGCCCCGTGTGCCTCAAGAGCGTCCACGCGGCGAATGGCGCGGGATCGTGGTGCGGTTGGGCGTGGCGATGATCGTCCTGGTGGGTGGGTACATCGGGCTGGCCTACTACCTCGGGGAGCGGGTGCCTTCCGGCACGACCGTCGAAGGGGTGGATATCGGCACGTTGAGCGAAGAGAGTGCCAGCACCGTGTTGGACGACAAGCTCGCAGACATGGCCACTGAGCCCGTCGTGCTCGAGCTGGACGGCGAGGAGACGCGGCTGGATCCGGCCGACGCGGGTCTGACCCTGGACTTCGAGAGGACCCTGAGCGGGGTCGCTGGGGTGTCCTTCGACCCGCGCAACATGTGGGCGCACCTGACCGGCGACGGACGGGATGTCGACCTGGCCACCAGCGTGGACCGTGCGGCGCTGGAGGCTGCGTTGACGTCGGCCGCAGAGGATCTCGATCGCGACCCGGTGCAGGGATCAGTGGTCCTGAGCCGAGGCGAGGTCAGGGTCAGCCCCCCCGAGGGCGGGGTGTCCATGGAGGTGTCCGACACTGCGGAGCAGATCGAGCAGAAATGGCCCCAGAGCACCGAGATGACGGTGGCTTCCGCGCCCGTCGCGGCTGATCTCAGCGCCGAGCGCGTCGATGAGTTCGTTGGTGACTACGCCGAGCCCGCGTTGTCCGACCCGATCGTGATCAAGGTGGAGGACGAGGACGCCACGGCGACGATCACCCCCAACCAGCTGTCACGGCTCCTGAGCGTGGAACAGGTCGACGCGGAGGGCGGTCCGGGATTGCAGCTGGTCCTCGACGACGCCGGGCTCTCCGAGATCGTCGACGGGGCCTTGGTCGACGTGGAGCAGTCAGCGCAGGACGCCAGCGTGCGCCTGGGCGACAACGGCCGTCCCGTCCTGGTGGACGCCGTGGTCGGCGCCGAGGTCGATGAGGAGGCCGTGTTGGCCGGCGTGCGGCAGATCCTCAAGGTGGACCAGAGCGCAGCGGCGGCTGGTGGGGACGCCCGCGAGAGCACCTCCGACGAGTCGTCGGCTACCACCGGTCCTGGCCCCGAGGATGCTGCGCAGACGGGGTCGCCGGATGACTCGGTCAGCATGGAGGGTCGGACCATCACGGTCACCACCAGCGAGGTCAAGCCCGAGATCAGCGACAAGCAAGCGGCGCAGTGGGACGTGGACTCGGTCATGGCCGAGTTCCGCAGTGAGTTCCCAACGGGGGAGGAGAACGTCGACCGGACGGAGAACATCCGGGTGGGTCTGCGCTACGTCAACGGCTCGGTGGTGATGCCCGGGGCCTCCTTCAGCCTGGCGGACACGCTGGCCCCGATCAGCCCGGACCGCGGGTATGTCGAGGCCGGGGTGATCGCGGACGGGCGCCTGGTCAAGGGCATCGGTGGGGGACTGTCCCAGGTGTCGACCACCCTGCTGAACACGGCCTGGTTCTCCGGAGTGGAGCTGAACTCCTTCACTCCTCACTCGTACTACATCTCGCGCTACCCGGTGGGTCGGGAAGCGACCATCTCGGTGGGTGCCATCGATAACGTCTGGTCCAACGACACCAGGTCACCCGTCGTGATCCAGACGTTCATCGAGGGCAACGAGATCGTGATGCGCTTCTTCGGGGACCGGCAGTACACGGTCGAGACACGCACGGGTGAGCGACGCAAGATCACCGAGCCCGACACCAAGACCGACGACAGCGAGGACTGCCTCACGCAGGGCGCCGTCGACGGGTTCAGCATCACCGTGGCCCGAGACCTGATCAAAGCCGGTGACGTCGTGCGCACCGACGAATACACCACGACGTACCAGCCGTCCCCCGGAGTGACCTGCACGGGCTAGCTGTCGGGTCTGCCCCTGCCGCCCCATTTCAGCCACCGCCTACTGAACGGCATACTGTTCTTCATGACGTACGTGATTGCCCAGCCCTGTGTCGACCTCAAGGACAAGGCATGCATCGAGGAGTGCCCCGTCGACTGCATCTACGAAGGCGAGCGCTCGCTCTACATCCACCCGGATGAGTGTGTCGACTGCGGAGCCTGCGAGCCCGTGTGTCCCGTGGAAGCCATCTACTACGAGGACGACACTCCCGAGGAGTGGGCGGAGTACTACAAGGCCAACGTCGAGTTCTTCGACGACCTCGGCAGCCCCGGTGGGGCAGCCAAGATGGGTCTGATCGCCAAGGACCACCCGATCATCGCGGCGCTGCCGCCGCAAGAGCACGAGGAATAGTCGACACCGGCGCCCTCTCCCGTGAGCGTCGTGACCTGACCGTCCGATCGCCCTTCGGGGGCGTGACCAGGAGGAACGAATGACTGATAACGCCACACTGCGTCACAAGGACCACGAGCTGGAGCTGCCGGTCGTGCCCGCCACGGAAGGCAACTCCGGGCTGGACATCAGCGCCCTGATGAAGACCACCGGAGACGTGACCCTCGACGTCGGCTTCGTCAACACGGCCTCCTGCAAGTCCGACATCACCTACATCGACGGCGACGCCGGCATCCTGCGCTACCGCGGCTACCCGATCGAGCAACTCGCGAAGAGCTCCAACTTCCTGGAGACGAGCTACCTGCTGATCTACGGCGAGCTCCCCAGCGCCACCGAGCTGAGCGAGTTCGACAACAAGCTGCGCAAGCACACCCTGCTCGCCGAAGACATGAAGAGCTTCTTCGGTGGCTTCCCGCGCGACGCCCACCCAATGCCGGTGCTGTCTTCGGCGGTGTCGGCCCTGGGGACGTTCTACCAGGACAGCCAGGACCCCTTCGACGCCGAGCAGGCCGAGATCTCCACCATCCGGCTGATGGCCAAGCTGCCCACCATCGCGGCCTACGCCTTCCGCAAGAGCCTCGGGCAGCCGTTCCTCTACCCGAACAACGACTACAACCTGGTCGAGAACTTCCTCTGGATGACGTTCGGTCAGCCGACCGAGCGCTACGAGTTGGACCCCGACCTGGCCAAGGCCCTGGACCTGCTCTTCATCCTGCACGCCGACCACGAGCAGAACTGCTCGACCTCCACGGTGCGTCTGGTCGGCTCCTCCGAAGCCAACCTCTTCAACTCCATCTCCGCGGGGATCCACGCTCTGTCCGGCCCGCTGCACGGTGGGGCGAACTCGGCGGTGCTCGGGATGCTGGACAGCATCAAGGCCGACGGCGGCGACGTATCGGAGTTCGTGCGCAAGGTCAAGGACAAGGAAGACGGCGTCAAGCTCATGGGCTTCGGTCACCGGGTCTACAAGAACTACGACCCGCGCGCGGCCATCATCAAGGAGACCGCGCACGACATCCTGTCCAAGCTGGGGACCAACGACACCTTGGACCTGGCCATGGAGCTGGAGCAGAAGGCTCTGGAAGACGACTACTTCGTGGAGCGCAAGCTCTATCCAAACGTCGACTTCTACACCGGCCTGATCTACGAGTCGATGGGCTTCCCGACCAACATGTTCACCGTGTTGTTCGCGATCGGACGCCTCCCCGGCTGGATCGCCCAGTGGCACGAGATGATCAACGACCCGGCCACCAAGATTGGACGTCCGCGTCAGGTTTACACGGGCTACGGCGAACGCGACTACGTCTCCGTCGACGAGCGCTGATCAGCTTTTCACGGTGATGACGACGGCGGCCGAGGCGGCCGCCGTCGCGTCGCCCCACGTGAGCGGCTCATCGTCGCGGTCCCAGAGTCGGTCGGAGACCTGGACTGAGGTCACCTCGCGCTGCTGAGCGTGGGCCACCGCCCAACTGCCGATGGCCCAGGCGCTCTGGTCATCGCCCGCGGAGACCGACACGCTGCTGCCCGAAGCCTGTGCGTCGAAACCCAGGCTCGACAGCTCCGCCGCCAGCGCTGCTCCGTCTCCGGCTGACTCCGCCCGGTCCAGGTCACAGCCGATGCCGGCCGGGGTCTCACCGGTCAGGGCCGAGGCGATGACTCTGCCCTCCCATTCGTGGTCGGCGTAGGCCTCGGGGTAGGCGCTGCGTTGCACGCTCTGCGCGACCTCGGTGATCTCCCCGTCCTGCCAGCCCTCGACCTCGATGAGGACGTCGTAGAACGCGTTGGTGGCGTAGACCGGGTCCAGAATCTCCTCTTCGCTACCCCAGCCCTGGCTGGGTCGCTGCTGGAAGAGCCCCAAGGAGTCCGCGTCGCCGTAGTTGATGTTCTTCAGCTTGGACTCCTGGATCGCGGTGGCGATACCGATCGAGGCGGCCCGGGGCGGAAGCCCTCGCTGCACGGCGACGATACTGATCGTCGAAGCGTTGGCGGACTGCTCGGGGGTCAGGCTCTCGGTGCGCTCTGCCGCCGTGAACTCGCACATCGGGTCGCTGAGGCTGTCGGCGACCCATCTTGCGCCGAACACCCCGCCCACCCCGGCGGCGCACAGCAGTGCCGCCGTGGTGACGAAGCGACCCGGAGACGGCATGGCGGGACGTCTAAGTTGCCCGCGGTCCTCGTGTTCACCGGCATGGATGGGCGTGGCAGGTTAGGTTGCGGTGATGAGCATAGGCAAGGGGTACCAAAGGGGTCCGATCACACTGCGCGACCAACGGGTCCCGGTCAGCACGACCGACCAGAACCTGCTGGACTCTTCCGGTCCGGGGGAGTGGGTGCACACCGATCCCTGGAGGGTGATGCGCATCCAGGCGGAGTTCGTCGAGGGCTTCGGGGCGCTGGCCGAGCTGGGTCCGGCCGTAAGCGTCTTCGGCTCGGCCCGGACGGGTCCGGGCCACCCGGCGTACGCGCTGGCCGAAGAGGTGGGCACGCTACTGGTGAAGGCGGGGTATGCCGTGATCACCGGGGGAGGGCCGGGCACGATGGAAGCGGCCAACAAGGGTGCCGCTCAGGCCGGCGGCACCTCGGTCGGTCTGGGCATCGAACTGCCGTTCGAGACTGGGCTCAACGACCACGTCAACCTCGGGATCAACTTCCGGTACTTCTTCGCCCGCAAGACGATGTTCGTGAAGTACGCCCAGGGCTTCATCGTGCTCCCCGGTGGCTTCGGCACCCTGGACGAGCTCTTCGAGGCCGTGACGTTGGTGCAGACCGGCAAGGTCACACACTTCCCGATCGTCTTGCTCGGGGTGGACTTCTGGACTCCCCTGCTGGACTGGGTGCGGGACACGCTGCTGGAGCAAGGCACCGTCTCCGAGCGGGACCTGGGCTGGCTCCAGGTCACCGACGACCCTGCCGCCGCAGTGGCAGCCATCGTCGCTGCGGGCGCAGCACGGCAGTAGCCATGGCACCGGGTCGGCTGCGTACCATCAACTCGTGATCCTCATCATCCTGATCCTGGGCGTCCTTGCCGTCGGGGTGATCGCCGCGGTCATCGTGTCCCGGTCCGCGGTGCCAGGAGTGGAGGCGCCGGTGACCACTCAGTCCTTCACCGGGCTCCCTCAGGGGCCGGTGCAGGTCGGTGACCTCGACCGCGTCCGGCTGGACCTGGCCTTCCGCGGTTACCGGATGGACCAGGTGGACGGGGTCATGGGCCGACTGAGGCAGGAGCTTGCGGCCCGCGACCAGGAAATCGACCGACTTCGCGCACAGGAGGATCAGCATGGGGACCTTTGAGCTGGTGCGCAGCGTGCCTGCGGGCATCCACGAGACCTTCGGGGTCTTTGCTGCCTTCCGGGACCATGGTGACTTCATCCCCTTGACCACGATCACCTCCGACGAGGGACCCATCGGGGTCAACTGGACGTTCACCGCGCGCAGTGGTTTCGGTCCTCTTGCCCTGCCTGACCGCATGGAGGTCTCGATCTGGGACCCACCGCACGAATTCCGCATCGACAAGCTCGGACCGGTGCTCGACGGGTGGGCGCATGTGCATTTCGCGCGTGAAGGATCCGACACCAGGGTGGTCTGGCGCGAGCACATCATGGTGCGACCGCATACCGTGGGTCGAGTGCTGGGGCGGGTGCTCGACCCCGGAAACCAGCTGATGTTCGGTCGCGCGTTGGACAAGATGGCTCGTCGTGCTGCTGAGGCTCCCGGCTCGACCGGAGCCGACGGGCCTTGATGGCACCAGCAGGTGCGGAGTCACCCCGCGCCGACGTGGTGGTGGGCCCCGACGGTCGCCCCCGCTGCCCCTGGGCCGGCTCGAGCGCGCGAAGCGACCAGGACTACCTGGACTACCACGACAAGGAATGGGGCCGGGAGGTTCACGGTGAGCAGCCCCTGTTGGAGCGGCTCTGCCTCGAGGCGTTCCAGTCCGGCCTGTCCTGGCTCACGATCCTGCGCAAGCGCGACCACTTCCGGAGGGCCTTCTCCTCTTTTGACCCGGACGTCGTTGCCGCCTTGACCCAGCGCGACGTCGAGACGCTGATGCAGGATGTCTCGATCGTGCGTAACCGGCGCAAGATCCAAGCCACCATCAGCAACGCCCGCGCCACGGTGGCCCTGCGCGACACCGGGGGATTGGAGGCACTGTTCTGGCGCGCTCGCCCGCTGAGACACCGGCGGCCGGTCCGCATCGAGGACGTCCCCGCCAAGACCGCCGAGTCGGCGGCCCTGGCCGCCGCGTTGAAGACCGCGGGGTTCGCCCACCTCGGGCCGACCACGGTCTACGCGGCGATGCAGGCCTGTGGCGTCGTCGATGACCACCTTGACGGCTGCTTCCGAGCCGGCCCCACCGTCTTCGCGTGACCGGACAGCCTAGCCACGCCGGCCTGAGCGGTGCCCGCTTCGTCGTCGCGGTGCTCACGATCTACACCGCGCTACGCCTCTTCTCCACGGGAGTCCTGCTCTGGATCACCTACGACCAACAGGACCCGGTGATCTTCAGCGGTGAGACCCCCCCCTACTTCGACGTCGCCACGCTCTGGGACGGTCGATGGTACGAACGCATTGCCACCGGGGGGTATCCCGACGTGCTGCCGGTGGGTTCGGACGGGCAGGTGCAGCAGAACGAATGGGCCTTCTACCCGCTCTTTCCCTACCTGAGCCGAGTGGCGATGACGCTCACCGGATGGCCGTTCGCGGTGGCGGGGACGGTCGTGGCAACCCTCGTGGGGTATGCCGCAGCCCTGGTCATCGCCGGGATGCTGCGAGAGAAGGTGGGGTCGGCACCGGCCCTTGGGGCCGTTGCTCTGTTGGCAGGATTCCCGGCAGCGCCGGTCCTGCAGGTGGCCTACACCGAGTCCTTGGCCCTGCTGCTCCTGGGGGGTTTCCTCTGGCTGCTGATGCGTCAGCGCTGGGGCGCCGCGGCCCTGGTCGCACTGTTGGCAGGGCTGGCTCGACCAATCGCGCTGCCGTTGGGCCTCGTGGCGCTGGTCGCGGTGATCCGGCGATGGCGTCGCCGGCACCAGGAGCCGATCAGCCGGACGGAGGCCGCCTGGATGCTCTCCGCGCTCGTGGGTTGTGGCCTTTCGGGGCTTCTGTGGCCGGCGATCTCCTGGGCCGGCACCCAACGCTCCGACGCCTATCCGGTGACCATGTCGGCGTGGCGCCAGGGCGAACCGGTCACTGCCTTCAGCCCGTCGATCGAGGTGGTGCAGTATCTGTTCGGCGAGACGGTGGGGCCGTTACTCCTGGCCGCCGCCGTCGCGTTGTTGCTGCTGGCGGTCCTCGGCCCGTGGGCGGCCGGACTGGGCGCTGAGCTGCGGACCTGGTGCCTCGGCTACGCGCTGTACCTCTTCGCAGCCCTGGATCCCTGGACGAGTATCTACCGCTACCTGCTGCTGTTGTTCCCGCTCTTCGTGGTCTTCATCGGCGGAGGGTGGGCCCAGGGCCGCAGCGACCCCGTTCGACACCGCTGGCTCTTGGTGGTGCGCACGCTGACGCTGTTGGCGCTGTTCCTGGCCTGGCAGGTGTGGTGGACATGGGAGTTGTTCATGTTCGTGCCGCCCCGCGACAATCCGCCGTGAGCGACGAAGGGCAACCCGGACTCAACGGCCGGTGAACTCCGGAGGGCGCTTGGCCAGGAACGACTCCACCGCGGCAGCATGGTCGGCGCTGCCGCCGGTGCGGTCCATCAACTCCGCCTCGCGCTCCAGCGACGCGTCGAGGTCTGCGCTGGCGGAGAACGCGACGGCGCGTCGGATGGCCCCCAGGGCCAGGGTGGGTCCGGCGGCCAGGCGCTGAGCGACTGCCGCGACGTGGCCCTGCAGCTGCGCCGCGGGGACCACCTCGGTGGCCAGTCCCAGGCTCAACGCCGTGGTCGCGGCGACGCGACCGCCCCGCATCAACAGCTCCTTGGCCTTCGCCGGTCCCACGAGCCGGGGCAGCGTCCACGAGGCACCGGAGTCGCACGAGAGGCCCACCCCCGCGAAGGCCAGGGTGAACCCGGACGTATCAGCGAGGTAACGCAGGTCGGCAGCAAATGCGAACGAGGCCCCAGCGCCCGCCGCCACCCCATTCAGCGCCGCGATGACCGGCTTGTCCATCCCGCTCAGCAGACTCACGATCGGGTTGTAGTGCTCGCGCACGGTGCGCCATACCTGCCCGGGGTGGTCGCGCAACAGGTGGACGTGCTCTTTGAGGTCCTGGCCCACGCTGAAGGCGTCGCCGCTCCCGGTCAGCACCACGCAGCGCACCTCGGGATCGGTGGCTACGCCCTGCACGGCCGCCAGTAGCTGCTCCTTGATGGCGACGTCGAGTGCGTTCATCGCGTTCGGACGCTCGAGCCGGATCGTGGCCACTCCGGCTTCTCGACGCACGCTGACCAGTTCGGGGTGGAACTCTTGGGACATCTCGTTACTTTCTGCTTGGGTCGTGCGTCGGGACGAGCGCTTGGGTCGCGAACCAGTCTGCCGGAACGATTAGGCCGACTCCCTCACGGACGTGGATAATAGGTATGAAATCGTGCCCCCCGTGCCCATGCGGTGGGCCTTGTGGTTCGCCGCGTCAGATGGAAGGTTCGCTATGGCTGCAATGAAGCCCCGCACCGGGGATGGCCCCCTTGAGGTCACGAAGGAGGGCCGTGGCATCGTGCTGCGAATGCCACTAGAAGGGGGCGGCCGGTTGGTCGTCGAGATGAACGCTGAGGAGGCGGGCTCACTCGGCGATGCCATCTCCGAGTGCCTGGGCTAACCCCACTCCATCCGCAAGACCCCGCGCCCGATCCGGTCGCGGGGTCTTTGCTTGCCCTTGCGAGCTTCGTCTTCCCCGAGTGGAGTGCTAGCGCCGGACGGCCGTGAGGAGGCCGTCTCCGACCGGAAGCAGGGCGCAGCGCAGTCGTTCATCGTCGCGGATGCTCTTGCCCAGCTCACGGATCGCGGCGGTGAGGTCGTCCCGGGCTGCCGGGTCTGCCACCTTGTCGTGGCCCAGGATGTTGGCCACGGCCAGTGCTCCGCCAGGACGGAGCAGGCGCAGCGCCTGCTCGATGTAGGCCGCGTCGCCCTGGTGGTCTGCCGAGACGAACACCATGTCGTAGGCGCCGTCCGTCATCCGAGGCAGCACCTGTAGAGCCTCGCCGCTGATCACGCGGGTCCGTTGCGGTGGTACGCCCGCGGACGCGAAGGCCGCTCGGGCGGCGCGCTGCCGCGCAGGCTCGGGGTCAATGGAGGTCAGGATGCCGTCGGAGCGCATGCCCTCCAGCAACCACAGGCCGGAGATCCCTGCCCCCGTGCCGATCTCGATCACGTGGGCAGCGTCAAGGGCTGCGGCCAGCACCCGCAGGGAGGCTCCCACCGCGGGAGAGAGCACGTCGACACCGATCTGGGACGCCGCTGCTCCGGCCGCGGCGATCGGTTCGGGTGAGGGTATGAAGTTCTCGGCGTAGGTCCACGAGGTCATTCGTTGTGCAGCCATACCGCCAGCCTAATCTGTTCAGCGAATGCCCAGGATGCGGTGGAACTCTGTGACGTACGACGCGGCCACGAGGGTTGCGCATCCGAGAGGCCGACATGGACGACGTGCAGGTGTGGGAGCAACCGACCTGGGATGAGGTCGTGCGCCAGCACTCGGCGCGGGTCTACCGCTTGTCCTACCGGCTGACGGGCAACCAGCACGACGCGGAGGATCTCACGCACGATGTGTTCATCCGGGTGTTCCGCTCGTTGGACAGCTTCCGCCCCGGGACGTTCGAGGGCTGGCTGCACCGGATCACGACCAACCTGTTCCTGGACCGTGCCCGCCGCAAGCAGCGCATCCGGTTCGACGCGCTCTCCGACGAGTTCGCAGCCCGGCTGCCCTCACGACTGCAGGGTCCCGAGGAAAGTTTCGACGTCACCCACCTCGACGGTGACATTCAGCAGGCGTTGGACGCGCTGGCTCCGACCTTCCGCGCGGCCGTCGTGCTGTGCGACATCGAGGGCTACTCCTACGAAGAGGTCGCCCAGACGCTTGGTATCAAGCTCGGTACGGTGCGTTCACGCATTCACCGGGGTCGGGCACAGTTGAGGCAGTCTCTGGCCCACCGCGCTCCCGCTCGTAGCGGTGCGACGGCATCAGCGCCCGGGCGTGGCGCCGGGGCGGTCGCGTTGCCGACCTTCGGCTGACCGGCCACCGGGTGGATCAGGCACAATCACTGCATGTCGTGGCCCGTGCATCCTGCGCAGCGATCTGCTGACCCCTCGCGGCGACGCCGAGCCGATCCAGCCGTAGTGGCGTTGGCGCTGGTGGCGGGGATATTGGGTGGTGCCCTCGGCGCATTCGCCATGGGGAGCCTCGACCCCGACCAGGAACGCCCCTCGGTCGTGTCCACTCTGCCGCTGGCTCCGGCCGCCGATGGTGGGGGGCAGCGGGGATCGGTCTCCGCCATAGCGCAGGGCGCTCTGCCCAGCGTGGTGCTGATCACCGTCGGGAGTGAGACCGAGGGTGGCGTGGGCTCGGGGTTCGTCATCGACGAAGGGGGATACATCGTCACCAACCTCCACGTGGTGCAGCAGGCCATGGACGCCGAGGACTCGGTGAGCGTGGAGTTCATGGACTCCGCCCCCTTGGAAGCCGAGATCGTCGGCGGCGACCCGGCATACGACATCGCCGTGCTGCGGGTCGACCAGACGGGCCTGCCCGCTCTCGAGCTGGCCGACTCCACACAGACCCAGGTCGGTGCGCCTGTGGTCGCCGTGGGGGCACCGCTGGGGCTGGAGGCCACCGTCACCGCAGGCATCGTTTCGGCTCTTGACCGTCCGGTGGTGGCCGGTGACACCGAGACCGCCTCCTTCATCAACGCCATCCAGACCGACGCGGCCATCAACCCGGGCAACTCGGGGGGGCCCCTGCTGGATGCGACGGGGCGCGTGATCGGGGTGAACTCGGCCATCGCCCAGCTGCCCGGTCAGGGAGGGCTGGCCCCCGGTGGCAGCATCGGTCTGGGCTTCGCCATCCCGTCGTCCCAGGTGGCTCGGACCGCCCGGGCCTTGATCGAGACCGGCACCAGCGACCATCCGGTGATCGGGGTGTTTGTCGACCTCGCCTACAGCGGCGAGGGTGCGCGCGTGCAGCGCGAGTCCGACGGTGGCACCGACCCGGTGGTCGCCGGCGGGCCCGCTGACGAGGCGGGGGTCGAGCCGGGTGACGTGATCCTGGCCATCGATGGGGAGCGGATCGCGGACGGGAGCGACCTCATCGTGACCTTGCGCGCTCGGGAGATCGGTGAGGACGTCGAGCTCTTGGTGCGCTCCGAGGACGGCGCTGAGCGCACGCTGACGATGACCTTGCGCGGAGCCTCGCAATGATCGGGCGGACGGTCGCATGCTGAACCTGAGTAGTGGCGAGATCTTCCTGATCCTGATCCTGGCCGTGGTGATTCTTGGCCCCAGCAAGCTCCCGGAGTATGCCGCGAGCCTGGCCCGACTGGTGCGCACCATGCGGGATATGGCCGAGGGAGCCAAGACCCAGATCAAGGAGGAGATGGGGCCGGCGTTCGACGACGTCAACTGGGACCAGCTGGACCCACGCCAGTACGACCCTCGGCGGATCGTGCGCGAGGCCCTGGCGATGCCGAGCGACAAGGCCAAGACCACGGCCGAACTCGCAGGGATGGGCCCGGTCGATCCGCCCGCGGGGGGCTCCAAGGACCCTTTCGCCAAGGACCACTCCGTCAAGGACTCGGCAGCCCACGAGGGCGCGTCGAGTGAGGGGAAGACCAAGAAGGCCTTGCGTCCCGCCACGGTGCGTCGCCCGCGTGAGCGGTTCGACCCCGATATGCCGACGCCCTACGACGTGGACGCCACCTAGCCGGCTCAGGTAGGGGTGATGCCCAGCTTGCGGCCGGCCAGACCTCGTCCGCGTGCGGCCAGCCCGCGAGCAATGGCCCGTAGGGCGGTTGCGGCCGGTGCGTCGGGGTGTCCGAGGACCACGGGCACTCCGACGTCGCCTCCCTCGCGCACGGTGACGTCCAACGGGATCTGACCCAGCAGCGGCACGTCTGCGCCGATGCTGCGGGACAAGGACGCCGCCACCGTTGCCCCACCGCCGGAACCGAAGATCTCCTGACGCGACCCGTCCGGCATCTCGAGCCAGGACATGTTTTCGATGACGCCGACCAGGCGCTGATGGGTCTGCAGGGCGATCGCCCCGGCACGCTCAGCCACCTCGGCGGCCGCCAACTGCGGAGTGGTGACCACAAGAAGCTCGGAGTTGGGCAGCAACTGGGCGACCGTGATCGCGATGTCGCCGGTGCCCGGGGGAAGGTCCAGCAGCAACACGTCCAGGTCGCCCCAGAACACGTCGCCGAGGAACTGCTGCATGGCCCGGTGCAGCATGGGGCCACGCCAGACCACCGGCTGGTTGCCCGGCACGAACATGCCGATCGAGATGACCTTCACCTCTTGGGCGATCGGCGGCAGGATCATGTCGTCGACCTGTGTGGGCGGCCGGGAGACGCCCAGCATGCGAGGCACAGAGAAGCCGTAGATGTCGGCGTCGACCACGCCGACCCGCAAGCCCTGCTCGGCTAAGGCTGCAGCGAGGTTGACGGTGATCGAGGACTTGCCGACGCCGCCCTTCCCGGAGGCCACGGCATACACCCTGGTCAGGGTGTCCGGGCGGGCGAACGGGATCTCCTTCTCGGGTGCTCCTCCGCGGAGGTTGGTCCGCAGCGTCGAGCGCTGCTCATCACTCATCACCCCGAGCTGGACCGACACCGCAGTGACGTCCGCGACCGCGGTCAAGGCGGCGGTCACCTCGCGGGTGATGGTCTCCTTCATCGGGCAGCCCGGCACCGTCAACAGGATGGTCGCCGAGACCTCGCCCGTCTCAGCGGCGTCGACGGACTCGACCATGCCGAGCTCAGTGATCGGCTTGCGGATCTCGGGGTCGTTGACCTTGGTCAGGGCAGCGTGCAGGGCGTCGAGAGAAGGAGCAGGCATACCCCCATCGTAGGTCGCCGACTACGGGGCGGAGTTCCCAGGCTCGCTCGTCTGCGGCCCGTCGTCCTCGGGGCCCTCGCGTTCCAGACTGATCTGGAGTCCGCGTTCGCTCATGTCATCCAACAACCCGCGCAGCTCTGAGCGCACGAAGTCGCGGGTGGCCACGTCGCGCATGGCAATGCGCAGTGACGCGACCTCCCGGGTCAGGAACTCCGTCTCGGCCAGGGCACGTTCATCTCGGGTGCGGTCCTGCTCGATCGTCACCTTGTCGCGGTCGGCCTGACGGTTCTGGGCCAACAGGATCAACGGCGCGGCATAGGAGGCCTGCAGGCTCAGCATCAAGGTCAAGAAGATGAACGCATAGGGGTCAAACCGTGCCCCTGTCGGCGCCAGCGTGTTCCACAGCAGCCAGATCAGGACGAACAGCGACATGTAGGCCAGGAATCGTGCGGTGCCCATGAAACGGGCGAACCCCTCGGCGAACCGGCCGAAAGTGTCCGGGTCCATGCTGGGTCGCCACAGTCGGCGACGTTCTTTGGACAGCGGCTGATCCAGGCGGTCGCCGGAGCGGGTGCGCTCACTGCCCATCCGTCGGCGCGAGGCCCGCTTCTCCTCAGCCATGAGCCTTCACCTCCAGCACGTCGTCGTGCTCGCGCCAGTCGGCCGGCAACAGGTGGTCCAAGACGTCGTCGACGCTGACCGCGCCCAGCAGCCGACCCTCACGATCGGTGACCGGCAGCGCCACCAGGTTGTAGGTGGCCAGCAGTCGCGTGACCGTGCTCAGGGCTGCTTCGGGCCCGACCGGGTCGATCGCGGCGTCGAGCACCCCGCCGACCGACTCCTGCGGAGGTTCACGAAGCAGCCGTTGGATGTGGACGACGCCGAGGTACTTGCCGGTGGGCGTCTCGTGCGGGGGACGGGCGACGAAGACCAACGACGCCAGCGCCGGTGAGACCTCCTCGCGGCGCACCATAGCCAGCGCCTCGGCGATGCTGGCGTCAGGCCCCAGGATGACCGGCTCGGTGGTCATCATCCCGCCGGCGGTGTCGTCCTCGTAGGCCATCAGGCGGCGGATGGGCGCCGCCTCGTCCGGCTCCATCACCTGAAGCAGCTGCTCGGCCTTGTCGTCCGGCAGCTCGGACAACAGGTCCGTGGCGTCGTCGGGCTCCATGGCCTCCAGGACGTCAGCCGCCCGCTCGACATCCAGGTTGATCAAGATCGCCACCCGGTCGTCCTCGGGCAGCTCCTCCAACACGTCGGCCAGGACCGAGTCGGTGAGGGCGTCGGCCACCTCCAGTCGTCGTTTGGACGGCAGGTCGTGGATGGCCTCGGCCAGGTCGGCCGTCTTCAGGCCCTCGTAGGACTCCAGCAGGGCGTCCACCGCCTGTGCCGGGCCACTGGAGGCCAGGCCACCCACCATGTCGATGTCCACGAGCATCGTCTCCCCGCGTCGGCGGCGCAGGCCCAAGCCTCGAGAACGCCGGTCGTCCGGGGCGCCCTTGCGCACGAAGACCTTGGTGACCCGCCAGTCGCGGGTCCGTTGCAGGTCCAGAGCCAGATCTTCGACGACCGCGGGCCAGGTTTCGCCGTCCTGACGCACGGAGACCCGACGGTCCAGCAGTTCGGCCACCGCCAGGGTCTCGTTCCTGCGCTGCTCGAAGCGGCGCATGTTCACCAACCCCGTGGTGATGATGTGGCCGGCATCGATATTGGTCACCCGGGTCATGGGCAGGAAGACGCGCCGTCGTCCCGGGACCTCGATCACCAGACCCACGACCCGCGTTCCCTGGGCAGCGGTGCCGCCGCCGGTCCCGAAGGTCGTTACGACGTCGCGCACTCGTCCGACCTCGTCGCCGAGAGGGTCGAAGACACTCAGACCGTTGAGCCGGGCGACGAAGACGCGGGAGTTGCTCACCGGGCACACGATACCTACCGCATCGGTGCAGGTGAGGTAGATCACCGGCCCGGGTGGAACAAGCCGAACCGCCTCGGTGTAGTAATGAGTGAACGCTAAAACACTCCTGAGAAAGGCAGCAACACCACTATGGCTATCCCCCATGGGATGACGTACATCGCCTCTGCCGACCGTGCCTTCCGGCACACCACCCCCGCAGACATCGCTCGCCGTCCGGTCAAGCCGCGTCGCAGGTGGCTCCGCCGTTGATCTTTCCGGGCTTGTGCTCCGTCGCAGTTGCTCTCTGAAAGTGTCAAGATAGGACTCGTGACTGCTTCCATGCCTCAACGCGGTGCTCGATCGGCTCGACCGGGGGCTGGTCTGACGCTGAACTACCCGATGTCGCTGGGGGTCTTCGAGAAGTACGACGAGGCCCAGCGTGCCGTGGACTACCTCTCCGACGAGGAGTTCCCCGTCCAGAACTGCATGATCGTGGGCACCGACCTGCGACAGGTCGAGCGCGTGACCGGGCGACTTACGATGGGTCGTGTCGTGCTGGGAGGGGTGTTATCCGGTGCATGGTTGGGGCTCTTCATCGGTTTGATCTTCGCCTTGTTCGCCAACTCCGGCGACGCGTTGACCACGATCTTCTACTGCGTCGGCTTCGGAGCCGTCTTCGGCGTCGTATGGGCGGTGCTGGGGTACCTGATGACCCAGGGTCGCCGGGACTTCACGTCCGTCTCCCAGGTCGTGGCGACGCGCTACGAGCTGCTCACCGAGCACAAGTACGCCCAGCAGGCCCGCGACCTGTTGGAGGCTATGCCCGCCGCTCGTCCGTAAGGCTCTCGCGCCGAGGGATCCGCCCCTCAGCCGCGCTGACCGCCACGGGCGACCCACTGCTCCACGTCGTCCGCGGTCCGCGGCAACATCTGGGACAGGTTGACGTTTCCGTCTGCGGTGATGAGGACGTCGTCCTCGATGCGTACCCCGATCCCTCGGAGCTCCTCGGGCACCAGGGCGTCGTCCGCCTTGAAGTACAGGCCCGGTTCTACGGTGATCACCATGCCCTCGCGCAGCTCCCCCTCCATGTACTCCTGCCGCAGGGCCAGGGCGCAGTCGTGGACGTCCAAGCCCAGGTGGTGGCTCGTGCCGTGCACCATCCAGCGGCGATGGAACTGTCCCTTCTCCGGGTCCAGGGTGTCCTCCACGCTCACGCCGTCGGGCAGCATCCCCCACGCATGCAAGGTCTGCGCGATCACGCGGATCGCGGCGGCGTGCACGTCCTTGAACTGGTTGCCCGGTCGCGCCGCCGCCAAGCCTGCCTCCTGAGCCGCCAGGACCGCGTCGTAGACCCGACGTTGCGCCGCGCTGAAGGTGCCGCTGACCGGCAGGGTGCGGGTGACGTCCGCGGTGTATAGCGCGTCGGTCTCCACACCGGCATCGAGCAGCAGCACCTCACCTTCACCGATGGACCCGGAGTTGCGGATCCAGTGCAGGGTCGTCGCGTGGTCACCACTGGCGCAGATGGAGTCGTACCCGACCCCGTTCCCGGCGGCGCGGGCATGCAGACCGAAGACGCCTTCCACCCAGCGTTCGCCGCGGTCATGGGCCTGGGCCCGGGGGAGCTCGGCAACGACGGCGTCGAAAGCAGCAGCGGTCGCCTCGACTGCGATCGACATCTGCTCGATCTCCCACTCGTCCTTGACGAGTCGGACCGTGGACAAGTGCCGGGCCAGCTCGGCGTCGGCCTCCTCTTCGCTCTCGGACCGCCCCGCGCTGGCTCCAGCCTCCACCACCGTTCCTTGGCCTCGTATGCCGTCGACGAGCGCGGAAACGTCGACGTCGGCGTCGCGGACCACCCGCACTGAGACGGACGGGACGTCCTTGGCTACGGCGTCCGGGAGTTCGCTGAGGTGCCGCGTCGTCACCGCCAGCTCCGCCGAGACATCGCTGAGCGACGGGCGCGAACCGATCCAGAACTCACCGGTGCGGGAGTCGGAGTAGAACTCTGCGCTCTCCCGCCCGGCCGGGGGCTGCAGATAGAGCACGGCTTCGTGACCGCCATCGGTCAACGGCTCCATGACCAACACGGCGTCCGGCTCGCGATCAGCACCCAACCCGCTGAGATAGGCGAAGGCACTGTGTGGCCGGAAGACGTAGTCGGTGTCGTTGCTGCGGACCTTCAACCCGCCGGCAGGCACCACCAGGCGCTCGCCGGAGAAGGTCTCGCTCAGAGCGATGCGGCGCTGATCGGCATAGGGAGCCACCGGGCTGGGCGGTGGCTTCACGTCGTTCTCCGGAGCCCATCCCTGGCTCATGAACGACTCGAAAGCGGCGCCGGTAGGACGACTACGGTGTCCGGCTTTGGTCTGCTGCTGACTCATGTCTCCATGGTGGCACGCAGATTGGAGACCTCACAGTCTGAATGCCTACTGTGGTGCATGTGAGTGTGTCAGCAGGGAAGACGGGAGGACGTGCCCCACGGGGGCGCGAGATCACGGGGCCGCAGGTCAAGGCGTCGGCGAGCGTGGGGAAGATCTGGCGGGACCGGGCCAGTTGGGCTGTGCGTGGCATCGGCCCGCCGACCGTCCCGATCGCGGTTGCCGGCGCCGACGACGACGTCTCGCAGCGGCACGCCAGAACGGTCCTGGACCTGGGGCTGCGGATCGGTGAGGCGTCCCTGTCGACCGGGGCGTCTGCCGCAGAGGTTGTGGCTACCGTGCTGCGGGTCACTTCGGCCTACGGTGTGAAGTCGACGGCGGTGGATATCACCTACACCTCGATCTCGGTGTCGGTGCAGCGCGGCGTCGACCAGGACCCGCTGTCGGTGATGCGGGTCATCAAGGCCCGTGCGTTGGACTTCACCCGGGTGGAGGGCCTCCAGCTCCTGGTCGACGACCTGACCGCGACGGATGCCCAGTCTTCGATGCCTCACGGTGACCCCGTATGGGTGCGGATCCCAGTGGAGGACGCCCGCACGCGGCTCTCCGAGATCCTCACCAAACCTCACCCGTACCGCCGCTGGATCGTGACGCTGGGCATGGCCCTGACCGGGCTCGGGGTCGTCATCCTCTTCGACGCGGGACCGACCATGTGGATCGTCGCCGGGTTGAGCGCCGCGGCCGTCGACCTCGCGCAGCGAGCGCTGTATCGCCTCGGCATTGCGTCCTTCTTCAGCCAGGTGGTCAGCGCCGCCATCCCCTCGACCATCGCGGTGGTGCTCTACTGGATCACCCTGCCCACCGAGCGACAGAACAGGATCCCTGGTCTCGGCATCGACGTGCCCGGGTTGGGCACGCCCTCGCTCGTCGTGGTCTCCGGGATCATCGTGCTGCTGGCGGGGCTGTCGGTGATGGGCGCGGCCCAGGACGCGCTGGACGGCTATTACGTCACCGCCGGGGCCCGAGGTCTGGAGGTCGCCACGATGACCTTGGGCATCGCGGTCGGTGTGGCCGGAGTCCTCGCCGTCGCCAACGCCATCGGGCTGCCGCTGGTGATACAACCCGATGTGGCGCAGCGCCCCACCGTCATCGGGGGCACCATCGGCGCGATGATCGTGGCCATCGGGTTCTGTATGACCAACTACACCGGGGTCCGGGCCACGCTAGCCTCCACGGGCGTGGCTGCGGTGTCGTGGCTGACCTTCCAGGCCGGGTCAGCGCTGGCGCTGCCCCAGGCCCCCGCTTCGGCGGTGGCCGCTGCGCTGGTGGGGGCACTGGCGTACGCAGTCCACCACTGGCTTCGAGTGCCCGAAATCGTCGTGGGCACCGCTTCGATCTACTGCCTCCTGCCGGGCCTGGCGGTCTACACCGCGATCTTCCTCCTCATGCTCGATTCGGAGTCGTTCCTCAACCTGGCCATTCTTCAGGTGCTGACCGCCTTGTCGGTAGGTTTGGGGCTCGCCGGAGGACTGTCCATCGGTGGGTATGCCGCCCGTCGCCGGTTCGGTCTGGACGTTTCGGCGATGCGGGCCCGTCGGCGATCCTTGGGGGCCTACCACGACTGAGGCGGCCGTGCTGGCCTACCGTGGCCCCTATGCTCGCCCAACCGCTGGTGATCGACCTGCATACCCACTCCACCTGTAGCGACGGAACCCAGCCTCCCTCGGAGGTGGTGCTCTCGGCCGCTGGGGCAGGGATCGACATCCTCGCGCTCACCGACCATGACGCCATCTCGGGGTGGGCGCCTGCCGCTGAGACCGCTTCCGAGCTGGGGGTCTGCCTGGTCCCCGGAGTGGAGCTGTCGACGCAGGTCGAGGGGATCTCGGTGCACATCCTCGCCTACCTCATCGATCCGGCGCACCGCGAGCTGGCGGACCTCATGGTCGCTATCCGTGAGCACCGCGACCGTCGGATGCGCAGCACCGTGGACCTGCTGTCCTCCGACGGGTACCCGGTCGACTATGACGCTATCCGCGAGCACGTGGGGGAAGGAGTGACGCTGGGCCGTCCACACGTGGCCGACGCCCTCGTGCGCGCCGGAACCTTCGCGGATCGCAACGCGGTGTTCGCGGACCTGCTGCACTCACGGAGCCGCTACTACGTGCGGCACTGGGCCCCTCACGCGAGCGCGGCCATCGAGCTGATCCGGGATGCCGGGGGAGTGCCGATCATGGCTCACCCGTTCGCCCACGCTCGCGGCCACACCGTGACCGAGTTCATGATCGGCGAGCTGGTCGCGGCCGGACTCGGCGGGCTGGAGGTGCACCACCGCGACCACGATGCGGTGGCGATGCAGCAGGCCGGAGCCCTGTGTGCCCGGTGGGGCCTGATCCAGACGGGCTCCAGTGACTACCACGGGACGGGGAAGTCGAATGCGCTCGCCGAGTTCACCACGGATCCTGCACAGTACGACCGGATCGTGGACCAAGGGTCCGGCAGCCCGCTTTTGGGGCACGTGCGGTGACCGGGGTGTCTCAACCGAGCCGCCTTCTCGCTGTGAGTCCCTCCAAGCTCGGCCAGTGGCTCGACTGCCCACGCGCTTATCGGCTGCAGTACCTGGATCGGCCTCGCCCGAGCAAGGCACCACAACGAGCGATCGCGTCAATCGGCAACTCGACGCACGCGGCGTTGGCGCGGTTCTGGGATCTTCCGGAGTCGGAGCGAACGCCCCAAGGGGTTCACGAGCTCATCGGACGCCTCTGGCAGCGCGCAGGATTCGTGGACGAGGCCCAGTCCGAGCACTGGAGAGGCAGAGTCACGGACTGGGTGGTCGACTACCTGCGCACCATCGACCGGCTCGCGCAGCCGGTCGCTGTGGAGCGCACCGTCTCGATGCCCACCGACTCTCTGGCCATTACCGGTCGAGTGGACAGGGTCGCCGAGAGGGAAGGGGAGCTCGTGGTGGTCGACTACAAGACCGGGTCCACGGGCATCGACTCTGGAACCGCACGGACGTCCCTGGCTCTCGGGCTGTATGCACTCGCGGTGTCGCGTATGTTCCGCAAACCCGTGCGAGTGGTGGAGCTGCACCATCTTCCGACCGGATCCGTGGATGCTCATCGGCATACAGACGAGTCGTTGGGTCGCAAGCTGGCCGAGGCGGAGTCCATCGGCGCCGATCTGAGGGATGCCGAGCAGGACTACCGACAGCGCGGCTCGGACTCGGCGTCGTTCCCGCCACGCCCATCAGCGTTGTGCCGATGGTGCGACGTCCAGCAGCACTGCGCCGAGGGGTTGGCGGTCGGGGCGCCCCACCCGGGCTGGGTCGGACTGGACGCTCTCGCGGCCACGGCGGATGCAGCGGGTGCTGCTCAGTCCGACGAAGGCTTCGCCTCGGCGCCCTGACTGCCGCTGCTACGCCGCCGCCGACGGCGCTGTCCTTGGCCGCCTCCCGAGGTGGGGGCCCGCTCCACGGTGCTGGTGCGCTTGGCCCGTTGCCCGCGGTCCGTTGAGGCCTTGCCTCCGCTGGACTCGGTGGAGTTGCCCGAGGCGCCGCCACGCTGCGGGCGACCACGACCGGCGGAGGGCTTACGTCGGCCCGCGGATCCTTCGATGTCCTCGACCCGCTCGGCCCCGAGCCCGGCCCTGGTCCGTGAAGAGCGGGGCAGCGTGCCCTTGGTGCCCTCGGGAATCTGCTGGTCCTTGAACAGGTGGGGCGAGGAGGAGTAGGTCTCCTCAGGCTCCGGGATGCCGAGGTCGAGCGCCTTGTTGATCAAGGTCCACCGGTGCAGGTCGTCCCAGTCGACGAAGGTCACGGCCACTCCGGTGGCGCCGGCTCGACCGGTGCGTCCGGTGCGGTGCAGGTAGGTCTTCTCGTCTTCGGGGCACTGGAAGTTGATGACGTGAGTGACGAGCTCGACGTCGATGCCACGTGCAGCAACGTCGGTTGCGACCAGCACGTCCACCTTGCCCGACCGGAAGGCGCGCAGAGCCTGCTCGCGTGCTCCCTGGCCGAGGTCACCGTGGATCGCGGCAGAGGCGAAGCCGCGCTCGGCGAGGTCGTCGGCCACCTTGGCCGCCGTGCGCTTGGTGCGGGCGAAGATGATGCTCAGGCCCCGGTCCTTCGACTGCAGGATGCGAGCGACCATCTCGACCTTGTCCATGGCGTGCGCGCGGTAGACGAAGTGCTCCACGGCGGCAATGGTGTGCTTGTCGTCACCTTCGGTGATGGCCCGGATGTGCGTGGGCTGGGTCATGTAGCTTCGGGCCAGCGCCACCACCGCTCCCGGCATCGTGGCGCTAAACAGCATGGTCTGACGTCCGGCGGGAGTCATCGACAGCAGCTTCTCGACGTCGGGGAGGAAGCCGAGGTCGAGCATCTCGTCGGCCTCGTCCAACACGACGGAGCGTGCGTGAGCGAGCGTGAGGTGGCCCTTCTCGGCCAGATCGATAAGACGGCCGGGAGTCCCGACGACAATCTCGACGCCCGCCTTCAAGGCCTCGATCTGGGGCTCGTACGCCCGGCCGCCGTAGACCGTGAGCACCCGGATCCCCCTCTTCGCTCCGGCTCGGGTCAGGTCTTGAGCCACCTGGCTGGCCAGCTCGCGTGTGGGGGCCACGGCGAGGGCCTGCGGAGCGCCGGGGCGCTCGAGGGAGTCGAAGCCCTCGTCGCCGGGAGCCAGCACACGCTGCAACATCGGCAGACCGAAACCGAGGGTCTTTCCCGTGCCGGTTTTGGCCTGTCCGATGATGTCGTGCCCGCCGAGGGCCACCGGCAACGTCATGGCCTGGATGGGAAAGGGGTGGACGATGCCGTGCTCGGCCAGCGCCGAGACGACGTCGGGGTGGATGTTGAAGTCAGCAAACGTGCGTGTTTCTTCCATGAATCTCTCTGATCGGCTCCATTGAGCCCGCAAGCTCAACGTGTATGAAGGGCCGATCGGGAAATTTCGTCTATCAACTGCACGTGCAGTCCTGCTTGGCTGTGCCGACCGGGCACCGTAGGTGTCAACAGTGTACGGCGCCGTGCGCTCGCACGGTGGCCGCTACGCCGTTCCGAAGCCGACCTTGCTCTTCTCCTGCACCCCGACCTCGACGTATCCGAGCGCTTCGGAGGGGATCAGCAACACCCGACCGTGGTCGTCGCTCAGCGAGATCACCCCACCGGAGGCCATTCCTGCGCTCACGGTCTCCTGGACCTGGGAACTGCTCTGGTCCGACTCGAACGTCAGCTCCCGAGCGATGTTGCGGACACCGATACGTACTTCCACTTCAGTCCTCCTGCTTTGACGCCGGGCATCTCCCCAACGAGAGGGCAAGTATGCGGCATCCGGCTGGTCGCGCCCTGACCGGGACGGCGCGGGTGCGGGGTCCGTCGGTGGGGCCTGATCTGATGGGGGGATGAACGAGGCGGCGGGCACGGCACCACGACTGGACCCCTCCCAGGAGGCAGTCCGGGAGGCCGTGCTGGACGGCGCGCCCGGGGTCGTGGTGGCGACCGGTGCTCCGGGAACGGGCAAGACCCACGTTGCCCAAGCCGTCATCACCGACTTCCTAGCGGGCGGCGGATCGGCTGACGCAGCGCTTCTCTTGGCGCCGACCAGAGTGGCCGCTGCGGATCTCGGTCAGTCGCTGAGCAGCAGAGTCACCGGGACTCGGACAGAGCCATTGGTGCGCACCGCGTCGTCGTTGGCATTCGCGATCCTGGGGCACAGTGCGAGCGCTGCCGGTGAGCCGCTGCCCCGACTGCTGACCGGAGCCGAGCAGGACGCCATCATCCGGGATCTCCTGCAGGGGCATGCCGAGGGGTCGGCCCCGGCGCCGCCGTGGCCGCACGACCTCGGTCCGGCCCTGACCACTGCGGGGTTCCGGGGCCAGTTGCGGGACCTGCTCATGCGTGCGGTGGAGCACGGGGTGGATGCGGCGCACCTGCGGAATCTGGCCCAAGAGCACGCTCGACCGCAGTGGCATGCGGCCGCTCATGTCCTTGAGGAGTACGAGCAGGTCACGGCCCTGGCGACCCCCGGTGCGTTCGACCCTGCCTACATCGGTGTCGCTGCAGCCGCTGTGTTACAGGAAGACTCGGCGCTGGCGGACGCGCTGAGTGCGGGACTGCGGCTGCTCGTCGTCGACGATGCCCAGGAGCTGACGGCGTCGTCGTCGGCGCTGATCCGGGCGCTACACCATGGGCAGCTCAGGGTCCTGCTCATCGGAGATGGGGATGCGGTCGTCCAAGGGTTCCGGGGGGCTTTGGGAGACCGCTTCGTCGGACTGGGGAGCGACCTCGGCTCGGACTCTCGATGGCCGGTGCGCGACGTCCAGCACCTCGTGCTGGGCCAGGGATATCGACTCACGGCGGATGTGGCCGCGGTGGCGGCGGAAGCCGTGCGCCGGATCGGGGTCAGCACCGGGTCGGTCCATCGTGGTGCCACCCCACCAGCAGGCACCGGCCAGGTCGAGGTAGCCGTCGCGCACAGTCCGGCTCAGGAAGCCGAACTGGTGGCCTATCGACTGCGCCGGGCACACCTCATCGGGAAGATGCCCTGGTCCCGGATGGCGGTCATAGCCCGCTCCGGATCGCAGCAGGACGTGATGCGCCGGGCGCTGAGCATGGCCGGGGTGCCGGTGCACTCTGGATCCCACGCGACTCCGTTGGCCGCCGATCCGGCCATCCGGCCCTTGCTGGTGACCATCGATGCTGTCGTGCAGTGGTGTGCCGGTGAACGTGCACAGCTGGATGCCACCGAAGTCGTCGATCTATTGACTTCACCCATCGGCCGCGCGGACCCCGTCGCGCTTCGGCGACTGCGCCGGGCAGTTCGCCGCGCGGACCCACTACCGGTGCTCAGCGCGGGCCCATCACCCCCTACCGCCGAAGGGATGACCGTCGACCAGCCGGGATCCGACCGGCAGCCGAAACCGGAAGTCGACGAGGTGATGGGGCGCTGGGTCCTGGACCCCTCCTGGTTGCTCGCCCATGTCGACAGCGACCGGGATCTCGAACCGCTGACCAGAGTCGCCCGCGTGCTGCGCGCTGGCCGGGTGGCGATCGAGGGTGCGGGTGGATCAGACGGCGGAGCCGTGAGCGCGCACGCGTTGTTGTGGGCGTTGTGGTCAGCTACCGGGTTGGCAGGCCTGTGGGAGTCGGCAGCGCTCGGGGGAGGCGCAGCGGGGGCTCGAGCGGATCGACAGCTCGACGCCGTGATGCGACTCTTCGGTGCAGCTCAGGACTACGGCCAGCGCCGGGGCCCCGGAGACGTCTCCGGCTTCGTCGCCCACGTGCGGTCGCTGGAGGTCACGGCTGACTCCTTGGTGGCGCGCGCTTCGCGCGGGGAGGCCGTGAGCGTGTTGACCCCGCAAGCCAGCGCAGGCAGGGAATGGTCGATGGTGGCCGTGGTCGGCGTGCAAGAGGGGGTGTGGCCCAACCTGCGGACGCGGGGGTCACTGTTGGGCGCCGAGGCCCTGGTCGAGGTGCTGAACGGCCGATCCATCGACGGCGTGACCGGCCTGAGATCGGCGCAAAGCCAGGTATGGACCGACGAGCTGCGACAGTTCTACGTCGCCCTGACCCGAGCCCGCACCAGGTTGCTGGTCACCTCGGTGGCCAGCGTCGATGACCAGCCTTCCGCGTTCATCGACCTGATCGACCCGGATGGTCAAGGACGCACGTCTTCGACCGTTCCACCTCGGTTGACCCTGCGGGGTGCCGTGGCCTCGTTGCGTCGCGACCTCATCAGGGGCCACCTCAGCGGAGATCTCGATGCCCGTGATCGATCGGCCGCTCAGCTGGGCGACCTGGCCGCAGCCGGAGTCACGTGGGCTCAGCCGTCATCGTGGACCGATGGCCGCGGGGTCTCGACCCAGGAGCCGCGGGTGCCTTCCGGGCCGGTGAACGTCTCCCCGTCGAAGGTGCAGTCCTTCAACGAGTGCGCGTTGCGCTGGTTGCTGACCAGCCACGGCGGCGAGGGGGAGTCGATGATGTCCAGCGCGGTCGGCACCCTGGTGCACGACATCGTGGCCCAAGACCCTGAGGCAGACCAGGAGACCCTGATCGCCACCCTGGACGAGCGATGGCCCGAGCTGCGCCAGGACCAGTCCTGGGTTGCCGTCCGAGAGCAGCGACAGGCCCACGAGATGATGGGACGTTTCGTGGCCTACCGTGCGCAGATGACCGCCCAGGGCCGTGTGCTCGTCGACGTCGAGCTCCCGGTTGCGGTCGAGGTCGGTCGTGCGCGGCTCACCGGAAGGGTGGACCGTGTCGAGCGGACCGCCGACGGCGCCTTCGTCGTGGTGGACCTCAAGACGGGGAAGAACAAGCCCGCCGGTGCGGAGATCGCCTCCCACCCTCAGCTGGGCGCGTACCAGGTGGCGCTGCTCGAGGGGGGACTCAGCGAAGCCCTGGGTCCGGATGCGCGCAGTGGTGGAGCGGCTCTGGCGCATCTGGGAGGAGCGGGGGGCAAGGTCACCTCGGTGCAGCGACAAGCTGCCCTGGCGGAGGCCGAGGATCCGCAGTGGGCTCACGACCTCGTGCAGAGCAGCGCCGCCGGCATGGCCGGGGCTGAGTTCGGCGCGACCCTGGGGGCGTGGTGCCGAAGTTGTGCGGTGAAGACCTGCTGTCCGATGCAGCCCGAAGGGGACCGGCAGTGATCAGCGCCCGGCACATTGCCGCGACCTTGGGCACGCCGCCACCGACGGACGAGCAGATCGCGATCATCGAGGCTCCCTTGGAGTCCATGTTGGTGGTTGCCGGGGCCGGCTCCGGCAAGACCGAGACGATGGCCTCACGAGTGTGGTGGCTCGTCGTGAACGACTACGTGCGGCCGGACGAGATCCTGGGTCTGACGTTCACCCGTAAGGCCTCGATCGAGTTGGCGACCCGGTTGGCACACAAGCTCCGGTCGCTGCGCGCCAGCGGCCTGTGGGAGGTTGCGGGTGATGCCTCGAGCGGCGAGGCAGCGGAGGCTGTGCTGGCTCCCACGGTGTCTACGTATCACGCCTACGCCGGACGGATCGTGGCCGACCACGGGCTGCGTTTCGGGATCGAGTCGCACGCCACGGTGCTCTCTGCGGCCGCGTGCTGGCAGATCGCCTACGAGGTGGTGCACTCCTCTTCCGCCGACATGACGATCATGGAGCTGGCGGAGAGCACCGTCGTGCAGGCCGTCCTCGACCTATCCGGTGAGCTCAGTGAGCATCTCGTCGATCCGCACGACGTGGGCGACTGGCTTCTGGAGCATGCGGTGTCGGCGGAGGAGCTGCCCGGTCAGGACGGCAAGGCACCGACGAAGTCAGGCTCCGTCCTGGGGCTCCTACTCCGCAAGAAGGCACTGATCCTGCCGCTCGTGACGGCTTACCGAGCCGCCAAGCAGGCGCGGTCCGCGGTGGACTTCGGCGATCAGATGGCGATCGCTGCCCGGTTGGCCCGAGACGTTCCGGCCGTGGGGGTCAGCGAGCGGAGCCGGTACCGCGCCGTGTTGCTCGATGAGTTCCAGGACACCTCGGAGGCACAGATGGTGCTGCTCTCCTCGCTCTATGCCCACTCGTCGGTGGATCGCGCCGCCGGAGGGGTCCCGGTGATGGCGGTGGGAGATCCGCACCAGTCCATCTACGCCTGGCGCGGGGCGAGTGCCACCACTCTGAACACCTTCCCCATGCGTTTCGGACCACGGGAAGCGGGGGCCGGCACTTCGGCGCCTATCCGGTCGCTGAGCACCTCGTGGCGTAACAGCCGCGCCGTGCTCGACGTGGCCAATGCGGTCGCTTCGCCGCTACGGCGTGAGAGTCCCGTGACCGTCAAGGAGGTATCGCCGGCCCCTTCGGCCCCGGCCGGACGGGTCCAGGCTGCTCGGTGCATCACCCACCGCGACGAGGCGGCACACGTTGCGGCCTGGGTGGCGCAACGCTGGTTCGACGATGACGGTAGGTGGACCGGGCACAGTGCTGCGGTGCTGTGTCGTAACCGGGCGCAGTTCGACACGGTGGTCACGGCCCTGCGGACCGAGCATTTACCCGTGGAGGTGGTCGGCCTGGGGGGACTGCTCAACGCCCCCGAGCTGGTGGACCTCGTTGCCCTCCTCTGGGCCGTCCAGGACCCCGGACGGGGAGATCAGGTGGTACGCCTGTTCAGCGGCCCTGTGTGCCGACTGGGTGCCTCGGACCTCAGTGCGCTGTGGGCGTGGGCTCGATATTTGGTGGCGGACTATCCGGATGAGAGCGCCACCTTGGGCGAAGCGCTCGATCACCCGCCGCGGTTCGGATGGTCCTCTCCGCAGGGGTCGACGTTGTCGCGGGCGGGATGGCAAAGGGTCAGTCACCTGAGCGCGGTGATCGCCTCGCTGCGCACCGTCGTCGGGATCCCGCTCGCCGACCTGTTGGTCGAGGCGGAGCGCAGTATCGGTCTCGATATCGAGGTCGCCGCAGACCCTGACGTGCCGCAAGGATGGGCGCGCGGACATCTGGACGCTCTGATCGAGGTCGCCGGCGCCTTCGAGGTCAGCGCGGACCGCCCCACACTCGGAGGCTTTCTGGCGTGGTTGGAGGCGGCGAGAGCCCACGAGCGGGCCTTGGAAGACGTCGAGATCCCCGAGCTCGCCGAGGTGAGTGTCCACTCGGGTTCGGTGCAGGTGCTCACCATCCACGCCGCCAAAGGCTTGGAATGGGACATGGTCGCCGTGCCCGGCCTGGCCGAGGGGATCTTTCCGGTGGTTCGGGGGCAGCCCCGCCTCGTCGGAGAGACGTGGGTGCACACTCCGAACGCGGTCAAAGGGTGGCTGACCGGCATTGGGTCACTGCCCTACTCACTGCGGGGAGACGCCGATGGCCTCCCAGCCCTGGACCTGAGCACGATTGAGAGCACCCATGCTTTGACCGCGGCGCAGGGCGCCTTCTCCGAGGACGGGGTAAGGCACCGGGTGGCCGAGGAGCGGCGTCTGGCCTACGTCGCCTTCACCCGTGCTCGGCAGGAGATGTTGCTGACTGCCCCCGTGTGGTCGACCGGCAAACGACCGCGGGTGACCTCACGGTTCCTGACCGAGGTCCTCGCGGACGACGGTCCAGGGAGCGTGTGCGAGGTCGAGACCGATCAGTGGGCTGACATGCCTACCGACGAGCAGGAGCAGAACCCTTTGGCTGCGGTGGAGGAGGGTGCCCCGTGGCCTATCGAAGCGGGGCCTCGGCGCGCCGCCATGACCGACATCGTGCAGACCGTGCTGGACGCCCGAGAGGCGTCGATCCCTTCGGTCTTATCCGGATCCGGCTCGCCGGAGCGACCCCACGACCACGATGGCGACGACGCCCCCCCGGGCGAGGAGACGGACGAGACCGTTACCGACATCGCGGCGGTCCTGCAGCTGTTGCTGGCCGAACGCGAGGAGCACATGGCAGGAGGAGCCGGGGATCGAGGCGCGTTCGCCGCCGAGATTCCCGTTCAACTCTCCACCACCTCCGTGCTCGACGTCATCGCGGACCGTGAGCTGTTCCTCCGACGGCTCCGACGCCCGATGCCCACACCCCCCGCCCCACGCGCCGACCTCGGGACGGCCTTCCATGCGTGGGTCGAGCAGCACTACGGTCGCCCAGCCTTGCTCGACGTGGACCTCGGCCGGGGCGTGGACATCGCTTTCGACGGAGAACCCCGTCCCGACGAGGAACACGATCCGGACTCGACCGTGGACCCCGGCGCGGCGTCTGGGGCAAGGCCCCCCGCGTCCACGGAGCCGTCCCTTGCCGATTTGCAGGCACGTTTCCTCGACAGCGAGTGGTCGGCCCGGGCGCCGGTGGGCCTGGAGATCGCGGTCAGCACCACCCTGGCTGGGCGCACCGTGCGTGGCCGCATCGACGCGGTGTTTCCTCGTGGTGACCGGGGCTTCACCGTGGTCGACTGGAAGACCGGCCGTCCTCCCACGGGGCACCGAGAGCGGGAGCGGCGCGGCATACAGCTCGCGGTCTACCGCATCGCCTATGCGCGGCTGGTTGGCGTCGACCTGGCTGCGGTCGACACCGCCTTCTTCTACGCCGCGACGGGTGAGACGGTGCGACCAAAGGCTCTCAGCGAGGCCGAGGTCGAGCAACGTCTGCGAAGGGGGTTCGAGGGTTCCTCAGGATGAGGGTGAAGCTGGCTCGTCGTCGTCCGGGTCGTCGTCGGAGTCTTCGCCGAGATCGTAGAGATCCCGCATCCGGGACCCTTCGTCGAGCTCCGCTCCCAGGGTGACCCGGGGCAGGGTTTCGGTGGGGTCATCCGTCTCACCGGGCTCGACCGACACGTCATCACGGACCTCGTCTTCGGGCTCGTCCGCGAGGTCGCCAGCGCCAACACTGTCGGAGGGATCGGGATCGGCGGGTCCCTCCAGAGTGAAGTCCTCAGGCACGTCGTCCCCGTCGTCGAAAGTCTGCGCCCGGTCCTGAGGGCCGCCCGGAGCACCCTCGGAGAAGTCTGTGAGATCCAAGCCCTCACCTGCTCCGGCGAAGGCCGTCGCCGGGACGAGGGAGTGGTCCGAGGCGGTGAGACGGTCGAGCTTGCGCAGCTCATCGACCCGCATCTGCACGGTGTCGTCAGCGCCGGCCGAGGCGGCTTGGGCCAGTCCTCTGACCAGGCGCATCTCGGCGGCCAATCTCGCTCGGTAGATGAGGTGAGGGTCGGGACGCGAGGAACGAGCGAGCGAGTAGCTCTCCAGGACCGAGTCCAGGGCAGCCGGAGTGAGCTGGTCGGTCAGGATCGCGAAGTCTTGGGCAGGATCACCGACCATGGCGTGGTCCCACTGGGTGAGCGCGACGACCCGGGCCGTGGCCGCGTCGTCGTCGGTGAAGGCCACCAGGAAGGCCCAGCCGTCGAGGGACCCGTGCACGGGGGTGGGCGCGAAGCGCCATAGGCCGGGGGCCTCCAGGGCCTCCTCCCAGCGGGCCAGCAGCCCCGTGGGCACCAGCCCGGTGGAGGCGGCCCGGTCGACCTCGGAGACGCAGCGCTCGCGGTGGCCTGCGGCGTCGAAGACTGGGACCGCGTAGTCCTCGAAGACGTCGCTGGAAATGTTGTGCACCGCCGCGACCGCTCGCCCGACGGCACTCGCCAACCCGGGGCCGGGGGGCAGATGATGCAGGTTGAGGGCCGAGCCGTCGACGTAGGGATACACCGCAGCGCGCCCCTGCTCCGGGCCTAGAGCGGCGAACCCGGTGGCCGCCGGAACCTTGAAGGGCAGGTGCTTGCCCAGCTGTCCGACCAGGGCCTCGTTGCGTTCCAGCTCGGCGCCCGCCACCGTGGTCAGCGGCACCCGGACGACCCAGGTCCGACCGGTGCTGTCTTCGATGATCGCTGTCTGGTGCTGCGCGGTCTCGTCTCCAGCGCCCCTGCTGACCTCTTGGACCGACACGGGCTTCATCCCCGGCACGGCCGCGCAGGCAATTCCGGCTAGGGCCAGATCGCTTCTTCTCACCGGATCACCGTATGCGGTGCCTGTGGCCAAAGCATGCAGGCAAGGCCGAGAAGGGGAGCTGGAGGCGGTGCTGGGTCGGTCCTCGGATAGGGAAAGCGCGGCCTACAGTGGGCGGGTGAGTGTTGCCGACGAGACCCTGCACGACCTATCGCTGGCCCGGGGGGCACTGGACCGAGCCGGCGTGGCCCGGCGGGATCAGGACGTGCTGCGATCAGCGCTGTCGCAGGCCGGTACGCGGGTCTACGACCTCGTCGACGGCAAGATGCGCACCTGCCGGGTGGACGGTGACATGCGGCTGGTTCCTCGAGCGCCGGACGTAGCGGACTCCTCACGGCTCGCCTTCTATCTGGGACGAGACGACGTACGCGAGCACGTTGCGGTGGTGCGTCCTGCCGAGGAGGGTGAGCGACCGGACTCGGGAAGCAAGGGATGGCAGACCCTGCGCGAGGCCGGGGAGGACCTCGGAGACGCCGACGCTGGTGTGTTCACCACGGCCGTCGCCCTCTCGAACTGGCACGACCGGCATCCGTTCTGTCCGCGCTGCGGTAGTCCTACCGAACCGACCGAAGGCGGTTGGGTCAGAGTGTGTGCCGAAGACGGCTCGCAGCACCACCCCCGGACGGACACTGCGGTCATCGTGGCGGTGACCGACGACGAAGATCGCATCCTGCTCGCCCGGGGCCCGCATTGGCCCCAGGGTCGGATGTCGGTGTTGGCCGGGTTCGTGGAGGCGGGGGAGTCACTGGAGTCGGCAGTGGTCCGAGAGGTCCAGGAGGAGGTAGGGGTGGACGTGCGCAGCGTCACCTTTCGAGGCAACCAGCCCTGGCCCTTCCCTTCCTCGTTGATGGTCGGGTTCACCGCCCGCGCTTTCGACACCGACCTCACGCTGGACCCCCAGGAGATCGCCGAAGCGAGCTGGTTCGCCCGAGGCGAGCTGGCCTACGCCGTGCGTTCAGGCGCTGTCGCGCTGCCACCCCGGGTCTCCATCGCCCGGCGGCTCATCGAGCACTGGTTCGGCAAGGAGATCGAGCAGACCGCGCCCGCGGGTCCCTTCCGGGGGCGCGAACCATCGTGAGCGCGGTGCCCAACCCCGAGGAGGTGCTGCTCGGGTTGGACCCCGAGCAGCGAGCGGTCGCCACGGCGCCTCGAGGTCCGGTCGTGGTGCTGGCCGGGGCAGGGACCGGCAAGACCCGAGCGATCACGCACCGGATCGCCTACGGCGTGGCGGCGGGTGCCTTGACGCCGCAACGGGTGCTGGCGCTGACCTTCACCGCCAGGGCAGCGGGCGAGATGCGCACCCGGCTGCGAGGGCTGGGAGTCGGGCTGGTGCAGGCGCGCACCTTCCACGCAGCTGCGCTGCGTCAGTTGCAGTTCTTCTGGCCTCAGGCGGTGGGTGGCCCGGCTCCGAACGTGATGCCGAGCAAAGCAGCGGCGGTCGCCGAGGCGGCCAGCCGGTTGCGCCTGCGGCTGGGCCGTACCGAGCTCCGGGACGTGGCCGCCGAGATCGAGTGGGCCAAAGTGGCGCTGGTCACCGCGGAACGCTACCCCTCCGTGGCCACGCAGCAGGGTCGGTCCGCGGCAGGCCTGGATGGCACCGCGATGGCACGGATGATGCAGACCTACGCCGAGGTCACGGACGAGCGCAACGTCATCGACTTCGAGGACGTGCTGTTGCTCACGGTCGGCATCCTGAGCGAACATCCCACCATCGCCGCCGCGGTCCACCAGCAGTATCGGCACTTCGTCGTCGATGAGTACCAGGACGTCAACCCGCTCCAACAACGTTTGCTGGACTCGTGGGTCGGCGAACGCGACGACGTCTGCGTGGTCGGCGACCCCGCCCAGACGATCTACTCCTTCACCGGCGCCACCCCGCGCTATCTCACCGAGTTCCCGCAGCGCTATCCCGATGCGGTGACCGTGCGTCTGGTCCGCAACTACCGCAGCACCCCGCAGATCATCGAGGTGGCCAACGCCGTCCTGCCGTTGGATGTGGCCACCTTGCGTTCGCAACAGGTGCCCGGTCCGCGTCCTCGGTTGACCACCTACCCCGATGACGAGGCCGAGGCGCACGGGGTGGCCTCGGTCATCAAGGACCGTGTGAGCAAGGGGGCCGCGCCGGGTTCGATGGCGGTGCTGTTTCGGACGAATGCCCAGTCCCAGGCCATGGAAGCGGCACTGTCTCAGTGCGACGTCGCCTATCTGGTCCGAGGCGGCGAGAGGTTCTTCTCCCGGGCCGAGGTACGCGGCGCCATCGTCCTGCTGCGGGGCCAGGTGCGCAGTGACGATCCGACTTCACCCTTGGCGGATCGGGTGCGGGACGTCCTGTCCTCGGTGGGGCACGGAGCTTTCGCGCCCTCCGGCGGAGCCAGCCGCGAGCGCTGGGAGTCACTCCAGGCACTCGTGCATCTGGCTGAGGGTCTGGAGCCCGACGGGGGACGAGTCGACATGGCGGATTTCGTGACCGAGCTCGACCGGCGGATCAGTGAGCAGCACGCGCCGAGCGTGGATGGGGTGACGTTGGCCTCGCTGCATGCGGCGAAGGGACTGGAGTGGGACCAGGTGTTCGTGATCGGCTGTAGTGAAGGGTTGCTCCCAATCACGTTGGCCGAAGGCCCGGCGCGGGTCGCGGAGGAGCAGCGTTTGCTGTACGTCGCGTTGACCAGGGCACGGCAGCACCTGGACCTCAGCTGGGCCAGTAGTCGCAGCACCGGGGGAAGGGCCAGTCGCAAGCTCAGCCGTTTTCTAGTCCCGGCGGCTGAGCTGCTCGGGGTCCCCGAGCACGGGGAGTCCTCGCGGGTCCGTCCGTCCTCGAAGCCGAGAAAGCCGCGATCCCGAGCGGTATGCCGAACGTGCGGACAGGATCTCAGCACGGCAGCCGAGCGCAAGATCGGACGGTGCGCCTCCTGTCCGCCGACGTATGACGAGGGTCTGTTCGAGGCACTGCGTCAGTGGCGCAGTGAGACGTCCACCTCGGCCAAGGTGCCCGCATTCGTGGTCTTCACCGATGCGACCCTGATCGCCATCGCAGAGAAGGCTCCGAAGGATCTTTCAGATCTGTTGGCCATATCGGGGGTGGGCTCGCGCAAGCTGGACCTCTACGGGCCGGACGTTCTTGCCATTTTGACGTCCCATGAGGGCGTTCCGGCGACGGCGCGAAAAGCGTCGCAATAAATCAGTTGCGTCCGACGACGGGCACGGCGTAGCGTCAACGACGTTCTACAACCGATGCGTGTTGTGGGTGAGCGAGAGTCGAAAGGAGGCTGTGCGATGAAGATGACCAAGACCTTCGTGGGGCACGCCTCCGACCGTTCCTCCACCGCTGCGCGGCTACGTATTCGTGGCACGGAGCGTGGGCGACCTGCTCCGGGTGCGTGCTTGTCGCACGCCGACCCCGTTCAAGGCCTTTGCGCCGGCTCACCGAACGTCAGTTGTTGATCTGAGCATCTGAGTTCCCACACCGGCCGCGGAGCGCCTGTCCTCATCGACATTCTCCCCGGCCGTTTCTGTGCCTCCGCGCAGTGGTGAAAGGAACTCTCGTGTCTACCCAGACACCCAGCATTCGTCGTGCCGCATCTCCCAGCGTCCCGAGCACCGAGCTCGACCTGCCATGCCACACCCACCCTCCGGATCTATGGTTCGCCGAGAGCCCGGCTGACGTCGAGGTCGCCAAGTCCCTGTGCTCGCCGTGCCCCCTGCGGGAGGCATGTCTGGCCGGTGCCTTGGAGCGGGCCGAGCCCTGGGGCGTCTGGGGTGGTGAGTTCGTGCTCGAGGGGCAGGTCGTGGCCCGCAAGCGTGGTCGTGGACGGCCTCGAAAGGCTGAGGCCGCGTGAGCTGCGTGCTCCTCATCCGTGATCGGGGCAGGCGACGTGTCGAGGCCAACGACGGGTCCGGACGTCGGGCCACGGCAGCGCGACCTCCCAGGTCACCCCGCTCGGGGCACCTCCTCCGTCGAGATAGGCGTCGACGACCATGGCGGTCGACGCGGCTACCGCCGCAGTGAGCAGCAGGTTCGTGTGGACCTGACCCGTCCCATCGTCGATAGAGTCGCAGATCTGCGCAGCGATCAATGGCCACGCCGTGTCGCGATCTCGCCGTGCGAGGTCCAGACACAGCAAACAGGGCCCGGGTGCCGTGTGCAAGATCACCGGACCCAGCACAGCACGATGGTCACCGACCACTACGGGCAGGTGGGCCAGAGGTGAGCGAGCCCACCCGGCGCGGTCTTGGGCGCTGATGGCGTCACGGACCACGATCACCGCGATCTCCGGTGGCTCGGTCGGGTCCAGCTCGTGACTAACGCGAGAAGAACCGGCTGCGCCGATCTGGGCTCGGATCGAGTCCGGAACGCCACCCTGCCCGAGCACGCAGACCAGTTGGTCGCGCCTGGGCGTTCGAGACGGCGAGTGAGTCTCATGGCCGAAGGATGGCCCCTCGACGACCACCCCATGGGTATGCAGGACGTCGAGCAACTCCCGAGCGCGCGGGAGACTCAGGCCCCAGCCGCCGGCGCTGGCCACCAAGGAGCTGGGCTCAGCTGATCCTAGGCGTGTCCTCGAGCCGGCCGGCCCACCCAACGAGAGCAGCCACCCGGCCTCGGGCTCGGTCAGGCCCGCGAGCACGATGCCTCGCTCCGGGGTCAACCCGAACTGGATCTCCCCGATCCCTCGCCGCACCGGACGCGCACCGCTCGCCAGCGTGATGCGCTGGGCAAGCGCCGAGCCGGGGTGCTGAGGCATGGGCGAAGCGTCTCAGGTGACACCGGTCCGAGCACGTCGTTGTCCACAGGGACATGCTGAAGGGGGGCGGCCACGGAGCCGCCCGTCCGGGGCGGGGGGGGGGGGGTGGGGGGGGCCGGCGCGGGGGGCCGTGGG